>NZ_VITD01000008.1:0-341571 GCF_007827755.1 Micromonospora sp. CNZ322
GCGCCCCGCGCCCCGCGCCCCGCGCCCCGCGCCCCGCGCCCCGCGCCCCGCGCCCCGCGCCCCGCGCCCCGCGCCCCGCGCCCCGCGCCAAGATCCACGCAACTTCGGGGATGTTGCTGCCTTCGGCGCCCCGGAGGCAGCACTTTCCCTGCAGTTGAGCGGATCTTGGGCGTAGACCTCAACCGAGATCGTGCTCGATCCTGGATGTAGGGGCCTCGAACCCGCCGACAGCCGACTACATCCAGGTTAAAGCGCGATCTTGACCACCCGCCTCGGTGATCACGGGTTAGCAGGAAGCTTTGTCCACTTTGTCCCCTACAACCTCATGATCAACGATGCCAGCGGCGGCGGGCGGTGCGTACGAGCACGGTCAGGAGCAGGGCGGTCATCGCCAGGGCACCGGGTGCCTTGGTGACGCGGGCCAGGTTGGTGCCGTCGGGCAGGGCGAGGAAGGCTGCCGCCGCGGTGGGCAGCACGAACCACGTCGTGCGGGCGGCGGTGAGCGCCAGCAGTGCCAGCGGCCAGGTCGCGTACCAGGGGTGAAAGACCGGGGACAGGACGACGGTGGCGACCAGCGCCACCGCCGCGCCGTGCAGCGCCACCCGGGACCGCGCCACCCGAGGACACCGCACCTCGGGAGCCGCGACCTCGTTCAGCCCGCGCAGGGTCTGCCAGGCCCGCCACCAGAGCACCACCAGCACACCGGCGAGCAGCAGCAGCGCCACCGCCCGGACCACCGGCACCGCCTGCGGGTCCCGGCCGACCAGCGCGCCGGCGTAGTCGATCACGAAGCCCACGGCGGTGGGTGGTGACGTCCACTGCTCCGAGTCGCCGCTGTGGGTCAGCCCGCCCACCCAGCCGAAGCCGAGGCCGGACACCGCCGAGGTGACCAGCAGCGCGGCGAACAGCCCTCCGGCCAGCCAACCACAGTGGCGCAGCAACGCCCGTACGGTGTATCGGCTGGGCATCCCGGCCAGCACCGCGAACGGCACCACCACCACTGCGCTGGCCTTCACCGTGACCGCCAGCCCGAGCAGCGCTCCGGCCAGCAGGAGCGCCGCCGGCCGCCCTGGTCGACGGACCACGACCAGCAGCCCACACAGCAGCAGGCCCAGCATCACGGCGTCGTTGTGCGCGCCGGCCACCAGGTGTACGCCGACCAGCGGACCGGCCAGCGCCAACCAGACCGCCCGCCGGGCCGGCACCCCGGCCGCCCGCGCCAGAGCGGGCAGGCAGAGCGCGGCCAGCAGCAGCCCCGCCACGGCGATCACGCGCAGCGCCACGATCGTCCCGGTGAGCCCGCCGCCGAGGCTGACGGCGAGGGCCGCGAGCAGCATGAACACCGGCCCGTACGGTGCCGGGGTGTCCCGCCAGATCGGCGCCACAGTGTCCAGCCATGGGCAGCCCGCCGCCGCCACTCCCACGGTGTACGGGTCGATGCCGTGGGCGTACGTCCAGCCCTGGCAGGCGTACGAGTAGACGTCCCGGCTGCCCACCGGTGGCGCGACCAGCAGCGGTAGCGCCCACAGCCCGGCGGTGACGTACGCCCAACGGGTCGACGGCGCACCCTCGTGCAGCGACCACCAGGCCCCGACCAGCAGCATGGTGCCGATCAGCCAGCAGGTCAGCGTCGCCGGGCCGTCCAGGGCTCGCCAGATCGACGTCGGTGTCGCGCCGAGCGGGGCGTCGGGCAGCGCCCCGCCGAGGTAGCCGGCCACGGCGAGCAGGACCGCGCCGACCAGGCCCGCGTACCGGGCACCCAATGCCGCCAACGACACAGGCGGCGGCGGAACAGGCGGGCCGGGAGCGGTCACCGGCGCACCTTCCCTCAATCGGCGGCGACCGGCTGACGGGCCGCTCGAGCCGACCGTACCAACCGGATGACCAGCACGATCACCAACAGCGTCATCAGCGGCGCCCCGACCGTCTTGGTGTACCGGGGCAGCCCGGTGCCGTCGGGCAGCACCAGGAAGGACGCGACCAGGGCGACCACCGTGAACCATCTGGTGCGCTGGGCGGTGGCCGCCAGCACGAACAGCGGCCAGGTCCAGTACCAGGGGTGCACGACGGGGGCGAGCGCGACGGTGAGGGCGAGCGCGAGACCGGCGTGGTACAGCGGGTCGCGGGTACGGGCCCGCCACCAGAGCCAGACGAGCAGTACGGCCAGGAGGACCACGGCGATCCCGCGGGTGACGGGCAGCGCGTCGATGTGACCACCGAACAGCGCCGCGACATACCCGACCGTCTGCCCCACGGCGGTCGACGGGGAGGTCCAGGCGATGGCGGCGCCGCCCTGGGACAGCCCGCCGATCCAGCCGAAGTCCAGCCCACCGAGGACGGTCACGCCGACCACTGTGACGACCGTGCCGCCGACCACCCAGCCGCCGTCGCGGATCAGCGTGCGGATCCGGTACGGCCCGGCGGTGGCCGCCAGCGCGGCGAACGGGACCACCACCACGGCGGTCACCTTGATCGCCACCGCGACTCCGAGGAGCAGCCCGCCGACCAGCAGCATGCCGCGCCGGCCCGGGTGCGCCGCCACCACGGCCAGCCCGCCGACCAACGCGGCGAGCATCAACACGTCGTTGTGGGGGCCACCGACCAGGTGCGCGGCGACCAGCGGGGATCCCAACGCCAGCCACACCGCCCGCTTCGCCGGCACACCGGCCCGACGCGCCAGCGCCGGCAGGGCCCACGCGGTGAGGGCCACGCCGATCAGCGACAGCGCACGGAGCAGCACGATGCTGGCGGTCAGCGAACCGGTGGCCTTCACCACGGCGCCCGCGATGAGCACGAACAGGGGCCCGTACGGCGCCGGGGTGTCGCGCCAGATGACGGAGACCGTGTCCAGCCAGGGGCAGGGCAGTGCGGAGACGCCCTGTTCGTACGGGCTGATACCGCCGACGAAGCTGGCGCCCTGGCAGGCGTAGGCGTACACGTCCCGGCTGCCGAAGGGCGGCGCGATCAGCAGCGGCAGCAGCCAGAGCCCGACGGTGACCAGGGCCCACCGCGTCGAGGGCCCTCCGTCGCGCAGCGCCCACCAGGCGTACGCCATCAGGCCGGTGCCGACCAGCCAGGCGGCGAGGATCAGCGGGCCGTTGGGCCCCTGCCAGATGCTGACCGGGGTGCTTCGCAGTGGGCCGCTGGGGAACGCGCCGCCGAGGAAAGCGGAGAGCGCGAGCAGCATCGAGCCGGCCAGGCCGGTCCAGCGCGCGAGGTGGGAGGGCACGCCGGACATGCTGCCAGCCCGTCGGTGGGAGGCCGACGGCAGGCACGGGTCAGCAGTGGCGCGCCGGTGCCAGCCCACTGGAGATCGAGTAGTCGCCGGCGGCGCGGACCCGCACCTCGGTCCACCCGTCCGCGCCCGGTCGCAGGCAGCCGTCCGGGCCGCTCAACGTGAGCCAGCGCGACCAGCGAACCCGGACCGGCACGTCCCCGGGCGTGGCGGTCAGCCGGACCGCACCGCGGTCGGCGGCGACGAGTTGACCCGGGGCATCGACCAGCGGGGTCGGATCGACCACTGCGTACATCTGCCAGGTGGAGTCTCGCCAGACCTCCCGCAGGTACGGCAGGCCGCCGCGGATCAGCGCGGCCTCGTCGCGGCCCCACCGGTCGGCGGGTGCGTCCGGGGCGAGCACCACGTAGCTCACCGCCTCGTGCCGTAGCCACTGCTCGTAGGTCTGCTCGTTCAGGTTGCCGTCGTAGAACAGCGCGTTGCGGTCGCTGTCGACCTGGCGTTCCCAACCCCGGGCCAGTGGCACTGTCGGCGGCAGGTACGCCGACTCCCAGTGGTCGCGCAGCGGCACCACCTCGACCCGCCCGGCCGGCTGCCGCCGGTCGAGTTCGGCGACGAGCGGTTGGTAGAAACGTTCGGCGCTCTCCGGTGCGCCGGCCCGGGTCACGTCGCTCGTCATCACCGGGGACTGCCACCAGACGGTCGCGGCGAGCAGCCCGGCCAGCCACGGCCCGGGCAACGCGGCGTACCCGGCCAGCACGGGCAGGGCGAACAGCATCGGCAGTCGTAGCGCGTTGGAACCGATCGGGCTGGGCACGTAGTACGCCCCGATCAGGAGCAGCACGGTGAGCACCGCGCCGACGCGCAGCACCCGGCGGCGACGCGGCAGCACGACCGCCACCAGCACCGCGAGCGCGACGTTGATGCGCATCGACTCGGCCGAGTACGGCTGGGTGCCGCCGTTGCCGAAGACGAACGCCATCGGGGCGAGCGTGACGGCGGGCGCCACGGCCAGGACGAACCCTTCGGCCAGTGGTCGCTCGGCTCGCCAGCCTCCGGGCAGCGGGCGGCCCGGCCCGTCACCGGTGCGCAGGGCGCCCAGCAGCAGCGCCGCGCCGGCCAGCCCGGTGAACAGGCCGGCGACCGGGCTGGCCGCCGTCGCCAGGGCGGCGCAGACGGCGGCGAGCGTCAACCGGAGCCAGCGCGGTGGGCGTTCCGCGCTCACCGCGCAGAGCGCCAGCAGCCCGAACGCCAACCCGACCGCGAAGGTGATCCGGCCGCTCGCCAGGTTGCCGACCAGCACCACAGCGCCGAGGACGCCGGCCAACAGCGGTCGGCGGGCCCGGTTGCGGGTGAACAGCCAACCCAGCGCGGCCGCGCCGACCACGGCGGCGATCGCCCCCAGCGGACGCACCCCGATCAGCGCGCCCAACCTGGCCGTGAAGAGGCTGTAGCCGTACTGGTTGACGCCGCCGTACCAGCCGAAGTCGACCGGCGCGGCCCCGTACCGCTCGGTGAAGCCGGCACGGGCCACCTGGGCGGCGAGGTCGGTGCCCATCGGCGGCGCGAGGAGGAACGCGGCGGCGAGCAGCACCGCCACCCCGGTCGCCGCCGCCCAGCCCGCGACGCTCCGCCTGGTTGGACGCGGCGACGCGTCAGGCATCGAGGACCCGTTCGGCAGCGGCGCGGGAGCGGCGGCCGGTGCGCAGGTACTCGTCGAGGAACTCCCCCGGATCGTCGCGGCCGAGCAGCCGGGCCACCCCGGCCAACTCCACCCCGTGCCGGGGCAGTTGGTCGCCGGCCCGGCCCCGGACCAGCATCAACGCGTTGCGGACCTGCGCGGCCAGGGCCCAACCAGCGGCCATCTCCGCGGCGTCCGCCGGGTCGATCAGGCCGGCCCGCTCGGCCGCCGCGAGGGCGTCGAGGGTACGCGTGCCGCGCAGCGCCGGGATCGCGCCGGCGTGCCGGAGCTGGACGAGTTGCACCGCCCACTCCACGTCGGCGAGCCCACCGCGGCCCAGCTTGGTGTGGGTGGCCGGGTCGGCGCCCCGGGGCAGCCGTTCGGTCTCCACCCGGGCCTTGATCCGCCGGATCTCGACGACCTGCTCGCGGGTCAGCCCGTCGGCCGGATAGCGCACCGGCTCAATCATCGCCTCGAACTCGGCGCCCAGGTCGGCGTCGCCGCAGACGAACCGGGCGCGCAGCAGTGCCTGCGCCTCCCACACCCGCGACCAGCGGGCGTAGTACTGCGCGTACGCGGCGAGGCTGCGTACCAGCGGACCCTGGCGGCCCTCCGGCCGCAGGTCGGCGTCGACGCCCAGCGGCGGGTCGGGGGCGGGGACGCCGAGCAGCCGGCGCAGCTCCTCGGCGACGGCGTGCGCGGCGGCGCTGGCAGCGCTCTCGCTGGTGCCCGGCGGCGGGTCGTAGACGAAGAGCACGTCGGCGTCGGAGAGGTAGTTCGACTCGTACCCGCCGAGCCGGCCCATGCCGATCACCGCGAACCGCAGCCCTGCCGGTGCCGGCTGGCTGGCCTGGGCGGCCCGCAGCGCGGCGGCCAGGGTGGCGTCGGTGACGTCGGCGAGCGCCGTACCGACCTCGGTGATGTCGGACAGCCCGCGGGCGGGCCGGTTCGCGCCGTCCGCCCGGGTGGGGCTGGGCGCGAGCGCGCCGGCCCGGCAGAGCACGTCCGCGCAGGCAACCCGGACCAGCTCGCGACGTCGCAGCGCGCGCACGGCGCTGGTGGCCTCGACCGGGTCGGTGTGCCGCGCCGCCGCCGCCAGGAACCCCTCCCGCAGCACCTCTGGCGCGCGTGGCGCCAGCTCGTTCTCCTCGGCCAGCAGCCGCAGCGCCTCCGGGTCGCGGGCGAGCAGGTCGGCGACGTACCGGGACAGCGCGAGGACCCGGGCCAGCCGACGGGCGACCGGGCCGCCGTCGCGCAGCAGCCGCAGGTACCAGGGGGTACTGCCCAGCTTGTCGGAGACCTTGCGGTAGTTGAGCAGCCCCCGGTCCGGCTCCGGCGCGTCGGCGAACTCGCTGAGCAGCACCGGCAGCAAGGTGCGCTGGATGGCCGCCGTGCGGCTCACCCCGCCGGTGAGCGCCTGGAGGTGGCGCAGCGCCCCGGCCGGGTCGGCGAAGCCGAGAATCTCCAGGCGGTTCCTGGCCGCCTCCGGGGTGAGCCGCAACCCGTCGGCCGGCACCCGGGCCACCGACTCCAGCAGCGGCCGGTAGAGCAGTTTGGCGTGCAGTCGGCGTACCTCGGTGGCGTGGGTGACCCACTCGGCCCGGAAGCTTTCCACGGCGCTGCGCCCCGGCGAGGCCGTGAAACCCAGCGCGGCGGCGAGCCAGCGCAGCGCGCCCGGCTCGGCGGGCACCGTGTGCGTACGACGCAGGCCCTGGAGTTGCAGCCGGTGCTCGACGCTGCGCAGGAAGCGGTAGCCGCGCAGCAGGGCCTCGCCGTCGGCCCGCCCGACGTAGCCGCCGGCGACGAGCGCGCGCAACGCCGGGATGGTGCCGGGCGGGCGCAGCGTCTCGTCGCCGCGACCGTGCACGAGTTGCAGCAACTGGACGGCGAACTCGATGTCGCGCAGCCCGCCCGGACCGCGCTTGATCTCGCGCTCCAGCTCCTTCGGCGGGATGTGGTCGATGATCCGGCGGCGCATGGCGCGGACGTCCTCGACCGCCTCGGGCCGCTCGGCCGCCCGCCAGACCAGCGGCGCGAGCTGGTCGATCCACTCCTGGGCCAGCGGCAGGTCACCGGCGGCCGGGCGGGCCTTGAGCAGCGCCTGGAACTCCCAGGTACGCGCCCACCGCCGGTAGTAGGCCAGGTGGCTGGCGAGGGTCCGCACCAGCGGGCCGCGGCTGCCCTCGGGGCGCAGCGCGGCGTCCACCGGCCAGGCCACCAGCCCGCAGATGTAGATCAGTCGGGTCGCCACCTGGGTCGCGGCGGACAGGTCGGCGTCCTCGGCGGCCACGAAGATGACGTCCACGTCGGAGACGTAGTTCAGCTCGCCGCCGCCGCACTTGCCCATCGCCACGACCGCGAGTCGGGGCCGCTCGGTCCCCTCCGCCAGCTCCGTGACCGCGATCTCGTACGCCGCGGAGAGCGTCGCGTCTGCCAACGCGGAGAGGGCGGCCATCGTCTGCTCCAGCCCGCGACCGCCGGTCAGGTCGGCCGCCGCGATCCGCAGCAACGCCAGGCGGTACGCGGCCCGCAGCGCCGCCACCGCGTTGCCGCCGTCGGCCGGCTCCAGCCGCCCCTCGGCGGTCGGGGCGAGCCCGTCCGGGGCGGTCCGCAGCGCCTGGTAGTGCTCGGGGTGGGCCACCAGGTGGTCGCCGAGCGCCGCCGACGCGCCGAGCACCGCGATCAGGCGCCGCCGTAGCCCGGGATCGGCGTGCACGTCCGCGAGCAGCGGCGATTCGGTGCCGCCTTCGATGGTGCGGCCCTCGGCCTCCACGATGCGGTGCAGTTGGCGCAGCGCCAGGTCCGGGTCGGCGGCCCGGGACAGCGCGGCGAGCAGCTCCGCGGCGGCCTCGTCGACCGGCTCCTGCTCGGCCGGCCGCCACAGCCGCAGCCCCTCCGGGCCGAGCAGGTCCGCGGCGCGCGCGCCGCCATCGCCTTCGGCGGTGCCGAAGCCGTACCGGGCGAGCCGGCCCGGTGCCCTGGTCGGCCGGCTCATCAGTGCCCGAGCAGCGGCAGACCGCGCCGCGTCGTGCTGTCGTCCAGCTCGCCGAGGGCCAGCGCGGCGAACCGGGCGGCGAACGGTTGCCAGACCTCCTCGACGTCGGGCAGCACCGAGGCGCAGGCCGCGACCACCAGCTCCGGGTCGTAGCCCAGCTCGGCGAGTTGGGTCGAGTCGGTGGCCCAGTCGGCGATCATCGCGGCGTCGCACTCGATGTGGAACTGCAACCCCCAGGCCCGGTCACCGAGGCGGAACGCCTGATGCGGGTAGCGGGTGGAGGCGGCCAGCAGTGTCGCGCCCCGAGGCAGCTCGGTGATCTCGTCGGCGTGCCACTGGAGCACGTCCGGGATCAACGGCACGTACCGGAACAACGGGTCGTTCTCGGCGGCGTCGCGCCGGCCGACCACGCCGGGGCCGATCTCCGGCCCGGACGGGCTGCGCTCCACCAACCCGGCGTGCGCGGTGGCGAGCAGCTGCGCGCCCAGGCAGACCGCCAGGGTCGGCACCCGGTATCGGACCGCCTTGCGCAGCAGGCCCTCCACGGCGGGAAACCACTGTGCGCCGGGCGAGCCGTCCGGCAACGGGTACGCCTGTTGGTCGCCGCCGAGCACCACCAGCGCCGCGTACCCCTCCAGGTCGGCGGGCAGCTCGTCGCCGGCGTGCGGACGCACCACCCACAGCTCCAGCCCAGCCTCGGTCAGCCACTCACCCAGCCGGCGCGCGTCGTCCGTCGGGTCGTTCTCGATCACCAGCGCGGTTGCCACAGGTCGAGGCTAGCCGGTACGCCGCACGGCACCACGCCCCGGCACGGGCCGCGCGGTTCCCGCCGCCCGTGCCCGGGTCCCGACCACGGCGGGGTGGTTAGGCTCTGCGGTTGTGATCAGCGAGGACAGCGTCGCCGTACGCCCGCCCGTGCTGCGCCCGGGTGACACGGTGCTGCTGGTGTCGCCGTCCGGGCCGACCTCGCCCGAGCGGGTGGCCCGGGGCATGGAACTGCTCACCGGCTGGGGCCTGCGCCCGGTGCCGGCGCCGAACGCGTACGCCCGCCACGGCTACCTCGCCGGCACCGACGACCTGCGTGCCGCCGACCTGAACGCGGCCTTCGCCGACCCTGACGTACGCGGGGTGATCTGCACTCGCGGCGGCTACGGTGCCCAGCGGATCGTGGACGCCATCGACATGGCCGCCGTCCGCCGCGACCCGAAGGTGGTGGCCGGCTTCTCGGACATCACCGCGTTGCAGTTCGCACTGTGGCGGGGCGCCCGCCTGGCCGGGGTGCACGGCCCCGGGGCGGCCTGGCGCGACGAGCGGACGCCGCTGCGCTCCGCCGAATCCCTGCACGCGGCGTTGATGACTACCGAACCGGTGTCGATCACCGCGGTCCCCACCGAGGAGACCTTCGGCGTACACGTCCCGGGTCGCGCCACCGGTACCCTGCTCGGCGGCAACCTGTGCATGATCGCCGCGTCGATCGGCACGCCGGACCTGCCCGACCTGACCGGTGCGGTGCTGTTGATCGAAGACGTGCAGGAACCCCCGTACAAGGTCGACCGGATGCTCACCCACCTGCGCCGGGCCGGCGTGCTGGACGGACTGGCCGGGGTGGCGGTCGGGCAGTTCACCGACTGCGGCGACGGCTGGGACACCACCATCGTCGACGTGCTCAGCGAACGCCTCGGCGACCTGGGCGTACCGGTCCTCGGCGGCCTCCCCATCGGCCACGGCCCCAACCAGCTCACAGTCCCGGTGGGCACAACCGCCACCCTCGACACCACCACCGCCACCCTCACCGCAACCCCAGCAGTCCACTAACCCCCGCTCCGCCCCGTTCCCCTCCCCCGCTCCCGGCCCTCCCCGGCCCCGGCCCTCCCCGGCCCCGGCCCTCCCCGGCCCCCTCCCCGGTGATCAAAAGGTTTGCGTCATGTTCGGAGCGGATCCTGACGCAAACCTCTTGATCAACCAGGGCAGGTTCAGGGGGCGGGCGGGATGGTGGGTGGGGTCAGGTGGGCTACTGCGCCGATTTCCAGGGCGGCCCAGATGCCGGTGGGGGTGCGGTTGATGCCGTGCGGTTCGGCGTTGGGAGTGGGTAGGGCGTAGCCCTCAATCCGTCCAGTGGCGTCGAGGTGACCGATCCGGTTGGCACCCCACTCGGTGAACCACGCGCCGCCGTCCGGGTCCGCCACGATCGCGTGCGGGCGGGCGGCCCGGTCCGGCAGCGGGAACTCGACGATCTTGCCGTCCGGCTCGATCCGGCCAAGCTGACCGGCGGCGATCTCCACGAACCAGATGACGGCGTCGTCGCCCAAGGTGATGCCGACCGGGCCGGCCTTCACGGTGGGCAACGGATGCAGCGTCACCCTGCCGTCGAGATCGATCCGACCGATCGCGTTCGCCTGATTGAGGGTGAACCAGAGAGCCTGGTCCGCGCCAGCAGTGATCATCGAGGCGAATCCGCCGGTCACCGGCAGCGGGAATGCGGTGTGGGTGCCGTCAATCCCCACCCGGCCGATGGTGTCGGAGGTCATCCCGGCGTACCAGAGCGCGCCATCAGGCCCAGCCGCGATGCCGCCCGGCCCGGTGCCGACCGGCAGGGCGATGGTGCGCTGCTCACCGTCGACGGTGATCCGACCGATCCGGTCGTCTCCCGAGCGGGTGAACCAGAGCGCCCCGTCCGGCCCGGCCGTGATGATCAATGGGCGACCGCCGGGCGGATCCAGCGGGTAGGTCCGGACCGCACCGTCGGGCGACAACCGGGCGATGCCGCCGGCATGGGCCAACGTCAGCCACAGCGCGCCGTCCGGGCCAGACGTGATGCCGTACGGTCCGGCGCCCGGCTCGCCGATTGGAATCTCCCGAATCTCGACGGTCATGTCGCGGCGTCCTTCCGTCGGTGGATCGTCCACCCTGACCGCTCGGCAAGCGACCACACAACCGATTTCGCCCACCGCCGGCCCCTGATTGTCAGCTCGCTGACAGGGTCGCCACGGCTTCCGCCCAGACAGCCCGGTCACTGTCGGTGATGACAGCGCAGGATGACCGAACCTCTGGAGGACAGCATGTCCCGCACCATCCGTAGGAAGCACCTGCTGGCCGGTTTGGCCGCCGCCGGCGTCCTCGGCGTCGGGATCGCGGCCCCGACGATCGCGTTCGCCGCCGACACTCCCACGCCGGCACCGAGCGCCAGCACCGCCCCGGCTCCCGGCACGGCTCCGGGTGCGAAGGCCGACCGGCAGGGCGAGTTCGCCGAGGCGCTCGCCAAGGAGCTGGGCGTGCCCACCGACAAGGTGACCGCCGCACTGGAAAATATCCGCGAGCAGCACCGGCCGGCCGACCGGCCGCAGCGCCCGTCCGCCGAGGACCGGCAGGCCGCGCTCAAGCAGCGCCTGGACCAGGCGGTCAAGGACGGCAAGCTCACCCAGGAGCAGGCCGACGCCATCACCAAGGCCGTCGAGGCCGGCGTCTTCCCCGGCCCGGGCGGTCACCGCGGCCCGGGCGGCCACCACGGCGCCGGTACGCCCGGCAAGTAGTGCGACGAGGCCGGCCCCGGCAGGCACCAGCAGGCCGGGGCCGGCCTCGGTACGCCCCGGGCAGGCCGAGGGCCGGCCTGTCGTGCCCGGGCAGGCCCGGTCCGCCCTGTCGGGCCGGCCTGCCCGGGCCCGTCACGGCTTGATTCACTCGACTTCCGTGATGTCGAAGTATCCGGCGCGCTCGGACACCCCGACATCATGAAAACCGAGTCGATCACCGGCCCCGGGGCCCCGCCGGTCAGGCCGAGCACTCCCTGCCAAACCCCAACAAGCCCTGGTACGTCCGAATGGTCAGGGTTTACCCCGGTCGACCTGAACAGGTCAGGCCCTACCCCAGCTTGATCCACTCGACTTCCGTGAAGTCGCGGTATCCGGCGCGCCCGGACACCCCGACATCATGAAAACCGAGTCGATCACGCGCGCGGGTGCGTGCGGCCAGGCTGGCTCGGCCGTCACACCCGCTCAGGGTGACGGCCCCAGAGCCAGCCCAACCCAGAGCCAGGCCACCCGGGCCAGGCCACTCCAGGCCAGGCCACCCCGGGCCAGGCCCCCCAGAGCCAGCCCCACCCGGGCCAGCCTGACCGATAGCGCGGGGTCAGCCTGGGAGCATCAGCCCGGCCCTGAAAGGGGTCAGGGCTGCGGGGGCGGGGGCGTGAACACGCCCAGGTGGTTGCCGGCCGGGTCGAGTAGGTGGGCCAACGTGAGACCGCTCGGTGCCGTACGCGCTGGCACCAGCACCCGGCCGCCGGCCGCTTCGGCCTGTCGGCAGGTCTCCGCCACGTCGGCGACTTCGGCGTAGAACACCGCGTAGTTCGGCGACGTCCCGTCGGTCGCCCGGATCGCCCCGCCGATCCCGGTGTCGCCGCCGGCCCCGGTCACGCGGTAGGACCCGCCGTTGGTCGAGCCCTGCTCCTCGAAGGTCCAGCCGAACAGCTCTCCGTAGAACCGCTCCGCGTCCTCGGGCCGGTCGGTGCCGATCTCGAACCAGGTGATGGGCGTGGTGGACCTGGACATCTACTGCCTCCAGAATTTCCGTGCCGGCCGTTCGGCCGTCGTCTGGAGCAGTCTCGGGGCCGTTGGCGACAGCGTCCTGTCGGTGTTTCCGGATCACCCGGCGGGGTTTCCAGCGACGAGACCCAACCGGGACCGCCGCGAACGGGTCTCAGACCAGGCCACCGCGCCGACCTCGTTTCAGACCAGGCCGCACCACCAAGCCTGTCTCAGACCAGGCCGCCCCCACCAAGCCCGTCTCAGACCAGGCCGCCGCGCCAACCCCGTTCAGACGAGGCCCGCCGCACTCAGCGCGTTTCAGACCAGGCTCAGCGGGCGAACCCGCTCGTGCGGGATGTCGAGATCCGTCAGGCGTAGCTCCCGGGCCACCACGTCGGGCAGCGCCCCGACGCTCCGGATCCGGTCGGTGCGGAAGCACCGCAGCTCGTCGCGCAGACGGCACCAGGCGACCAGGTACCAGTGTCGGGAATTGCCGAGGTAGCCGAGTGGCTCGACGTCACGGGTCGAGTCGGCGCCGGCGCGGTCGGCGTACCGGATGCGCAGCACCCGCCGCGCGGCGACCGCGTCGGCGACGGTGGCCGGGACGGGCGTGGCCGGCCCGTCGCCGATCAGGTGCACCCGGCCGGCGAGGCGGTGTGCCTCGGCGGCGTCGGCGGCCGGCAGCACCGCCACCAGCTTGCGCAGCGCGGTGGCGGCCGGCCCGGCGAACGGCGAGCCGGCGAGCCGGTGCAGCGCCACGGCCATCGCCACCGCCTCGGCGGCGGTCAGGTTGACCGGCGGCAGGGTGCGGGCGCGGTCCAGGACGTAGCCGCCGGTGCGCCCGGGCTCGGCCCAGATCGGCACCCCGGCCTCCTGCAACGCGCCGAGGTCCCGTTCGATGGTCCGGCTGCTCACCTCGAAGCGCGCGGCCAGCCAGCGGGCGCTGCGCGGCCGTGGTGACACCGCCCGCAGCTCCTCGACCAGCGCGTAGAGGCGATCCGTGCGGTTCATGCCCGGCACGCTACGACCGGGGTACGACGCCCTCCAGCAACCGCCCGCGCGGCAACGCGGACAACCGCCAAAGCGACCCGGACAACCACCGCGGCGACGCGGACAGCCGCCAGCACAGCGACGCGGACAGCCGCCTCAGGCGATGCAGGCGCAGACGATCAGCGCGGCCCCGAAGTGGGTGGCGGCGCTGACCCGGGCGGCCGGGTGCGGCTCGGGTGAGCAGATGACCTCGCCGAGCTTGCCGGGGGTGAGCAGGTCCAGCACCACGAAGGCCAGCGCCATGATCGCCAACCCGACCAGTCCGAAGACCACGGTGGAGGCGAGGCCCTTGCCGAAGTCGCTGTAGCTGGTCAGGATCGCGGTGAAGACGATCCCGGCGATGCCGAGCTGGTTGGCGGCGAGCAGCAACCCCGCGTTGGCGTTGCGCTCGACCCAGATCAGGTCTCGCAGCCGGCCCGGGGTGAGCAGGTCGACGAGCCCGAAGCCGGCGGCCATGAGGCCGACGCCGACGATCCCGAACACGACGCTCTGCCAGGCACCGCTGAACAGATCCTCCAGCACCGACTTGCCTCCCGACTCTCCGCCCGGAGGGGTACCGGCGCGGTGATCGAGACGATAGCGGCAGCGCGCAACGGCGTCAGCCCCTGCGTCTACAGGGCCAGGTAGCGCTGCCGCTCGTACGGGGTGACCTCGCGGCGGTACTGCTCCCACTCGGCCCGCTTGTTGCGCAGGAAGAAGTCGAAGACGTGCTCGCCGAGCACCTCGGCGACCAGTTCGGAGCCGGCCATCACGTCGATCGCCTCGGCAAGGTTCTCCGGCAGCGCCTCGTAGCCCATGGCGCGCCGCTCCGCGCTGGTCAGCGACCAGACGTCGTCCTCGGCGCCCGGCGGCAGCTCGTACCCCTCCTCGATGCCCTTGAGGCCGGCGCCGAGCAGCACCGCGAAGGCGAGGTACGGGTTGGCCGCCGAGTCCAGCGAGCGGACCTCGACACGGGCCGAGTTGGGCTTGCCGTACGCGGGAACCCGGACCAGCGCGGACCGGTTGAGGTGACCCCAGCAGACGTACGCCGGGCTCTCGGTGATCCGGTCGGGCAGGTGCTGCGGGAAGAGCCGCTTGTACGAGTTGACCCACTGGTTGGTGACCGCCGTGTACTCCCGGGCGTGCACCAGCAGACCAGCGATGAACGACTTCGCCACCTTGGACAGCTTCATCGGGTCGCCGCTGTCGTGGAAGGCGTTGCGCTCGCCCTCGAACAGCGACAGGTGGGTGTGCATCCCGCTGCCCGGTTGGTCGGTGAACGGCTTCGGCATGAAGCTGGCCTGCACACCGGTGGAGAGGGCGACCTCCTTGACCACGTGCCGGAAGGTCATGATGTTGTCGGCGGTGGTGAGCGCGTCGGCGTAGCGCAGGTCGATCTCCTGCTGGCCGGGCGCGACCTCGTGGTGGCTGAACTCGACCGAGATGCCGATCCGTTCCAGCGCCAGTACGCCCTGCCGGCGGAAGTCCCGGGCGACGGCGTGGGTGGTGTGCTCGAAGTACCCGCCGGTGTCGACCGGGGTGGGCACCGAGCCGTCCTGCGGACCGTTTTCGAGCAGGAAGAACTCGATCTCGGGGTGGGTGTAGAAGGTGAAGCCCTTCTCGGCTGCCTTGGACAGCGCGCGGCGCAGCACGTGCCGGGGGTCTGCCCAGGACGGCCCGCCGTCGGGCAGCAGGATGTCGCAGAACATCCGGGCGCTCTCGCCGCTGACCCCACCTTCGAAGGGGAAGACCTGGAAGGTGGTCGGGTCGGGCATGGCCACCATGTCCGATTCGAAGACCCGGGCGAAGCCCTCGATCGCCGAGCCGTCGAAGCCGATGCCTTCCTCGAAGGCCGCCTCGAGCTCGGCGGGGGCCACCGAAACGCTCTTGAGCGTGCCCAGAACGTCGGTGAACCACAGCCGGACGAACCGGATGTCCCGCTCTTCCAGCGTGCGGAGGACGAACTCCTGCTGACGGTCCACTTCCCCAACCCCTCGCGACACTCTTTTGTCCGCCTTGGCCGGGCTGTACCCGACCTGATCGCCCAGTCTTCCCGGGCCTGGTTACGCAGACGTTACGCGAACTGCCGCCGGCCGTCCCCTCGTGTCCCGCCCGGCGAGCGTGGGCCCCCGCCGTGCCGCCGCGTCCGCCGTCAGGACGGCCGAGCTCCTGCCGCCGCGGCCCCGCGGGCGCCCGTCGCGGCGGGTGGCGGCAATCTCGTCGGAGGGTACGGATTGTCGCGACGAGGCTGGGGCAAGATGAAGGCATGCCCACCCTGCGTCTCGCCCTGTCCCAGGTCAACCCGAGCGTCGGCGACATCGCCGGAAACGCCGACCTGGTCCGCAGCTGGACTCGCCAGGCCGCCGATGCCGGTGCCCAGCTGGTGCTCTTCCCGGAGATGATGCTGACCGGGTACCCGGTTGAGGACCTCGTCTTCCGGCGCTCCTTCGTCGCCGCGTCCCGGGCCGCCGTGGAGCGGCTGGCCGCCGACCTGGCCGCCGACGGTCTCGGCGAGTTGCCGGTCGTGGTCGGTTACCTGGACGCCGACGGTCCGCCGCAGGTCAGCGGGGACGCCGAGCCGGGCCGAGGTGCCCGCAACGCCGCCGCGCTGCTGCACCGCGGCGTCGTGGCCGCCCGCTACTTCAAGCACCACCTGCCCAACTACGGGGTCTTCGACGAGGACCGGTACTTCGTCTCCGGTGACGCGCTGACAGTGGTGCGGATCGGCGGCGTGGACGTCGCGTTGACCATCTGCGAGGACCTGTGGCAGGCCGGCGGTCCGTTCGCCGCCGCCCGGAGGGCCGGCGTCGGCCTGGTCGTCAACATCAACGGCTCGCCGTACGAGCTGAACAAGGACGACATCCGGCTGCCGCTGGTCCGCCGCCGGGCCGCCGAGGCGGGCGCCGCCATCGCGTACGTCAACATGACCGGCGGCCAGGACGAGCTGGTCTTCGAGGGCGACTCGATGATCGTGAGCGCCGACGGTGAGCTGCTCACCCGGGCACCGCAGTTCGTCGAACACCTGCTCGTGCACGACGTCGAGTTGCCGACCGCCGCCACCCCGCCGACCAGCGAGACGGTGGCCGACGGCATGCGGATCGTGCACAGCACGCTGGACGGCATTCCGCCCACGCCGTCCGGCCCGGCCGCCACCGGCGGGCTGATCGAGCCGGTGGCCGACGAGGCCGAGGTGTGGCAGGCGCTGGTGCTGGGTCTGCGCGACTACGTCAACAAGAACCGGTTCCCGTCGGTGGTGCTCGGTCTCTCCGGCGGCATCGACTCGGCGGTGGTGGCGGCGCTCGCCGTCGACGCGCTCGGGCCGGACCGGGTGGTGGGGGTGTCGCTGCCCAGCCAGCACTCCTCGGAGCACTCCCGGGAGGACGCCGCCGACCTGGCCAAGCGCACCGGCCTGGACTACCGCGTCGAGCCGATCCAGCCGATGGTCGACGGTTTCCTGGCCAACCTGTCGCTGTCCGGCGTGGCCGTGGAGAACCTGCAGGCCCGGGTCCGTGGCGTGATCCTGATGGCGCTGTCGAACCAGGAGGGCCACCTGGTGCTGACCACCGGCAACAAGAGTGAGCTGGCGGTCGGCTACTCCACCCTGTACGGCGACTCGGTGGGCGGCTTCAACCCGGTCAAGGACGTCTGGAAGACGCTGATCTGGCGGCTCGCGAAGTGGCGCAACAGGGACGCGGCTCGGCGCGGTGAGACCGCCCCGATCCCGGAGAACTCGATCGGCAAGCCGCCGAGCGCCGAGCTGAGCCCGGGCCAGCTCGACAGCGACAGCCTGCCCGACTACGACGTCCTGGACCCGATCCTGATCGGCTACGTCGACGGCGACCTCGGCCGCGACGGGCTGGTCGAGTCGGGTCACGACCCGGCGATCGTGGACAAGGTGCTGCGGCTGGTGGATACCGCCGAGTACAAGCGACGGCAGTCGGCGCCGGGCACGAAGATCTCCATGAAGGCGTTCGGCCGGGACCGCCGTCTGCCGATCACCAACCGGTGGCGCGAGCACGGCTGAGCCGTACCCCTGGGGGTGCCGGGTCGGTGGCGCGGCCCGGCGCCGCCGGGCGGTGACCTCGCGGCGCGGTCCCGGGTGGCCAGGTGGGGCGACCCCGCGCTGGTGGAGTGACATCTTGCACTGGGCCCTGCCGTCAGCCCGTCTCGCGGTGCGACGATCGCGACGGAACCCGGGGACCGCGCAGGCGGCCTCGAGGAAGGGAGACAGAGATGGTGGAGTCCACTCCGAACGAGGTGACCGCGTTGTACGGCGGCCCGGCCACCCGACGGGTCCGCACCCGCGACCTGATGGCCGCCAAGGAGCGCGGCGAGCGGTGGCCGATGCTCACGTCGTACGACCAGTACACGGCGTCGATCTTCGACCAGGCCGGTGTTCCGGTGCTGCTGGTCGGCGACTCGGCCGCGAACAACGTGTTCGGCTACGAGACCACCCTGCCGATCACCGCCGACGAGCTGCTTCCGCTGGTCCGGGCCGTGGTGCGGGCGACCCGGCACTCGCTGATCGTCGGTGACCTGCCGTTCGGATCGTACGAGGAGGGTCCGGCCCAGGCGCTGCGTACCGCCGTCCGGTTCATGAAGGAGGGCGGCTGTCACGCGGTGAAGTTGGAGGGCGGCCGCCGCAACGCCGCGCAGATCGCCGCGATCGTCGGTGCCGGCATTCCGGTGATGGCGCACATCGGTTTCACGCCGCAGAGCGAGCACACACTGGGCGGCTACCGCGTGCAGGGTCGCGGCGACGCCGCCGACGAGGTGCTGGCCGACGCGCGGGCGGTGGCGGAGGCGGGCGCGTTCGCCGTGGTGCTGGAGATGGTGCCCGGCGAGGTGGCCAAGCGGATCACCCACGAGCTGCCGATCCCCACTGTGGGCATCGGCGCGGGCCCGGACACCGACGCGCAGGTGCTGGTCTGGCAGGACATGGCCGGGCTGCGGACGGGCAAGGCGCCCCGTTTCGTCAAGCGGTACGCGGACCTGGCCGGCGCTCTCACCGACGCCACCCGCCGTTTCGCCGACGAGGTCCGCGGCGGCGAGTTCCCCGCCGCTGAACACACCTTCTAGGACCGGGCACGGCGTGATCCACTCGGTTTTGCCAAAAGTGGGGTGTCCCGGTGCCCGGGACACCCCGCTTTCATGAAACCGGAGTGGATCACGCCGCTCGGGTCAGAGGTCGGTGACGCGGATGCCGGCGTGCGCCTTGTAGCGCTTGTTGATGGCGATCAGGTTGGCGGTGAACGCCTCGATCTGGTGGGCGTTGCGCAACCGGCCGGCGTAGATGCCCCGCATGCCGGGGATCCGGGCGGCCAACGCGCCGACGATGTCGACCAGCTCGCGGTCCTCGGTGCAGATCAGCACGTCCAGGTCGATCCGGTCGACCTCGGGGTCGGCCAGCAGCGGAGCGCTGACGTGGTTGAACGCGGCGCAGACCCGGGAGTCGGGCAGCAGCGCGGCGGCCTGCTGCACGGCGCTGCCCTCGGCGACGGTCAGCGCGTACGGGCCCTGCTTGTCGAAGCCGAGCGGGTTGACGCAGTCGACGACGATCCGGCCGGCGAGCGGCTCGGCGAGGGCGGCGACAGTGGCGGCGTGCCCGTCCCACGGCACCGCGATGATCACCACGTCGCTGCGTCGGGCCACCTCGTCGTTGGCCGCACCGGTGACGCTGCCGCCGGCCGGCACCCCGGGCAGGGCGGCGATCTCGGCCGCGGACTCGGCGGCCCGCTCAGCCGACCGGGATCCGATCAGCACCGTCTGGCCGGCCCGCGCGAACCGGTAGGCGAGGCCCCGCCCCTGGTCGCCGGTGCCGCCGATGATGCCGACCGTCAGCCCGGACACGTCGGGCAGCGTGCTCGCGTCGTATGCCATGGCCTCATCCTCGCAAACCGCTCGGCCGGTCAGCAGCGCCGAGCGCTGTGAGAATCCCCGCTGCACGTGAGCGACCGCGCCAGCGGGCGAGAACAGGGCCAGACGGCGGCCCGGTCAGGCCAGCTCGAACAGGACGGTACGGGCCGCCGGGTCGGCGGTGACCAGACGAACCCGGACCCGTTCGCCGAGCGGCAGTTGGCCGAGGCAGCGGGCGCGTACCGGCGGGGCGTCCAGCGCGACGGTGCCACCGGCCGGTCGGGGCCGGGACTTGCCATTGGGTGGGGCGTCGACGTCGAGGACGGCCGCGTCGAAGGTCTCGCCCACCCGGTGCTCCAGCACCGCCGCCTCGGCCAGCTCGACGGCACCACGAGCAGCCGCCGAGGCGACCCGGTCGGTGCTCGCCATCACCTCGGGCAGCCGGGGCAACGCGGCACGGGCCCAGTCGGGCACCGCCTGGCCCGCGTGCAGGGCCAGGCAGACCTCGGTGGCGTACCGGTCGGCCAGCCGCCGAAGCGGGGCCGTCACGTGGGCGTACGCGGCCGCCACGCCACCATGCTCCGGCTGCTCCGGCAGCTCCCCGTCGAAGGCGGTGTACGCGGCACCGCGCATCAGCTCGGCCGCCTGGTCGATGAACGCGGCGGCGCGCGGCTGGGCGGCGTCCAGACCGGCGATGACCTGCCCCGGGCCCACGTCGTCCGGCCAGTGCACGCCCAGCGGCGCGGCGGCGGCCCGGAGCCGCTGCACCGCGTCCGGCTTGGGCGCCGGCATCGTCCGCAGCAGACCCACCCGGCCGGCCAGCATGATGTCGGCGGCAGCCATCCCGGTCAGCAGGGAGATCTGCGCGTTGTGCTCTTCCATCGGCACCGGCGCGCGCAGCACCAGCCGCCAGCCCTCACCGTCGGGCTCCAGATCCTGCTCGGGCAGCGGCAGGTTGATGGCGCCCCGGCTCAGCCCACGGGCGGTCAGTCGGTCGCCGATCTCCGGCAGCAGCGCGATCGGGTCGGGTAGCCGTCCGGCCTCGGCTGCCGCCTGCACCCCGGTGTAGTCGAGTTTGGCGCGGCTGCGGACCAGGGCGCGTTCCAGCTCGACGGCCACGGTGCCGCCGTCGGCGTCCAGGTCGATGGTCCAGACCACAGCGGCCCGATCGTCGTCGGGCAGCAGGCTGGCCGCACCCTCGCTGAGGGTGTGCGGGTGCAGCGGCACGTTGCCGTCGGGCAGGTAGATGGTCTGCCCCCGCCGCCAGGTCTCCGCCTCCAACGCCCCGCCCGGGGCGACGTGCGCGGCGACGTCGGCGATCGCGTACCGCACGCGGTAGCCCCCACCCGGGCGGCGGCTGAGGTGCATCGCCTGGTCCAGGTCCCGCGAGCTGGCGGGGTCGACAGTGACGAACGGTATGTCGGTGCGGTCGACGGGCGGCTGCGGCGGTGCCGCAGCCGCCTCGTCGGCTTCACGCTGGGCGTCGGCCGGAAACTCCTCGGACAGGCCGAGTTCGCGGCGCAACGCGCCGAAGTCGATGCGGGGCGCGAGTACGCGTCGGATGACCACGGGTCAATCCTGACAGCGCCACGGGTGATCCGCTTCCGGTGACCGGCCCGAAATCCGCCCGGTGAGGGGATTCTCCCCGCTCAGCCGGTCGCCTTGCGGGCGGCGCTGCGGGCCCCCCTGGGAGCGGTGGCTCGGGCGGCGACCGGGCGGGTCGGAGTCTTACGGGCGGTCACCTTGCGGGCCGGCGCCTTGGCCGCGACGGTCTTCTTCGCCGGGGCCTTCTTCGCCGCCGCCTTGCGGGCGGTGGTCGACGAGGTACCCGTCACCTTCGCGGCCGGGGCCTTCTTGGCCGGAGCCTTGCGCGCGCCGCCGCTGGGGCGGGTCGACGCGGTCTTCTTCGCCGCGGCCGTCTTCTTCGTCGCTGTCTTCTTGGCGGCGGACGCCTTGGTCGCCACCTTCCGCGCCGGGGCCTTCGCCGCGGTCGTGGTCTTGCGCGCCGAGGCCTTGGCGGCGGTGGTGGTCTTGCGCGCCGGGGCCTTCGCCGCGGTGGTGGTCTTCTTCGCCGCCGAGGCGGTCGTCTTCTTCGCCGCGCCCACCGTCTTCTTCGCCGTACCGGTGGTCTTCTTCGCGGCGGTGGTGGTCTTGCGCGCCGTGGACGCCGGGGCCCGCTTGGCGGCGGTGGTCGTCTTGCGGGTGGTGGCCGAGGCCTTCGCGGGGGCCTTCTTGGCCGCGGCGGTGGTCTTGGTCGTGGCCTTCTTCGCGGGGGCCTTCGTGGCCGCCGTGGTGGTCTTCCTGGCCGGGGCGCGGCCCGCCCCGCCGGCGGCCTTGCGGGCCGGTGCCTTCGCGGCAGCCGTGGTGGACTTGCGCACGGGGGTGGTCCGGCTCGCCGCCGTGTTCCGCTCCGCCGCGGCGGTCTTCTTCGCGGTGGTGCGTCGGGCGGCCGGGCGCTTGGTGGCCTGCTGTGCTTCGGCCATCGTGGTTCCCTCCTCGGGGGACGTGCTCTCGCGTGCGTCCTCGCGGAGCACGAAATACCTCGGCGCGAGCCGTCCCGCGCCGCCTATCTGTCGTCCCCGGCCCAACGAGCGTCCTCGGCATCCCACGCCTCGTTCCGCTCCTGCACTCGTTGCAGGGCGTTCTCCGCGTCGGCCGCCGAGTCGTACGGGCCGAGAACGTGCTTCGCCGGACACACGTTGGAGTCCGTCTCGACCCGGTGATGCCGGGTGCACCAGTAGAACTGCCCACCACGTCCGCTGTCGCTCATGGGAATCACTGTGCACCGCGAACCGGCCGGCCGCCACCGGATCGCACAAGTCGCCGACGATCTCCACAGTAGATATGCATTGCGTTCGTCGGGGCGGAACGCGGAAATAGGGTCGGACGAACAGTCAGTTCCGGTGCAATCCAGGGCTGAGGCATGATCTGCGCTCGTGACCAATACGGTGACCGGCACGGGGGCGTGCCCGGGGTGTGCGGCGACGACGGCATCGGTACGGGACGCGGTGCCCTGGTGCCCCGGCTGCGAATGGAATCTGGACGCCTATGACCCGGCACGACGTCAACGCGAGTTCGGGTGGAGTTGGGTCGACCGGTGGACCTACCGAATGGCGTTCCGGGCGACCAGGCGGCAGTTCACCCAACTGGTCGGGCGACCGTTGGGCACCAACGGATCCGAAGCCGCCCGGACGCTCACCGCGGCAGCCTCGTTGCTCCTGATCGCCGCGGTGCTCGCGCTCGCAGTGGTCGGTGGTTGGCTGATCGTGGCGTTCCCGTTTCCCAACCTGGCGATCGTGCCGGGTGTGGCGATGGTCGGTCTGGCGATCGCGTTGCGGCCCCGGTTCGGTCGCCTCGACCCGGAACTGGAGGTGCTCACCCGCGACCAGGCGCCGGAGCTGTTCGGCCTGATCGACGAGGTGGCCACCGCTGTCGGGGCACCTGCGCCGGACGTGGTGGGCGTGGACGACACCATCAACGCGTACGCGGGCACTGTCGGGTTGCGGCGGCGGAAGGTGCTCGGTCTCGGGCTTCCGCTGTGGGGTTCGCTTCCCGCCGGTGGCCGGGTGGCGCTGCTCGGCCACGAGCTGGGTCACTTCGTCAACGGTGACCCGCGCCGGGGCCTGTTGACCCAGCCCGCGTTCACCATGCTCGGCTCGGCCGCCGACCTGTTCCGGCCGGTGCGGACCAGCGTCGGGGCGGGGCTGGTGGAGATGCTGGGCGACGCGCTGGGCCGCGCGTTCCAGTGGGTGGTGTCGCGGGTGCTGTTCGTCGCGTACCTGCTGCTGGTGACTGTGGCATTGCGGGACAGTCAGCGGGCCGAGTACCTCGCCGACGAACTGGCCGCCCGGGTGGCCGGCACGACCGCCGCGACCGACTTCCTCGACACCCTGCTCGCTACCGAATCGCTGGCGTTGGCGGTGCGTCGGGAGAGCCGGGCGGGACACGGCCCGGACCGGTGGCGGTCCGCGCTGGCCGAGTCCCTTGCGGCCAGGACCGACCAGTTGCCGCTCCTGCGGCAACTGTCGGTCCGCGACGAGGCGTCGCTGTTCGCCGCTCACCCACCGACCGGACTGCGCCGCCAGATGCTCGCTGGGCGCGCCTGGCAGGATCCCTCGGTGGTGCTCACCGAAGCACGGATGGAGCGGATCGACGCCGAACTCGGCAAGGAGTACGACCGCTTCCGCCGTACGGTCAGCTGGTCGGGCTGACGCCGGACGTGCGTCCGGCATGGGGCAGAGCAGTCGCGGCCTATGATCGCCGGATGGCGATTCCGGACTACATCATGGGGTTGCGCAAGCACGTCGGTCACGACCTGCTCTGGCTGCCGAGCGTCAGCGCGGTGGTCCGCAACGACGCCGGTGAGCTACTGCTCGGCCAGCGTGCCGACGACGGGCGCTGGTCGGTGATCAGCGGCTTCGTCGAGCCGGGCGAGCAGCCGGCCACCGCGCTGGTCCGCGAGGTGCGCGAGGAGACGGGCCTGGAGGTGGCGCCGGTGCGGATGTCCAGCGCCGTGTCGCACCCGCACACGTACCCGAATGGCGACCGCTGCGACTACCTGAACCTGGGGTTCCTGTGCCGCTTGGTGGCCGGCACCGCCCGCGTCAACGACGACGAGTCGCTGGCCGTGCGGTGGTTCCCGCTGGACCGGCTGCCCGAGCTGGACAAGCACGCCCTGCTGGTCATCGCGTACGCGTTGCGCGAGAACCAGCTGGCCGGTTACCTGGAGCCGGGTACGACGTGGGACGACGTACCCGACTGAGGTTCACACCGGGGTCGGCGCGAGGGCGACCGGCTCGGCGGGGGCCGACCGGGCCGCCCGGATGGTGTACGCGAGCGCGTACGGCGTGCAGGCCAGGTAGAGCATGGGCTCTATCAACACCCGGTTGGTGATCAGGAAGATCTCCCAGTCGATCGGCCGGGGCAGGCCGAAGTTCCAGTCCGTCCAGCAGGCGAAGAGCCACAGCGGCGCGGAGATCGGGTCGACGCGCTCCCGTGCCTCGATCGTTGGGCCAGCGCCGAATCCGGCGGGGTACGCGTCGACGATGACGAGGATCACCGCGAGGTCCGCGGCGACGAGTGCGCCGAGGACGCCCACCCACCAGGCGGCGCGGACGCGACCCCGGGCGGCGAGGCTCGCCGCGGCCCAGAGCGCGAGGGTCAGGCCGGCCGACCAGAGCAGCAGACCGGGTACGGCGTCGGCCAGGCCCTCGGCGTTCACGACGTACCTGAAATTGACGACGTACACGAACAGGATGACGGCCGCACCGACCGGGAGCACCACGCCGAGCGCGATACGCAGTGGGCCGTCAAGTGCGTTGTGCCGGGCCCAGCGGGCGGCGAACACCGCCAGCACGACCGCCAGCACGATGGTGAACGCCGCCCAGATCGGCCTCTGCGCCCGCTCCACCCAACTCGCCCGCACCAGCAACGAGTCGACGGAGAACAGCGCCACCACACCGAGGGCCACGATCCCGACGCAGGCGATCGGGGACAGCAGTAGCGCTGCGGCGGTACGGCCGGCCCGACCACGCATCACTGTGCGGTCGACGATCGGGGCGCCGGCGCGACTGACGGCCAGGCTCACCGCGAAGCCGACCATCGTCGTCCGGCGGCCACTCTCGGCGAGCACGTGCAGCTCGGCGGCCCACTCGCGGCGCAGGTCGTCGCGGACCTCGGCGGGCCAGCGCCGCGCGGCCAGATCCAGCAGCAGCTCGGCGGCCCGGCGGGTCACCACGCCGGTGCCCCGGTGGGCTCGGCGCCGCCCCACGAGCGACGGCCACCGTCGGGGATCGCGGCCCGCAGGTCGGCGAGCGCCTGCCGGGCCTGCGTCACCCCGACGGCGGTCAGCCGGTAGTAGCGCCGGGCCGGCCGCCCGGCCGCGACGGGATCGATCGCCTCCCAGTCGGCGGCCAGCCAGCCGGCCCCCTGCAACCGGTGCAGCACCGGGTAGAGGGTGCCGCTGGGCAGGCCGGTCATTCGCATCAGGTCGAGCCCGTAGCGCTGCTCGTCGGGCTCGGCGAGCAGCGCCGCGAGCACCTTCGCGACCGGGATGGTCATCCGCATACGACCACTGTATCGGAACTCTACATAGGGGTGGGGGACGTCAGGATTCCGCCGTGGCCGGCGCGGGTAAGCACCAAGGGCATGACGACGGACGACGAGCCCGCCGGGCTGCGGGTGCTGACCCTCAACCTGCTCGCCCCCGAATACGCCGACTGGGAGAGCCGCCGGGCCGTCCTCAAGTCGGGCCTGGCCCGCCTGCGACCGGACGTGGTCGCCCTTCAGGAGACCGTCTGGGGCAACGGCTACGACCAGGCGATCGACCTGCTCGGCCCGGACCATCACGTGGTACGCCACGGCGGGCGCTCCGCCGACGGGGTCGGCGCCGCACTGGTCAGCCGCTGGCCGGTCGGGACCGTCCGCGAACTCGACCTACAGGTCACCGAACGGGTCGACATGCCCTGGTCGGCGGTGGTCGTGGCGGAGATCGAGGTGCCACCGCCCATCGGCACAGTGCTGGTCGCCCACCACAAACCCACCTATCAGTACGGGTACGCCCACGAGCGGGAGTTGCAGGCCGTCCGGTCCGCGACCTTCATCGAGAAGCTGCTGGCCGGAGGGGACCTGCCCGTCGTCCTCGTCGGCGACTTCGACGACGACGCCGACTCCGCCAGCGTGCGCTTCTGGCGCGGCAAACAGTCGCTGCACGGTTGCAGCGTCGCCTACCAGGACGCCTGGGCAACGGTGCACCCGGACGATCCCGGGCACACCTTCACCCCGCGCAATCCGCTGGTGCGAGCGGGCACGATGCCACTGGAGACGGGACGTCGGATCGACTACGTCATGGTCCGCTGCGGCCTCCACGGGCCGAACCTGGCGGTGGCGGACTGCCGGCGGGTCTTCGACGAGCCGGTCGACGGGGTCTGGGCCAGCGACCATTTCGGCGTACTCGCGGACCTGCGGCTGCCCGACCATCCGCCGGGCCGGTGGCGGTGAACGGCAGACCGGGCAGGCGCCGGGCCGACGTTGCGCACGTCGACCCGGCGCCGCAGCTCAGGACGGGACCCGCTCCACCGGGATCCACAGCTCGGCGTCCGCCTGGGTGCCGTCCGCCGACACCCGGACCCGGGAGATCTCCGGCCCAGGTCGGCTGCGGTACGGGTTGGACGGAAACCACTGGGTGAACACGTCACGCCACAGGTACTGCACCGCCTGCGGAAACGCACCGGAGGTGGTGAACACCGCCCATGACCCGGCCTGCACCGGCAGCGCGTCCAGGTCCTCCGGCGGCGCGGCGCTGGTCACCACCCCGTGCCAGTAGTCCAGCTCGGTGCCCTCCTGCCGGCTGTCGGCGAGGTTGTCGCTGACGTTGACGATTCCCTTCGGCTCCTGATCGGAGAGCGCCTCGATCCGCTCGGTCGTCTCCTTGTCGATGCTCCGGATGAACGCGACGATCGCCGGGTTCATCCCCTCGTGCACCAGCGGGACCCGGGCCTTGCGCCCCACCAGCGCGAACGCGTCCTTGTCGACGATTCGGTACTCCATGCTGCCGCTCCCTTCGACGGTGAGTCGGAAGGACATCCGGGGCTGGGCGCGCAACGCTGCGCCCGTACGCCGAGCTTCTCCAGGCCCCACGCCGTGCACGGCGTGGAACGCCCGGGCGAACGCCTCCGCCGAGCCGTAGCCGTAGTGCACCGCGACGTCGAGCAACGTCCGCTCCCCCGCCAGCACGTCCGCACCGGCGACGGTGAGCCGACGCCGCCGGATGTACTCCGACAGCGGCATTCCGGCCAGTGCGGAGAACAGCCGTCGGAAGTGGTACTCCGACGTCAGCGCGATCCGCGCCAGCTCGGCCACCTCGATCTTCTGGTCGAGGTGGCGCTCGATGTACGCCATAGCCTCGTTGAGCCGATCCAGCACCCGGGCCTCCTTCCCTTTCGAGCACTGACGCTAGGTCGCGGGGTCGGTCGCCCACCCGACATCCGATGCCCGCATCGGTCGGGTGCGCCGCACCGGTCGTCGTGTCGTAGCCTGGCGGACTTTGCTTCCCGAGGAGGTTGACGTGGCCGAGTTTCCGCAGAACGTCGTGCAGCGCTTCCACGGCACCCCCGAACAGGTCGACGCCGGCCTGGTGGGCGAGCCGCCACGGACGTGGGAGTCCGTCGTCATCGAGGAGTACGACAGGGCCTGGGCGCAGCGGTTCATTGTCGTCCGGTCGTCGCTCACCGAGGCGCTGGGTGGTCTGATCATCACTGTGGAACACGTCGGGTCGACTGCGGTGCCGGGGCTGGCCGCCAAGCCTGTCATCGACGTCGACCTCGTCATCGGGGACACCGCCGAGGAGTCCGGCTATCTCCCCGCCCTGGAACGGCTCGGGTACCGGCTCGTCCTTCGGGAGCCCTGGTGGCACGGGCACCGGATGCTTCTCAGCCCCGCCGAGGACGTCAACCTGCACGTCTGGCCGCAGGGTGCGCCGGAACCGGTCCGGCACCTGCTCTTGCGCGACTGGCTGCGCGCGCATCCGCAGGACCGGGAGCGGTACGCCGCGACCAAGCGCCGTCTCGCGCGGGACACCGCGCACCGGCCCCGCGACTACAGCCTGGCGAAGAACGACGTCATCGACGAGATCTACGCGCGCATCTTCGCCGCCTCGGCGGCAGCAGCCGAGGCCGAGCAGCCGGGCGGAACCACCCAGGCCGAGGGTTGATAATCCTGGCGGTCACTCTGCCGGAAAGGGGTCTTCGATGGTGCGATGGCACTGGGTCGTCGGGGTGGTGGCGGCGGCGATGCTCGCTGGTTGTGACACCGACACGAACGCCCCTGTCGACGCCGCGCTACCCCGCGGGGAGAGCCTCGGCGAGCTGCGTCAGCAGGCACGGGAGGCATTGGCCCGGTACGACCAGGCCGTCATCGACGCAGGTGGCGCTGGCGCCGTCACCCCGACACCACCACCGTGGAACTCCCCGCCGGGCATCGCCATCGAGTCGGCGACCGCAACCGGGGCCGGTGCGCAGCTGACCGTCGACTTCACCGGCGCCTTCGGGCCGGCGACCGGACGCTGTGGCGCCGACTACCACGCGGAGTCGGTCGAGTCGGCCAACGCCGTCGTGGTCATCGTCATCGCGCAGCACCACAACAGCGGCGAGGTGTGCACCCTTGCGGGCTTCACGCGTACCGCAACCCTCAATCTGGCCCAACCGCTGGGCAGGCGGTCGGTCCTCGAGATACGCCAGGGGCAACCGGTCCCGCTCACCCTCAGGTGAGCGCAATCAGCGTGTTCGGCGGGACGGCCGCAAGTAGATCTTGGACAAATTCCGTCATCAGCTAACGGAAACTGTCCAAGATTCGGCCGTAGGCCGGGGATGTGAGCTGCCAGTGACCATCCGGATTCGTCAGGAACAGTCGAAGCGGTAGTCGAACGGCCTGGTGGGGCAGGTCGTGCAGACAAACAGGTAGATCCCGCCGACGTCACCCAGCATGAGCCCGCTGGGGTTCTGGATCGTCCACCACGGGTGATCGTCGGTGGTGGCCGTTTCCCAACCGGCCATCGCCGGACGATCCTCTACTGGGATCCATCTCTTCTCGTCACCGCGGCTGAACTCCCAGCTGGCCACCGTCAGCAGATGGTCCATGGACGAGCCACACTCGCAGACCGGCCAGTCCGGAGACTGCGTCCAGCCGGGGTAACCGCCGACCTTGATCCCCGAGGCGACCGCCAGATCGGCTTCGTAATTCCAACCGGTCTCCTGCGTCACCCGCCTTATCGTGTCCTCGATCTGCGGCCAGACGGCACGCGGGAGGTCCCAGGATGGGTACTCGGTAACCCGCTCCGGGTCGAGCACACAGCGGCGGGGACGTGCGATGGATCTGACTCCACATCCGGTACGGGCATTTCCTGAAGCTGGGCACCGATGTCGGCGCGGCGACGCCAGCGCAGTTCGGGGCGAGGTGACGTCCACGGTTCATGCTCGAATGGGCACCACAACACCTGTAGGACGTCCGCGCCGGCCGGGAACGGCACCTCAGGCACGTCCTCGGCCAGCAACTGCACCACCGGCACCAGCGGCGCCGCCGGTTCACCCGGAGAATCGAGGTAGTGGTCGCCGGGCTCCGGTCCATCGCACATCGGCCAGGCTTCGTCGGCCGGCCACAGCAGCGGGCCGCCCACCGAACTCTGCTCCGCTGTCGGCGCACCCGGGCGGGGATGCAACCGGACGGTCGTCCGCGCCAACGGCGCAACCGCCGGAAAGATCTGTGGCACGTCGATGGGGCTGGAAGGGGTGGTGTGCACGCCGCCGATCGTAGGAGGCGCGCAATCAGCGTTCTCAGCGCGGCGGCTGCTGCATGATCCAGGTGGGCACGGGCTCGGCCAGGAAGCCCGCCACCTCCCAGCCGGCCCGGCGGTACAGCTCGACGTTGGCCGGGTTGCTGGTCTCCAGGATCGCCGGCAGGCCGTCGGCGGCGGCACGGGCCAGGCCGGCCCGCATGACGGCACGGCCCCAACCGCGTCCGGCGCTGTCGGGGTGGGTGCCCAGGACGCCGAGATACCAGAACGGGAACGTCGGCAGCGCGGCGTGCACGGCGTCGTCGTAGCTCTGGACGCGGGCCAGCACGTCGGCGGGGTAGTGAGCGGCGAGCCCGCCCTCCGGTGACCCGGTCAGCGACCCCGCCGGTGGCTCCCAGATGGCGACCGACGCGCCCCCGCCGAGCGTCCAGATCGACGACTGGTGCACACGCTTGTCGAAGAGGTGCCCGAAGAAGGCGGTGGCGTACCGCGGATAAGTCTCCTCGTCGGGGAAGAGGCACCGCAGGATCGGATCCTTGACGAACGCGGCGACCAGTGTATGAACCACCGCATCGCGGTCCGCCGGGGTGGCGATGGTGATCTCGGGCGTTGTCACAGCAGTCGACACTATCCGGAAAAGCGCCTTGACCCTGACACGGTGGCGGCCCCGAGACTGGCCTCATGGACCTCGATGACTATCGCAGACAGTCCCCCTACAGCGACCCCGGTCGGCACGGTGGTCTCCTCGACGCCGTGTCGTCCGACATCCCCAGCGTGGCGGCGACCGCCCGCAACGTGATCGTCCACTACCGGGCCGGCGGAGTTGACCTGCCCGTCGACCGGCTCGACGAGGTGAACCGCCGCTGGGTGGACCGCATCCTCGACACCGACCAGTCCCGCTTTCCAGTGCCACTTACCGCTGAGCGCCCGGCCGTGGAGCGGGTGGCCGGCTGCTGCCGGGACCACACACTGCTTTCGATCGCGATCCTCCGTCAGCACGGCATTCCCAGCCGCAGCCGGGTCGGCTTCGCCTCCTACTTCACTCCCGGCTGGCACCACGATCACGTGCTGGTGGAGTACTGGAACGGCGAACGCTGGGTCTGGGCCGACCCGGAGCTCGACCCGGCCGGCGACCGGCGGTTCGACGGCTACGACATCGACCCGACGGCAGGGCTCTTCGACTCGGCAGCGCGGGTGTGGTCGGCGTACCGGGCCGGGACGATCGATCCCGACGTCTACGGCGTGGCCCCCGACATGCCGGTCCACGGCGCCTGGTTCATCTACAACTACGTCCTGCACGAACTGGCCCATCGGCAGAAGGACGAGCTGCTGCTGTGGGACAGCTTCGGCGCGATGACCGACCACCTCGCCAACGCCGACCTTACGCTCGCCGACGAGATCGCCGCCCTGCTGCTCGAAGCCGACGACGGCGACGAGGCTGCGGAGAAGGCGCTCGCCGACCGGTACGCGACCGACAGCCGTCTGCGTCCCGGCGCTCAGGTACGCAGCTTCTCACCGGTCTCCGGCACTGTGAACACTGTCGATCTGCGCGTCAGCCGAAGGTGAAGGCGTACGCCTCGGCGCCGGGCTCGCCGAACGTGATCTCCAGGGTCCGCTCCCGGACCGCGCCGTCCTGGCGGACGAGCTGGTAGAGCCGGCCGTCCTGGAGTACGCCGTTGCCGTACTCGTCGACGTCGACGCCGTGTGACGGGCCGGGAGCGTCACCGTCGAGCAGCACGCGGAACGGGATCGACGCTCCCGCCCCGGGGGCCAGCACGAGATGCGCGTCGCGGGCGTGGAACCGGAAGGCGATGCCGCCGCCGGCCGCGTCCAGCACGACGTTCTCCGACCCGATCGTCCACTCCCCCTCCAGCGCCCACTGGTTCAGGCCGAGGCTCTCCGGCACCTGGTAGGCGCGGCGTTCGTCGAGCGCCGGGCCGTTCGGCGACGCGAAGTGTTCGCCGCGACTGAAACCGAGGTACGTCTCGGGCGTGCGCAGGTTGGTCCAGTCAGCCTCCGCCTCCGGGCCGAGCCCGTTGACGGGTACGGGTTCCCGCTCGATGCCGAGCAGTTGCTGGAGCATCCGCTCGGACTGCTCGTAGCGTCCCTCGCCGAAGTGCTCGTCGCGGATGACGCCGTCGGTGTCGACGAAGTAGAGCGCCGGCCAGTAGTGGTTGTCGAACGCACTCCAGATCGCGTAGTCGTTGTCGACCGCCACCGGGTAGTCGATCGAGCGGGCCGCGACCGCCCGCCGCACCCAGTCGACGTCGTGCTCGAATCCGAACTCCGGCGTGTGCACACCGATGACGACCAGCCCGTCATCGCGGTAGGCCTGCGACCAGGCACGCACGTACGGCTCCTGGCGCAACCAGTTGATGCAGGTCAGCGTCCAGAAGTTGACCAGGACGACGCGCCCACCCAGGTCGGCGGGGCCGAGTGGCTCGGAGTTGAGCCACTCGGCCGCCCCGTTCAGCGGGGGCAGGTGCACGGCCATCTAGCGCAGCGACCGGAAGGCGGCCCGCATCTCTTCCGAGAAGAGTTGCGGCTGCTCCCAGGCGGCGAAGTGCCCGCCCTTGTCCAGCCTGTTGTAGTGGATGAGATTGGGGTACGCCTGCTCCGCCCAACTCTTGGGAGCCTGGTAGAGCTCGTCGGGGAACACGCTCACGGCAACCGGGATGGTTACGCCCTTGGCCGCGAAGAAGGAGAGCTGGTTCTCCGCGTACAGACGAGCCGAGGAGACCCCGGTGTTCGTCAACCAGTAGAGCGAGATGTTGTCGAGGAGGTCCTCCGGCGTGATGCCTCGGGGCTGCCCGGCGACGGACTCGGAAATGAGCTTCAGGCTGGCGGCGTCATGGTCGAGCATGTACGTCGCCAGGGCGACGGGCGAGTCCGCCAATCCGGTCAGCGTCTGGGCGCGTCCCATCTCAAGGGCATAGCTGGAATGCTTCCAGAAGAAGTCCGCCTGCTCGCAAGCGCGCCTCTCCTCGTCGGAGAGGTTGGACGGAAGCGACCCGAGGGGATTGTTCGCACCGGTGATACCGGACTGGAGCATCGCATCGATGTCGGGCGGATACACACCCGGCATGTTGGTGTGGATGCCGATCAGTTCCGGAGGGGCCTGCACACCCATCAGCTCCGTGATGAGCGCACCCCAGTCGCCGCCCTGCGCCACGAACCGTGAATAGCCAAGGCGCCTCATCAACTCGATCCAGGCGTTTGCGATGTGTTGCGGGTCCCAGCCGGGCTGGCTCGGCTTCCCGGAGAAGCCGTAACCGGGCATCGACGGGATGATCAGATGGAAGGCGTCCGAGGCGCTCGCACCATGCGCGGTGGGGTTGGTGAGCGGGTCAATGATCTTCATCTGCTCGATCACCGAACCCGGCCACCCGTGTGTGACGATGAGCGGCAGGGCGTCCTCGTGCTTCGAACGGATGTGAAGGAAGTGGATGTCGAGGCCGTCGATCTCGGTCATGAACTGCGGTAGTGCGTTCAGCCGCGCCTCAACCTTGCGCCAGTCGTACTCTTTCTCCCAGTAGCGCGCGAGAGTCTGCATTGTCGCGAGCTGCACACCTTGCGACTGATCCGGCACGGTTTCCTTTTCGGGCCAACGTGTGGCGGCGATACGGGCACGCATTGCCTTGAGGTCCGCGTCTGAAATCTCCACCTTGAATGGCCGGATCTCCGTGGTGCCGGGTCGCGTCATGGTTTTGACAGCCATGGGTGCTTCCTCTCCGTCTGAATTCGCGCCTCACGAGGGATCAGGTGTTTCCCAGGCTGACCGCATTCAGGCATGATCATGGGTCGGAATTGTGGCGAGACCTGCGGATGCAGGGGTGGCGATGCCCATCAATGCGCACGGCCGGGATCGGCGACGGCGTGTTCGGCGGCGCGGCTGACCTGCTCCCAGCTCGCCCAGGTGTCCATCCGGCGGCGGGCGATGTCGAACGCCAGGTCGTACACCATGCTCCCGAGCAGGAGCCGCAGCGGCGGCTCGTCGCTGTCGACCAGTTGCAGCAGCGCCTCGGCGGCCAGACGCGGCTCGCTGTCGATCGAGCCTTCCGCCCACTGGCGCTCCAGCTCGGCGCGCAGTGGCGCGTAGGCGTCCATCGGGGTGGTGGCGCGCACGCTGGTGTAGAGGTCGGTCCAGTATCCGCCCGGCTGCACGATGCTGACAGTGATGTCGAAGGCCGCCGCCTCCATCGCCAGCGCCTCGCTCATGCCCTCCAGGGCGAACTTGCTAGCGCTGTAGAGGCCGGTGCTCGGGAAGCCGCCGAGCGCGGCGATGCTGGAGACCTGCACGATGTGGCCGGACCGCTGGGCGCGCAGGTGCGGCAGCACGGCCTGACTGACCCAGAGCGCGCCGAAGAGGTTGACCTCGAACTGAGCGCGCGCCTCGGCCTCGGTGAACTCTTCGATCATGCCCATGGACAGGGTGCCGGCGTTGCTGACGACGATGTCGAGCCGGCCGAAGTGCTCGACGGCGGTGTCCACTGCCGCGATGACCGCCGCGCGGTCGGTCACGTCGAGGGTCAGGGCCAGCAGCCGGTCGGCGTACTTCTCGTCGAAGTCGGCCTTGGCGATGGTCCGGGCGGCGGCGACCACCCGGTCGCCCCGGTCGAGTGCGGCGTCGGCGAAAGCGCGGCCCAGGCCGCGGCTGGCACCGGTGATGAACCAGGTACGCATGTGCTCTCCAAGGTTTTCAAGACGAGACGGTCCGTCTCGCGATGGGCCGAGGCTAGGCCTGCCACGCCGCCGCCGTCAAGACGAGACGGTTCGTCTCGTACGCTGGTATCGTTCTGCCCATGACGCCCAACACGGCCCGCCGGAGGGAGACGTCCCGGCGTGCCATCCTCACCGCAGCCTTCGACCTGCTTCAGGAAACGGGGTACGCGAAGCTCAGCATCGAGGGCATCGCCGCGCGGGCCGGCGTCGGCAAACAGACCATCTACCGCTGGTGGCCGTCGAAGGGCGCTGTCATCTTCGACGCCTTCCTCATGCTCAGCGAGGCCACCGAGGGTGGCCCGCCGACCCTGCCGGACACCGGCGACCTCGCGGCGGACCTGACAGTGGTGCTGCGCGCGACGGTCGAGGAGATGAACGACCCCCGGTACGAACAACCGATGCGCGCGCTGGCCACCGAGATCGCGCTCGATCCCGAGCTGGCCGCGGCGTACGCCGAACGGTTGGACGGGCCGCTGAAGGAGGCCAAACGGCAACGCCTGCGCAGCGCCCAGCAGGCCGGTCAGATCGCCGACGACGTCGACCTCGGCGTGGCGGTGGACATGATCTGGGGGCCGGTGCTCAACCGGTGGCTGCACCGCAGCGGGCCGCTCACCGCCGAGTACGCCGACCTCGTCGTCGCCACCGCCCTCAACGGACTGCGCCCCCGCCGATCCGGCGAGTGACGATCGGTGGGACGGCTTTGCGCTGCCACAGCGCGGTGCGGCAACATCAGGCGCCGTGACGGCACCAGGCACGGACCCCGACAACGACATCCCGGCCGGCGAGGACGGCACGCCCCGGTCGAGTCGGCGGGTCAGACACTGGTTGGCCGGCGCGGGGGTCACCGCCCTGGCCGCCGTCCTGGGCATCACCCTCGCGGTTCGCGGCGGCGCCACCCCGGCCTGCGCCGCGCCGCCGACCGGCAACGCCGTCCACAAGGGAACCGCCAGCTTCTACGACGCGGGCCGCTCGGGCGGCAACTGCTCCTTCCCCGGTCCGCCCGCGGACCGGCTCTACGTGGCCCTCGGGGCATCCCAGTACTCCGGATCGGCGGCTTGCGGCAGCTACCTGGAGGTCACCGGCCCGAAGGGCAAGGTCAGGGTCATGGTGATGGACCAGTGCGGCGGCTGCGGGCCCAGCAAGATCGACCTGTCCACCGAGGCGTTCACCAGGATCGCGGACCGGTCGCAGGGCATCGCGAACGTGTCGTACCGGGCGGTGGTGAACCCGCCGCTCGACGGAGGGCTCACCTTCCGGATGAAGGGCGGCGCCTCGAAGTACTGGTTCGCGGTGCAGGTTGGCAACCACGGCAACCCACTCCGCTCGGTCGAGGCGAAGGGACCGGGTGGTGGCTTCCGCAAGGCCGCCCGGCAGAGCGACAACCACTGGACGATCGAGGGCGGGATCGGCCCCGGGCCGTACAGCATCAGGGTCACCGACGTGTACGGACGCCAGGCGACCGCCGCCGGCATCCGCATGGTCACCAAGCAGGTGCAACGCAGCACGGCCACCCTCGCCAGCGCCTCCCCCACGCCCAGCAGCTCGCCCTCGGCCTCGCCGAGCCCCACCATCGCGCCCGCACCGACCCCGACGGAGTCAGTCGCACCGACGGCGACAGTCGAAGCGCTCGCGGGTGCCGCCGCTCCACTCGACCGCCCCCGCTGCTGACCGCTTGGTCTTGAGTGACCCGGTCCCGAACGGGAGAGTCTGCGCCGGTCGTGCCCCGACGGAGTGCCGGGCGAGGACTACCTTCCCGCCAGCGGCAGGCAGGTTGGCCGACGCCCCCTGAGGAGGGCGGCCATCCTCGCTGCCGCCGCCCATACGAATCGCGGCTATCGAACGACCGCAGTCGCGTCGGAATTCACGACATTGGCGGCCAATGCCTGCGCCTTGGCCAGGCTCTTCGACAGAGAAAAGGTGTTCTTGATGCCATGGAAGGCGCGGGAAAAACCACCGTCGCCGAGTGCCTCCAGGTGGATCTCACGACGATCCCCGTAATCTGTCAGGTAGACCCGGACGCCCCATGCGCCCATGGGGCCCTTACGGGAGGCCAACAATGCGACGTCGGGCTGATGGCCTAGCTGATCAAGGGGGTTGTTGCTGGCCGTCAAGGGTTCAATAGTGGCCTTGTGGCCGGCTAGCGCTACGTTGAGTATTGCCGCCGCCTCGGCTAGAGGGATTGCGGTCTCCACGATGACGGACTCGGTTTGCATGATGCGTCACGCCTCCTTTTGGGTCATCTCACGAGAGCGGCGATGTCGCAGCTAGCGACTCTGCCCGTTTTCCGCTGCCCGGCGCCGAGACTCGGCGACAAGGGCCTTCTGACGGTCTTCCTCTTCTTTCTTGCGAAGGCGGTGCTGCTCTTCGGCGTACTTTTTCTGATCCTCTGCCCTGCGAACCTCGGCGTAGTTCGGCTGAGCAGGCGGGACGTCTGGCATAGCAGCTCCCTCTACGATGGAGTGTCTCTCGAAGGACTATATCCGTCGAGTTCACAGTTCTAGCCAGCCCTTCGGTTTGCCCGCCCCACCTAACGTCGATCAACAGCGCCTTTTGATGTGCTTTACCAGCCTTCGGCAATTGACTGTCGGCTAGCCGACGCTCGACGGCAGACGCGCCCTGTTCTCGGGCCGTTGTTATTGTCAGCAGTGCGGACTCTGCCGGAATGCTTGTCGGACTCGTCGGCCAACGGGGGCGCCCACACAAGACGCCGGAACCGACGACGAGATCAGTCAAACCGACCGCTCGGGCCAGGACGGGGCGATCACCCAGCCGAGGGCTGCCGCGCTGCGTCGTGGCATGGCCGTCAACACCACACCGAAGCCGAGCGTCACGAGACCGACCGCATTCGCCAACTTGTCTGCGCGTCGTCGAGTCGTGTACCAGATCATCGCAGGCAGATCGACAGAGGAGCGTGGCGTGGATTCGTTCAACGTGGAGCTTTTCGCGGACTACCACCAGATCCACCACCTGACGAAGCCCTGCAGACGATGGAGCGGCTGCGCGTGCAGGTGTGGCCAGCCCCTGAGTGAGGAGCCTGTGGTGTTGAGACGCTGGGACGGCGAATCCGGGTTGCGTCAGGACAGGTAGCGGTCGAGTATCGCCGGGTGGATGCTGTCGTGCAGTGGGTTCGCACGTCGTGGACGAAGCGTTCGCGCGGCGGAGCCGAGGCGACCCGGCGTAACGCCGTACCGGTGTCGTTCGTCCTGCCGGCGTGGGCGGCGCCGCTCGCCCACGAGGTGGACATGGCGGAGGCCGATGGGTTCGAGCCTCGCGAGGGCCTGCGACGCGTGTCGTACCGGAGCGATGTGCGTCTCCGGCTGGTGGACGGTCAACTCCGGGTTGAACTGCTCGCGTCGGCCTGGGGTAGGCCGCGCCGTCACCGCCGGCCGCCTGCGGTGCGACTCGCCCACGGCGAATGGCTGCGCTGGCAGATCAACTACCGCTTCACCGGAACGTCTGACGGCGCCTGGCTGTACCGCTTGGACACGCTCAACCTGGCACATGGCGCAGTTCCGGCCGACACCTTCCTCGGTGAACCGCCTCGATTCATCGACGAGCGCGCGCCTATCTGGTAGCTGCCGCCGCTGCGGCCTCGGCCTTGGTACCCGCCGTACCATCTCACGATGATCTCGGAAATCTTCGATGCGCGCGGCGGGCTGACTTACGTCGACCGCCTCGACGTCACCCGAGGCAACCCCCTCAGGGCTGTCCGACGGATGGCCTGGCCGACCGTGAGGCTGCACGCCGACGACACGACGCTGACCTTCACGTCGCGCACCGGATCGGACACCCTGGAGCACTTCTACGTGGCCGCGCTGGCGCACCATCCGTTTCACCGACGGATTCCGGTGCCGGCGACCGCCGTCTGCTTCGACGTCGAGGGACGCGACCAGATTCTGCTCTTCTGGACTCCCCGCGCGGGCGCGGTCCTGCGCGCACTCGACAAGCTGGGTTGGGACGCCGAACAGCCCGAGCCCTGGACCCCGTACATCTGAGCTGGTGGTGGTGCAGTAGCCCACCAGCCTGGCGGCCCGTCTTCGTCACCGTGCGCAGCGACGCCTGCCGGACGAGTACGGCAGGTGACGAAAGAGAGAAGGGACACCCTCCGAGGCCCGTTGACATGCGTTTCGAGCGAGTGACAGCGTTGTCATCGACTCATTTCCTCCATTTGAGACGAGGAGCGCATCTTGCTCTATCGGAACTCACCCCGCCGTAGCGCGACAGCAGTCGCCGCAGTCGGCATTCTCATCACGGGGCTGGCGCTCGCCCCGTCCGCGCCGGCCCAGGCCAGCCGCCACCGGGCGCAAGACGGAGCCGTACGGTCGGGTGACGCACGTTTCGAAGTGCTGTCCCCGACCCTGATCCGCACCGAGTACCAGAAGGGCGGCAGGTTCACCGATGCCGCCACGTTCAACGCCATCGGGCGCGACGATTTCCCCCGTACGCGTTTCACGAAGCACGTCGACAACGGCTGGCTCACCCTCGACACGGGCGCGATGACGTTGCGTTACCGGGTCGGCTCGGGCGCGTTCACCGCCGACAACCTCACGGTGCAGCTCAAGGCCGGCAAGCAGGTCGTGCAGGGCCAACCCTGGGCCGGTCACACCGCCCCGGCCTGCGCGTTCGGGGCGCTCTGCGAGGCCGAATCGCTGCAGTTGAACGGCCCCGGCGTGGCCACCGACCACAGGGGATTCACCGGACGCGGCTTCGCGGCCGGTTTCGCCTCGTCGGGCGACTCGATCAAATTCGCGCTCGACGCTCCCGAGGGCGGCACGAAGCAGCTCGCCGTCCGCTACGCCAACAGCACCGGTGGCGACGGCCAGAACGTGGACCGCACCCTGACTGTTCAGGTCGACGGCGACGCCGGCCACACCTTGACGCTGCCGCCCACCGCGAACTGGGACACCTGGGGCCTGGCCAACGTGCCGGTCGACCTCACCGCGGGCCGGCACGAGATCAGCGTCGTGCGGGGTCCCAACGACTCCGGCAACGTGAACGTCGACAGCCTCGCGGTGGTCAACCCGGGTGATTCGTTCCCGGCGCCGACCCCGCCCCAGCCGCAGCCCCTGCGGTTCGGCACGCTGGCAGAGGCCGAGACCGGCGCGCTGACCGGCGGCGCGAGGCCCGCGAACGACCACAACGGCGCATCCGGTACGGGATTCCTGGCCGGCCTGGAGAGCACCACGTCCGCCGACACGCTCACAGTGACGGATGTTCCGTCCGCCGGTGACTACCAGGTGCAGATCCGGTACGCCAACGGCCAGGCTGGTGCCCAGCCGACCCAGACGCGCACCATGTCGGTCACCGCGGGAACGGCTGCGCCGGTCACGGCGACCCTTCCGCCGACCAGCGGGTGGGACTACTGGAACACCGTTTCCGTCCCGGTCCACCTCGACCGAGGCACCAACACCGTGACGCTGGGCTGCCCCACGGACGCCAGTTGCAACGTCAACGTGGACACGGTCGCCGTCACGAGCAAGGGCTCCCCGCTGCTCGCCCCGCACGCGCCGCTCGGCGGCTACCGCCGGGGCCTGGACGGCGTGACCGGTTCCGCCCTTACCGCTCCGGGCCTGCTCTACCAGGACGGCTGGTACCTGCTCGACGACTCGGCCTCGGCCCTGAGCAACACCAAGCCCCGGCCCGCCGCCGAGCAGGACGGCTACGTCTTCGCGTACGGGCAGGACTTCACCCGCGCCCTGAAGGACCTGTCGACCCTGACCGGGCCCACGAAGCTGCTGCCGAAGTGGGCGTACGGGGTGTGGTACTCCGAGTACTACGACCGCACCGCCACCGAGTTCCAGAACCTCGTGACCCGCGCCAAGGCCGAGGGTGTCCCGCTGGATGTGCTCGTCCTCGACACCGACGTCAAGGCGCCGGACAAGTGGAACGGCTGGAGCATCGACCCCACCCGCATCCCCGACCCGAAGGCGTTCTTCGACTGGGCCAGGAAGCAGGGCCTGCACACCGGCATCAACATCCACCCGAGCATCCTCGGCTCGGACCCGAAGTTCGCGCAGGCGCAGGCCACCGCGAAGGGCAAGCTCCAGCGCGTCGGCTGCAACGGCGGGCCCGACTGCTACGCGTTCGACTTCGGCGACCCGGACCAGCTCACTGCGTACATGCAGCTCCACGACGGGATGATCCCGAAGGGCAGCAAGGGCCCGGACCTCTGGTGGCTGGACTGGTGCTGCGACAACACGAAGTCCTCGCTCGCCGGGGTGACCGCGGACGCATGGATCAACCAGCAGTACGCCGACAAGACCGGCTTCGCGTTCTCCCGGGCGTACGGCTCGTTGCAGGCCGGCGGCTACAGCAGCCCGACCCCGGTGTCGACCGGCCCGTGGGCCGACAAGCGCACCACGCTGCACTTCACCGGCGACACCACCTCCGACTGGTCCACCCTGCAGATGGAGGTCGGCTACACGCCCGGCGAGTCGGCGGCGACCGGGCTGGCCGCGGTCAGCCACGACATCGGCGGGCACACCGGCGGCCTCCAGGAGCCGGGCAGCGAACCGGGCAGCACCAAGCTGCCCGACGACCTCTACGCCCGGTGGGTGCAGTTCGGCACGTTCCAGCCGATCGACCGGCTGCACTCCAACCACAGTGACCGGCTGCCCTGGCAGTACGGCCCGGCCGCGAACGCGTCGGCCAAGAAGTTCCTGAACCTGCGGGAGAAGCTGCTGCCGTACACCTACGCCGCCGCCAAGGAGGCCACCCGCACGGGTACGCCCATCGTCCGCTCGATGTACCTCGCGTACCCGAACGAGCAGGCCGCGTACGCCACCGCCGGTTCGCAGTACCTCTACGGCCCGGACTACCTGGTGGCACCCGTGACGACGCCCGGCAACACCGCCTCGACGTTGGTGTGGTTCCCGCCCGGCAACAGCTGGACCGACATCTTCACCGGGAAGACGTACCGGGGCGGCACCACGCAGAACATCACCACCACGCTGGACACCATGCCGGTGTTCAAGAAGCACTAAAGCCTGTTTGCAGGGATCCGGACACCGGCCGGGTGGGGCAACCCACCCGGCCGGTTCGTTGGCTAGTCCCTTTGAGCATCTCTTTCTCAGCATCGATGTGCCGGCGAGGCCGGCGGACCTGGACCTCGCCGGGCTAAGGCGGGAGCCCGCGACCGCGCGTCATGCTGGGCGCGTAGGTCGTTGGTCCACGACGCTTCAGTCCATCTCACAGAACGGCGGGTTGCCGGAGGTGATCCCCAGGTCTCTGCAATCGAAGGCGCTGCCCTGGCTGTGGTACCGCCAGCCCCCGCCGGCCCTGTAGTGGAACAGGTAGACCCCGTCGCCGGTGATCGGACCATCCGGTTCGGCCGTCGCCCAGGCCCGCCAGCAACTGACGCTCGACGACACGAAATACCAATCCTTAGGCAGCTTCACCAGTTTCTCTAGGGTCTTCGCCGAGGGACAGTCGGGATACTGGGGTCGGTTACTGGTTCGCGTGGATGAGGGCGTCGACGACGGCGGCGTCGTGCTCGGCGTCGACGACGGCGTCGTGCTCGGCGTCGCGGAGGTCGGGGCGACGCTGGGTGCCGGCGGCTGGGTCGCGACCGGAGTCGACGGTCCCGGCCGGTTGACGGTGGCAAAGGCGACTGGGGCGCCGATGGCGAGCACCACCGCGGCGGCGCCGGTGGTGAACGCGGTACGCCGTTGCGACTGCCGCGACTTGCGCAGGGCGCGTTCGTACATGTCGGTTCTGCCGCCGTGCTCGGCCAGATCGGACATGGCCTGCCGCATCGGCCCGAGGTTGTCGGTCATCAGGCTTCCTCCATCACGGCCGAGAGGAGGTTGGGTGCCATCTCTCGCATGCGGGCCAGCGCCTTGCTGGTCTGGCTCTTGATCGTGCCAACCGAGCAGTTCAGCAGATCCGCGGCCTCGGCCTCGCTGCGGTCCTCGAAGAACCGCAACACCAGCACGGCGCGCTGCCTCCGGGTGAGTTGGGCAAGGGCCTTGTGCAGCGCGAGCTTGAGATCGGTACGCCGGGCGTGGTCACTGCCGGGCTGCGCCATGTCGGTGAGATCGCCCGGCATGGACTCGGCTACCTTGCGGCGCCGCCACCAGCTCACATGCTGGTGGTACATGGCCGTGCGGGTGTAAGCCTCGAAGTGTCCGAGATCATCCAGCCGGTTTCGGCCTCGATGAGTGCGGGCCAGCGCATCCTGTACCAGATCCTCGGCGAGGTGCCGGTCACCGGTCAGCAGGAACGCCGTCCGCAGCAGCGCGGGCGACCGGGTCTGGACGAACTCGCGAAAAAGCTCGTCTATGGAGTTCGACATGCTCCGCTCGTGCCCCCCGTGTGCCGAAATTCGTTCCGGCGGCGCTGTCCGTCGATGCGGCCCGGGCCGACTATGCCGTATACCGTCGCCGGTACGGACCAGCGCGCTACCCTCGGTCACCACGGCTTAGGGATACTGGCAGAACGGCGCAGGCTCGTTGATACCGAGATCCATACAGTCGTAAGCGCTGCCCTGGCTGTGGTACCGCCAGCCCGTGCCGGCCTTGTATTGGAACAGGTAGACGCCGTCGCCGGTGCTCGGACCGTCCGGCTCGGCCGTCGCCCATCCCTTCCAGCACTCCACGCTCGACGGAACGAAATACCAGCCCTTCGGCAGTGCTACCAGTTTCGCGAGGGCCTTCGCCGAGGGACACGTGACGCTCCCGGCCGTACGGTCCGACGCCTTCGCAGCCACAGCGGGCGAAGTGGCTGGGGCAACCTCAACCGGAGCAGCCGAAGTGGGAGTCGACGCAGCGGCGGGCGGAGCAGCGGCGGGCGGCGTAGGAGACGGCGTGGAACTACAAGCGGCAACTCCAAACAGGACGGTGGCAACGGGCAACAGTGAACGTAGACGCGTAGACATCTCAGGTCCTCCGGATCGTGGCTGTCTTGGCTTACATCCGGGTACATGCGATCCACCGCCCGCAGGTTGCCGCCGATCCGAAAAACTTCAAGAAACTCGGCCGCTCCGGACCAACTGGCGACAGCTGGTCGTCCGGGCTCGATCAGGTGGCACTTCTTCGGCGACACTCCAACCGAACGTCGACGCCGTCGCGCTCTGGATGCCCGACCAGGGCTCCCGCTCAGGGCCGCGTCACGTCGTTCGACGACTCGATCATCTGCTTGGCCCCGTCCTGCTTGATCAAGCACGCCAGATGATCCGCCGAGTCCCCAGGCAGGTGTCAACCATCAGAATCGGCAGCACGCGGCGGTCCGTGGGCCGTCTGGGCCGCCGCCGGGCCGTATGGGCCGACCAATGACGATCAGCAGCGTCTGGAGAAACAGCAGGTCGGCCCCGCGTGATGGGCGGCTGGCCTGGTGGGCGACGGACGAGTCGACCTGTACGCCGGATTCTGTGCGCGGCGCGTACCCCGAGGGGTTTGCGCCGGCGGCGGCCATCCATCTCGGCCTGCCGTTGCCGGCAGGCTCCAGCGGCCTACCCGCAGACATCGGGCGGGCAGCCCTCAAGCGTCTGCGCCGGGTCGTCATCTTGCGGTGACGGCCCTTGCTTGGCCTTGCTCCGGGTGGGGTTTACCGAGCCACCCCGGTCACCCGGGGTGCTGGTGGGCTCTTACCCCACCGTTTCACCCTTACCGTCCCCGTTGGGGTCGGCGGTCTGTTTTCTGTGGCACTTTCCCGCGGGTCGCCCCGGGTTGCCGTTAACAACCACCCTGCCCTGTGGAGTCCGGACGTTCCTCGGCGGCGGGCCGAAGCCCGCCGACGCGGCCGCCCGGTCGACTCGTCCGTCGCGCTCTCATCCTAACGACGAGCGTGCTGCGGGTATTGCCGCCCCGCCTGAGCAAGATCGCGCTGCTCAAGGACGATCCGGCGAATGCTTGCCGTAGGGCGACGGCTAGCCTCGTGGGGCTATGGATCTCTCCCACGCCGCGCTGCTGCTCGCCGCCGGTCTCGCCGCTGGCACTGTCAACGCGGTGGCCGGTGGCGGTTCGCTGATCACCTTTCCGGCGATGATCGCGATCGGGTTGCCCCCGGTGCCGGCGAACGTCAGCAACTCCGTCGCCGTCTTCCCCGGGTACCTGGCCAGCGTGGCGGGCAGCCGGCAGGACCTGCCGCGCCCCCGTGCGCTGGCCACGCTGGTGCCCACCACCATCGCGGGCACGATTATCGGGGCGTTGCTGCTGCTGGCCACTCCGGCCCGCGCGTTCGAGCTGGTCGTACCGTTTCTGGTCCTCGGCGCGACAGCGGTCCTGGCCTTCCAGGATCCGCTGCGCCGCCTGGTCGGTCACCCCCGGGACCTGTCGCCACGCCGGCGGACGATCGCGGTGCAGACGATGGTCGCGCTCGGTGCGGTGTACGGCGGTTACTTCGGTGCGGCGCTCGGGGTGATGCTGGTGGCCGGGCTGGCCCTGGTGCTGGACGCGACCCTGGCCCGGGTGAGCGCGATCAAGAATCTGCTGTCGGCGGTGGTGGGGTTTACGACGCTCGTGGTGTTCGCCCTGTTCGGCCCCTTGAACTGGGCGGCGGTCGCGGTGGTCGCGCCGGCCACCCTGATTGGGGGGTACGCGGGCGCCCGGCTCGTCCGCCGGTTGCCGTCGGTGGTGCTCAAGACGGTGATCGTGGTGTTCGGCACGACGATCGGCCTCTACCTGCTCTGGCGCGCCCTCAACTGACGGACGCCCGGCCCGCAAACACCGACGCGCCATCCAAGATCCAAGCAACTTCAGGGAAAGTGCTGCCTCAGCGGGCAGCGAGGCAGCACTTTCCCCGAAACTGCGCGGATCTTGGGTGGCGCGTCGCGGAGCGGCAGGGCCGGGACCGGGACGGTCAGTAGGCCTCGCCTACCGGTTCCTCGGCGGTGTGCTCGGTCTTCGCGGCGGCGCGGTTCCAGCGGGACCAGAGGACCCGCTCGCCGTAGCCGGCGGCCATCACGTGTGCGAAGGCCAGGTAGACGAGCACGCCGACGGCGAGCACCCCGAAGCCGACCCAGAACGGCAGCGACAGCGACTGCTCGGCGAGCTTGCCGGAGATGATCGGTGCCGGCGCGGCGGCGCCCCAGCGGACCAGGTTGAAGGCGCCGGTGGCGACGCGCCGGTCGCTGGAGCCGAGGCCGAGCGCCAGGTCGGTGAGGTTGGCGTTGGCCAGCCCCATGCAGAGCCCGGCGAGCACCAGCACCACGAGCGCCTCGGCGGTGCTGGTAGAGGTGGCGAAGAGGACCATGCAGACCAGCAGCCCGGCGATGGCCACGCCGACGGTCTGTACCGCGCCGATGCGGTGGGCCAGCCGGTGACCGATCACCATGATGCCGGCGGCCAGGCCGAGCCCCCAGCCGGTGAAGGCGAGCCCCAGCGGGATGACGTCCAGGCCGAGGAAGAGCGGCGTGTAGCCGAGCACCACGAAGAACACGAAGTTGTACGCGGCGGTGACCACGCAGAGGGCGATGAACGCCGGTCGGCGGTAGGTGGCGAAGATCTGGCCGACGCGTACCGGGGCCTGCCGGTTGGTGGGCTCGCGGAGTTTGCGGGAGGCCACGCCGAGGGCGAGGACCATGAAGACGCCGCAGACGAAGAACGGCAGCCGCCAGCTGACCTCGCCGAGCAGGCCACCGATCAGCGGTCCGACGGCGAAGCCCAGGCCCAGGGCGGTCTCGAAGAGGCCCACCACCCATTCCCGGTCGACGGCCAGGTTGACCAGCACCACCATGGCGGTGGCGAAGAACATCGCGTTGCCCAGCCCCCAGACGCCGCGCAGCACGGAGAGCTGCACGATGTTGTCGCTGAACGAGGCGAGGATCGCGGCGAGGCCGACCACTGAGACGCCGGTGATGAGCACCGGCTTGAAGCCGAACCGGCCACTGGCCAGCGTCGCCGGGATCATGCCAAGGGCCATGACCGCGATGTACGCGGTGAACAGCAACTCGACCTGCCAGGCGGTGACCCCGATCGCCTCGCCGATGGCCGGCAGGATCGGGTCGACGACGGCGATGCCGGCGATGGCGAGGAAGGCCACCAGCGTGGTGGCGTAGATGGCACTGCGGTTCGGTTCGGAACGCCGATCCACTCCGACTCCTCAGATAGCTGTATCGTACAGGTACTTATTCTGTATCATACAGCTATGAGCGACGACCACGACGAGAGCACCCTCGGCCGGATCGAGACCGAGGTGGCCCTGCTGATGCGCTTCGGCGAGGCCACCCGGCGGGCGACCGGCACCGCCGAGCACCGGGTGCTGGACCGCGCGGCGTACGTCATCCTGCGCCACCTGGCCGACGCCGGCCCGCAGAACGTCTCGGCGCTCGCCGCCCGACTCAACCTGGACGGCTCGACAGTCACCCGGCAGGTCTCCGCGCTTCAGCGCGACGGCCTGATCACCCGTGCCCCGGACCCGTCCGACGGCCGCGGCACTGTCATTTCCCCCACCCCGGCCGGTCTGCAACGGATGGCCGCCGTCCAGGCCGCCCGCACCCGGCTCTACGGCGACATGCTGTCCGACTGGAGCCCAGAGGACCGCTCCACCCTGGCAGCCCTGCTGGGCCGCCTCAACCAGGCCCTGATAAACCGCAACCGCCCCCGCTAACCCCACCCCACCCACCCCGCCCCGCCCCGCCCTGCCCACCCCGCCCGCCCTGCCCCGCCTTCGCCGATCTTGCAGTTTCGGTGGGGACAATTGGCACCAATCACCACCAAACGAGCACCATAACTGCAAGATCGACGCGGGAGAGCGCGGGAGAGCGCGGAAGACGCGGGGAGTGCGCGGGAGACGCGGGAGGGCGGGAGACGCGGGAGGGCGGGAGACGCGGGAGGGCGGGAGGAGAGGGAGGGCGGCGCGCGGGCGGGCGGGAGACGCGCGGGGCACACAGGGACGCCCGGGCACCGACCCACGTCGGTGCCCGGGCGTACGTAGATGAGGTCAGGCGACCGGTTCGCGGGCCGAGTCGGCGTCGCGGTCGGTGCCCGGGGTGACCCGGGGGTCGCCCTCGTCGGCGAAGTAGTCGTCGGGCTCGGTGCCGTCGACTCCTTCCTCGACCTTCGCGGCCCGCAGCGCCAGCGTCACCAGCGCCGCGACGGCCAGGTTGACCGCCACCGCCACGATGCCGACGTAGATCGTCCGGGTGGTGTCGAACCCGAACTCCGACAGCGGGAACGCCGAGCCGCCGAAGTGCTTCCGGGTCGGGCTGGCCACCTGGTAGAGCATCCACATGCCCAACCCCATGCCGGCCACCCAGCCGACGATCAGGCCGGTGCGGTGGAACCAGCGGGTGTAGAGGCCCAGCGCCACCGCCGGCAGCGTCTGCAGGATGATCACGCCACCGATCAGCTGGAGGTCGATGGAGAACTGCGGGTCGAGGAAGACGATGCAGGCCACCGCGCCGACCTTCACCACCAGCGAGGTGATCTTCGAGACGGTCGCCTCCTGGGCCGGGGAGGCGTCCCGCTTCAGGTACTCCTTGTAGATGTTGCGGGTGAACAGGTTCGCCGCCGCGATCGACATGATCGCCGCGGGCACCAGCGCGCCGATGCCGATCGCCGCGTACGCGACACCGGCGAACCAGTCCGGGAACTGCTGGTCGAACAGCAGCGGGACGATGGTGTTGTTGTCCACCGAGCCGGCCGAGTTGCCGGGCAGCGGCTTCACGCCAGCGGCGATGGCCATGTAGCCGAGCAGCGCGATCAACCCGAGCAGCAGGCTGTACGCGGGCAGCGCCGACATGTTCCGCTTGATCACGTCGCGGTTCCTGCTGGCCAGCACACCGGTGATGCTGTGCGGGTAGAGGAAGAGCGCCAACGCCGAGCCGAGCGCCAGCGTCACGTACTGAAGCTGGTTGTTGCCGTTGAGCAGGATGCCGTCGTTCGGGTTGGGCGAGGCGTCGAACTTCGCGTCCGCGGCGGCGAAGATGTCACCCCAGCCGCCCAGCTTGTACGGCAGGTAGATGACCGCCACCAGGATCACGATGTAGATCAGGCTGTCCTTGACGAACGCGATCAGCGCGGGCGCGCGCAACCCTGACTGGTACGTGTAGGCGGCGAGGATGGCGAACGCGATGATGATCGGCAGGTGCCGGGCCAGCGCGTTGTCGCCGGTGACGCCCATCGTCTTGAGTACCGCCTCGATGCCGATCAGCTGCAACGCGATGTACGGCATGGTGGCGACGATGCCGGTGATCGCGATCAGCAGCGCCAGCACCGGCGAGTCGAACCGGTTGCGGACGAAGTCGGCCGGCGTGACGAACCCGTGCCGGTGAGACACCGACCAGAGCCGCACCAGCACCAGGAAGACCAGCGGGTAGATGACGATGGTGTACGGAACGGCGAAGAACCCGGCCGCGCCGGCACCGAACATCAACGCCGGCACCGCCACGAAGGTGTACGCGGTGTAGAGGTCACCGCCGACCAGGAACCAGGTGATCCAGCCGCCGAAGCTCCGCCCGCCCAGCCCCCACTCGTCCAGGTGCGCCATGTCCTTCGGTGCGCGCCACCGGGCGGCCACGAAGCCCATCACGCTGACCAGGAGGAACAGCAGCGAGAAGACGATGATCTCGGTGAGATGGTCGCGCCACATCACTGGACCTCCTTCGTTCGCGACTGCGGGGCTCGCAAACCCGGCTCACTCCTCGCGCTCACCGGTCTCCCCGCTTCTTCGTCATCTGGTAGACCAACGTGGTGGTGCCGACGCCGAGCAGGATGAAGGCCAGTTGCAGCCAGTAGAAGCGCGGGAAGCCGAAGACCCGGGGCGAGTCGCCATTGAAGAACGCCGGGATCAGCGGCACCACGATGGGGATGAAGAGCAACCAGTTCCAGGGGCTGTGGTCCTTCGCCCTGGACGGCGCCGTGGTGGGCGCCTCCGGTTCGGGTGCAGTCATCTGACACACCTCCGGGGAGTCGAGGCATTGGCTGTAACGGCCGGAGGCTACGACTCTGTGATGGCGGTCACCTGACCCGCCCGGAGGGTGCTGCGCCGAACGGCCGGCCGGCTGCGCCGAACGGCGCGGCCGACCGGCCCTACCAACGAAGGGTGCGGCGGCTCAGTCGAGGCTGGCGAGGTGGGCGGTGTCGTTGACAGTGCGCACTGCCACGCCGCCGTCGGGCCACATGTCGAGCACCGAGATGCCGGCCGCGTCCAGGAAGAGCCGGTGCAGGAAACCGTCGCCGGCCGCGAGGGCGTCGCGCAGCATCAGCTTGATCGGCGAGACGTGCGAGACGACCACCACTGTCTCACCGGGGTACGCGGTGAGCAGCCCGCTGATGACGCGGTGCGCGCGTTCGGCGACCTGGGTGAACGACTCCCCGCCCGGCGGCGCGATCCGGGGTGAGGCGAGCCAGGCGTCCATCTCCCCCGGCCACTGCTGGCGTACCTCGGCGAAGGTGCGCCCCTCCCACTGGCCGAAGTCGCACTCGATCAGGTCGTCCTCGGTGCGGACCGGCACGTCACCGCCGAGCGCCCCGGCGATCGACGCCGCGGTGGCCGTACACCGGGACAACGGTGAGCTGAGCACTGCCGCGACGGACGGGGCCAGCTCGGCCACCCGGGTGCCGGTGGCGCGGGCCTGGGCCCGGCCACGCTCGGAGAGCGGCACGTCGCCGCGCCCGGAGTAGCGCCGCTGCTCGGTGTACGGGGTCTCGCCGTGCCGGACCAGGATGAGCCGGGTGGCGGTGAAGGTCGGCCGTGGCTCCCAGGAGGCCGGCGCGGTCGCCGGGTCGCTGCCGATGATCGGGGCGGCGGGCGTCGTCGAGGGCTGGCCGGCGGCCGCAGTAGTCGCAGGACGGGCGGGGGCCGCGGTCGCCGACGGACGACCCGCGGCGGCGTCCATGGCGGCGTTGGCGAGGGCGTCGGCGTGCCGGTTCTGCTCGCGCGGAATCCAGCTGAACCGGACCGCGCTGAACCGGCCCACCAGCGCGGCGGCCTGGGCGGCGAGGGGCCGCAGGCCGGGGTGCTTGATCTGCCACCGGCCGCACATCTGCTCGACCACAAGCTTGGAGTCCATCCGGACGTCCACCTCGACGGCGCCCAGCTCGGCGGCGGCGGTCAACCCGGCGATCAGGCCCTGGTACTCGGCGACGTTGTTGGTGGCCGTGCCGAGCGACTCGGAGCGCTCGGCGAGCACCTCGCCGGTCTCCGGGTCGCGGACCACCGCGCCGTAGCCGGCGGGGCCGGGGTTGCCCCGGGACCCACCGTCGGCCTCCATGGAGACCACGCGCGGCGCCACGACCTACAGGCCCGACTCGTTGGTGCGGACCATGATCCGTCGGCAGTCCTCGCAGCGGACCACGTCGTCGGGGGCGGCCTTGCGGATCCGGGCCAGGTCGGCGCCGGACAGGTCCAGGCGGCACCCGCCGCAGCGGCCGCCGGTGAGCAACGCGGCACCCAACCCGGTGTCCTCGCGGATCTTGTCGTACAGGGTTACCAGATCGCTGGGGAGGTCGGCGGCGAGCGGCTGACGGGCGCCCCGCTTGAACTCCTCCTCCTTGGCGATCTCGGCCAGCGCTTCGTCGCGGCGCTGCTCGGTCGCGGCCCGCTTGTCCCGGGTCTCGGCCAGCCGCTGCTCCACGCCGTCCAGTACGCCCTGCGCGGTCTCGCGCTGCTCCATCAGCTCCAGCTCGGCGTCCTCCAGGTCGCCCTGGCGGCGCTTGAGCGAGACCAGCTCGTGCTGGAGCGCCTCCAGCTCGCGGGCCGGGCCGGTGCCGGCGGCAAGCCGGTTCTCGTCCTTCTCCTTGCGGGCCCGGACCTGCTCGACGTCCTTCTCCAACCGGGCGATGTCCCGGTCCAGGTCGTCCACCGCCACCTGGGCGCGGACCCGCTCGTCCTCCATCGACGACAGCTCCCGAGCCAGCGACTCCAGCTCGGCCCGCTCGGGCAGCGACCGCCGGCGGTGGGCGAGCTGGGCGAGGTTGGTGTCGATCGCCTGGAGGTCGAGCAGGCGGCGCTGCACCTGAGGGTCAGCCTTCACGGTCGGGCTCCTTGTCGTCCACAGCGGGTGCGGCGGCGTGCACGGTCCACGGGTCGGTGTCCAGGTCGGACACCAGCGTCTCGACGTCCAGCGCCTCCCGGAGGAAGGCTGCCAGGTCGTCCAGCCACGGTCGTTCGGTCGCCCAGTGGGCGGCGTCGATCAGGGCGGGACCATCGGCGGCGAGGTGCTCGCCGGCCGGGTGGTGCCGCAGGTCGGCGGTGAGGAACGCGTCCACCCCGGCGGCGGTCGCGGCGCCGAGGAAGCTGTCCCCCGACCCGCCGCTGACGGCGAGGGTACGAACCATACGCCCGGGATCCCCCGCCGCGCGAACTCCCCAGGACGTGACGGGGAGCACCGCTGCCGCGTGCCGGGTCAGCTCGGCGAGGGTCATCGGCTGGGGCAGTTCGCCGATCCGGCCGAACCCCCTGTCGTCGCCGTGGGCGGGCGAGCCGGGCGCGGGTCGTTGAAGTGGGCGCAGACCGGTGAGCCCGAAGCGGGCGGCGAGGGCGTCGGAGACGCCCGGGGAGGCCACGTCGGCGTTGGTGTGCGCCGCGTAGAGCGCCACCCCGGCCCGGATCAACTGGTGGATGATCCGCCCCTTGAAGGTCGTCGCGGCGACCGACGACACCCCGCGCAGCAGCAGCGGGTGATGCGCGACGATCATGTCCGCGTTGGCGGCGAGGGCTTCGTCGACAGTCTCGGGCACCACGTCGACCACGCAGAGCACCCGGCGGACCGGGGCGGCCGGCTCACCGAGCACCAGGCCCACCCGATCCCACTCCTCCGCCCAGACCGGCGGAAAGCGCCGTTCCAGCGCGGCCACCACGTCGCTGACTGTGGGGGCGGATCCGCTTGTGCTCACGGCGGGCCAGCTTACCGGCGTCGGGGCGGCCGGGCGGTGACACCCGGCCCGGCCGCGTCGGGTGGAAGATCTGCCGGACGCGCTAGGCGGCGGTCCAGGAGACGGTCTGCAATGCGGCCAGCGGCATCGCCCAGGGGAAGGCGTGCAGGTGCTGTTCCCCCGTCCCGGGCGGGTGCAGAGCGATCACATCGTCGCCGAAGAGCACAGTGACACCCCACTCGGCCAACCGGGCCACCCCGGCACGAAACGCCGGGTGGCAGGCCATCGCCGCGTTGGTGTACGGCACCGCCACGATGGGGACGCCCTTGCCCTGAGCCTCGACCAGAAGCCCGAGCGCCAGGGTGTCGGTGATCCCGGCGGCCCACTTGTTGACCGTGTTGACGGTGGCCGGGCAGACGATCATGGCGTCGGCGGGCGGCAGCACGTCCGGGTCACCGGGATTCTTGTAGTGCGTCCGCACCGGGTGGCCGGTCTGCCGAATCAGGGCCGACTGGTCGACGAACTTCGCGCCGTCCGGCGTGGCGACCACGCAGACGTCCCAACCGTCCTGTTGGGCGAGGTCGACCAGACGACCGACGTGCCGGGCCAGCGGCGAACCGCAGGCGATGACGTAGAGCACCTCGCGGTGCCCGCTGTTGTGCGCTGCACCGGCCATCAGACCGGCTCCGCGCTCATACCCCTACTCCCATGTGCTCAGCCAACTCCGCTACCGGAGAAGGCGGCGCACCACGTGTGCGACGAAGGATGTCGGACATCACCTCGTGCGCGATCGGCCGGCAGCGGATCTCCGACGGGGCGAGCCGATCACCGAGCAGCAGCATCTCGCCGGCGTTCGCCACGTCACCTATCTGGGCGTACCCGCGGGCGATGTCGAGCAGGTGGTGGGCGCGGCGCTCGGGCAGCAGCGCGTTGAAGGCGGGCTCCGCGATGCGCAGCTGGTGCACCTCCACGGCCCGCCCTCCGTCGCCCAGCTCCACAGCGGCGGCGGCCCGGTGCAGCTCAACGTTGGTCGGGCCGAACGACGTCCAGTAGTGGTTGTGGTCGCCGCCGAGCAGGGTGGCGGCCTCCTGCGCGCAGTTGATCAGGTCGTCGACGCTGGCCGAGTCACCGATGCGGGACGCGGCCATCGCGCCCTGGAGCAGCAGCATCCCGTAGACGGAGAGGCGGGCCGGGGAGACCTCGTTGCTGCCACCCGGTGCCAGCCGGTTGGCGATCTGGACGTTCAGCTCCAGCGCGGGGCGGGCCCGGCCCATCGCGACCAGGGCGTTGCACACCCGGGTGGTGGCGATCCCGGCGAGCAGCGGGTCGTCGGCCCGCTGGGCCACCGCCATCGACCTGTCGGCGGCCAACCAGGCGAGCTCGCACTCGCCGAGCTTGCGCAGCACCGAGGAGGCGATCTGGTAGACCTGGCCGAGCAGATGGGCCGCCTCGGCAGCCTGCCCACCGCCGTAGGCGGCGTCGGCAGCCTGGGCGTCGCGCAGCAGCTTGGGCAACGCCCGGGTGAGCATCCCGTAGCGGCCGTACTGGTAGGTGAGCCAGGCGTGGTTGACGGCCTTGCGCATGTCGTCCATCGGCGGCGGGTACGGCGCCGCGTCGAAGTACGCGCTCATCGAGTCGTAGCGTTCCAGCGCCGCCCGGATCTCCTGCACCTCGACCTGGTCGATGCAGTTGAGGGCGTCGGCGCGCCGCTCCGGGTCCTTGCCCATCAGCAGCTGGACGTCCATCTGGAGGATGTCGGCGATCTCGTACAGGACGGAGAACTTGTCCAACCGTCGGACGCCGCGTTCGACCTTGTCCACCCAGCTCTTGGACTTGCCCAGCCGGTCCGCGAAGACCTGCTGCGACATCTTGCGTCGCCCCCGCCAGTAGGCAACTCGCCGTCCTATGGGTAGCTCGTCCATCTCCCCATCCTCCCCTGCCACCGACGACCAATTGAGTCGGGGCGATGTCCGCGGGTGCGGCGACTGCCGTTCACTTTCAGGTTTTGCCTGGTCGCACAGGATGTACGTCAGCCGTACAGCCAGTCCTCGTACTTTTCGTGCAAGTTGCACGAGCCGTTCGTCAACCTCAACGATCGTGGGTTACGGCAGTGACGGTGCTCGACATGCGACCTGGCGAACGCCGGGCCCGACGAGAGGAGTTGGCACACATGTGGGGGAATGTCGTACCGCGCGTTGCCGAACTGTCGCCGCTGGAACGGGTCCGGCTGCGCCGGGTCGCCATCCGGTACGCGGTACACGGCTGGGAGGTCACCCCGGGTGCCTGCCTGGCCCGCAGCCGCTTCGTCTGCGGCCGGGCCGGCTGTCCCACAGTGGGCTGCCACCCCGCCCTGGAGAACTGGGAGTTGGCCGCCAGCGCCGACCCGGCCCGGGTGGCGACCTGGTGGCGGAGCCGGCCACACGGGGTGCTGCTGCCCACCGGCCGGGCCTTCGACGTGCTGGAGGTGCCCGCCCACCTGGGCCGACACGTGCTCGACGCGGTCCAGATCCACCCGGCCGGCACCGGCGTACGCGGACCGGTGCTGGTCACGCCCACCGGCCGGTGGATGTTCCTGGTCCGCCCCGGCGACCCGCTCCGACCGGAGTTGGAGCACTGCTTCCACGTGGTCCGGCACGGGCCGGGCTCGTGGATCCCCGCGCCGCCCACCCGGCTGCCGGAGGGCACTGTCCGCTGGGCGGTCGCCCCGGAGCAGGCGCGCTGGCAGCTTCCGGATTCGTACCTCGTGCAGAACACGTTGATCGGGGCGCTGCGCGCCGCCGGGGTGACGCTCGCCCCCGACCTGCTCCCCGGTCACCTGCCGCTGCCCCGACGAGGCATGTGACACCGGCCCGGTCGACGATTCGATCCGGTGCCCGACAGCGTCGCCGAGGCGTCGGTCCTCGTTGACAGGGGGACGGTGCGAACGCGCGCCACGAACGGGGGAACGATGTCCACCAACGACAGAGCGCCTCACCCCGGCGGCACCGAGCCGCCCCGGCGCAGCCACCCGGGGCGCCGCTGGGCCGGCACCCGACCGTCCGGGTCCCGCCCCGGCCGCCCACGCCCCACCGGCTCCCGCCCAGCCGGCACCCACCGCCCCCTCCGCTAGTCGGTCAGGGGGAGGTCGGCGGAGTGGTACTGGCGGGCGTTGTCGGTTATCGCCGCGTGGGTGTGGTCGTCCAGGCGGGCCAGCCAGTTGAGGCCGGGGGTGCCCATGGCGAGGGCGGCGGTGGCGTACGCGTCGGCCAACCCGAGGTCCGTGCCGACCACAGTCACCGAGCGCAGCCCACTGGCCGGTGCGCCCCGGCGCGGGTCCAGCACGTGCCGGCCCCGCTCGTAGACGCCGGACGTGGCAACCGCCAGGTCGGTCCCGCTGAGCACCAGACAGGCCGCCATCGCGTCCCACGGGTGCCGGATGCCGATGCGCCACGGCTCCCCCGACGGCGACAGGCCCCGCACCCGTACGTCGCCGCCAGCGTTCACGCAGTGGTTGACGGCCCCGGCGGCGACGAGGCGGTCCGAGGCGACCTGAGCGGCCCAGCCCTTGACGTAGCCGGACGGGTCGAGCCGACCGGTGGCGTACGCGTCGAAGAACCCGTCGGTGGCGCCCCACAGGTCGGCGCAGGTCTCCAGCACGTACCGCAGGTCCGCTGACGCCTCGGAGAGCAACACCTCGCCCCTGTCGAAGCGGCACACCTCGCTGTCCGGCTTGTAGGTGCTGAACCGCGCGTCGACCTCGTGCATCCAGGCGAAGACCTCGTCCGCCAGCTCGCGCACTGTCGCCGGTGGCAGATCGTCGGCGAGGTCCAGGGTGATCGTCGTACCCATGATCTGTTCGACCCGGCACAGCCCGGGCCGGGTCAGCGTGGCCCGCACGTCAGAATGCCTGCTCGATGGCGGACCGCAGCGACTTCTTGTAGGCGTCGCTGGTCGCTGTGGCACCGGAGACGGTGTTGAGGTTGGCGCTCTGCTTCTGCACCACCTCGGCACCGCTGCCGTCGTAGGCGACACGGACGTCGCCGCTGTGGATGTCGGATTCACCCCCGCTGGGCAGCGACAGCGCGACGGCGTCGACGATCCGGTTGCCGGAGACGACGATCTGCACCTGCACGAACCCGTACTTCTCCCTGCCCTCAACCGCGTCGAAGCCGGTTCCGGTAACCCGACGCGTTGTCGACTGGGGTGCCTTGGTGGTGGTCCGCGGAGCGCTGGGGGCCTTCGTCGTCTTGGTGCCCGACGGGCGCGCGGTGGTCTTGCCGGGCTTGGGCGACGTCGACGGCTTGGCGCTTTCCGATGACGTCGGCGTGCCGCCGGCCGGGTCGGTGCCCGGTGCATCCGCGAGGGCGCCGGGGTCGGTGCCCGGCCCGGAGGGGTTGACCGGCTGGGCGGTCGGCAGGTTCTGGGCGACCTGGCTGGTGCCTGGCGAGCCCTTGAACACCACAAGCGCGGTGGTGCTGGCGGCCAGGCCGGTGATCGCGAGGAGCGCGCGACGCATGGGGATGCCTTCCTACAGCTCGAATGTGGCCAGGTGGATCTGCCGTCGGGGCACGCCGGCCCGCCGCAGTGCCCGCACCGACTGTTCCACCAGACCGGGCGGCCCGCACAGGTAGACGTCGCGCCGGGCCACGTCGGGCACCAGTTGCCGCAGCCCGTCCGGGCTCATCAACTGGCGGGGGCCGGGGTCGTCGCGGGAGCCGATGACGTACCAGACGGAGGTGTGGCGTTCCTGGGCCAGCCAGTCCAACTCGCGGCTGAGCAGCACGTCGGCCGGTGTGCGGGCCCGGTAGATCAGCGCGGCGCCCGGCGGCAACTCCTCCAGCATGGCCCGGATCGGCGTGATGCCGCTGCCACCGGCGATCAGCAGCGCCCGCTCGCCGAGCCGGTGCGCGGCGGTGAAGGTGCCCGACGGGCCTTCGGCCCAGACCCGGGTGCCCGGTTCCAGGTCGCGCAGGTCGGCGGTGTGGGTGCCGACCACCTTGACGGTGACCCGCAGCCAGCGGCCGTTGGCGGCGGCGGAGACGGAGAACGGGTGCGACTGCCACCAGCAGCCCCGGGTGAGGAACCGCCAGCGGAAATGTTGGCCGCCGAGCATGGCCAGCCGGCCGAGCCGCTCCCCGGTGAGGTAGATGGAGATGGTGTCGGTGCTCTCGGCGACCACGTCGGCGACCCGCAGCTTGTAGCGCAGGTTGAACGCCAGCGGTGCGATCACGCGGCCCCAGAGCAGGGCGGCGACCACCAGCACGTAGAGCGCGATCCAGCCGGTGCGCACCGGGCCGGGCCGGTACAGCTGCGCGCCGTGGGTGAACTGGTGGCCGAAGCCGAGCAGCAGGACCAGGTAGCTGGACAGGTGCAGCAGGTGCCACATCTCGTAGGGCAACGCCCGCCGGATCGCCCGGATGCTGCTGAACCCGACGAGCATCATGATGCCGGCCGCGACGAATGCCGAGACCATGTCCTCGTAGTCGCCGAGCAACGTGCCGACCTCGGCGAGGACCGACTGCTTACGCAGGTCGGCGTAGCCGACCAGGATCAGCGACATGTGCGCCAGCACGGCGACCAGCAGGGTGGCGCCGATGTCCCGGTGCCAGCGGGCCGTGTGCTCGCCGCCGATCCACCGTTCCAGCACCGGCAGTCGGCTCATCATCAGCACCTGCACCAGCAGCAGGTAGCCGGCGACCAGGCCGGTGATCCGGCCGGCCGCGGTGACGGTGGCCGCGGTGGTCCGCAACGATCCGGCGGGGGTGCCCAACCACCACGGCAGCACGCTGGCGAGCAGGCCGACCAGGAGCAGCACGCCGAGCAGCCGTCGGCCGCCGGGCCCGCGCCGGTCCGGGATCTGCGGGGGTACGGGCGCAGCCGACCGGCCGCCGTGCCGGGACGAGGTCCCGGTACGACGGCCGGCGGCGTGGGTGTGCGAATGCGTCACGCGTACAGCTTCATCGGCGCGTACTTCTGGCGGGGGAAGACCTTGTCGACCTCCGCGTTGGTGAGCCCGAACCGGCCCTGCGCCACGGCGCCGTAGACGTTGAACATGTTGTTGTACTCCGGCACGTCACCGGAGTCCAGCTTGTCCAGACCGTTCCAGGTGCCCAGCAGCGAACCGGCCAGCTTCTTGCCGGACAGCAGGGTGACCACGCCGCCGTGCCCGTGGTCGGTGCCGTTGTTGTTGGAGCCGACCCGACGGCCGAACTCGCTGGACACCATGATCGTCACGTCGGCGGCCTTCGGGCCGAGGTCGGTGAAGAACGCGGCCATGGCGCTGGCCAGCTCGTTGAGCCGGCGGTGCAGCTGGCCGCCCTCGCGGGTGCCCTGGTTCTCGTGGGTGTCGTAGCCGCCCATGCCGACGGTGGCGACCCGGACGTTGGCGCCACCCTTGATCAACTGGGCGAGCTGCTGGAACGCGTTGCCGACGCCCTCGTACTTGACGCCCTCGGCGGGCTGGTACGGCTTGGCGGCGAGCTTCTGGGCGGTGGCCAGCGCGCCCATGCCCTCCTGCACGGCTTCCTCGACCGGGTGGTTGATCCCGGTGAAGAGTCCCTTGATGGCCTTCTCGGTGGCGGCCCGGAACCGCTCGTCACCGTTGAGCCGCAGGGAGCCGACGTTGTTCAGCGACAGCGCGCCGTTGTTGCCGACCAGCGAACGCGGCAGGGTGCTGCCGATGCCGACGCTGCGGAACGCGGTGCCCTTGCCCAGGTTGTCGACCAGACCGTCGAGCCAACCCCGGCCGCCGGTCTCGTTGGGCAGCCCGCCCAGGTTGCAGGCGTCGGCGGCCTGGAAGTGGCTGCGGGACAGCCGCTCGTCGGAGACCGCCGGGATGAAGCCGAGCTGACCGGCAGTGAGCCACTTCTCCAGCGGCTTGAACGCGCTGGTCAGCTTGAAGCCGCGGCCCAGGGACAGCGAGTCGTTGCCGAGCAGCAGGTCGGGCCGGGCCTTGTTGAGCACCGCGTCGTTGTCCGGCGCGATCAGGCTCAGGCCGTCCAGCCCGCCGTAGAGGAAGACGTGGATCAGGGTGCCGGTCTTGGTCGCCGCGAACGACGCCGAGGTGGTGACGAACTGGGCGGTGGCCAGCGCGGTGGCGGTGGCCGCGGCACCGGCGACGAAGGTCCGCCGGGTCACGCCGCGACCGTCCTGCTGGGCCTCCTCCAGGTTCTCCAGGGTGCGGTACCTGTCGAACTCGGCGGCGTTCTCGGCGGCGACGATGTCCGCCTCGGCGCGCAGCAACGCCTCGGCCGGGTTGTCGGCCAGCCGTCGCACGTCGGGGCATTCGGGGTGCAGGGGGAAAGAGTTGTACACAGTCTTCTCCATCGGGTGCCTCACCGGAGGTGGTGCTGGGGGGAAGCGAGGATCGCCCGCGCGACGGCGGTGATGGCCCCGTTGAACGTGGCGTCGACCTTGGTGGTCGCCGCCACACCGGCCACGCCGAGGATGAGGTTCTTCTCCCGCGTGCTCAACTTCTGGCCCACCAGCCGCAGGGAGAGCGCGTCCACGTACGCCCCGGCCGTCGCCGGTGGCTTGGCCACCAGCTTCTCCGGCGCCGTGTACGTGAAGGTGGTGCGGTAGCCGGCGAGGATCTCGCCCGCCTCGTTCCAGCCGTTGACCATGGTGCCGGCCGAGGTCCAGGCGACGTAGACGTCCGGGTAGCCGTCCGGGGTCGGATGACCCATCGGGGACTGACCCAGCTCGCGCATCTTGTCGTGGATCTGGCGCAGCCCCCGGGCGTACGCGGTGCGCTTGCTGTCGCCGTTGTTGTGCTTCGGCGACGCCTCGGGCGAGACGCCCAGGGTGCGGTACGTGGCGACCAGGTACTCCATCGGCCGACGCACCTTCTGGCCCACACCGGCCCAGAACTCCGAGGAGCAGAACAGCGTCATCAGGACCGGCTTGATCATGCCCTTGTTCGTGGTGTACGTCTTGGCCAGCCGGTCCACCAGGGACTTCGGCGGGGTGTCCGAGACGAACCGGGTGGCCAGGCTCTGCGCCACGTACTTCGCTGTCGACGGGTGCGTCGCGATGTAGGTGATGTACGCGTCGATCGCCGCTTCGGCCTTCTTCGGGTCGGCCGAGTTGTTCGCGTGGGTGAAGCCGAGGATCTTCACCTTGCCGACGTAGTGCTGCTCGGGGCGGAAGACGTACTTGCCCTTGTCGTCCACACCGCGGCCGGTCTGCAACATGGCGGCCTGCCGGACGTCGGGCTCCTTGTAGCCGCCGTCGACGCCGACCGAGTAGAGCTCGAGGTTCTCCCGGGCGAGGTTCTCGTTGATCGCGTCCTTGCGGGAGTCCTTCTGGTTCAGGTAGATCAGCAGCGCCGGGTGCTTGTTCGCGGCGACCAGCATCTCCGGGTAGCTGCCCAGCGCGTGCTTACGCACGACGTCCTGGTCGAACGAGTTGCGGTACACCTCGCCGCCGTCGAAGTCCGCAGCGACGTGCAGGAAGTCGTTCCAGAAGTCGACCATCACCTCGAACAACTGGCGCTTGGACCAGATCTGCCGGGCGATGGTGGCGTCGACCATCTCCCGCTCCGGGTGGGCGTCCTGCTCGTTGAGCTTGTCCCGCTGGTCGCGCAGCTGCTGCACGGAGAGCTTCTGGGTCGGCAGTTCGGCGAGCTTCAGCTCGCCCTTGCTCGGCTCCAACTTTCCCGGGTCCAGCTGGGCGCGGATCCAGGCGTCCATGCCCTCGCGCTTGATGTCGGCGATCACCGCGGGCGTCGCGCCGAAGGTGGCGCGCCGGGCCAGGTGCAGGATCGGGTCCTTGGCCAGCACCGTCTTCACTGTCACCTTGGTCGCCGCCGCGGCCGCTGCCGGGCCGGAGAAGGTCCGCCCACCGGCCGGCGCGTTCTTCTTCAGCGCCTCACCGGCCCGGGAGCCCATGTAGCTTTCGTTCTGTTCGGTGTAGGTACGCACGGTGCTGGGCTGCTGGCCGCTGGGCCGCGCCGCGGTGCCGTCGGTCACCGTGCTGCCGGTCGCGTCGCCGGCCGCCGCCTCGTCGCCGAAGAGGCCACGGATCTGCGGGGTCATGGCGAGCGCCGCGCCACCGGCGACGACGGCGGCGGTGCCGCCGAGGGCCACCATCGCCTTACGTCGGCCGACCTTGCGACCCGGCTCGTTGTCATCGTCGAGGGTGGGCAGTCCGGTACCGGCCGGTCGTGCCGGGGCCGGGCGGCCAAGGCCCTCCGGGCCAACCCACTGCGGACCGCGCGGGGCAGGCGCGGGCTGCCCGGCGTACTGCTCACGCGGGTCGGCCTGCGCGGCGCAGCCGCCCTGGTAGGGGTGGGGCGAGTCGTAGCCGTAGGGCGCTGGCGTGTGGGGGTCGCCGTAGCCGTCAGCGTTGGGGTGCTGATGTCCGTCCCAACCGCGGTCGTCCCGCGGTCGACGTGGTGGCACATTCTGGTCGGCCATGTACCAATCCCGATTTCTGATGAGCGCCGAAAGCTGCTACCGGGCAGGTGCGGCAGGTGCGGCGACTGTTGCCTGAGGGGGTTGCTACGGCAAGGTAACCAAGGCCCCAGGGCCCTTCAAGGTGGCCGGAACCCACTCGTGAGGGCACTTAAGACAGCGCTCAGTGCGACGTCCGCGGTGGGTGGCGGGATGGGTCTGCCCGCAGACCTTCCCAGCAGGGCGTACGCGCGGCAGCCGAGCACGGATCGGACCAGGCCGCCGTACGCGACAGTTTCGGCGTCGTTCACCACCAAAGGCAAACTTAAGGTTCAGGTAAGCCGGACATGAGGCGCACTCGCGTGGAGGAAAAGTAGCAGTAGCGGGCGAGCGTGAGCCGCCACCGCAGCGGGTATGCCGCCGAACCGCTGAACGCGTGAGGGGAAGGCAGCGCCATGCTCAGCAAAGAGGATCAGCGCAGATTCGACCAGATCACCCGTCAGCTCCGGGAAAGTGATCCGGCCTTCTTCAACCGGCTGGACCATCGGGCCCGAGCCCGCAGGGGCCGCTACCTGATGTTGTTGACCATCGTGCTGTGGGCGTCGCTGCCGGCGATAGCCGTGTTCGCCGGTCGACTCACCGGCGCGATCTGCGCGGTGGTGCTGGTGGCCAATGCCGCGATCATGTGGCGGTTCCGCCGCCGCTGGACGTGACTGCTCAACCGCTCAACGGGACGGGTGAACCGGTGGACGTGACAGCTCACCTGTCAGCCGGACCGAACGCCCGGTACGCGCGGCGCAACCGCTCGAGCAGTCCCGGCCCACCGATGGCCGGGGCCGGCGCTCCGAGCTGGCGCAGCAGCAGGTCGGTGCCGGTCACCAGTCGGGGCGGCCGATCCGGCAGCGGCACCGGCGCTGACCAGAAACGGTCCGCCGTATCCGCCAGCGGCGTCGCCGACAGCCCGGCGAGCGCCCGGGCGGCACCGACCGGCGCCACGACGTCCACTGTCGACACCGCATCGTCCGGTCCGGACGGTGGGTCGACCGGTGGGGGCGGTGCTGTGGCACCGGTGGTCGCGGCCCGCCGGGCGCGGAGTTCGTCGAGCAACTCCGCGCGGGACCGGCCACGCCAGTGCAGCAGCTCGAACGGGTCCGCGTCGAACGCCTCGGCCAGCAGGTAGAACGTCGCCGCGAGGTGCTTGCAGGGCACCGCGAAGTCGGGGCAGTTGCACCGCTGGGTCAACTCGCCCACGGCGGCCGGGAAGAGCGGCGCGCCGGCGGCCGCGAACAGCTCCTCCAACTCGTCGGGGAGGTCCCCGGCGAGCAGCCGGGCGCTGAAGAACGCCTGCCCTGCCAGCTCGTCCTCGATTCGGGACCAGAGCGCCGCCGGGAACGGCTTCAGCGCGATCGACACCTGGTACGGCTGCGGCCGGGAGCCCTGCACCACCGCGGTGACCCGCCCGGGTGTGATGTCGAGCGTGAGCACCTGACCGGCCCGCGCGTAGGACCGGCCCCGGGTCAACCGGGTGCCGAGCGCGAACGACTCCAGCACCTCCAGGAAACGCCGCGACCACCAGGACCGGCCGATCGCGCCCCGGGCACTGCGCGCCCGCAGACCCCCGTCGACCCGACGCGGGCGCCCGTAGTCGGCGAAGTCCGTCACTCCACCACCGCGCCGGCTTCCAGGGCGAACAGGTCCCGCAACTGGCCGGTGGACAACTCGGTGATCCACTGCTCGCCGGTGCCGACCACCCGCTCGGCGAGGCTGCGCTTGTCCGCGATCAGCGCGGCCACCTTCTCCTCGACAGTGCCGGCGCACACGAACTTGCGCACCTGCACCCGCCGGCGCTGCCCGATCCGGAACGCCCGGTCGGTGGCCTGGTCCTCGACCGCCGGGTTCCACCACCGGTCCACATGCACCACGTGGTTCGCGGCGGTCAGGGTCAGCCCCGTGCCGCCGGCCTTGAGGGAGAGGACGAACAGCGGCGGGCCCTCCGCCGACTGGAAACGCTGCACCAGGGCGTCCCGCTCGGCCTTTCCGAGGCCACCGTGCAGGAACAGCACCTCCCGGCCGAACCGCGCCGACAGGTGACCCCGCAACATCGCACCGAACTCGGCGTACTGGGTGAAGAGCAGTGCCCGCTCCCCCGCCGCCAGCACCTCCTCCAGGATCTCGGTGAGCCGAGCCAGCTTGCCGGAGCGGCCCTCCAGCGGTGAGCCGTCGCGCAGCAGCTGGGCGGGGTGGTTGCAGACCTGCTTGAGGCGGGTCATGGTGGCCAGCACCAGGCCACGTCGTTCGATGCCGTCGCTGGTCTCGATCCGGGCCAGCATGTCGTCGACCACCACCCGGTACAGCGCGGCCTGCTCCGCCGTGAGGTTGCAGAGCACCTCCATCTCCAGCTTCTCCGGAAGGTCGGAGATGATCGACGAGTCGGTCTTGAGTCGGCGCAACACGAACGGGCCGGTGATCCGGCGGAGCCGCTCGGCGGCCTCGGCGTCGCCGTGCCGCTCGATCGGCTCGGCAAACCGTTTGCGGAACGTCGCGGCCGGCCCGAGCAGACCCGGGTTGGCGAACTGCATGATCGACCAGAGGTCGGCGAGGCGGTTCTCCACCGGCGTACCGGTCACCGCCACCCGCTGCCGGGCGGGCAGCGCGCGAACCGCCTCGGCCTGCCGGGTCGACGCGTTCTTGATCGCCTGCGCCTCGTCCACCACCACCCGGTGCCAGTCGATGCCGGCCAGGTCGACGGCGTCGCGGGCGGCCACCGAGTAGGTGGTGAGGACCAGGTCCGCGCCGTGCGCGGCCGCTGTGAACTCCGCGCCCCGCGCCCGCTCGGCACCATGGTGTACGTGCACCCGCAGCTCCGGGGTGAACCGTGCCGCCTCCCGCTGCCAGTTACCGACCAGCGACATCGGACAGACCAGCAGGGTCGGCCCGGCCTCCGGTGGGTCCCCGGCGAGCAGCGCGAGCAGTTGCACAGTCTTGCCCAGCCCCATGTCGTCGGCGAGCACACCGCCCAGGCCCAGTGAGCGCAGGAAGGCAAGCCACGCCAGTCCCCGCTGCTGGTACGGCCGCAGCGTTCCCCGGAAGCCCGGTGGCGGGTCCAGTGGGGTGAGCCGCCGCTCGACCGCGCCGGCGAGCAGGTCGCCCAACGCCCCGTCGGCGGTCACCTCCAGCACCGGCAGCTCGCCGGTGGCCTCGCCGTCGGCCAGCCCGAGGCGGAGCAGGTCGGCGACGGTCAACTCGCCTGCGGAGCGAAGCAGGCGCAGCCCGGCCGCGAGCCGCCCCGGGTCCAGCTCCACCCACCGGCCGCGGAGCCGAACCAGCGGGGTCTTCGTCTCGGCCAACGCCGCCAACTCCTCGGCGGAGAGCGGCTGGTCACCGAGCGCGATCTCCCAGCGGTAGTCGACCAGGGCGTCCAGACCGACACCGGCATCGGCGCCACCCACAGTGCCCGGCGCGGTGCGGCTGCGCGCCCGCAACCGGGCGCCCAGTCGTGCCGACGGACGCTGCCACCAGGAGGGCAGCAGCACCCCGAAACCGGCCGCGTGCAGCACCGGGGCGCCCGCACTGAGGAACCGGTGCGCCCCCTCGACGTCGAGTTCCATCGCCTCCGGGGCGGCGGTGCGCAGCGCGGCGTCCAGGTCCGGCCAGAGCCGACTGGCCCGACCCAGCTCGGCGAGGAGCGTCTCCTGCGGGCTGGTCGTCCGGCCAACCAGGCCGCCGAGGGTCTGCGGCGCTCGCCAGATGTCCCCGGCGTCGACGTGCAGGCCGGGTTCGTCAGCGGCCTGCAACCCGAACTCCAACCGCCAGCGCCCGGCACCGATCGACCCGACCGGCACCGGCGCGCTGTCGGCGGGCACCGGCACGGGCGCACCCTTGGCGGGCACCGCCCGAGTGGCCAGGATCGGTTCGGTGACCTCGTCGGGGGCTGGTTCCACCAGGCGGAAACTGGCCCGCACCGGGCCACCGGCGGCGTCGCGCTGCCAGGCGTCCAGTTCGGCGGAGAGGGTGGCCAGCCCGGCCGGGTCGATGGTGAAGTCCCGCTGCGGGCCGGCGAGCGCGGCCAGCCAGGCCGGCGCCGGACCACCCGGGCGCAGCCCCCGGGCCAGCGTGGTGGTCGCCAGCGCAGCCCGTGCGGCAGCATCGGTCAACGCATCCAGCGCATCCGCGACCAGGGCGGCAGCGGTCAGCTCAGGCCCGCCCGAACCAACGGTCGTCGCGGCGGAGGTGGCGGCGCTCCCGGGTGGCCCCTGACCAGCGGCGGCGGTGGGCGGCAACGCGGCGGTGGCGGGCGGCAGGACGGCGGCTCGGGCGGCCGGTGGCAGGGCCAGCGCCAGCGAGCGCGCCCAGGCGGCGTCGGTGCCGGTCAGCAGCGGACGCCAGACCGCCTGCGCGGGCACCTGCTCGGCACCGTCCGACGCCGTCGTCGCGCCAGCGCCGGGCATCTGGGAGGCCGTCGTCGTGCGCACGCCGGGGAGGACGCGGCCACGGGTCACCAGGTCGGCGGCGAAATCGGCCAGCTCGGCGAGGTGCCGCACTGTGGCCCCGGCCACCGCCGGGATGTCGTCCAGGGCTTGCAGCAGCGAAAGGGCGTCGTCCGGGGCGTACACCAGTGTGGGGACCCGCCACCCGGCCACTGTGAGCCGGCCGCGGGCGGCAGGTGCGACGGTGGTCCGGATCAACTCGGGTGAGTCGGTCGGCGCGCCGGCCAGGGTGGGCAGGGTGAGCAACGCGGTGTCCGGCCGGGTCGGCTCGGCGGCATCGGCGAGGACGGCGGCCAGGTCGCTGTGCCCGGCGGCGAAGGGATGCGGGCGTTCCCGGGCCGGCCGGCCCGAACGCGCAGCGGGGACCGGTGCGGCGCTGTCCTCGGCCCAGACGGCGAGGCCGCCGGTCGAGCTGCCGCCGGGCAACCACAGCCCGTGGATGACCAGCACCTGCTCCCCCTAGTCGCCGCCCGCCCCCAGGATAGGCGGCCCCGCTGACCGGACCGACGCCCCCCACCTGCGCGATCTTGCAGTTCCTGTCGGTGTTCTGCGAGCGGTGCACCTTTTGTCGCGGCAGAAAGCGCAAGATCGCGGGGCTCTGGAGGTGGGAGCGGCAACGGGCTAGCGTCGGCGTTGTGGTCGATCTGCTGGTTCTTGGCGGGCTTGGGGTGGACGTACGGGTTCGGGTGCCCGCGCTGCCGCTCCCGGCTGCCGATTCCCACACCGTCGAGCCGATCGAGCTGCGGATCGGCAACACCGGCGCCGGGGTGGCGTTGGCCGCCCGGGCGCTCGGCCTGCGGGTACTGGTTGTCGACACCCTCGGTGCGGATCCGGCCGGTGAGCTGGTCCGGGCGGCGTTGACCCGGGCCGAGGTGCGGGCGTTGCTGGCCGAGCACCGGGGCGGCACCCGCCGGTCGGTGAACCTGGTGGACCCGGGCGGACGGCGCACGTCGCTGTACGACCCGCGCCCATGGCAGGGTGGTCCACCGTTTCCCGCCACCGAGTTGGCCGCACTGGTCCGCGACGCCCGGCACGTCCACCTCTCGATCATGGACTGGACGGTGCCGTTGCTGCCCGCAGTGCGGGCTGCCGTGCCGACGGGCGTGGCGCTCTCCACCGACCTGCACGACTGGGACGGCGAGAACACCTACCATCAGCCGTTCGCGGAGGTCGCCGACCTGGTTCTGCTGAGCGGGGTGCGGTTGGGCGACCGGGCCGCGTCGCTCGCCGGCACGCTGGCGCCCCGGACGGTGGTGGTGACCCGCGGCGCGGACGGCGCCGAGCTGTACCCGGGCGACGGCACGGCGGTGCCCGTACCGCCCGCCGTTCCCGGAAAGCCGGTGGTGGACAGCAACGGGGCGGGCGACGCCTTCGCGGCCGGTCTGATCGCCGCCCGGTTGCGCGGTGAGCCACTGGCGCGCGCCGCCCGGTACGCGGCACGGGTTGCCGCTGCGGCCTGTACGCATGACGGGATGGAGTATCCGCCGGGCCTGTTGCCCACCGGTTGACGGCCGACGGCGTGCGCCGACCCGGGGCTCAGAGCGCGCCGGCCTCACCGTCGGTCAGCTCGCGCAGGATGTCGGCGTGGCCCGCGTGCCGGGCTGTCTCCTCGATCATGTGCACCAGAATCCACCGCAGCGACACCTCACCGAGCTGCGGGTGCGGCACCACGTGGTCGAGGTCGATGCTCGCGGCGACCGCCCGGCTGCGGGCGCAGGCTCGCTCGTACGCGTCGGTGAGCCCGACGATGGTTTCCTGGTCGCTCAGCGTGAAGCTGGCGACTGCGTCCTCCTCCGAGGTCAGGTAGACGTCGCCGGGCTCGGGGGCCAACAGGGTTGGAAACCAGTTCCGCTCGACCATTGTCAGGTGCTTGACCAGCCCGGCGAGCGTGGTTGCCGATGGCACCAGCCGGCGTCGGGCGTCGGCGTCGGAGAGACCGCGCAGTTTGCGCAGCAGCACGGCCCGGTGGAAGTCGAGGAACGAGGTCAGGACGGCGCGTTCGTCGCCGGTGCGGGCGAGCACCGGACCGAGCGTGGGATCGATCGTCTGCTCCATCCGCCGACCCTAGCCACGGACGGGGCGCCCCGCTGCCCTGCTATCCGCTGCGGGCGGGCGTCAGGCCGGGCAGGATGGGCGCATGGCTTCATCCGTGCAGATCCTTCTCGTCGGCGGCACGGCGGACGGGCAGACCATCACCGTCGAACTGGACAGCAACGGCCGTCCGCCGCTGACCCACCATCACCTCGGCTCCGGTGGGCTGGCCGACGCGCAGATCTACGAGTTGGAGACCGCCCGCGAGGAGGCCCGCGAGTGGCGCTACCGGTGGACCGGCCCGGCGGTGTGACCGCCCGCTCAGACCCGGGTGAGGGTCTGGCTTCGCAGGCTCTCCAACACGCCGCGGGTGACCTCCGAGGTGCCCCGCGCCTGATCGCACACCTCCGCCACCCGTCGTGCGGTGGCCTCGGCGCGTTGCTCCCGCTCGTCCCAGAGTCGGTCGACCTCGGCCAGCAGCGGCCCCTCGACCTCCCGCTCCACGCCGCGTAGCGCCGGCACGCCGAGTCGTTGGGCCAGGTCGAAGACCTTGCCGGCGTACGGCAGGGGCAGGAACGGCGTACCGACCATCGCCGCGAAGATCAGGAAGTGCAGGCGCATGCCGACGGCCAGGTCGAAGTGGCGCATCAGCCCCAGCACCTGCTGCGGAGAGTAGGTGCCGTGCAGGATTCGACCTCGCTCGGCGGCGACCATGTGCGACAGCACCCCGTGCGAGTGTCGGATGTCGTCGCGCTCCATCGGTACGAACAGCACGTACGCGTCGATCCGGTGCACCAGGAAGTCACCGATCTGGGCCAGCAGCCGGTGGTAGCCGTCCACGTCGAGGCGTTCGGCGGCCCGGCCCGGCTCCCGCACGCTGATCCCGACGAGGCGCTTACCGACCGGCACGCCCTCCTCGGCCAGCAGGTGGGCCGGGAACTCCTCCGGTTGCAGGAGGAACGCCGGGTCCGCGGTGACCGTGATCGGGTTGAGCAGGCCGGCCTCCTCCAGCACCATCCGGGACTCCTGGTCCCGGACTGTCACCTGGGTCGCGCTGGAGAGCGTTTCCCGGACCATGCCGGTGTCCACGCCGTCGCTGAGCGGCCCGACCCCCACCGCGTACGTGAGCAGCGGCAGGCCGCGTTCCTGGGCCACCCGGACCACCCGCAGGTAACGGCGGGCCTCCCGGTCGTACAGGATGCCGCCGCCGCCCAGGATGAGCAGGTCGAGCTGGGCCAGGACCAGGGCCGAGTCGGTACGGCTCACGCCCTCCCAGGGCACCGCTTCGACGTCCGGGTGCGCGGCCCTGGTGTGCTCCGGGTTCCTGGAGAAGACGATGATCCTGGCGTTCGGTTCCTGCGTACGCAGATCGGTGAGCAGGCCGGTGAGGATCGCCTCGTCGCCGAGGTTTCGCCCACCGTACGAGCCCAGCACACCGATGGTCAGTCCGGCGCCGTGCGTCATCCGTCGCTCCTCCCCAGGTGCGGTCCGCGCCGGTTTCCCGCTGGGCAGGTGAACAGTCCTGCCGAGGGGACCCGTCCCTGGGCCGCCGCCGGCTCAGCTCGCCGGGGTGAGGCGCTTCGCCATCTGCTGCGAGGTGACCTCGAAGCCCAGACTGCGGTAGAGGCCGATCGCCACGGTGTTCGAACCGAAGACGTTCAGACCCAGCTCGGGCACGCCGAGCTGGGCGAGTTCGGCCTCGATGAGCTGGATCATCCGCCGCGCGTACCCGTGTCCCCGATGCTCCTCGTGCACCTCGATGTTGTGGATCCACGCCTGGTCCGGGGCGGCGGCCGCCGGCAGGGTCACCCAGATCCAGCCGACCTCGGTGTCGCCGACCCGGCCCACCCGCAGCAACGCCCTCTCGGTGGCCACGCCCGCCGGCAGCGACTCCCGGATCTGGTCGACCGACCGTGCCAGGGCCGCCTCCGGGGTCATCCCCCGGTGCGCCACCAGGTCCTCGGCGTACCCCTGCACCAGTGGCCCCCGCAAGCGGTCCAGCTCCTGTGCCGTCATCGGCGTCAGCGTCAACTCCACAGCGTCTCCCCCTTCGTCGTCGCCAGCGGGTAGTGCAGCAGAACCGGCCCGGGCACGCCAACCGTTTCCCCGCCCGGGGCGGACGGGACGGCCGGGGGTGCGCGGGCGGGCGACGATGGCAAGGTGCGGATCGCCCACGTCAGCGACAGCCACCTCACCAACCCGGAGGGGGTGGCCACCTCGGTCGGCACCACAGTGGCGCTGCTGCGCGCCGCCGGGCACCGGGTCGCGCTGCACTGCCCCGGTCCACTGTCCCGGTGTCGCCGCCGACCGGGCGAGGTGCCCTCGCTGTCGGTGCCGACCCGGCCGTACCGGTTGGCGCTGCCCCGGGCGCCCAGCGCACCGGTCGACGTGGTGCACGTGCACACCACCGGCCCGCTCGGCGTCGCCGGCCTGCGTTGGGCCGCCACCCGGGGCGTACCGACCGTGCTGACCTGGCACACCGACCTCGTCGCGTACGCCGCGCACTACCCGGAGATCCCGATCGGGGCCGCGTACGCCGGCCTCCGGCTGGGCCTGCGCTGGCGCGCGGGCGACCTGTGGGCGCTCGCTCACCCCGGACCGGGTCGACAGGCCCGACTGGCGGCGCTCGGGCGAACCCTCCTGGCCCACATCACTGTCCTCATCGCCCCTTCGGCGAAGACCGCGGCGATGATGGCGACGATGGCGGGGCGTACACCGATCGTGGTCCTGCCGACCCCGGCCGCCACGCCGCACGCCGACGCCGACGACCGGCGGCGGCTGCGGGCCCGACTCGGCATCCCGGCGGACGCGCCGGTGCTGCTGGCGGTCGGGCGGGCCACGCCGGAGAAGAATCCCGAGCTGCTGCTGGCCACGTTCGCCCAGGTCCGCCGCGAGTTGCCGGCCGCCCGGTTGGTGCTGCTCGGGGCCCGGCGGCACCGGCGCGCGGTCCGCCGGATGGCCCGCCGGTACGGCGTCACCGGCGCGCTGCACCTGCTCCGTCCGGTACCACGCCACCTGGTCGGCGGCTACTACCGGGCGGCGGACGTGCTCGCGTTCGCCTCCACCACCGACACGCAGGGCCTGGTGCTCGCCGAGGCCGAGGCGTACGGACTGCCGGTGGCCATGGTGGACACTCTGCTCGCCGAACGGCCTGGCACCGGCACCACCCGACCGGTCGCCGAGCCCAGCCCGGCGGCGTTCGGGGCGCTACTCACCCGGCTGCTGACCGAGCGGGAGTTACGCAGGGCCGTGATCCGGGACGGCCGGGCGGCGGCGACGGACTGGTCCGCGGAGCGCTACCTGGCCGAGCTGGTCAGGCTGTACGCGTCGCTGCCGCCCGTCGGCACGGCGGGAGCTGCCATCGGCAAGGCGCGGCGAGGTGACGCGGGGGCCAGGTCGGAGCGACCAGTCGGCCCGGCGCCGGGAACCGGGCGCGGCTGCTCGTCGTGGCGTTGACAGTGCTCAGGGTGCCGACGGCGTGGACTCCAGTTGGTGCGCCAGTTGGGCCAGGTCGTGCAGGCGCAGGTCGCCGTCGAGGCCCTTCAGCGCGGCGGTCATCGCCCCGGCCGCCCGCCCGGCCCGCAGGCCCACCTCGGCGTCCTCGACGACCAGGCACCGTGCCACTGGTACGCCCAGCAGCGCCGCGCCCCGCAGATAGCCCTCCGGCTCCGGCTTGCCCACGCTGACGTCCTCCACCGTCACCAGCACCGGCGCCTTGATGCCGGCGGCACCGAGCCGGGCCTCGGCGAGGCGCCTATCGGCGCTGGTCACCACCGCCCATTGCAACGCCAGCCGGGCCAGCGCGTTCAGTAGCTCGTGCGCCCCGGGGGTGGCTGTCACGTCGGACAGGTCGTCGTACTGCAACGCCAACTGCCGGGCCGCGGCAGCGGCGACCGCGACCTCGTCGAGCGCGGGCAGTAGCCGGCGGATTGTCCGGTCGGCCGGGCTGCCGTGCGCGATCGCCAACGCCGCCGCCGGGTCGACGGCGTACTCGGCGGCCCACCGCTCCCAGGCCCGCTCGACGGCGGCGTCGGAGTCGACCAGGGTGCCATCCATGTCGAACAGCACCGCGCCAATGCCTGCCAGTTCCACGACCACGCTCCCCGAATCGCTCGCCCCACCCTCCCCCACCTCGCAAGATCCGCGCAACTTCGGTGATCCTGCTGTCTCGTCGCCTGGTGAGGCAGCAGGATCCGTGAAGTTGCGCGGATCATGGCGGCCCGCCGGGTCCGCAGGCCGTCGAGGATCGCGGGTATCGGACCTTGAGGTCGGAGCGAGACGTCCGATGGCCGCCAGACGGGAGGGCGGCGCGGCCAGATGATCGTTTGCATGACGACGACACTCAACGACAAGGTCGCCTTGGTGACCGGGGGTTCCCGGGGCATCGGAGCCGGTATCGCGCTGCGCCTGGCACAGGACGGCGCCGACGTGGCGCTGACCTACCGGCAGGACGCCGCGCGGGCCGCGATCGTGGTGAAGCAGATCGAGGCGCTGGGCCGCAGAGCGCTGGCGATCCAGGCGGACGGCGCCGACCCGGACGCGGTGCGGGGCGCGGTCGACCGGGCAGCCGCCGAACTGGGTCGGCTGGACATCCTGGTGAACAATGCCGCGGTGTTCCTGGTCGGCGCCCTAGACGAGCTCGGCTCGGCGGAGATGGAGCAGACGATCGCGGTCAACATCCGGGCACCGTACGTCGCCGCGCGGGCGGCCCTGCGGCACCTTGGCGACGGCGGACGGATCATCAGCATCGGCAGTAACGTCGGTGAGCGGGCGGTCTTTCCCGGGCTGACGCTCTACGCGATGAGCAAGACCGCTCTGGTCGGGTTGACCCGGGGCCTGGCCCGTGAACTGGGCCCACGGGCCATCACCGTCAACCTGGTCAACCCCGGGCCGACGGACACCGACGCCAACCCGGCGGACGGACCGAACGCGGCGGCGATCAGCGGATTCACCGCCGTTGGCCGGTACGCTCGCCCGGCCGATATCGCGGCCACCGTCGCGCACCTGGCCAGCGCCGAAGCCGGCTACGTGACCGGTGCGGTGGTCAACGTGGACGGCGGCTTCACCAGCTGAGGAGCCCGGGCGGCGCCGCCGCGCCGTCCGGCGCCGCCCGGCCTCAACGATCGGCGGGCGCTACGGCGCGATGGGTCAGGAACGCCGGCTCGTCAGGCGGGGTGACCAGCACCGGGCGTACCGTGTCGACGAACGAGATCCGGCGCTTCGTCCGTACCTCAATCGCCGCGAGCCAGCGCTCCCGGTGCCGGTCGCGCAGCGGCGCGCTCCCGTCGCCCGACTCGTCACCGAGTCGGCGCTGGTCGGCGTACTCCGTGGTGAGGCTGGTCAACACGGCCCGGCCGGCCACCGCGACCTCCGCCGGGCCCTCCAGCAACACCAGGTTGTACGCCTCGTCCACCGTGCGCATCGCTGCGTACGCCTCGTCGTAGCCGGGCATTGGCACGCCCTCACCGACGTCCAGCCACCGCCGGTCCAACTGCCGGTACGCCTGGTCGCAGGCGCTCAGGAACCCGACGTACGCGTCCCGCCGCAGCTCATCCCGACGCGTCGCCCGGCGCTCGGCACTCTCCTGCCGGGCGACGGTGAGCTGGTGAGCCAGTTGCCGACGGGTGCTGAGTGCGCCGACCAGCCCGGTCAGGGCGGCGGCGGCCAGGGTGGACAGAGAGGTGATCAACGCGACGGCGACGGTGTCCTGCACCCGCCCATCATGGCGTGACTCACTCCGGGCTCCGCCGAGGCGGGTCTTCTCTGGTGAAGGAAGCACCCCACCCAGGGGGATCGACGACGGGCCGAGCGTCGCCCGCAGGTAGGTGTCAGTGCAGTTCGTAGCCGGCTTCCTCGACTGCGGCCCGCACTTCGACGAGGTCGAGGAGGCGGTCGCTGTTCACCGTGACGGTGTCGTGTTCGACGTCCACCGCCACGGCGGTGACGCCGGGGATTCGCTCGATCTCCTCGGTGACGAAGCCTGCGCAGTGCCCACAGGCCATGCCGATCACGCGATAGGTGCTGACGGTCATGTCGATACCCGCCCCCGGTCGCTCACCTCGACGGGCACGGAACGGGTGAGCATGTGCGCCCGGCGCATCCGCCCGTCGTCAGCGAACTGCCCGAAGAAGTGGACGTCCACACTGCCCTCGCGCTTCGCGGTCTGGAAGTGCAGCGTGTAGCGGGCAGCGATCCGGTCCCCGTCCGCTATCGCCTCGTGCACCTCCCACCGGGCGCCGGTCTGGTGCTTGCGCGCCGGGCGGGTGTGCGCGATGAGCTTGGCGCGGTCCATCAGGTGGCCGTCGGCGACCTGCACAATGTCGGGCGTGTGGTACCGATCGACGATCACCGCCGGATCCTCGTCACCGCGAACCAGGTCACTCATGAAAGAGGTGAAGAAGTCGGTGATGAACTCCTTCGGGTCGGTGTCATCGAGCGCGCCCATCTCACCACCATCAACTAGCGATCTCTGCCGAATCTTTACAACTCGTAAAATATCTATCTCCGAGAACTTTGGCAAGGTGTAAGAGATGAACCGTTCAGCGGAGCGCAACCGTCGCGCCGACGCCCGCCGCAACTACAGTGCGATCCTCGATGCGGCAATCCGGCTACTCGACGCGCAGCCCGATGCCAGCCTCGACGCCATCGCCACCGACGCAGGGCTGACCCGGCAGACCGTCTACGCCCACTTTCCGTCCCGCGAGCACCTGATGGCCGCCATCGTCGACCGGATCACCGACGACGCCGTCGCCGCGATGGACGCCGCCGAGCCGGACACCGGTGCAGCCGCGGACGCGCTGATCCGGGTGCTCGAGGCCGGCGCCCAGATCGCATCGCGCTATCCGGTCCTGGTCCAGCAGATCGCGGCACTCCCGGTGAGCCCCGACATCGACGTGGCCCGCCACGCCCCGGTCGCCGAACGAATAAAGCGGGTGATCCAGCGCGGTCAGGCGAGCGGCGAGTTCGACAGAGGACTCCCCGCCGACTGGCTCGCCGCGATCACGATCAAGATCGGCCACGCCGCAGGCGAGGAGGTCGACGCCGGCCGGATGACCCGCGCCGAGGCGACCGAAGCGCTGCGTACCGCCCTGCTCCGAGTGCTCCGCCCCGGGAACTGACTCTCGGGACGGTTTCGTTGGTGATGAAGGGTGGGCGCGGCAGGTTTCGAACCTGCGACCCCCCGCTTGTAAGGCGGGTGCTCTCCCACTGAGCTACGCGCCCGGATCGCCCGTGTGGCGGGCCGGTGGCTGGCAAGCTTACCTGCCCGCCACCGACCCGGGCGCACGGCGTACCCCGGTCAGTTGGTCGCTTCGGCGATGGCCTTGCGCCAGCCCTGCTGGTCGCGGGCCTCGCCCGGGCCGTTCATCTCGGCGAAGCGGACCACGCCGGTCTTGTCGATGACGAAGGTGCCCCGGTTGGCGAAGCCGGCCACGTCGTTGAAGACCCCGTACGCCTGGGCGACGGCGCCGTGCGGCCAGAAGTCGGCCAGCATGGGGAACTGGTAGCCCTCGCGGTCGGCCCAGATCTTGTGGCTGTAGGCCGAGTCGACGCTGATGGTCAGCACCTGGACATCGTCGTTCACGTACTCGCCGAGGTTGTCGCGCACCTCGCCCAACTCGCCCTGGCAGGTGCCGGTGAAAGCGAGCGGGTAGAAGACCAGCAGGACGACGCGCCTGCCCCGGAAGTCCGAGAGACGCACCTCCTGGTTGTTCTGGTCCTTGAGCACGAAGTCGGCTGCTTCGGCACCAACCTCGATGGGCATGCGAACTCTCCTCGCGTCGAGTCGGGGGTGACGGCACCAGCCTGCTACCCGGCGGTGGGCGGACCGTCGGGCGAGCGGAGCGGCGCTGGTTACTTCTTGGCCTTGGCCCCTCGACGCAGCACCAGACGGGCGCCGCTCCAGTCCCGGCCGGCGTTGACGGTCGAGGTCTGCTGAAGGCCGGCGGTGGGCGCGGACTCCGCGACCTCACTCGGCTCGACGTGCCCCTCGCGCCCCGCCTTCGGGGTGAGCAGCCACACGACACCGTTGTCGGCCAGCGGGCCGAGGGCATCGACGAGCAACTCGAAAAGGTCGCCGTCGCCGTCCCGGTACCAGACCAGCACCGCGTCGACCACCTCGTCGGTGTCCTCGTCGACCAGATCTCCACAGCGGTCGGTCAGGGCGTCTCGGAGATCCTGGTCGACGTCGTCGTCGTACCCCATCTCCATGACGACCATCCCCGGTTCGATTCCGAACCGGTCCGCCAGGCTGCGTACCCCGTCGGCGGCCTGACCAGCGGTCGCGCTCACTGTCGCGTGCCTCCTCATCTCGTCCCTGCTCGCGGCGTCGGTGCGACGGCCGTCAGGCAAAGTCCACACAGTTGTTGGTCTGCGCGCAAGTGGCGCACCGGGTGGAACGGAATTTACCGTGCCAGCAGCGTACGGGCACCGTCGGTAATGGCTTCCGCGGAGACCAGTACGTGACGTGCTGCCGGACCTAATGGTACAAACGAGTCAACTCCCGCCACTCGACGTGCGGCACCGACATATCCGGCGTCGACCAGCGCGGCGATCACGCCCTCGCCGACCCCGCCGGAGCGGCGCGTCTCGTCCACCACCAGTACCCGGCCGGTCGCCGAGGACTCCCGGATGATGTCGGCCACCGGCAGCGGAGCCAGCCAGCGCAGATCCACCACGCGGGTGCCGACCCCCTCCTCGGCGAGGACGGCCGCGGCCCGCAGCGACATCCGCACCCCGTTACCGAAGGTGATGATGGTGAGGTCGTCCGCCGAGCCGACCCGGTAGACCCGGGCCCGCCCGATCGGCACGTGGCCGGCCACCCACCCGCCCGGCTCCGGATAGCCGGCCAGCCACTCCCCGTCACCATCCGCGTACAGGTCGCGGGTGTGGTAGAGCGCGATCGGTTCCAGGAACACGCAGACACTGCCGTCCACCGCCGCGCTCGCCAGACAGGTCCGCAGCATGGGCGCGGCGTCGTCCGGCCGCGCCGGCACCGCGACCACCAGACCGGGCACATCCCGGAGTACGGCCACCGAGTTGTCGTTGTGGAAGTGCCCGCCGAACCCCTCCTGGTACGCCAGGCCCGCCACCCGCACCACCATCGGGTTGCGGAACGCCCCCTGCGAGAAGAACCGCATGGTGGCCGCCTCACCGCGCAGTTGGTCCTCGGCGTTGTGCAGGTACGCCAGGTACTGGATCTCCGGCACCGGCAGCATCCCGGCCAGCCCGGCACCGAGGCCCAGCCCGAGCACCGACGTCTCGTCGAGCAGGGTGTCGAAGACCCGGGCCGCCCCGAACCGGTCGCGCAGCCCCTTCGTCACCCCGTACACGCCGCCCTTGGCGGCCACGTCCTCACCGAAGAGCGCCATCTGCGGATGGTCGAGCATCCCGTCGGCGAGCGCGGCGTTGATGCTCTGCGCCAGGGTCATCGGCCCGGCCAGCTCCGGCGGCTTGCCGCCGAACGCCTCCGCCCGCGCCCCCGCGCCCGGCCCGCTGGCCCGCGCCGCGGCGTCGGCCACCGCCCGCGCCACCCGCACCGGACGGCGTGGGGCCAACGCCGACACCACGTCGGCCGCAGAGGCCAGCTTCGGCTCGCCCAGCACCTCCTCGGCCAGCCGGCGTACCTGCCAGCCGGTCTCGTCGTACCGGGCCAGCAGCTCCTCGCCGGTCGCCACCCCGGCGTCGACCAGCAGCCGCGCGGTGGCGGCCACCGGGTCCCGGTCCAGGTCCTCGGCCAGCTCGGCCGGACTCCGGTACGCCGACTCCGCGTCCGCCCCGGCGTGCCCCATCAGCCGTACGGTGCGCAGGTGCAGCACGGCCGGCCGCCGGTTGCGGCGTACCCAGGCCGCGGCCTCCGCCGCCACCTCGTACGCCCGCACCGGGTCGGCTCCGTCCGCGCTGAAGTAGCGGATGCCCGGCTTGGCACGGAGGGTCGCCTCGACCCAGCCCTCCGGCGAGCGGACGCTGATGCCCAGCCCGTTGTCCTCGCAGACGAAGAGCACCGGAATCCGCAGCCCGGCGTGGTCGTACCACCCGGCGGTGTTGAAGGCGGCTGTGGCGCTGGCGTGGTTGACCGAGGCGTCGCCGAAGGAGCAGACCACTATCGCGTCCGGCGGCCAGGGGGCGTGCGTGGCGCCCGCGCCGCTGCCGACCCGCACCCCGGCCCCGGTACGCCGTCCGGCGCTGTCCAGCCGGCGCAGCCGCTCCACGGCCAGTCCCATGCCGACCGCGCGGGGCAGGTGCGAGGCGATGGTGGAGGTGGTCGGCACGATGGCCAGGTCGGCCCGGCCGAACACCTTGTGCCGGCCCCCCGCGATCGGTTCAAGGCTGGACGCGGCCATCCCGCGCAGCACGTCGCGGGCCGCGTCGGCGTACGCCGCGAACGCGTTCGCGGCCCCGGTCGGCTCGGTCGGCTCCGTCCCGGCCGGCTCCGATTCGGACAGCTGCGGATCGGAGGTCGTCTCCGGGTCACGTGTCGCTGCGCCGTCGACGGTCAACTCACTGTCGGCGGACCGCGCTCGGTCGGCGTCCTGATCGGGGTCGGCGGTCCGCGCCCGGACGGCGGACGGCACGGAGTCGGTGGCCAGCGTCGGGTCGGCGGCGACCTGGGCGGCACGCAGGCAGTAGAAGGCGCCCGAGCGGTAGTGCAGCAGCGCCGGATCGGTGGGACGCAGCGCGGCGGCGACAGCGGCGTTGCCCTCATGCCCGGCCGAGCCGATGGTGTAGAAACCCTCCCCGAAGCTGCGCAACCAGCGGCCGGCCAGGTCGAGCTGCCGGCTGGTCACCTGCGCGTCGAAGAGGTCCAGCACCTGCGCGCCGGTCAGCGGGGCGTCATCGGTGACCGGGTCGGCGGGGTCACGCCGCCGCTCGGCGGCCGGCAGCGCCGCCAGCGTCTCCCGGAACCGGTCGTCGAGATCTTGCGGGGTGGTCACGTCGGACAGCATTACCGACGGAGGCCCTGCTCGCCCAGTGGGACACGGCCGGCGGGGGTGCGCTCACTCCGGCCCGAAGGACTCCGGACAGCCGCCGTCGGACACCTTCCAGACCAGGTCACGAAGGGTGCTCAGCTCCTCGTCGCTCAGCCCGTACAGGAGTCGGGAGTCGGACATCACCTCGATCACCCGCGCCCGCACGACGCGGCCCTCCCCGGTCACCACCAGCGTCTTCTGCCGCCGGTCCGTCGGGTCGGTGCGGCGCTCAACCAGCCCGGCCTGCTCCAGCTTGTCGACCAGCACCGTCACGTTCGACCGGTCACAACCCAACTGACCGGCGAGATCCCGGGCCGGCAGCGGGTGGTCCGGGTCCAACTCCCGCAGCGCCCGGGCCGCCGCCGGGGTGAGCCCCAACTCGGCGAACCCAGAACCCTGCCGGTGGCGCAGCGCGGCCGTGACGTGCGCCATCCGCCGCACCACATCGACGGCGAGAGCGGCCCGATCCACCCGTTCACCTGCCGCGGGAACCACCTCCTGCGTCACGGCCACATGGTACGCAGAGACGGGCGTCGTCGGTCAGGGCCCGGCCGGATCACACCCCGTCGGACGGCGGTCAGCACCGATCGACAGCGGTCATCGGTGTTCGACTGCTGGCGACAAGCAGGGCCACTCACTGTCATCTGTCGGCCATCGGGGCTCGCGAGGCTCCCGGAGTCACGAAGATCGGACTCTGGGGAGGATTCGTGTCACTGTCCCGACGTACCATCCTGCTGTCCGGCGCCGCGATCGGCGCCGCGGGCGCGGTCACCGGGCTGCCGGCGACGGCCGGCGCGGCACCGGGCCGGCCGCTGGCCTACCCCTTCACCCTCGGTGTGGCCTCCGGCGACCCCGACCACGACGGGTTCGTGTTGTGGACCCGCCTGGCCCCACAGCCACTGGCCGAGGACGGCCTCGGCGGCATGCCGGACCGCGACGTGCCGGTGCACTGGGAGTTGGCCGCCGACGAGCGGTTCCGGCATGTGGTTCGCCGCGGGGTCGCGGTCGCCCGCACCCGCTCGGCGCACAGCGTGCACGTGGAGTTGGCCGGTTTACTGGCCGGACGCGAGTACTTCTACCGGTTCCGGGCCGAGCGCCACGTCTCGCCGACCGGACGCACCCGCACCGCCCCGGCACCGTGGACCATGCCAGCCGCCCTGGCAATGGGCTTCGCCTCCTGTTCCCAGTACGAGCACGGCTACTTCACCGCCTACCGGCGGCTGGCCGAGACCGAGCCGGAGCTCATCCTGCACCTGGGCGACTACCAGTACGAGTACGCCCCGGACACGTACAACGTCCCCGGTGGCAACCCGCGTGACCACGAGGGCCCGGAGACGCGGACGCTGGCCAACTATCGGCAGCGGCACGCCCAGTACAAGACCGACGCCGACCTGCAGGCCGCGCACGCGGTGGCGCCGTGGGCTGTGGTGTTCGACGACCACGAGGTGGAGAACAACTGGGCCGACGAGGTGCCCGAGGCGCCGGACCCGGAGTTCCCCGCGCGGCGGGCGGCGGCGTTCCAGGCGTACTACGAGAACATGCCGCTGCGGCGCACCTCGATCCCCCGCGGCATCGACATGCAGCTCTACCGACGGGTGCGCTGGGGGCGGCTGGCCACGTTCCACCTGCTCGACACCCGGCAGTACCGCGACGACCAGGCCTGCGGCGACGGCTACCGGGACTGCGCGGCGGCATCCGACCCGGCCCGGTCGATCACCGGGGCCGAGCAGGAGGCGTGGCTGCTGGACGGCTTCCGCCGCTCTGACGCCCAGTGGGACATCCTGGGCCAGCAGGTCTTCTTCGCTCAACGGGACAACAACTCCGGCCCGCTCACCGTCACCAGCATGGACTCCTGGGACGGATACGTCGCCTCTCGGGACCGCATCACCCGGGGTTGGTTGGCCGCCGGGGTACGCAACCCGGTGGTGCTGACCGGCGACGTGCACGCGCACTGGGCCAGCGATCTCAAGCTGGACTACGCCGACCCGACCTCGCGCAGCGTCGGCACCGAACTGGTCTGCTCCTCGATCACCTCGACCGGTGACGGCGCGGACTCGGTGTCCGGCTCGCACCCGTGGTTCGCGTTCAACCCGCACCTGCGCTTCCAGAACAACCTTCGGGGGTACGTGCGCACCACGATCACCCCGGGACAGCTCACCGCCGACTTCGACGTGCTGCCGTACGTCAGCCGGCCGGGCGCGCCCGCGTACACCCGGGCCTCGTTCGTGATCGAGGACCGGGTGCCCGGCCTGCACCAGACGGCGGACAATCCAGTCCCGTCAGCGGCCCGCACTGCCGCGCCATCCGCGGACCCCGGCCAGCAGACCGTCCAGCAGGAGACCGTCCGCCCGTAACCAGCCCTACGCCTCAAGATCCGCGCAACGTCAGGGAACTTGTTGCCTCGCCACGCGCTGAGACAGCAGTTCCGGGGAGGTTGTGCAGATCTTGAGGCGGGCCGGCGTCCCGAGACGACGGCCGGGCAGGCGCGGTCAGGCGGGGAGGAAGGAGAAGCGGACCTGGCGGGTCGGGTTGTCGCCGTTGGTGTCGACGAGGCAGATCGACTGCCAGGTGCCGAGCGCCAGCCGGCCGCCGAGCACCGGCAGCGTGGCGTACGGCGGGATGAACGCCGGCAGCACGTGGTCGCGGCCGTGGCCGGGCGAGCCGTGTCGGTGCCGCCAGCGGTCCTCGGTGGGGAGCAGGTCGTCCACGGCGCTGAGCAGGTCGTCGTCGGAGCCCGAACCGGTCTCGATGATCGCCAGGCCGGCGGTGGCGTGCGGCACGAAGACGTGCAGCAGGCCGTCGCCCTCGCCCGAGACGAACTGCTGGGCCTCCGCGGTGATGTCCCGGACGGTCGGCCGGGACCCGGTCTGGACGGTGATCACGTCGCTGCGCATACGTCGCATTCTGCCGCAGCGTGCGGTCAGGAGCTGCCGCCACCGCCGCCAGAGTCGCCACCGCCGGACCACCCGCCACCGGAGTCACCGCCGGACCAGCCGCCACCGGAGTCACCGCTGGACCAGCCCCAGCCGGACCAGCCTCCCCCGGAGTCGCCGCTGCCGCCGGCCGGTTCCGCACTGTCGGAGCTGTCGTGGTCGCCGTCCCGCTGGCGGCCGACGTGCCCGCTCCCGGCGTCCCCGGCGGGCATCGGGTAGAAGCCGTACCCGCCGCCGTCCGCGTCCGGACGACGGCGACGGCCATCCTGGCCGCTCAGACGGGCCGCGCGGATCGCGTCGCGCAGCAGGCCCCCGCCGAGCACTGCCACCAGGGCACCCAGGGCCACCAGTCCGACCATCGGCAGGTTGCCGGAGGCGAGGGCGACGGCGCCGATGACCAGGCCAACCACCCCGACAACGATCATGGTCGCGGCGACCGCGACACGGCGTCCGTTCATGGCGGTAACGGTAGGAGTGGCGGTCAAACCGCTCAGCCTTCACCCGGCCGTCGCGCTAAGTTACCGGCGAGTACCTGTGTTCAGCATCGCGTCGGGGGGACCTAGACGTGACGAGGGGTGCCACCAGGGGGCAGGATGGCGCTAGAGACCTATCCCACACACAACCGAGGGAACGCCTGTGGCTACGGAACGCAAGCGCCCGGTGATCAGCGACGGCCTACCGAGCCAGCTTCCGGACATCGACCCTGAAGAGACCAGCGAATGGGTCGAGTCGCTTGACGGTGTCATCGACGAACGCGGCGCCAAACGCGCCCGCTACGTCATGCTGCGCCTGCTGGAGCGGGCCCGTGAGCGCCAGGTCGGGGTTCCGCCCCTGACCACCACCGATTACATCAACACCATCCCGTCGGAGCGCGAGCCCTGGTTCCCGGGTGACGAGCACGTCGAGCGGAGGATCCGGGCGTACGTCCGGTGGAACGCCGCAATGCTGGTGCACCGGGCGCAGCGCCCGGAGATCGGCGTCGGCGGGCACATCTCCACCTTCGCCAGCTCGGCGTCGCTCTACGAGGTGGGCTTCAACCACTTCTTCCGGGGCAAGAACCACCCGGGCGGTGGCGACCAGATCTTCTACCAGGGCCACGCCTCCCCCGGCATGTACGCGCGGGCGTTCCTGGAGGGGCGGCTCAGCGAGCACCAGCTCGACGGGTTCCGCCAGGAGCTGTCGCACCCCGGTGGTGGGCTGCCCTCGTACCCGCACCCTCGGCTGATGCCGGACTTCTGGGAGTTCCCCACCGTCTCGATGGGCCTCGGCGGTCTGAACGCGATCTACCAGGCCCGGTTCAACCGGTACCTGCAGCACCGCGGCATCAAGGACACCTCCCAGCAGCACGTCTGGGCGTTCCTCGGCGACGGCGAGATGGACGAGCCGGAGACGCTCGGCGCCATCGGCGTCGCCGCCCGCGAGGAGCTGGACAACCTCACCTTTGTGATCAACTGCAACCTGCAGCGGCTGGACGGCCCGGTCCGGGGCAACGGCAAGGTCATGCAGGAGCTGGAGGCGTTCTTCCGGGGTGCCGGCTGGAACGTGATCAAGGTCGTCTGGGGTCGTGAGTGGGACCCGCTGCTCGCCGCGGACACCGACGGCGCGTTGGTCAACCTGATGAACACCACGACCGACGGCGACTACCAGACCTACAAGGCGGAGTCCGGCGCGTACGTGCGGGAGCACTTCTTCGGCCGTGACACACGGACCCGCAAGATGGTCGAGCCGCTCAGCGACGACGAGATCTGGAACCTCAAGCGGGGTGGGCACGACTACCGCAAGCTCTACGCGGCCTACAAGGCGGCCACCGAGCACACCGGTCAGCCCACCGTCATCCTGGCGAAGACGATCAAGGGCTGGACCCTCGGCTCGCACTTCGAAGGCCGCAACGCGACCCACCAGATGAAGAAGCTGACGCTGGAGGACCTGAAGACCTTCCGCGACCGGCTCTACCTGGACATCCCGGACTCGGCGCTGGAGGACAACCCCTACCTGCCGCCGTACTTCCACCCGGGCGAGAAGTCCGAGGAAATGGCGTACCTCAAGGAGCGGCGCGAGCAGCTCGGCGGGTACCTGCCGTCCCGGCGGACCAGCACGAAGCGGCTGGCCATCCCCGGGCCGGAGCGGTTCGCCGACATCAAGCGCGGCTCCGGCAAGCAGAAGGTGGCCACCACGCAGGCCTTCGTCCGTCTGCTCAAGGACGTGATGAAGGACAAGGAGTTCGGCAAGCGTTGGGTGCCGATCATCCCGGACGAGGCCCGCACCTTCGGTCTCGACTCGATCTTCCCGACCGCGAAGATCTACTCGCCGCATGGCCAGCGCTACACCTCGGTCGACCGGGAGCTGTTCCTGTCGTACAAGGAGTCGACGACCGGGCAGATCCTGCACGAGGGGATCAACGAGGCCGGTTCGGTGGCCTCGTTCACCGCAGCCGGCTCGGCGTACGCCACGCACGACGAGCCGATGATCCCGATGTACATCTTCTACTCGATGTTCGGGTTCCAGCGGACCGCCGACGGGCTGTGGGCCGCGGCCGACCAGATGGCCCGGGGCTTCCTGCTCGGCGCCACCGCGGGTCGGACCACGCTCAACGGTGAGGGCCTTCAGCACGAGGACGGGCACTCGCTGCTGATCGCCGCGACCAACCCGGCCGTGGTGGCGTACGACCCGGCGTTCGCGTACGAGATCGCGCACATCCTGGAGCAGGGTCTGCACCGGATGTACGGGGACGCTCAGGAGAACGTCTTCTACTACCTGACGGTCTACAACGAGCCGACCCTCCAGCCGGCCGAGCCAGCCGACGTGGACGTGGAGGGCCTGCTCAAGGGCATCTACCGCTACTCGCCGGCACCGCAGGTCGACGGCCCGAAGGCCAACCTGCTCGCCTCGGGCACCGGGATGCAGTGGGCGCTCAAGGCCCAGCAGCTCCTCGCCCAGGACTGGGGGGTGGGTGCCGACGTCTGGTCGGTGACCTCCTGGACCGAGCTGCGCCGCGACGCGGTGGAGACCGAGGAGTACAACCTGCTCAACCCGGGTGCCGAGGCGAAGGTTCCGTACATCCAGCAGAAGCTGGCCGAGTCGGACGGGCCGAAGATCGCGGTCAGCGACTTCATGCGCGCGGTACCGGATCTGATCGCCCGCTGGGTACCCGGCGACTACACGTCGCTCGGCACCGACGGTTTCGGCATGTCGGACACCCGGCACGCACTGCGCCGGCACTTCCACGTCGACGCGGAGTCGATCGTGGTGGCCACGCTGCGGCAGCTCGCCCGCAGCGGCGCGGTGGCGACCACGGTGCCGGCCGAGGCCGCCAAGAAGTACGCGATCGACGACGTCAACGCCGCCCCGGTCGGCGAGACCGGCGGCGACAGCTGATCCAGCACCACTGAGGAGGGCCCGGCGCATCCGCGCCGGGCCCTTTTCGGTGTACGGAGCGGCGGTGGTCCGGGGGCCCTGGCGGGGATCCGGACCACCGCCGTCGCGGGTGACGCCGGGAGGATGGGCGCTCGTCAGCCGACGGCGGCCAGGTCGGTGAGCCGGGCCAGCGAGTCCTCCAGGTCGGCGCCGACCCGACGCAGTCCGAGGCGCAGCAGGGCCGCCTTGACCGGGCCGGCCGGCCAGCGGACCACGATGAGGCGCACGATGGTTCCGCCCTCCTCCTCGTCTCCGGTGAGCTGGACGTAGATTTCGGTGCGCGCCTCCGCACGAGCACCGGCACCCTTGGCCCGCTCCCGCCAGCCGATCAGCGTCGGCTCCTGGTAGGCGATCACCTCGGCCTCATGCGCCGAGCCGCGCCCTGCCTGGACCAGTTGTCGCCGCCCGAAGCCCTCTCCCGAGAGCACTTCGGCCGCGCGGACCCCGGCGAGCCAGGCCGGCAACTGCTCGGCCCGCTGCACGACATCCCAGACCACTTCAATTGGCGCCGCCACGTGCGCACTGCGTTCCACGAGGATCATTTCCGTCTTTCCTCCGGTGAGGACATCCCACGATATCGGCACTCTATGCGCTAAATCGGACTTACCTGGACGGGTTCGGAAAAAGACACGCCGATCAACCATTGCGCATTGCGCCAGGCCGACCTATGGCGCATTCATCGACAGCGCCCTAGAGTCCCGAGCACGTTTCACGTTGACCGGGAGGGCGCATGTCAACCGCACCGATGCCCCAGTTCCCCACCGGCTTCCGCTGGGGCGTCTCCACATCGGCCCACCAGATCGAGGGCGCCACCACTGCAGACGGCCGAGCTCCGTCCATCTGGGACACCTTTGCGCGCTCCCCCGGGCGGATCAGCGACGGCAGCAGCGGGGAGGTGGCCTGCGACCACTACCACCGGCACACCGAGGACGTGGCGCTGCTGGCCGGCCTGGGCGTCTCCGCGTACCGGTTCTCCATCGCCTGGCCCCGCATCCAGCCCACCGGCGCCGGCCCGGCCAACCCGGCCGGCCTGGACTTCTACGACCGCCTGGTGGACGAGTTGCTGGCCGCCGGCGTCGACCCGGTGGCCACCCTCTACCACTGGGATCTGCCGCAACCCCTCGAAGACGCCGGCGGCTGGCTGCACCGCGACACCGCCGCCCGGTTCGCCGAGTACGCCGAGAAGACTGCCGCCCGCCTCGGCGACCGGGTCCGGCTTTGGATCACCCTCAACGAGCCGTTCATCCACATGAGCCTCGGCTACGGCATGGGTGTGCACGCCCCCGGCCGGATGCTGCTGTTCGACGCCTTCCCGGTCGCCCACCACCAACTGCTCGGGCACGGGCTCGCGGTCGCCGCGCTGCGGACCCACACCGCCAGCCCGGTGGCGATCGCCAACAACTACTCGCCGGTGCGGGTGCTCGGTGACCGCGACGCCGACCGGGCCGCCGGGGCGGCGTACGAGGCGCTGCACAACCGGCTCTTCACCGACCCGCTGCTCGGCCGTGGCTACCCGGAGCTGCCCGGCTTCGACCCGAGCGTCATCCACCCGGGCGACCTCGACACGATCGCCACGCCGATCGACGTGCTCGGGGTGAACTACTACAACCCCACCGGGGTACGGGCGGCCGAGGAGGGTTCACCCCTGCCGTTCGACCTCGTGCCGCTGGACGGCTACCCACGTACCGCCTTCGACTGGCCGGTGGCCCCCGACGGGCTACGCGAACTGCTCGGCTGGCTGCGCGACACCTACGGTGACGCGCTGCCGCCCATCGAGATCACCGAGAGCGGCTGTGCGTACGACGACGCACCCGACGCCGACGGGCAGGTGGCCGACCCGGAGCGGATCGCGTACCTCGACGGGCACCTGCGGGCGGTCCGGGCCGCCATCGACGACGGGGTGGACGTCCGCGGGTACTTTGTCTGGTCGCTGCTGGACAACTGGGAGTGGGCCGAGGGGTTCACGAAGCGCTTCGGTCTGGTGCACGTCGACTACGCCACCCAGACCCGTACGCCGAAGTCGTCGTACACCTGGTTGCGGGACGTGATCGCGGCCAGCCGGCCGGGGTCGGCGCGGTGACCACCCTCGACCCGACGCCGGCGTCGCTGCCGGCGGCGCTCGCCGAGCCGACGGTGCCGGTGCGGCGCGGCTGGATCGGTTTGATCTTCGCGGCCAACCTCGGCGTGTGGATGGCGTTCTTCACTCCCATCCAGGTGCTGCTGCCACAGCAGATCGAGCAGATCGCGCCCGGCGACAAGGAGAACATGCTGGCCGTGGTCACCGGCCTCGGCGCGCTGGCCGCGGTGCTGGCCAACCCCCTGGCGGGCGCGTTCTCCGACCGGACCTGCCTGCGGATCGCCGGCCGTGAGTTCGGTCGTCGGCACGTCTGGACGGCGGGCGGGGCAGTGCTCGGCGCGGCGGCCCTGGTGCTGCTGGCCCAGCAACGGACCATCCTCGGCGTCGCCCTCGGCTGGGTCGCCGCGCAGGTCTGCTTCAACGCGATGCTGGCCAGCCTCACCGCCGCCATCCCTGACCGGGTCCCGGTGCGCCAGCGCGGCGGGGTCTCCGGGTGGGTGGGCATCCCGCAGGCGCTCGGGTTGGTGCTCGGCGCGGTGCTGGTCACCGCCGTGGTCACCGGCAACGCCGCCGGCTACCTGGCCATCGCCGTGGCCATCCTGCTGCTGTCGCTGCCGTTCGCGCTGCTCACCCCCGACGAACCGCTGCCGCGTACCCATCGTCCGGCGATCCGGACGCGGGCGCTGCTGGCCTCGATGTGGATCAGCCCCCGCCGACATCCGGATTTCGCCTGGGCCTGGATCACCCGGTTCCTGGTCCAGTTGGGCAACGCCCTGGGCACCCTCTACCTGCTGTACTTCCTCAGCGACGGGGTGCGCCACCCCGACCCCGAGGGCGGCCTGCTGGTGCTGATCCTGCTCTACACGCTCGGAATGATGCTGACCGCTGTGGTCGCCGGCCGGCTGTCCGACCGTTCCGGCCGCCGCAAGATCTACGTGATCGTCTCCGGGTTGATCATGGCGGTGGCGGCGCTGCTGCTCGCGGTCGCGCCGGTCTGGCCGATGGCGATCGTCGCCGCGCTGCTGCTCGGCGCCGGCTACGGCGTCTACCTCTCGGTGGACGCCGCGTTGATCACCCAGGTGCTGCCCCGGGCCACCGACCGGGCCAAGGACCTAGGCGTCATCAACATCGCCAACTCGGCGCCGCAGGTGCTCGGCCCGGCGCTCTCCGCCCCGCTCGTGGTGTACCTGGGCGGCTATCCCACGCTCTACGCGGTCACCGCCGTGGTCACCCTGCTCGGCAGCGCCCTGGTCGTCAAGATCCGCTCGGTGCCGTGAGCCAGGGGGCGGTGGCGGAAAGCAGTCGCGTACCGCCGTAGGCTGGGGGACGTGACAGTACGTGTGCGCTTCGCCCCTTCCCCGACCGGTATGTTCCACGTCGGCGGTGCCCGCTCGGCGCTGCAGAACTGGATCTACGCCAAGCAGCAGGGCGGCGTGTTCGTGCTGCGCATCGAGGACACCGACGCGGCGCGCAACAAGCCCGAGTGGACCGAGGGCATCCTCTCCGCGCTGGACTGGATCGGCATCTCCCGGGGCAGCTACGAGGGCCCGTACTTCCAGTCGGCGAACGCCGGCGAGCACCGGGCCGCTGCCGCGCGCCTGTACGAGTCGGGCCGCGCCTACTACTGCGACTGCACCCGTGAGGACGTGCAGGCCCGCACCGGCTCGCAGTACCAGGGCTACGACGGCTACCACCGCGACCGTGGCCTCGGCCCCGGCCCGGGGAACGCCCTGCGGTTCCGTACGCCCGACGAGGGCGCGACAGTGGTGGTCGACCTGATCCGTGGTGAGCCCACCTTCGAGAACAAGCTCATCGAGGACTTCGTCATCGCCCGGGGCGACGGCTCGCCGGTCTTCCTGCTGGCCAACGTCGTCGACGACATGACCATGGGGATCACCCACGTGATCCGGGCCGAGGAGCACCTGCCCAACACCCCCAAGCAGCAACTGCTCTGGGAAGCCCTCGGGGTCAAGCCGCCGATCTGGGCGCACGTGCCGGTGGTGGTCAACGAGAAGCGGCAGAAGCTCTCCAAGCGCCGGGACAAGGTCGCCCTGGAGGCGTACCGCGACGAGGGTTACCTCGCCGGTGCGATGCGCAACTACCTCATGCTGCTCGGCTGGGCCCCCTCCGGCGACCGGGAGATCGTTCCCTGGTCGGTCATCGAGGACGAGTTCCGGCTGGACGAGGTCAACCTCTCCTCGGCGTTCTTCGACGAGAAGAAGCTGCGCGCCTTCAACGGCGAGTACATTCGCGCGCTGCCGGTGGCCGACTTCATCGACGCCTGCCAGCCGTGGCTGACCGGCACCGGGACCATCGCGCCGCCGCCGTGGCAGCCGGAGGAGTTCGACGCCGACGCGTTCGCCGCCGTGGCGCCGCTGGCCCAGACGCGGATCGCGGTGCTCAGCGAGATCGTGCCGAACGTCGACTTCCTCTTCCTGGCCTCGCCGCTGATCGACGAGGCCGCCTGGACCAAGACGATGAAGGACGGTTCCGCCGAGCTGCTGGACGACGCCGTCGCCGCGTTCGAGGCGCTGGAGTCCTGGGACGCCGAGTCGTTGAAGTCGACGCTGGAGGCGGTCGGCGCCGAGCGGGGCCTCAAGCTCGGCAAGACGCAGGCGCCGGTGCGGGTCGCGGTCACCGGCCGCACCGTTGGTCTGCCGCTGTTCGAGTCGCTGGAGGTGCTCGGTCGCGAGCGCACCCTGACGCGGATGCGCGCCGCCCGCCTGCGCCTGGTCTGACGAAGCACAACAGTTTGATCACTTGATGCCCGGTAGTTGTCAGGACCGATCCTGAACTACCGGGCATCAAGTGATCAATCGGCTCCGCTGATCACTGCGCTCCGCGTCGGCGGCGGAACACGAGGCCTGCTCCGAGTGCGGCGAGCAGCAACAGGCCGCCGAGCGCCCAGATCCACCAGCGGCCGCCGGAGTCGGACCGCTCCGACGCCGCCGGCACGGTGGAGGCCGTCGAGCTGCCGGGGGTCGCCGAGGCGGGCCCGGCGGAGGGTGCGCCGACGGCCGACGCGCCAGCCGAGGGCGAGCCGGCCGGGTTGGTGCTGGCGGCGCCCGACGGCGAGGCGGACGGGTCGGCTGCGGTGCCGGTGGTGAGGGTGAACCGCACCTCGCCCTTCACCGGGTGCCCGTCGGACGACGCGAGCTGGTAGCCGACGATGTAGAGCCCGGCGGCGGCCGGCTTGAACGGCACCCGCACCCGACTGCCGTCGAAGGCGGGAGTCCCGCCAGCGACCACATTGTCCGGTCCGGTTATTGTGATCTTCGTCGTAGTCGGCGACGGCTTGGCGAGGAACCGCAGCTCGACGCGGGCGGGTGCCGTCGCCACGCGGGCGCCGTCGCGCGGGTTGCTGCCGGTCAGTTGGTTGTGGGCGGCGGCCGGAGTCGCCGGCACCAGAAACGACACACCGAACGCCACGCCGAGCACCACTGGCATGACCCGCACCGTACGTGTAACCCTGCCCCCCATGAACCCCTCCGTAAGGGTACGATCCGCCCGCTGATCAAACGGCTCCTCATTAGTCGAGCAGAGATCGCAGATAGTTCCAATTACTGTTCCGAAAGCTGCAACTCATCGACGTTCTGCGGAGTCTGTAGGAGTGGACGCGACCATCCGGTCGATGCCGCACCGGCAGATCGGCCCAGACGTCACGACGAAGCCATCCATCGAACGGGGCGAGGAGGCGGGATGGTCCGACACATGAGGCGGTTAGTCGCCGTGTTGGCGGGCACGCTGGCGGTGGCACTGCTGTCGCTTGGCACCGCCGGCTCGGCCTCGGCGGCGCCGAAGCCGGCACCCGCCGGAGTGGACATCACCGGCACGGGGCTGTCCGAGCCGCTGCGGTTGCACGCGGACAAGGAGCCCGCTCTCGTGGGCGCGGTCATCGACCAGGTCAACTTCCTCGCTCGCACCGGCATGCCGACCGGTCCGAAGGCAGCCAACCTCGGTCCGAAATACACTGTCGTGGTGCTCGCCGGCGAGACGCCGAAGCAGACCTACGACCTCTATCCCAAGGCCGTCGGCGGCCCCCGCGTCTACCGGCCGGCGAAGCAGCCGGACGGCCGCAAGTCCAGCGCCGGCTGGTTCCTGGGTCGGCTCAGCATGTCCGAGACCCTGCGCACCGCCGGTGTGCCGTTGGAGCGGCAGTTCGACACGGTCAGTGGCGGCGCGGGCGGCGGCGAGCGCGTGCTCCCGGAGGACACTCTCGACCCGGCGAAGGACCTCGACGAGGCGATCGGCGACCTGCAACACCTGCTGCTGCTCAACGTCGGCGTGATGCTGACCATCACGGTCGGCCTCGCCGGGATCGCCCTGCTAATCCGCCGGCGCACGCGCTGACCCGAGGCACTCGCTCAGGCGGCGAGTGCGTCGGCGGTGCTCAGCACCAGCGGCGCGGTGGGCGCTCCCGGCGGGTGGCCCGCGGCCGCGGTCGGACCGCGCCGTGCCGGTGCGCCCCGGCCCAGCCGGGAAGTTCGCTGAGGCAACCAGCGGGAACGTCCGAGTCGGGCTCGGCGAGCCCGGCGGGCTCGGCGGAGCGCTGACGCGGCAACACCGGCTCGTCATCGACGCGCCCGTGCAGTGGCTCCACCGGGTGCGATGGTGCGCCGCCGACCGGCCGGCGGTGCTTGCCAGCCGCCTGCGGGTCGTGGTGCCCCGGCCGGCAGGGCTCGCCCTGGGCGCAGCCGTGCTCGGCCTCCCCGTGCGCCATCCCCGGTCTCCTCACGCTCGCCTCACCCTCGGGTGCTCTCCCCGAGGTGCCCTGTCACCGTACTGGCCGGGACTGACGGGCCGCGCGCAGCGTACCCGGGGTCCGGAGCGGCCGGGCCTCGAAGACGCCGCCGAGCGCGGGGGCCGGTTACGCAGCTCACAGCTTCTTTTTGTGCCGTTCACCCGGCGCGTCACGGCCGAGGACCGTACTGGCGGTCGGTAAGGGTCCGCGTACCCCTTTCGGCGCATGGCGGTGCGGTCGAGGTCCTCCCCCGGTGGGAGTTCGGCGGGCGACGACTGTGGTGGGATCGGGGCATGCGTGCGCCACCGTGGCTCGACTCCGGCACCCTCGGCCGCGACCTCGTGCTGGCCGGCGCGTCGCTGGCCGGTGGTCTGGTGCTGCACGCCCTGGGGTGGCAACCGCAGGTCCGTCCGGACGGGAACGTGCCGTCGGCGTTGTTTCTGCCGCCGCTGGTGGCGGTCTGCGTCGCCGTCGGCCTACGGCGGGTCGCTCCACGCGCCAGCCTGGCCGTGGGGACCGGAGCGCTGGTGGTCGACACGGCGCTGGGCAGTTCGCTGGGCACGGTCCTGGTCTACACGCAGGTGCTCTACGACGCCTGCGTGTACGGCCCGCACCGGCTGTGGCGGTGGTTGCTGCGGATCACCGTGGCGCTGAGCCTGGTCGGAGTGGTCGTCGGCGTGCTCGCGTACGGCCAGTGGCGCGGGGCGGCGCTCGGGGTGCTGGTGGTGCTCGCCGGGCTGCTGCCGGTCCTGACCGGCATCAGTGTGCGGCAGTACCGCGATCAGGCTGCCGCCGAGCGGGCGCGGGCCGAGCAGACCGCCCGGCTGGTCGAGTTGGACCGTCGGCAGGCGGTCAGCGCCGAACGGGCCAGGATGGCCCGGGAGCTACACGACGTGGTCGCGAACCACCTCAGCGCGGTGGCCATCCACGCCACCGCCGTGCTCTCCGTGCCCGGGTTGGACAGCGGTCAGGTGGAGTCGGCGTTGCGGGTGATCCGGGAGAGCAGCGTGCAGGGCCTCGCCGAGATGCGTCAGATGATCGAGGTGCTGCGCGAGCCCGGGACCAGCGCCGACCCGGCCACGCCGGAGGTGGTCACCGCGCGGCTGGCCGAGGCGGACGGACTGGTCGACCGGGCCCGGGCGGCCGGCCTCGCGGTGCGGGTCCGGACCGATGGCACGCCGGGCGCGTTGCCGGTGGGGGTGGACCTCGCCGCGTACCGGATCGTGCAGGAGTCGCTGACGAACGCGCTCAAGCACGGTACGGGTGAGGCGGAGCTGACGATCGCGTACCGGCCGGCCGAGGTGGTGCTGACTGTGGAGAACCCGGTCCGCCGGGGCGGGGCCGGGCTGCCGGGCGCCGGGGCCGGGCTGATTGGCATGCGGGAGCGGGCCACCCTGCTGGCCGGCCGGTTCACCGCCGGGCCGCGCGACGGCCGCTGGCAGGTGCGGGCGGCCCTACCCACCGGGGAGGGCGGGTGACCGGGCCGGCGCGGCCACCGGACGCCGCAGGCGCGGCGACGGTACGGGTGGTGCTCGCCGACGACCAACCGGCGGTACGGGCCGGACTGGCCCTGATCCTGAACGGCTCACCGGGTGTCGAGGTGGTCGGCGAGGCGGGCGACGGCGACGCCGCGGTGCGCCTGTGCCGGGAGTTGCGTCCCGACGTGGCGGTGCTGGATGTGCGGATGCCGCACCGGGACGGGATCTCCGCGACCCGGGCGATCGTCGGCGATGGGCTCGCCGACGTGCTGGTGCTCACCACCTTCGACCTCGACGAGTACGTCTTCGGGGCGTTGCGGGCCGGCGCCGCCGGGTTCCTGCTCAAGGACACCGACGCCGACGGCCTGGTCAGCGCGGTACGGACGGTGGCGCGGGGCGACGGGTTCATCGCGCCAACTGTGACCCGCCGGTTGATCACCGCGTTCGCGGCCACCGCGCCAGGCGCGTCGGCGGACGCCCGGGCCGCGCTGGGCACCCTCACGCCGCGCGAGCGTGACGTGCTGGCCTGCCTCGGGTTGGGCCTGTCCAACCAGCAGATCGCCGATCGGCTGGTGCTGGCGGAGAGCACCACCAAGACCCACGTGAGCCGGATCCTCGCGAAGCTGGACCTGCGCAGCCGGGTGCAGGCCGCGATCCTGGCCCAGGAGGTGGGCCTGCCCGCTCCCCCGCAGCCGTGAGACGGGCCGGCTGGGCGCGGCGGCAGCGGTCGGCGGACCGGTGCCGACGTGGTTGGCCTGCTCACGACGTGTCAGGCTAGGGCGGTGAGCACGCCGGGCGGTGGGGAGCTGTCGGCCACGCTGCGCCGGATCGAACGATCGGCGGGGGCGTTGGCCACCTCCAGCGTGGCCCGGATGGACGAGACGCTGCCCTGGTTCCGGGCGTTGCCGGCCGACCAGCGTTCCTGGGTGATGCTGGTGGCCCAGGCGGGCGCGAGGTCGCTGGTGCAGTGGTTGCGCGAGGGCGGCGGCACGGCAGACAGCACCCAGGAGGTCTCGGACGAGGTCTTCGCGGCCGCCCCGCAGGCGCTGGCCCGGTCGATCACCCTCCAGCAGACCGTGGCGTTGATCAAGGTGACGATCGACGTTGTCGAGGAGCAGGTGTCGCACCTGGCCGCCGAGGGCGAGGAGCAGCAGCTGCGCGAGGCGGTGCTGCGCTTCTCCCGGGAGATCGCGTTCTCCGCCGCCCGGGTGTACGCGCGGGCCGCCGAGTCGCGCGGCGCCTGGGACGCCCGGTTGCAGGCGCTGCTGGTCGACGCGCTGTTGCGCGGTGACTCGCCGGACGTCCTGGCCAGTCGGGCCGCCGCGCTCGGCTGGGCGGACGCACCGCCGGTGGCGGTGGCTGTCGGTCGGTCGCCCGGCGGCGAGGTCTCCGCGGTGCTGCACGTGGTCTACCGCCAGGCCCGGCGGATCGGTGTGGAGGTGATCGGCGGCGTCCACGGCGACCGGCTGGTGATCGTGCTGGGCGGCGCACCTGACCCGCTGACCGCCACCGCGAAGCTGCTGAGCGCGTTCGGGGACGGCCCGGTGGTGGTCGGTCCCGCCGTACCGAGCCTCGACGAGGCGACCGAGTCGGCGCGGGCCGCGCTGTCCGGCTTTCGCGCCGCACCGGCCTGGCCGAGCGCGCCCCGGCCGGTGCCGGCCGCGGACCTGCTGCCGGAGCGGGCCCTCGCCGGCGACGCGGAGGCCCGTCGGCGGCTGCGTCACGATGTGTACGCGACGCTGGTGCGCGCCGGTGGAGAACTGCTGGCGACCCTGGACGCCTTCCTGGCCGCAGGTGGCACGCTGGAGAGCGCGGCCCGGGCGCTGTTCGTGCACCCGAACACGGTGCGCTACCGGTTGCGCCGGATCGCCGAGGTGACCGGGTTCTCGCCACTGTCGCCGCGCGACGCGTTCGCCCTTCAGGTCGCGCTGACGGTGGGTCGGTTGGATCCGGTCGCCCCGCTGGCCTCGCCGGTCCCGACTCAGACAATGACCCCGGCTACCCGGAAATCCGCCCAAACCGAGGATGATCCCCGCCGATCTTTGTAGGAAACCTCTAAAGGTCCTAGTGTGGTTTGGTCGAAGGCGGCACCGCGTTACCCGCCTTTATCCGGGAGAGTCATAGACGTGCTCGCCGTACTTAGTCCCGGCCAGGGTTCTCAGAAACCCGGCTTCCTGACCCCCTGGCTCGACCTGCCCGGCACTGAGGCGCGACTGCGCGACTGGTCGGCGTTGGCCGGGGTCGACCTGCTGCACCTGGGCACCGCCGCCGACGCCGACGAGATCAAGGACACCGCCCGCACCCAGCCGTTGCTGGTTGCCGCGGCGTTGCTCGCGGCCGAGCACCTGCCGCTGGACGACGTCGCGCTGACCGCCGGCCACAGCGTCGGCGAGTTGGGTGCCGCCGCCCTCGCGGGTGTGCTGTCGGCCGACGCCGCGATCACCCTGGCCGGCGTCCGCGGCCGGGAGATGGCCGCCGCGTGCGCGCTGGAGCCGACCGGAATGGCCGCGGTGCTCGGTGGCGACCCCGACGAGGTGATCGCCGCGATCGAGGCGAACGGGCTCTACCCGGCCAACCGCAACGGCGCCGGGCAGATCGTCGCCGCGGGCGCCCTGGACGGGCTCGACAAGCTCGCCGCCGCGCCGCCCACCCGGACCCGGATCATCCGACTCCAGGTGGCCGGTGCGTTCCACACCCCGTACATGGCCCCGGCCGAGACCGCGCTCGCCGCGGAGGCCGCCGGGATCAGCCCCGCCGACCCGGCCCGGACGCTGCTGTCGAACCTCGACGGCACCGCTGTCGACGACGGCGCGGCCATGGTGCAGCGTCTCGTCCGTCAGGTCACCGCGCCGGTGCGCTGGGACCTGTGCATGCGCACGCTGGCCGACCTCGGGGTCACCGGCGTGATCGAACTGCCCCCGGCCGGCACCCTCGCCGGCCTGGTCAAGCGGGAACTCAAGGGCGACGGCGCCCCGGAGATCGTCACCCTCAACACCCCGGACGACCTGCCGGCCGCACGGGACCTGATCGCCCGTATCGGAGGTCGTTCATGACTGGCAGTCGCATCGTCTCGATGGGGCACTACCAGCCCTCCCGGGTGGTGACCAACGACGACATCGCCCAGCTCGTCGACACCAACGACGAGTGGATCCGCGACCGGGTCGGCATCGTCAGCCGGCGGATCGCCGACAGTGAGACGGTCGCCGACATGGCCGCCGCGGCTGCCGGCAAGGCGCTGGCCAACTCGGGCCTGACCGCCGCCGACATCGACCTGGTCGTGGTCGCCACCTGCTCCTCCATCGACCGCAGCCCCAACGTGGCCTGCCGGGTCGCCGCCAAGCTGGGCATCACCGCGCCGGGCGCGTTCGACCTCAACACCGCCTGCTCGGGCTTCGCGTACGCGCTGGGCACCGTCGACCACGCCATCCGGGCCGGGGCGTCGCGCAACGCGATCGTCATCGGCGCGGAGAAGCTGTCCGACTTCACCGACTGGACCGACCGCTCCACCTGCATCATCTTCGCGGACGGTGCCGGTGCCGCTGTGGTCTCCGCCACCGCCGACGACGAGCCGACCGGCATCGGCCCGGTCGTCTGGGGTTCGGTGCCGGACAAGAGCGACGCGGTCCGCATCGAGGGTTGGCGCCCGTACATCCAGCAGGAGGGGCAGTCGGTGTTTCGCTGGGCCACCACTGCGATCGCGCCGCTCGCGCTACAGGCCTGCGAGCGGGCCGGGGTCGACCCGTCGGAGCTGGCCGCGTTCGTGCCGCACCAGGCCAACGCCCGGATCATCGACGGCATCGCCAAGCGGCTCAACATCCCCAACGCGATCATCGCGAAGGACATCGTCGAGTCCGGCAACACCTCCGCGGCGAGCGTGCCGCTGGCCCTGTCCAAGCTGGTCGAGCGCCGGGAGGTGCCCTCGGGCGCACCGGTGCTGCTGTTCGGCTTCGGCGGTGGCCTGACCTACGCCGGTCAGGTCGTCCGCTGCCCCTGATGACCCCCTCGGGCGCGTACGCGTCCAGGAGTGGCGGTCGGCGACGCCGGCCGCCGGAGAACCCCGATGAAAGGAACCAACCGCAATGACCCGTGACGAGATCACCACCGGCCTCGCCGAGATCCTCGAAGAGGTTGCCGGGGTGAACCCGGACGACGTGGCCGAGGGGAAGTCCTTCACCGACGACCTCGACGTCGACTCGCTCTCCATGGTTGAGGTCGTGGTCGCGGCCGAGGAGAAGTTCGGCGTCAAGATCCCGGACAACGAGGTGCAGAACCTCAAGACCGTCGGCGACGCTGTCAGCTACATCGCGGCGCAGTCCTGATCATGAGTCGTCCTGACGTCGTCGTCACCGGGCTCGGCGCGACGACCCCGCTTGGCGGGGACGTCGCGTCGACCTGGGACGCAATGCTCGCCGGCCGCTCCGGGGTGAGTGCCCTCACCCAGGAGTGGGCCGCGCAACTGCCGGTCCGGATCGCCGCCCAGTTGGCAGTGGAGCCGTCCGAGGTGCTGGACCGGGTCCGCCTGCGCCGCCTGGACCGTTCCGAGGCGATCGCGATCATCGCGGCGCAGCAGGCCTGGGCGGACGCCGGCCTCGACGGCTCCGACCTCGACGGGGAGCGGTTGGCCGTCAGCGTCGGCTCCGGCATCGGCGGTGCCACCACCCTGCTCGCCCAGGACGACATCCTGGAGGCCTCCGGGCCACGGCGGGTATCCCCGCACACCATCCCGATGCTGATGCCGAACGGTCCGGCCGCCTGGGTCGGGCTGGAGCTGGGCGCCAAGGCCGGCGTGCACTCGGTGGCCAGCGCCTGCGCCACCGGCGCCGAGGCGATCGCCCTCGGTCTGGACATCATCCGCTCCGGCCGGGCCGACGTGGTGGTGGCCGGCGGTACCGAGGCGGTCATCCACCCGCTGCCGATCGCCGGCTTCAGCTCGATGCGGGCCATGTCGACCCGCAACGACGACCCGGAGCGGGCCTCCCGCCCGTGGGACCGGGGCCGGGACGGCTTCGTCCTCGGCGAGGGCGCCGGCATCGTGGTGCTGGAGCGGGCTGAGCACGCCGCGGCCCGGGGCGCCCGGGTGTACGCGCGCCTCGCCGGCGCCGGCATCACTTCCGACGCGTACGACATCGTGCAGCCGCACGCCGAGGGCGAGGGCGCCATCCGGGCCATCGCCAAGGCGATCGCCGACGCGGACGTGGCCAAGCGGGACATCGTGCACGTCAACGCGCACGCCACCTCGACCCCGGTCGGGGACATGCTGGAGATCGGCGGGCTGCACAAGGCGCTCGGCGACCACCCGGTGCTGTCCGCGACGAAGTCGATGACCGGTCACCTGCTCGGTGCGGCCGGTGCGCTGGAGTCGATCGCCACCATCCTGGCGATCCGCGACAGTGTCGTCCCTCCGACGATCAACCTCGACGACCCCGAGCCAGGCCTCACCCTGGATGTCGCCGCGCACAAGGCCCGCCACATGGAGATCCCGGCCGCGTTGAACAACGCGTTCGGCTTCGGCGGCCACAACGTGGCGCTCGTCTTCGCCCGCCCCTGAGATCCCGCGAAGGGCCCCTCCTCGTCGAGAGGAGGGGCCCTTCGTCGTTCAGCCTCGGTTGCGGGGGTGCTGTTTCGCGGTGCGCTCGTTGCCGTGGCGGTAGTTGCCCGTCCAGCGGGCCATCACCAACTGCGGATCGTCGTCGACCTCGGCGAGGAACTCCGCGGCCCGAGCGCCGCGCAGCGTGCCGGCGACCCGGCCGTGGTGGGTGATCACCACAGTGCCGTCCGCCCGTTGCACGTGCCGGAATCCTGCTGCCGCTCCCATGGGGTGAGGCTGTCAGACCGGCCGGGGGCGAGGCGACCGGATTTTCGCTCGCACGGGCACACGACCCCGATTGACGTCGAGAGACCGCACGGCTTAGATGGGCCGACTGAAGATCGACTGACGGGGATCACCACCATGGACACTCGTACCCGCGTAGCCGTGTCGGCGGCGCTCGCCCTCGGCCTGCTGGCCGGCTGCGGCGACGACGACGCCGACGCCGCTCCCGCCGGGCCCGCCGCCGGCCCCCCGGCCCCACAGGCCACTGGTGAGCCCTGGTACGACGAGACGACCCCGGCGTCGCCCGGCGGCACCACCGGCGGCACTGGTTCCCCCTGCCCGGTACCGGTGACGTTTCCGCTGGCCGACGGGTGGACGGCGAAGGCGATCGAGCCTCCCGAGGGCGAGCTGGCCGAGCTGGTCGGCGAGGCGCTCACCAAGCGCGGCGGCACGACCGTGCGCTGCGAGGTGGACGGCCGCTCGGCCGGCGGCGGATTCCTGCGGATCTGGGCGGCGGACTCGCCGACGGCCACGCCGCGCGCCGCGCTGGAGAGTTTCGCCGCCGGGGCCGGCGAGACGGTCGCCGGGCAACAGTTCCGTGACCTCCGCGCCGGCGGCTTCGACGCCACCGAGATGACCTGGCTCGCCACCAACCCGCTGGTCGAGGAGGAGGAGCAGTCGCGGAACTGGGCGCTGGCCGTCCAGTGGGCGGGGCAGACGCTGGTCTTCGCGGTCAACGAGGGGCTGATCACCGAACGGACCGACGTGCTGCCGGCGTACCGACTCGCGGTGCGAGGGCTCGCGAAGGGCGAGTGAGGTGGGCGCTGACCTGGCCGTGCCGGACGGTCAGGTCCCGCAGGTCGTCGCGGGCAGTCCGGGAACGGCCACCGGGGACCGGCCGCCCGGCCGGGCCTTGCCGGCGAGCACGGCGGCCAGGGCGGTCATCGACGCCCGGCTGGAGGAGTACGTCGCCAGCAGCGTCGGTGACTTCGCGTCGGCCAGCACGTACGGGGTGTCCATGGCGACAGTGACCGCCGCGCCGGGGCTCAGGTCCTTGGCGCCGTCACCGTAGCCCACCAGGTGCACGATCGTGCCGCCGCTGGGCTTGACCTGCACCCCGGCGGCGGTCAGCGCGGCTGTCAGGGTGGCCCGGGTGCCGTCCCGACCGCCGGACGAGGTGACGGTGACCGGCCCGCGTACCGCTTTGCCGCAGGCGCCGCGCAGCACGGTGACGGCTGCGGCGGCCAGAGCGTCGGCCGCCGCCCGGTGTGCCGGGGTGTTCACCGTGGACATCTGCGCCGCCGGCAGATCCGCGAGCTGGAACTTCATGGTCAGCACCCGGGTGACCGCCTCGACCAGCCGGGTCCGGGGCAGCGATCCGCCGCGCAGCGCGGCGAGCAGCCCGTCGTACGCCTGACCGACGTTCGGGGTCATCAGGATGAGGTCGTTACCGGCATTGAGCGCCCGGACCGCCGCCTCGCCGGGAGCCCAGCGCATCGCGGGCGGCATGTTCATCCCGTCGGTGATCACCACGCCCTTGAAGCCGAGTTGGCCGCGCAGCACGTCGGTGAGCAGCTTGTGGGAGAACGTCGCCGCGGTCCCTGGGTCGATCGCGCGCGCGTCCAGGTGGCCGGACATCACGGCCATCGCGCCCGCGTCCATCCCGGCGGTGAACGGCGGCCACGCGCCGCTCTGCAACGCCGCGGCGGACTGGGTGAGCACCGGAAGGTCCTGGTGCGAGTCGTCGGCGCTGTGGCCGTGCCCAGGGAAGTGCTTCAGGGTGGCCGCGACCCCGACGGCCTGGAGGCCACGGACTGCGCCGCCCACCTGCGCGGCGGCCTGCTTCGGGTCGGCGCCGTACGACCGGGAGCCGATCACGGTGCTGCGGGTGGCCAGCACGTCCGCCACCGGGGCGAAGTCGATATTGATGCCCATCGCGGCCAACTCGGCGCCGGCGGCCCGCCAGGCGGCCTCGGTGAGCTTCGGGTCACCGGCCGCGCCGGCCGCGAGGGCGCTGGGCAGCACTGTGACCCCGTCGGTCACGCGGGTGACGACGCCGTACTCCTGGTCGGTGCCGATGAGCAGCGGCGCCGAACCGGCGGCGAGCCGACCGGCGGCGGTACGGAGCCCGGTGGTGAGCTCGTGCACCTGCTTGGGGTTGTCGACGTTCGTGGTCTCCTGGTTGCCCTTGGTCGGGTCGTCGGCGCTGAAGCCGACCAGGATCAGGCCACCCAGTCGGTACTTGGCGATCATGTCGGCGGGGGTGTCCACCCCGGCGAGGGCCTGGTTACCGGCCGCCGAGCCGGCGGAGACCTTCGTCGCCGAGTCGCCGTAGGCGTACGGCATCAGCACCTGGCCGACCAGGTCCTCGTCGGACAGCGTCGCCACCAGCGCGGCGGCGCGGCTGGCGGGGTCGCTGGTCGGCGGCGCGGCCGGGACGCTCGGGCCCGCGGACGTGCCGACCGGGCTAGGCGTCGGCGTGGGACGCTCCGGGTCACCTGAGCAGCCGGAGACGAGCAGGGCGGTCAGGGCGGCGACAGCGACACTGGCGCGCCACGGGCGATTCGACACGCCGCCCATCCCACCAGCTTCTCCCTTATCGGGGCAACTTGACCTTACCGGTCGTCACCGGCGCCACGGCGTACGGCCAGCGGCCCGTCCGCCGGGTCAGCCGACCCGAGTGAGCAAGGTCACCGGGGCGCCGTCGCCGGCGTACCGGTAGGGCTCCAGGTCAGCGTCCCACGCCGTGCCGAGCGCCTTGTCGAGGGCGTGCGCCAGCGCCTCGGGGGCCCGGGAGGCCGCCATCAGCGCCCGAAGGCGGTCCTCGCCGAGCTGGATGTCGCCGGCCACACCGACCGTCGCCCGGAACAGGCCACGGGCTGGCACGTACATGAAGCGCTCACCGTCGGCGCCGGGACTCGGCTCCTCGGTGACCTCGAAACGGATCATGGGCCACTGCCGTAGGGCAGCAGCCAGCTCGGCGCCCGTCCCCGGACGACCGGTCCACCCGCACTCGGCCCGGCGTGCGCCGGGGTCGACGGGCTGAGCCGTCCACTGCAGGTTGACCGGCGCGGCTAGGACGCGCGCGATCGCCCACTCGACGTGTGAGCACACGGCGAGCGGGGTCGAATGGACGTATACGACGCCACGCGTTGGCACGGTGACCTCCCGGAGAGCGAGGTGCGTCTTCCCCTACGACCTCGTCCATCCAGGTGGCTGCTGCAACACATGATGACTCCTGTGACGCATGGTGCGCCAGGGAATCGGAAAAAACGCCGGGTGGAATAGCCGGACGGGTGGTCGCCGTTGCCTCTCAGGACACCGCGACGACCAGCATGATGTCGTGGTCCTGTACAGTTCCACCGGCGGCTTATGCCGCGTTACACCTTCGCGGGTCGAGTCACGTACGACCCGCACACAGCCCCCGGACGTCCAGTCCTCCCGTACGTCTTGCAAGGAGTACCTCCGTGGCGAGCAACACCTCTAAGACCGCGCGCGCGTCCGTCCGGGCCGGCCAGGCTGGCCAGGGTGGCGCCCTCAGCGTGCTGGGCGAGTTCAAGTACCTCATCCCGCTCAACGGCGGCAAGCACGCCTACGTGCGGAACCTGACCAACGGCAAGACCGCGCACCTGCGCACGGACTCCGACGCCTTCGTCGAGGAGATCCGCGTTCTGGCCGCCGCCGGCCACGCCGCCAAGATCCGGGCGGAGATCAACAACCTGGCTGCCACCCACCCGGGTGACGGCTGGGAGGCCACCGAGAAGCGCCTGGTCGCGGCCGGCGTCTTCGAGGGCTGAGCCCTCCCCCACCGCACCAACGCAACCGCCCGCCGGGAGTTCCCGGCGGGCGGTTTCGCATGTCCCGGGCCGGGTCAGCCTGGATCGAGCAGGGCGACCTCGCCGCTGGCCAGGTCGTAGAGGCCGCCGACCACGGCCACCCGGCCGGCAGCCACCGGCGCGGCCAGCAGATCGTCCTGGCGCAGGGTGCGCACCGTGCGCCGGACGTGCCGGCGGATCGCCAGCGGCTGCACCGCCGGATCGTCGAGCCCCGCCTCGGTCACCGCCGGGGCGATCTCGTCCACCAGGTGCGCCAGCGACCCACCCGGACGCTGTCCGGTGCGCAGCGCCTCCACCGTGGCCTGCACCGCGCCGCACCGCTCGTGGCCGAGGACCATCACCAGCGGTACGCCGAGTTGGCCGACCACGTACTCGATCGAGCCGCGGACCGCGCGATCGAGCACGTGCCCCCCGGTACGGATCACGCAGATCGCGCCGAAGGTCTGGTCGAAGATCGCCTCCAACGGCACCCGGGAGTCGATGCAGCCCAGCACCACGGCGTACGGCTGCTGGTCGCCGGAGGCCGCGGCGGCGGCCGTGACGTCGTGTCCGTGCACCGGCTGGCCGCTGACGAACCGCCGATTGCCGGCGAGCAGGTCGGCCAGCGCGGCGCGGGGCGTACCGCCGGCCTGCCGCCCCTGCCCGGACGTCGCACCCATGGGCGCTCCCGACGACACCATGCCGTTCAGCTTGGCCCGCCGCCGTCCGGCACGGGCGAGGTCGGGAATGTTCGCCACGGGGCGATTGGCGTGGTGTCATGGCGGGTAGCCGGTGTTACCGCCGGGTATCCCGGTGCTGGTGGTACTGGGCGGCCCTGGGGAGGTGGCGATGCCGGAGCGGTTCGAGGTCGGTCTGCCGGACGGTGTGCGGCTCAACGTCGAGGCGACGGGTCCGACGGACGCCCAGGTCACCGCCATCCTGCTGCACGGCTGGACGCTGGACGGGCGCGCCTGGCACCGGCAGGTCGACGCGCTCACGGCACTGCCGTTCGGCGGTGCGGTGCGGGTGGTCGCCTACGACGCGCGGGGGCACGGCCGGTCCAGCTGCATGGCGCTGCCCACTGCCACAGTGGCCCAGTTGGGTGACGACCTGGCCGCGGTGATCGACGCGGTCGCGCCGACCGGCCCGTTGGTGCTGGTCGGGCACTCGATGGGCGGCATGACGATCATGGAGTACGCCCACCGCCACCCCGCGCACTTCGCCGCCCGTACCGCCGGCCTGGTCTTCGTCTCGACCACCGCCGAGGGGCACACGCACACCGTCTACGGGCTCTCGCCGCGGATCGCCCGGTTGATCCGGCTGGCCGAGACGACCGGCGCCGGCGTGCTGGCCCGGTGTGGCTCGTGGCGCGCGCCCCGGGCACTGCTGAACGCGCTGCGACCGAGCATCCGGTGGATGCTCTTCGGTGACCGCTGCGAGCCGGCCGACATCCGCCTGGTGACGTCCGCAGTGGCTCGGGCCTCGCTGCGCTCGATCGGCGGGTTCCGCGCCTCCATCGGCACCCAGCACCGACTGGACACCCTCGCCGCGTTGGCCCACCTGCCGGCCGCCGCCCTGGTCGGCGACCGGGACCGGCTGACCCCACCGCCGTGCGCCGAGTCGATCGCGGCGGCCCTGCCGGCCACCGAGCTGACCGTCTGCCCGGGTGCCGGGCACATGCTGATGATGGAACGTCCGGACGAGGTCAACGCCGCGCTCACCGGCGTGCTGCGACGGGTGCTCGCCGAATCGCCGCCGGCCCACCGTGGCGCATCGCCGCCCGCTCACCGTGGCACGGCCCCCGCCGAGGCGGGTGCCTGAGCACGTTCGCGCACCTCGGGCGCGGCGGGTCGGGCCCAGGGCCGTACTCTTCTCGGTTGGCCCGCGCGGTTCCCGCCGCCTGCCGGCGACCTCTGAAGGAGCGTGCGTTGACCGACCAGACCGGCCTGGAGCAGGAGATCGCCGTCGAGCAACGACACCTCGACCGGGTGTACGCCCGACTGGCCGAGCTGCGGCAGTCGGCCGTCCGCGCCGAGCGTGACGGCTACCGGATGGCCCGGGTGGGCACGCACGGCGCCCTGGTCGAGCGCGACGCGATGGTCTTCCACGCGGCGCAGCGGCGGCACACCCTGGACGCCGAGCACGAGGGGCTGGTCTTCGGCCGCCTGGACCTGCGCGACCGTCAGGTCCTGCACGTCGGGCGACTGGGGATCCGCGACGAGAACGCCGTCACGCTTGTCGTCGACTGGCGCGCACCGGCCGCCGCCGCCTTCTACCAGGCCACCCCGGCGCAGCCGCTGGACGTGGTACGGCGCCGCACCATCCAGTCCCGCGCCGAGCGGGTCACCCGGATCGAGGACGACCTGCTGGACCCGACGGCCGCCCCGGAGGGGATGACTGTCGTCGGTGACGGCGCGTTGCTGGCCACCCTGTCCAAGGCCACCGGTCGGGGCATGCGTGACATCGTGGCGACCATCCAGCGGGAGCAGGACGAGGCGATCCGCTCGCCCGGCTCCGGGGTGACGATCGTCGCGGGCGGCCCCGGCACCGGCAAGACCGCTGTCGCCCTGCACCGGGCCGCGTTCCTGCTGTACTCCGACCGCAGCCGCTACGCCGGCGGCGGCATCCTGGTGGTGGGCCCGTCATCGGTCTTCGTCGAGTACATCGGCTCCGTGCTGCCGTCGCTCGGCGAGGACACCGCGACCCTGCACTCGCTGGGCACCCTCTTCCCGGGGATGACCGCCACCCGCCCTGACCCGCCCGAGGTGGCGGCGGTGAAGGGCTCGCTGCGGATGCGCCGGGTGCTGGAGCGGGCGGCCCGCGACGCGGTGCCGGGCGGCCCGGGTGAGCTGCGGCTGCTCTACCGCGGCACGCTGCTGCGGCTGGACCGGGCCGCGCTGGACCGGATCCGGGACCGCGCGCTGCAACGCGGCGCACGACGCAACGAGGTGCGCCGGGCCGGTTTCGACGGGGTGTTCGCCGCGCTCTGGGCGCAGGCCCGTGAGCTGAGCAGCGGTCGACTGCCGGAGCAACCGGCCTTCGAGGCGGAGATCGCCGAGCGGTCGGAGTTCCGGGAGTTCCTCAAGGCGTGGTGGCCTCGGCTGCACCCCCGGCACGTGCTCGGCTGGCTGGCGCAGCCGGACCGGCTGCGCCGGTACGCCGGGGGGATTCTCTCCTCGGCGGAGGTCCGGCTGCTCAACGCCGCGTACCGGAACCTGGACTCGGCCGGGCTGACCATCGCCGACGTGGCGTTGCTGGACGAGTTGGACGCGCTGCTCGGTAAGCCCGCGCAGCCGGCCAAGGCGCGACGCGACCCGTTCCAGCTCGCCGGTGGCGTCCGTGAGCTGAGCACCCTCGGCGAGCGGCAGCGGGCCGCCCGCGCGGCGGCCCGGGAGCGTCCGGAGGACTACCGGGAGTACGCGCACGTGGTGGTGGACGAGGCGCAGGACGTCTCGCCGATGCAGTGGCGGATGATCGGTCGACGCGGCCGGCTGGCCTCCTGGACCGTGGTGGGCGACCCCGCGCAGACCGCGTGGACCGGCGATCCGGAGGAGCTGACCCGAGCCCGCGACCAGGCGCTGGGCCGGCGCAAGCGACACGACTTCACGCTCACCACGAACTACCGCAACTCGGCGGAGATCTTCGCGGTGGCGGCGGCGGAGATCCGTCGGCTCTACCCGGACCTGCCGCTGCCAACCGCCGTGCGCTCCACCGGGGTCGAGCCGGTGGAGCTGGTGGTGCCCGCGACGGGGTTGGAGACCGCGACCGTGGAGGCCGCCGCCGGCCTGCTGGCCGAGGTGGAGGGCACGGTCGGGGTGATCACGCCGGTCCCCCGCCGGGACGAGGTCGCCGGGTGGCTGGGCGCGCTCGGCGCGCCGAGGTTGCAGGTGGTGACCAGCCTGGAGGCCAAGGGCATGGAGTACGACGGGGTGGTGCTGGTCGCCCCGAGCGAGATCCGGGCGGATCCGGGCGCCGGGGTGCGCACCCTGTACGTGGCGCTCTCCCGAGCCACCCAGCGGCTCACCACCATCGACCCGACCGGCTGACGTGTGCGGACTGCCGCCAGCGGAAGGCCCTGCCCGTACACTTGCACACATAGCGATGTGAGCATACATTTGACCGGGTCCCGACCAGCGGCGGAAGGTGGTTCTCGTGGGCGCAGGTCATGACCACCACCATGGGTCCGTCGCCAATGCCGCACACCAGCACCGAGGTCGACTCTGGGCGGCGTTCGGGTTGCTCGCCACCCTGATGGTGGTCGAGGCGGTGGCCGCCCTGCACACCGGCTCGCTCGCCCTACTCTCCGACGCCGGGCACATGTTCACCGACGTGCTCGGCATCGGGATGGCGCTCGCTGCCATCACGGCGACCCGGCGGGCCACCGGCGACCCGCAACGCACCTTCGGGCTCTACCGGCTCGAGGTGCTCGCCGCGCTGGCCAACGCCGTCCTGCTCTCCGGCGTCGCGATCTACGTGGTGATCGAGGCGATCCGCCGTTTCGGCGACCCGCACCAGGTCATCGCCGGCCCGATGCTCGCGGTGGCCGTGCTCGGCCTGCTCGCGAACATCGCCGCCTTCGCGCTGCTGCGCGCCGGGGCCCGGGAGAGCATCAACCTCCAGGGCGCCTACCTGGAGGTGCTCGGTGACCTGCTCGGCTCGCTCGGCGTCATCGGCGCGGCGCTGCTCATCACCGTCACCGACTGGTGGTGGGCCGACCCCCTGGTCGCGGTCGCCATCGGCGTGTTCATCCTGCCGCGCACCTGGCGACTGGCCCGCGCCGCCATCCGCATCCTGGTGCAGGCCGCCCCGGAGCACCTCCAGGTGACGGCCGTGCACGACCGGCTCGCCGCCGTCCCCGGGGTCGTCGAGGTGCACGACCTGCACGTCTGGACACTCACCTCGGGCATGGAGGTCGCCTCCGCTCACCTGACCATGGCGCCCGGCGCGGAGGTCGGCGCGGTGCTCACCGCAGCGCGTACGGCCCTGCATGACGACTTCCGCATCGAGCACGCGACGTTGCAGATCGAGCCCGGCGCCGCTTCTGGAGCCTGTGGCTCCATCGAATGGTGACGGAGCCGTAATTTTCCGTGGTGACGCACGCACCGTCCGTCACAATGGCTGCAGGGGCCCCACCGGCACCGGTAGGCTCGGTCCCGGCCTCCACCAGGCGGCGCCCTCCCGGCGCCGGTGGCGGTCGCCGCCTAATCGCCCAACTGGGCGAACCGGGGAACCATGTTCCTGGGGTGTATCCGCGTCAGCGGTAGGGATCTTCCGTCCCGAACCCGTCAGCTAACCCGGTCGGCGGCTGACGGAAGGACATGCGCAGTGGCACCAGCACGACCACCCGCCGCCCGCCTGGCGGCCCTGATCGTCGCGATGTTCGCCCTCGGCGTCGCGCTTCCGGCCGGCACCGCCTCGGCCGCTCCCCCGACCGGCCTGCGGGCCGCCGCACCCGACTCCGACGAGGAGGGCGGCACCCCGGCGTTGCGGGCCCAACTCGAGGCGGCCAGCAAGGGCTACCTGGACGCGAAGCGCGCCCTGGACACCTCCGTGCAACGGCAGAAGCAGCTCGCCACCCAGCTGAAGACCATCGAGGTCGAGATCGAGCAGCGCAACGGCAAGGTCGGCGAGATCGCCGAAGTGGCCTACCGCACCGGTCGGCTCGGCGCGATGTCGGCGCTGCTCAACAGCAACACCCCGGAAGGCTTCATGGACCGGGCGGCCGCGCTGGACGCGGTGGCCGCCAACGAGGACCGGGTGCTGCGCGACCTGCTGAACAGCAAGGACAAGGCCAACCGCACCCGCGTCGGCCTGGACGGCGAGATCAACGAACAGCGCAAGCAGGTCGCGGTGATGGCCAAGCGCAAGGAGCAGGCCGAACGGGCCCTGACCGTGGCCACCGCACCCAAACCGCAGACCACCGCCGACACCGGCTCCAACCGGGGCACCTCCAGCGCCAACGCGACGGCCGCGCCGCGCAACTCCGACGGCTCCTGGCCCTCCGAGTCGTGCAGCGTCAACGACCCCACCCCGGCCAGCGGCTGCATCACCCCACGCACCCTGCACGCGCTCAACCAGGCCAAGGCCGCGGGATTCACCCGGTACGTCTCGTGCCACCGCCCCAGCGGCTCCGGTGAACACCCGAAGGGCCGGGCCTGCGACTTCGCGGCGCAGAAGGGCGGCTTCGGCGGGGACGCCACCGGCGGCGACAAGACGTACGGCAACAACCTGGCCGCGTACTTCATCCGCAACGCGGACCGGCTCGCCGTGCTCTACGTGATCTGGTACAGGCAAATCTGGCTGCCCAGCAGCGGGTGGAAGTCGTACAGCGGGGCGCACGGCACCCCGTCGACCGACCACACCAACCACGTACACCTGTCGGTCTACTGACCCTCGGTCTACTGACCCACGCGTCGTGATGCCTGTGAGTCGTCGTGATGACTCACAGGCATCACGTGCGTCCGGGGCCGGGCTACGTCGCCGGGCGTACCCCTGATGTCGTCGCTCGTCGGACGACCCGGCCGCGGTCGGCGGGCAGCATCGCGGTATGCCTCGGATCCGACCCACCACCCGCAAGGCGCTGCTCACCCTGCACCTCGTCACCTCGCTCGGCTGGCTCGGCGCCGACCTGGTGCTGCTCACCCTCGGCATCGCCGTGCAGCGAGGTGCCGACCCGGCGGTGGTCTATCCGGTCACGGCCCTGGTCGGCACGGTGCTGTTCGCGCCGCTGAGCGTCCTGGTCTGGCTGATCGGAGTCGCCAGCTCGCTACTCACCCCGTGGGGTCTGCTGCGCCACCGCTGGGTGCTGGTCAAGCTCGTGCTCACCACGGTGATGGTCGGGCTGGTGCTGTTCCTGCTCACCCCGAACCTGCGTCACGCCGGAGCGGTCGGCGCCGCCCTGCCCGCCCGGGATCGCGCCGACCTGGTCATCGCGCCGGCGGTGTCGACCAGCCTGATGATCATCGCGACGGTGCTGTCCACCTACAAGCCGTGGGGCCGGCGTCCCGCCACCCGACCCGCACGCACGAGCCGTGATCGCGCTGTAGCCACGAAGTAGGCGGGCGGCGCGGGCGCGGGTCAGGTGGGCGGGGGGTTGCCAGTGCGGTCGAGGGCGGCGCCCAGCCGGGTGGCGAGGGCGAGGTGAGCGGCCTGGGCCTGGCGGAACGCGTACCGGAACAGGGGCCTCGGCGCGGTCAGGGTGATCTCGACGTCGATGCGGACCAGGCCGTCCGGCTCGGCGCGCAGTCGGGTGTGGTTTCGCACGGTGGTGGCCGGCCACTGGCGGGCAACCATGACGATCTCGTCGGCCTCGCTGATCAGCACGTCCGCGTGGTAGGTGGTCCGGAAGCGCAGCGGACCGGCCGCCAACCGGTCGTTGATCGTGTAGCTGGCCTGGGCACCGGGCCGGGGCGGCACCCGACGAACCCGGACGATCAGCGGATGCAGCTCGCCCTGCCGGGTCAGGTCGCTGAGCAACGCTGCCGCCTCGGCAGGTGAGCACCGGGCCTGGACGGTGTAGCTGAAGGTATCGCTGCTGAGCACACCGTCTCCCGCCGTCGTTGGTCGCCCGATCGTCCCGTACCGATGTCTGGCTGGCAACGCCCCGGGCCCTCAGCGCCGCTCCGGACCGGGCCGATGCGACGACCTGTCACCACCTGCGCCATTAAGGTCGGTTAGTACAAAATCTTCCGAAGGTGCCGGAGGGCGGCCAGCATGAACGGCGACGAGCGATGAGTGGGCACGTGATGGTCTTCGCGCCCACTCCACAGCTGACGGTGACGGTGGACCAGCCCAACGACCACCCCGAGCTGCACCTGCACCCTGGTGGGCAGGGCGTCTGGCAGGCCCGGATGGTGATCTCCCTCGGAGTCGACGTGGTGCTCTGCGCCGCCCTCGGCGGTGAGATCGGCCAGGTGCTGGAGCCGCTGCTGGTCAGCGAGGGCGTGGACCTCAAGGTGGTGGTCCGTGACTCCGGCAGCGGCGGGTACGTACACGATCGCCGCGAGGGCTCCCGGCAGGAGATCGCCGACGTGCCCGGGCAGCCGCTGAGCCGGCACGAGATCGACGAGCTGTACAACCTCGCCCTCGGCGAGGGCCTGCGCGCCTCGGTGAGCATCCTCAGTGGGCCGAACGAACCGTGGCTCGTACCGGCCGACCTGTACCGACGCTTCGCCGCCGACCTCGGCGCGAACGGCGGACGGGTCGTGGTCGACCTCTCCGGCGATCACCTCGGTTCGGTGCTGGAGAGCGGTGTGTTCTTCCTCAAGGTGAGTCACGAGGAGTTGATCCGCGACGGCCGCGCCCGCAGCGACGACACCGAGGAGCTGACCCGGGCCATGTACGAGCTGCACGCGGGCGGCGCCGAGACGGTGGTGGTGAGCCGCGCCGACCAGCCGGCGTTGGCGCTCATCGACGGGGAGCTGTTCCAGGTCGAAATGCCCCGGCTGGAGGCCGCCGACCCGCGCGGCGCGGGCGACTCGATGACGGCCGGAGTGGCGGCCGTCGTGGCCAGGGGCGGGGACATTCGGACCGCCATCCGCACCGGCGCCGCCGCTGGGGCGTTGAACGTGACCCGGCACGGCCTGGGCACCGGGCGGCTGGACTCGATCACCGGTCTGGTGGACCGGGTCCGGCTGGTGCCGGCGGACAGCCGGCAACAGGAGCGGACCACCCCGGACGAGTTGGCCGGCCGGGTGGTCGAGCGATGACCCTGCGGGTGTTGATCACCAACGACGACGGGATCGCCGCGCCGGGCATCCAGGCGCTGGCCTGGGCTGCCCGGCAGCGGGGCCTGGACGTCGTGGTGGCCGCACCGATGGAGGAGGCGAGCGGCACCAGCGCCGCGATGAGCGCCATGGAGCGCGACGGGCGGGTCGTCGTGAACGACCACCCGCTGCCGGACCTGGCAGGTGTGCCGGCGTACGGGGTCGCCGGGTCCCCGGGCTTCATCACGCTGATCGCCCTGCACGGGGCGTTCGGCCCACCGCCGTCGGTGGTGCTCTCCGGCATCAACCGGGGCGCCAACGCCGGCCGGGCGGTGCTGCACTCCGGGACCGTGGGCGCCGCGTTCACCGCCGCCACCAACGGCTGCCGGGCGATGGCGGTCTCCCTCGACGTGCTCTCCGCCGGCGAGGCGACGGCCGCGAGCGGTGGCGCCGCCGTGGACGCCGCCGCGCGGGTACGCGACGCCGAGCGGCACTGGGGCACCGCCGCGCGGGTCGCCCTGGACCTGCTCCCCCGCTTGACCTCCGCGCCCACGGAGAGCGTGCTCAACGTGAACACCCCGGACCTGCCGCACGGGCAGTTGCGCGGGGTGCGGCGCGGCACCCTGGCCAGCTTCGGCCAGGTGCAGATGACGGTGGCCGAATCCGGCCACGGGTTCGTCCGTACCTCGCTGGAGGAGCCGGGGCAGGCCGCACAGTCGGGCACGGACGTGGCGTTGCTGGCCGCCGGGTACGCGTCGGTGACGGCCATCCGAGCGGTCACCGAGGCGACCGACATCGACCTGACCGGCCTGGACGAGCAGCCCTGACGGGGACGCCCGGCGCGCTCAGGCGCCGGGCAGCACCTCGGGGGTGGCGGCACCGGCGAAGTAGGGCTCCGGGGCGCCGAAGAGGCCGAGCAGGCCGGTCACCCAGAGCTGCCGGTGCACGAACCGGCTCGGCTCAGTGACCACCAGCTTGACGTCGCTGACCTCGGCTGTCTGGAAGCCGGCGACCATGGCGCTGATGCCGACCGAGTCGATGAAGGTGACCAACCTCATGTTGAGTTCGATGCGCAGGGGGCGGCCCTTGGCCAGCACCTCTGCGATCGCTTCGCGCACCTCGTACGCTGTGTCGACGTCGATCTCACCCCTTGGGGCGATTTCCACGACACCACCGGACAGAACCGACTTCACGATCGACAGGCTCACGCGAGCACCTCCACCCGCCCGTCCCCCGGGCGCCTCATCAGTACGCGGGCCGCGACCGAGAGTATTCCTCCGACGGCCTCGGTCGCCACCCCTCGGGATGAGCAATTCGCGGATCCGGGCCCACAAAGCCACCCATATCCGCACTTTTCAGTATCTGATTACTCAAGACTTTTCGTTATCTGACCATCGACGATCGGTCGTGACCGACGCGCCGCCGAACCAGGGTAGCGGTCCGGACCCGGCGCGCCCGACAACCGGCCCATGACGTACGCCTGCCCCGTGTGCCGTCGGCGTGTCGCCCATCGCCGGCCGTCGCGATCCGCGTCCCCGGTTGCCGATGCGCCCTAGCATCGGCCGGGACACCACCGCGACGGAGAGGATCTTCGATGATCAAGCGACTTGCCGGGCTGGCCGGCGTCGGTGTTCTGCTCGCCCTCGTCTTGGCCTGCGGTTTCGGTGGCGGGGGCGACGATGACGACGATGACGACGACTTCGCCCGCGGGGTCGCCGTGTCAGCGGTGCGCTGAGTCGGTGGCGCGCCGGGTTCCGGCGCGCCGAGCTACCGGTGCTCCGCGGAGGTCGGGGTTTGCGTCCGGCTGACGCGGGGCACTGCGGGGTAGGCGACACCGTGACGCGCTGGAAAGACGCCGAAGTCCGAAGTGGCCGGCGGCTTCGGCACCCGAGGAGGTAACCACGATGTTCGGAACCAACCTGCTGGACCGCCGCAGCAAGCCGGAGCGGATCGCGGACCAGGCCTGGGAGCACCTGCTCTCGGCCGTCAGCTATGCCGGAGACAGTGTGCGGGACACCGCCCGTTCGGCCCGCCAGAACAGCAGCGACCTCGCCGACGGGGCGGGTGACCTGGTGGGATCCGCGGCCGAGGAGGCGCGACGCCGAGCCTCGCTGGCCTTCGACGCGCTCGCCGGGCGCCAGCCGGCACTGCCCTGGACGCTCCTGATCGGCGCCGCGCTCGTCGGCGCGGCTGTCGGCTGGGCCGTCGGCTCCGCCGCGCGGGCCGCCGGCAGCCGGGACGACCGTGCCGTCGACGACGTGGAGTTCGTCGACGTCGACCGCCCCAACTCCCCCGCCATCTGAACGACAGCACCACCACGGGCCCCGATCGACTCAGGTCGAGCGGGGCCCGTGGTGGTGCTGGGGTGGACCCGGTCCGCCGGGTGCCGGACCCCTCAGGCGGCCCGGCGGACCGGTGTCTGGTGGTGATCCGGGGTCCCGACCCGGATCACCGGCTCATCGACTCGTGCAGGTGATGGCGGCCGGGGACGTGTTGCGACCGGTCCACGAGCCGAGGAAACCGGCTGTGGTGCTGGCCCCGGCGGCGAGCGTGCCGTTCCAGCCCGTGTCCCGGACCGACACGGCGGCTCCGGTCTGGGTGTGGGTACCGCCCCAGAGCTGGTCGATCCGCTGGCCGTCGGCGAAGGTCCAGCCCAGCGTCCAGCCGGCGATGGGGGCGCTTCCGGCGTTGCGAACCACCAGCTCGGCCTGGAAACCGCCGGACCAGGAGCCGGTCACCCGGTACGTCGCCGTGCAGCCGGCGGACGGCGGCGGCGTGGTGGGCGGTGGCGTCGTCGGCGGTGGCGTCGTCGGCGGTGGTGTGGTCGGCGGTGGCGTCGTCGGCGGTGGTGTGGTCGGCGGTGGTGTGGTCGGGGGCTCGCCGCCCGTGCGGTCGGCGACCAGGATGCCGCGACCGTTGGTGCCGAGGTAGACCCGACCGTAGACGCGCGGATCGCCGGTCAGCGCCTCGGTCGGATTGCCGTACTGGTGGCGGTCGTCGTTGACGCGTACCCATGTCGCGCCGGTGTCGTCGGAGCGGTGCACGCCCGGTTGACCGTTCACAGTGCCGTAGAGGAACACGGCGGGGTTGGTCCGCCCGGGTGCCGCCTTGCCGAAACCGACGTTGCCGGAGGCGCTGACGCCGTCCAGCCTGGTGAAGCTGGCGCCGGCGTCGGTGGAGCGCCACAGACCACCCGGCCCCGCCAGCCACAGTTCGCCGGCTCGGCCCGGCAGCGCCTTGAACCGCACGTCGGCGGTGGGCAGCCCGGTCGCCGCGGTCGGGGTGAAGCTGGCCCCGCCGTCGGTGCTCAGGTAGAAACGCCCGCCGCTGAAGCCGTAGAACCGGGTGGGGTCGACCCGGTCGGACTCGACAGTGGCGTTCGCCGGAATGCCGGTTGACGCTGCCCAGGAGTTGCCGAAACCGACCGAGTGGACGACGCGTTGGCCCGCGTCACCGGGCGCCCAGACGAAGCGGCTGCCGTCGGCGGCGGCGGCCACCGTGCCGCCGAGGTTGACCCCGGACGGTTCGGTGCCCTGGAACCAGGTGGCGCCGCCGTCGGTGGAGAAGGCGACGTGACTGTCATTGGGTCGGTCGGCGTCGGTGAAGTTGCCGGCGCGCACCAGCACCGCAGGCTTGCTCTCGGCGTGGTCGAGGCTGGTGGTGGACGTGAACACCGGCTGGGTGAACAGCATCGACGGAATCGCGTCCAGGTCGGTGTGTCGGAAGCCGCCGACGTCGCCGAGCGCGCTGATCAGGGGTGCACCGCTGGGCGGGCTGATCAGGTCGAGGACGGCGGTCTCCTCCAGCCCCCGGACCATGGGCCGGAGGGTGAACTGACCGCCGGTGTCCCACTTGGTCAGGTCGGTGGTGCCGTAGATGGTGGCGCCGGTGCCGTACATCATGCGGTTGGAGTCGTGCGGGTCGATCTCCACCGACTCGTTCATCCAGCCGAGCTTGGGCGCGTCCTCCGGAGGCGCCGGGTTGAGGCCGAAGGTCAACCAGGGCACCGAGCTGATGTCCATGGTGTAGCGGCGGGACCTCTCCGGGTAGTTGCTGAACTCCCAGATCCGCGTCCAGCTCGCCCCGCCGTCGGTGCTGCGGAAGAAGATGGCGTCCGGCCACCAGGAGACCTGGGTGGCCACCAGCAGGGTGTTCGGGCGAAGCCGATCGATGGTCAGCCCGCTGTAGCCGAAGTAGGCGTCGGCGCTGGTGGAGGGCACCGGGCTGATCCGCGTCCAGGCCCCGGTCGACCGGGTGAACTTCCAGACGTCGCCCTTGCCGCCGTCGTACGGGCCGCCGGTGTCGCTGGTGGCGACGTAGAGGTGACCACCGACCGGGTCGACGACCCCCTTGTGGGCCAGGTAGCCGGTGGGCTGACCGGGGATGCGCGCCCAGGTGACGCCGCCGTCGGTGCTGCGGTAGACCGGGTTCTCCTTGTCCGCCACGCCGACGTAGATGGTCTGCGTGGTGGAGCCGGCGGTGCCGGTGTTCTTGTCGAAACTGACCCAGGTCAGGCCCTGGTTCTGCCCGTTGTAGCCGTTCGGGTCGCTGGGGTCCGCCCGGTAGTTGCCGACGTTGGGGAAGGCGGCGACGCGGGCCCAGGTCACGCCGTGGTCGGTGCTGCGCCACAGCCCGTTGCCGCCCTCGGCGCCGTAGTACACGATGCTGTTCCGGTTGGGGTCGACGGCGAGCCGCTCCCCCATGCCCCGGCCCGGCATGTTGCCGCCGTTCTTGAACGGCAGCTCGGTGGCCTGCCAGGTGGCGCCCTTGTCGGCCGAGCGCAGGATCGCGCCGTTGTTGGGGTCCCAGCCGTTTGTGTACATGCCGACCGCGGCGTACACCCGGTTGGTCTGCACCGGGTCGGTGGCGATGCTGACCACGCCGTTGTAGCCCCACCGGTCGGCGCCGACCCAGTCGAGCAGCGGCGTCCAGGACTGGCTGGCCTGTTCCCAGCGGTACGCCCCGCCGATGTCGGTGCGCGCGTAGATGAGGTTCTTCTCGGTGGGGTTGAACACGATGCCGGGTACGAAGCCGCCACCGCCCACGGGGACGTTCCGCCAGGTGTACGCCTCCGCTGCGGCCGGGGTGGGGGCCGACCCAGCGGCGGTGAACGGGACCACCACGACGGCTGTGGCGGCGGCCAACACGGACACGACCGTGCCGGCGAGACTTCTCCGCATCTGCGGTTCCTCTCGGGATGGAGCCCCGGGGGACGGGGTCGATCGCCTGGGTGACGCCGTGGCCCGGGGGACGAGCACGACGACGGGGACGGGCAGAGCTGCCCTGGCTCCACCACCCGACGCGACGGCTCCCGCGATCGAGGAACGCGATTACCGTAACCGAAAGCGGCTCGCTTTGGAAGCGCTCCCATCATCGATGTTCGTCTCCACTTCCCACCCGTGCCGCCCAGGTCGGGCCGCGCCGTCACCCGATCCGGGCGAGGGCGGCTCACCCGGGGCGGCGGCAGGATCGCAGCACGGCGGACCTCCGGCCGCGGCCAGCACCCGGTCCGCCATCGCAACAGCGGAGGAGGGACAGATGGCCATCGTCAACCGCACCGACCAGGACATCCAGTCCGCCGTGCTCGACGAGCTGACCTGGGAGCCGCGGGTGCAGCCGCACGAGATCGGCGTGACCGTCGCCGAGGGCGTCGTCACCCTGACCGGCCGCGTGGACAGCTACGCCAAGAAGTGGGCCGCCGAACGTGCCGCCCACCGGGTCGCCTCGGTCCGGGCGGTCGCCAACGACGTGGCCGTGCAGCTCACCAGCGGCACCGAGCGCGCCGACAGCGACCTGGCCGCGGCGGCCAGCCACGGGCTGGAGTGGGACGCGTTCGTGCCCATCGAGAAGCTCCAGGTCACTGTCTCGGGCGGCTGGGTGACGCTGCACGGCGACGTCGAGTGGGAGTACCAGCGCCGAGCCGCCGAACGCGCGGTGGCCCGGCTGACCGGCGTACGCGGGGTGAGCAACGGCATCACCGTCCGACCGGCCACCGCGCCGGACGGCCGCAACCTGGCCGACCGGATCGTCGACGCCCTCGCCCGGGCCGGAGCGACAGAGGCCGAACGGATCAGCGTCCGGGTGCACGGCGACACCGCGATACTCGCCGGGTTGGTGCACTCGATGCCCGAACGGGCCGAGGTTGAGCAGGTGGCCTGGTCCGCGCCGGGCATCCGGGAGGTGCAGAACCACATCGCGGTCGCCCCGGTGCTGCGCTGAGCGGGCGCGGGCGCCCGCCCAGCGGGCGCTGAACGGGCGCGGAACCACCCGGGGTGGGTGAGCCGACCTCACCCACCCCGGGAGCAGGCTGGTGGCATGAGTGATCCGAACGGGCTGATCCAACCGGGGCACACCGCGCCCGGCTTCACCCTGCCGGCCACCCCGGACGGGGCTCTGGTGGGGCCCGAGCAGTTCCGTGGCCGACCGGTCGTGCTCGCCTTCTACCCAGCCGACTGGAGCCCGGTCTGCGGTGACCAGATGTCGCTCTACCAGTCGGCGGCTCCCGTCTTCGCCCAGTACCAGGCGGTGGTGCTCGGCGTGTCGGTGGACAGCATCTGGTCACACCGGGCGTTCGCGGAGAGCCGGGGCATCGAGTTCCCCCTGCTGGCCGACTTCGAGCCCAAGGGCGAGGTGGCCCGCAGCTACGGCGCGTACATGGCGAACGGTGAGGCGGCCCGCGCGTTGGTGGTGCTGGACCCGGCGGGGAAGGTGACCTGGAGCTATCTGTCGCCGCCCGACGTCAACCCCGGCGCGGACGGCATCTTCGACGCGTTGGACCAACTCGCCGCCGATCGGAAGGTGATGGCCGGATGAGCACGCCACTGCAGGTCACCGCCCGACTTCGAGACCCGGTGACCACCGACGACCACATCCGGGGGCCGGCCGACGCGGCGGTGACCATCGTCGAGTACGGCGACTTCCAGTGCCAGTTCTGCGGTGCCGCGTACCCGAACCTGCACGAGTTGCTGCGGCAGCGGGCCGACACCGTACGGCTGGTCTACCGCTACTTCCCGATCGCCAACGTGCACCCGTACGCCGAACGGGCCGCCGAGACGGCCGAGGCCGCCGGGGTTCGGGGCCGGTTCTGGGAGATGCACGACTGGCTCTACGAGCATCAGGACCAGCTCGACCCGGTGCACCTCTCGCTCGGCGTCGAGCAGGTCGGGTTGCCGCCGGACGAGTTGAACGCCGAGGTGGAGAACCGCGCGCACGCGGACCGGGTGCGCCGGGACTTCGTGGGGGGCATCCGCAGCGGGGTGAACGGCACCCCGACCCTGTTCGTCAACGGCATCAGGCACGACGGCGGTTACGACCTGCCCGACCTGCTGACGGCCGCGGACGCCGCCGCCAACGCTTGACCCGCTCAGATCAGCCGCAACTCGCGCGCCCGCCGGACCGCCTCACGCCGGCGGGTCGCGTCGAGTTTGCGGTAGATGTTGCGGACGTGGGTCTTCACGGTGTTGACCGAGAGGGACAACTCGCTGGCGATCTCCACGTTGGACAGGATGCTCTGCAGGTAGCGCAGGATGGTCAGCTCCCGCTCGGTGAGCGGCTCGTCGAGCGCGCCCCTCGGCTTGGCGGCCGGCCCGGCGGCACCCTGTTCCGCGCCTCGCACCAGGTCACTGACCAGCGTGAAGTGCGCGGTGCCCGCATCCAGGTGTGCGGCCAGCAGGTCCCGCACGGGTGGTTCGGCGCGGGTGAAGACCCTGCGGCAGCCCTGCGGGCCGGCCAGGTCCAGCGTCTGCTCCAGGATCCGACCCGCCCGACGCCCGTCCCCGGCGCGCTGGGCCAGCACCGCGTCGAGCAGACCGGCGTCCAGGCGTACCGGTAGCGGCCAGGCCGTGGCGGCCGGCGCCTGCCAGTCAGGGAGGGTTCGCTCGGCGGTGGCGGCGTCGCCGGCCAGCAGCTGCACCTTCGCCAATGTCACCGCGAGCACCGGGTCGGCCAACTCGTCGGCGGCGTCGGCCAGCAGGTCGCGGGCGGAGTCCAGGTCGCCCCGCGTGGCCCGCAGTTCCGCCTCGGCGGCCCGCAGCAGACCGCTCAGCTCGTCAGCGGACGGCCGGCCAGCCAGCGCCTCCCGGGCCCGGACGAGCAGCCGCTGGCCGGTCGCCGGGTCGCCGGAGTCGCGGTGCAGCTGCGCCCGGCACAGGGCGGCCACCGTCACCGCCACCGGTTCGTCGAAGGCGGCGGTCAGCCAGTCGTCTCCCACCTCGGGGTCGCCGGCCCAGCTCCCGGTCACGTCGAGCGCCGGGAGGGCGAGGGCGAGATTCGCGCTGGCCTCCTCGGGCTGGTCGCGCAGCAGCGCCACCACGGCGAGAGCCAGATACGCGTGGCCGCAGTCGAGCCGACAGGACCAGCCCCGACAGGGCGGCATGCCGAGCGCGTCCCTGGCCGCCTGCTCGGCTGCCCGCAGCTCGCCGCGCACCGCGAGCAGCAGCGCGGCGCGGCTCGCGGCGACCAGCTCGGTACGCGGCCGACCGGCTTCCCGAGCCGCCGCCCGGGCCCGGACGAACCGGGCGGTGGGCAGCGCCGCGTCGGCCAACTCGACCAGCCCCAACGCGGCGCCGGTGAACGCCCGCAGGTCCAGGTCGTCGGCGGCGCCACCACCACCGGCCGTCGGGGCGGAACCGGCCACGCCGGTCGGCAGCCGGGTCGGCGTGGCTTCCGCCGGGCGGGTGCGCAGTAGGCGAGCGGCGGCGGCCCGGACCTCGGTGCGGTCGTCGGCGAGCCGGGCCACTGTCAACTCCAGCGCGGTCACCAACCGCAGGAACCGGTCCCGGCGCGGCACCGGCAGGCCAGCGGCGTGCCCGGCGGCGGTCCGCAAGTGACCGCTGGCGGCCGGCAGGTCACCGGCGTACGCGCGCTCGGCGGCGCAGGCCAACGCCACCTCCGGGTCGGCGCGGATCACCTCCGCTGGCGGCGGCGTGGGTGCCGGTGCGTGCATCGGGTCCCGGTCGTAGCGGGTCAACTCCGGCCAGTGGGCGACGAACAGGTCACCGGCCAGGTCCCAGCGGCCGGCGGCCAGGGCGTGCCGCAGAGCGTCGGCGGGCCGGCCGTCGCCCGCGTACCAGTCGGCGGCGCGAACGTGCAGCTCGCGTAGCTCGTCGGAGGGCAACCGGGCGAGGTCGGCGCGGAGCAGGTCGGCGAGCAGGGACTCGTACCGGTACCAGGGCGGCCGGGTGTCCTGCCGGTGCAGCAGACCACCGGCCCCGGCCAGGTCGGCCAGCACCTGCCCGGCGTCGGCGCGGCCGGTCAGCGCCTCGGCCAGGTCGGCGCAGACGGTGTCGACGACGGCGGTACGTCGCAGCAGATCCTCCTCGGCCGGGTCGAGCGTCGCCAGCACCTCCTCGTGCAGGTAGCCGGCGATCTCCGGTTGGTCTCCGCCGAACTGCCCCACCCAGCGCTCCGGGTCGGGCTGTCCGCGTACCGCCAGGGCGGCGATGCGCAGCGCGGCCGGCCAGCCGCCGGTGCGCTCCCGCAGCCGGTGCACGGCGGTCGCCGGCAGCGCGGCGCCATGGGCGGTGAGCAGGTCGGCCACCTCGTCGTCGGTGAACGCCAGCTCGTCCGGGCCGATCTCGGTCAGCTCGCCGGCGAGGCGGAGCCGGTGCAGTGGCAGGTGCAGTCCGGCCCGCGCGCCGATCACCAGGCGGAGCCGCCGCCCGGCATGCCGCAGCAGGAACTCCAGGCCGGTCAACGCCCCCGGGTCGGCGACCCGGTGCAGGTCGTCCAGGATCAGCAGCACCGGCCGATCGGCGGCGGCGAGCGTGGCGGCCAGCGCCTCCAACTGGTCGGGCCGCGGCGGCCGGTCGGGCACCGGGCCGCCCTCCGTCGCCCCGGTCGCCGAGCGCAGCGCCGCGGCGAGGTACGCCCAGAGCCGGTCGGAGTCGTCGCCGGACTCCACCGACATCCACGCCGACACCGGGCCGTCAGCCGACGAGACCGACAGGTCGCCCGAGTCGGGCACGATCGCGCCCGGCTCCACGTCGGGTGGCGCGCCGCCCAGCCGCATCCAGGAGGCGAGCAGGGTGGTCTTGCCCCAGCCGGCGGGGGCGGCCACCAGGGTGACCGGTCCCGTGCTGCCCTCGTCCAACCGGCGCAGCAGGCGGGGCCGGGCGACCACCGGTTCCGGCGGCACGGCCGGCGTCAGCCGGGACGCCAACAGCGGTGGCCCCGGTGCCGATTCGACGCGTACGTGATCCTGTTCCGGCACCCAGCCCCACCCCCACCACGCGCTCCGCCCCCGGTCGGCGAGCGGTTACCCGACACGGGCCGGTTCACCCCTTCCGGGCGAGCGCGCTTCACCCGGGTGCGACCGACGATCGGGGGACGTGAACCGGGAGGACGGGTGGTACCCATGGGACGGCTGGCGCGGGCGGGACCCGCTCTGGGCGGCGCGGCGCTGGCCGGGGCGGCGCGGCTGCTGCGCGTACCCCATCGGGGTGCCCGGCCCGGCGCGGACGGCGACGCTGCCGCGCCGGCCCGCTGGGAGGTGGTGACCGTCGACCGGCCGCCGGAGCAGGTGCTTCCGGAGGGCCACTGGCCGGAGCCGCTGCGCCGCCTGGACGGGGCGGTGGAGGTGCGGGTGCGCCCGGCGCCCGGTGACCGGGGCACCGAGCTGGCCGCCCGGCCGCTGGCCGGCGTCACCCCGCCCACCGGGCTGGCCGCACATCTGGTCGGCGACGACCCGGCTCTGCTGGTCCGCCGGACCCTGCGCCAGATCAAGCAACGGGTGGAGGCCGGTGAGGTGCTCCGCGCGGACCGGTCCGCGCTGGACCGCCCCGAGGTCCACGGGTGAGAGCGCTGTGTTGGGTGGCCGCCGACGAGCTGGCCGTACGCGAGGTCCCCGACCCGGAGCTGCGCAACGAGCGTGACGTCATCGTCCGGGTGCGGCGTAGCGCCACCTGCGGGGGCGACCTGCCGCTGCTGGCCGGCCGGCACCCGCTGCTGCGGCCCGGCGACGTGCTCGGCGCGGAGTTCCTGGGCGAGGTGGTGGAGGTCGGCCCCGGGGTCCGCCGACATCGCGCCGGCGACCGGGTGGTCGTCGGCGCGAGCGTGGCCTGCGGCGGTTGCTGGTACTGCCGGAAGGGCCTGCACTCCTGCTGCGACAACGCCCATGCCGACCTGGCCACCGCCGACCCCGACTGGGTTCGCTCCGACGCCGGCTGTTTCGGCCGGCCCCGGGCGGCGGGCGGTTTCGCGGGTGGCCACGCGGAGTACGTGCGGGTGCCGTACGCCGACGTGAGCGCCTTCCGGGTGCCGGACGCCGTCGACGACGACCGGGCGGTGTTCGCCGCGGACGTGGCGCCGACCGGGTGGCTCGCCGCCGAGTTGGGTGCGGTGCGCCCCGGCGACGTGGTGGCGGTCTGGGGTGCCGGGGCGGTTGGTCAGTTGACCGCCCGGGCGGCGGTGCTGCGCGGCGCCGCCCGGGTGCTGGTAGTGGACCGGCACGAGGAGCGGTTGCGGATGGCCGAGCGGCATTCCGACGCCGAGCCGCTCGACTACCGCTGCACCGACGTCGCGGCCGAACTGCGCGACCGTAGCGGTGGGCGTGGACCGGACGTGTGCGTGGTGGCGGTCGGCACGCCGCCGGCCCGGTCGAGGGCCGACCGGTTCGGTGGCCAGCACGCCGACCGACCGGACGCGCTGCGGGAGGCCGTGCACGCGTGTCGCAAGAGCGGCGTGGTGGTGGCGCTCGGCGGCACGGGCGGGTTCGTCGACGCGTTCCCGCTGGGTGCGCTGACCGAGCGGCGGCTCACGCTGCGCGGCGCCGGTCGACCTGATCTGCGGGACGTGCCGATGCTGCTGGACCGGATGGCCCGTGACGAGCTGCGGACCGAGCACCTGGCCACCCACCGGCTGCCGTTGGCGCAGGGCCCCGAGGGGTACGCGCTGTTCCGGGACCGGGCCGACGGCTGCGTACGCGCCGTGTTCACGCCGTGACCGCCTCCTCGTGATCGCTGATCGGCGACCACGAATGGCAGACTCTGAGGATGACTGGCGAGCGAACGTACGACGTGGTGCTGTTCGGGGCGACCGGGTTCACCGGCGGCCTGACCGCTGAGTACCTGGCCCGACACGCACCGGCCGAGCTGCGCTGGGCGCTGGCCGGGCGCAACCCGCAGCGCCTCGCCGCCGTACGGGACCGGCTCGCTGCGATCGCCCCGAGCCTGGCCGACCTGCCGCTGCTCACCGCCGACGTGACCGACGCCGACTCCCTGCGGGCGGTGGCGGAGAGCGCCCGGGTGGTGGCCAGCACTGTCGGCCCGTACATCCACCACGGGGAACCGCTGGTCACGGCCTGCGCGCAGGCCGGCACCGACTACCTGGACATCACCGGCGAGCCGGAGTTCGTCGACCTCATGTACGTGCGCCACCACGCCGAGGCGACACGCACCGGCGCACGGCTGGTGCACGCCTGCGGCTTCGACTCCGTCCCGCACGACCTGGGCGTCTGGTTCACAGTCAAGCAGCTGCCCGCCGACGTCCCGATCACCGTGGACGGGTACGTGCGTGCCGGCGGCCGGTTCTCCGCCGGCACCTACCACTCGGCGCTCACCGCGTTCTCCCGCACCGGGCAGGCCAGCCAGGCCGCCCGGGCCCGCCGGGCGGTCGAGCCGCGCCCCACCGACCGACGGGTCCGGGCGGTGCCCGGCCGGCTGGCCCGCTCGGCGGAGCTGGGCATCTGGACCGTGCCACTGCCGACCATCGACCCGCAGGTGGTCCGCCGCTCGGCCGCGGCCCGCCCGGAGTACGGCCCGGACTTCCGCTACCGGCACTTCGCCGCCGTGAAGCGGCTGCCCACAGTGCTGGCCGGCGCGGCCGGTCTCGGCGCGCTGATCGGGCTGGTGAAGCTGCCGCCCAGCCGTCGCTGGCTGCTCGGCCGGCTCGCGTCCGGGCAGGGGCCCACCGCCCAGCAGCGAGCGTCGTCCTGGTTCCGGGTCCGGTTCGTCGGCACCGGCGGCGGGCAGCGGGTGGTCACCGAGGTCGCCGGCGGTGACCCCGGCTACGACGAGACGGCGAAGATGCTGGCCGAGTCGGCGCTGTGCCTGGCGCTCGACGACCTGCCGCCGACCGCCGGCCAGCTCACCCCGGTCGCCGCGATGGGTGACGCGCTGCTCGACCGGCTCGTCCGGGCCGACCTCATCTTCCGGGTGCTCAAGCAGGAGACGCGGGAGCCGGCGGCTTGACCCTCAACCGGGTCGAGGGGGCAGGATGCCCAGCGTGAGCGACCTGCACAGCATCGGCGAGCTGGCCCGGGCCAGCGGCCTGACCGTCAGCGCACTGCGCTTCTACGACTCGGCGGGGGTGCTGGAGCCGACCCTGGTCGACCCGGTGACCGGCTACCGCTGGTACACGGAGGGGCAGATCGCCCCGGCCCGGCTGGTGGCCGGGCTGCGCCGGATCGGCATGCCGGTGCCGGAGATCGCCGCTGCGGTACGCGCCGAGCCGGCCGTGGTGCACCAACTGCTCGACGCACACCTGCGCCGGCTGGCCGACGGGCTCAGCGACGCCCGCCGCGAGGCCGACCGGCTCCGGGCCCTGGTCGACCCCGCCCCGTCGACCGCCACCACCCTGCTGGTCTCCCCCGCCGCCCTGGCCGCCGCGCTCGACGCGGTGCGCTTCGCCGTCGGCGTCGACCCGGAGCTGCCGATGCTCGCCGGCGTGCTGTTCGACGTGGAGTCCGACGGCGTCCGGCTCGTCGCCACCGACCGGTACCGGCTCGCGCTGGCTCGGGCCGCGGCCGACGTCGACGGACCGCCGGTGCGGGTGTTCGTGCCGGTGGCTCTCGTCGACCAGCTCCGGCCACTGCTCGACACCGCCGACGCCTGGCCGGTACGGCTGACAGTGGCGGGCGCGGACCTGCGGGTGCGGGTGACCGACCGCACGCTGACCGGTGCCGCCCTGCCGTACGACTTCCCGGACTACCACCGGCTGCTGCGCAAGTCCGTCGGTGAGCGGCCGACCGCGCGCCGGATCCCGGTGGACGTGGCCGCGCTGCGCGCCGCGCTGGCCGACCCGGCGGCCCCCACTGTCGCCCTCGACCACGACGGCACGACCCGGGCGGTCACAGTGCTCGGCGTCGACGACCGGGGCGGGCTGCGGCTGCTTCCCGCCGCCGACCTGGGCAGCGACGCGCTGCGGGTCGGGGTGGACGGTGGTTACCTGCTGGACGCGCTGAACGCGGCCGGCGCGCCGCAACTGGTGTTGGAGCTGGACGGGCCGATCGCCCCGCTGGCCGTACGCCGACCGGACGACGCGGACACCTACTCGGTGCTCATGCCGATCCGGCTCTGAGTCGGCGGCCAGCACTCCCCGTCCGGGGAGGAAAAGCCCGCGACGGTAGCATCTGGTGGTTCACCTGTGAACCCCGGACGGAGGCGTACGGAGCAGCATGCTCGACATGGAGTTGATCCGGAAGGATCGCGAGGCGGTGGCGACCGCGCTGGCGAAGCGCCTGGATCCCGCCGAGGTCACCCGTGCCCTGGACGAGATCCAGCGGCTCGACCAGGAACGCCGCGCCCTGATCACGGAGATCGACGCCGAGCGGCAGCGCCGCAAGGCCGAGGCCCGGGCGTACGCGCAGGCGAAGCGGGCCGGCGAGGAGCCGCAGGCCGCCGCGCCGGAGGCGGAGCGTAAGCAGCTCGCCGAGCTGGAGTCCCAGCTGGACGAGGTGCAGGCCCGGCTGCGCGACGCGATGAGTGAGCTGCCCAACCTGCCCAGCGACGACGTCGTGGCCGGCGGCAAGGAAGCCAACCGGGTGGTGAAGACCTTCGGCGAGCCACCGGTGATCGAGAAGGTCCGCGACCACGTGGAGCTGAGCCGCGCGTTGGGCCTGGTCGACTACGAGCGCGGGGTCAAGCTCGGCGGGTCCGGTTTCTGGATGTACACCGGGGTCGGCGCCCGGCTGGAGTGGGCGCTGCTCAACTACTTCGTCGACCAGCACATCAAGGCCGGTTACGAGTTCCTGCTCCCGCCGCACCTGCTGCTGGATTCGGCCGGCTTCGCCGCCGGGCAGTTCCCCAAGTTCTACGATGACGTCTACCACCTGGACTCGGCGTCCGCCCCGCGTGGCCAGTTCCTGCTGCCCACGTCGGAGACGGCGATCCTCGGCGCGTACCAGGACGAGATCCTGGAGACCCCGAAGCTGCCGCTGAAGGCGTTCGCCTACACCCCGTGCTACCGGCGGGAGTCGGCCGGCTCGCACTCGGACGAGCGCGGCACGGTGCGGGGGCACCAGTTCAACAAGGTGGAGATCTTCCAGTTCACCCTTCCGGAGCAGGCCGACGCGGCGCTGGAGGAGATGCTCACCCACGCCGAGAGCCTTGTCGAGGGGCTGGGTCTGCACTACCAGCGCACGCTGCTCTCGGCCGGTGACGCCAGCGCCTCGATGAAGAAGACCCTCGACATCGAGGTGTGGATGCCGAGCACCGGCAAGTACAAGGAGGTGTCGTCGGTCTCCTGGGCCGGCGACTACCAGGCTCGTCGGGCGGCCATCCGTTACCGCGAGCCGGGCGGCAAGCAGACGCGCTTCGTGCACACCCTCAACGGGTCGGCGCTGGCCACCAGCCGGCTCTTCCCGGCCATCCTGGAGCAGTACCAGCAGGCCGACGGCAGCGTCCTGGTCCCCAAGGTCCTCCAGGACCGCCTGGGCACCGACCGTCTGACCCCGCTGCGCTAGCTGGAGGACAACGCTCCCCGCATCTGGTCGACGGCGGCGGGACTGATGCCTTGGCACCAGTCCCGCCGCCGTCCACTCGGCCGAGTGTGACACCGTGGTCGATCCCGACGCTGAGCTGTTCCGGCTCCGGCGCGGACGTGCGGTGCCGGTTCAGGCAGCGAACACCTCCGCGTGGGTCAGTCGGGCGTCACCGGGCTGCCAGTCGGGGACCGCGATCGCCACGTACCGCCCGGAGGACCTGGTCGAGATGGTGGTCTCGGGTCGCGGCTTCGGGACCGAGGCGACCGCTACATAGCCGAGCCCGTCGGCAGAGGTGGCTACGGTGATCGGCCGCCGCCGACCGGGAGTCCAGGTCAGGCGGACCGATGCCAGATCCTGGAGCGATCCGAGGTCGATCACCATTCGGCCGGTCGGGCCGGGTTGCCAGGCGGTACCGGGGTCGCCGTCGACGGCGGCCGACGGGTCGGTCATGCCAGCCGGGAGCGGTGACGTCGGGTAGGTCGTCCGAGACCGGGCCAGGTCGCTGGTTGGCGTCACCGTCCCGCCCGCGAACGCGACGTCCCGGCTGCGTCCAGCGGGTACCGTCACCCGCCGTCGGTCACCGCCGGCCGCGGACTCCAGCTGCACCATCACGATGTGCTCGGCGGGTGCGGTGATTCGCAGGTGGTGCGAGTCGGTGACGTCGAACCGGGTACCGGCGGGAATCGACTTCGCCGGTCGTACCGCGGTCGCGGTGAACCGCGGCGGCTCAACGCGTGCGGTGGCGGCGGCAAGGTCGACCTGGTAGCTGGTGGTCCCGGATCCGGTGACCTGGCTTCCGTGGTACAGCCGCAGCGTGGCGTGCTGCGACAGGGTGACGGCCGCCGTCGTGATGTCGTCGTCGGACAGGTTGAACAGGCTCAGGTATCCGTCCGCGTCACTCGCCCGCAACGCCTCCGGACCGCCATCGGGCAGGGTTCGAGACGCCACGGCGGCCAGGGCCGACCTGCTCGCGCCCGTGTACCCCTCGATGATCAGCCGAGTGCTGCCGGTGGCCGGTCCGCTGGACAGGGTGACGGTGGTGGCGGTCACTGTGATCGGATTCTGGCCGTTGTGGACTACCAGACCCGCTCGTCCGTCGACGTCCAGCCAGGAGCCGGCGATGGTCGGGCTGTCCGGCACGACCGCCGCGTCGCTCCAGTTGGTGCCGTCCAGAGAGGTCTGGATGACGTACCTGGTGCCGTACGCGGCCTCCCAGTCCAGGCGTACGCCGCTGATGTCGATGGACTCGCCCAGGTCGACAGCGAGCCAACTGTCCGCGCGGCCGCGTTCCTCCCGGGCGACCGCCCAGCGGGTGCCGGAGTTGCCGTCGGTCGCGTTCGGTGCGGGGTAGGCGGGGTCGGCGGACGAGGCCGTGGTGGGCCGGCCGGTGGCGAGGTCGATCCCGCCGGCGTCGAGCACGGCGAAGGCGAACAGCGAGTAGCCGTACTGGTTGACGGGTGATCGGCCGAGCATCCGCACGTACCTGGCTGGACGAGGCGCAAAGCTGATCTGGTCGGTTCCGCCGTCGCCGAGGCCCTGTTGTCCAGCCAGGGTGACGGACCCCTGTTCGCCGGTGAAGGTGCGGGTGCCGGTGAGCCCGGGTACACCGGGCATGTCCAGGTTGAACAGGGTGAGCGCGCCCTCATCGGCACCGATGCCGGTGGTGGCGTACACGACCGTACCGGTGGGCAGCGTGACGTATCCCGCGGTGCCGCCGCCGACGCGTAGAACGGTGGCGGTGGCGTCGAGACCGTCCCGGGCCATGGTGTACGCAGCGGAGGTGCGGTCGAGGACCGGCGCCGACTGCCTCGGCAGCAGCGAGGCGGCCCGGGTGTCGAACAACCAATTGTCGTGGGCGGGGGCCCACAGGAACGAGACGTACCCGGTCTTGCTGACCGCCGCGGCGAAGGCGGTCGGGGTTTGCTGGGCGGTCAGCCCGGCCTGCTCCCCGAAGTCCCGGGTGCCCGCCGCCGCCGCGAAGAACGTGGTGCTGGCGACCGGCTCGACCACGCCGCCGTTGGCTGCCCGCCAGGAATGGAAGAGATAACTGATGGCGAGTTCGGCCCGGGCCTCGGGCTCGTACTTCGGCTCGCCGCTGAACTTGGTGAGCCGATACTCGGGCGGGTAGTTCAGGTAGGGCATGAGCCGGTCGGCGAGGTCCGCCTCGGCCCGGGCGGCGTGCCGGTCGCCCTGGACCTGCGCGAGGAAGGCGAGTGGCAGGACATCACGGCCGTACAGGTGGTAGCGGTCCGCGACCATCGGCATGAAGGGTTCGCCAGCATCGCTGGCCAGCAGCCGCATGGTCCGCCACAGTTGGGCGGCGCTGGGCTGCCGGGTGAGTGCCTCGGGGAGCGGTTGGCCGGCGGTCAGGAAGTGCGCACTGGTACGACCCGCAGTGCGCCACAGTTCTTCCTGGTAGTGCGGGCCGAAGGAGCCGTGATTCTCGACGAGGAACGTGTCGTGGATGTTGTGCGCGGTGTTCCAGTCCGCGACCGCCCGCTCGTCGACGACGGCGGGGTTGGCGCGGTCGGCTGCGGGTAGTCCGGTGGCGTTGAGCGTCCACGTCAGGAACCGCTCGCGCCACGCCGCGGCTGCGGGGTCGTCAGTCGCCCAGGCCAGGCCGGGCGCGATCGCCTGGGCGTAAACCCCCATCTCCTCGAGCTTGGTGTCACCGATCCAGCCACCGGTGAGGCCGTTCGGCGTCCAACTGCCACTCAGCGGGTCGTTACCGGTGCCGAGGGAATGGGCGTACGCGGCCTGCCCGCGGGCGATGCGGTCAACGTTGTTGCGGGTCACCTCGTCCAGTTCGGACCACAGCAGTCGGGCGGCCAGGACGAAGTACAGCTCGAAGGTGCTGTCCCAGAAGAGCTGTCGGCCCCACTCGGTGCCGCCGGCGAGCCGGTTGGTGGCCGCAAATCGGCGGATGGTGGCGACGGTACGGGCCTGGAGCGTGTCCCGGTCGACGCCTGCGGCCGCCGGGTCGTACCCGGGCGATATGAGCAGGACCGCGTTACCGAGGACGACCGCGAACCTGAAGTCCGCGAGGCGGTATGCGTTGATCGCCGGATCCCATTGCTCCTCGGCCCATCGGGTGTGGGCGAGCAGCAGCGCATGGTAGGTGTTGGCAACCGGGCCGGTGGCCGCGGCGTATGACGTGGTGGCGGCTGGCGCGGCTTGGGCGGTGGCGGTGGGTCGGGCGACGGCGAGTCCAGCGCCGACGGCGCTGCCAAGGATGAGGAGCCGCCGCCTGCTCAACTCGAATTCGGATATACGCATGGTGGTCCTTCGGTGTGACAACGTTGTCAGACAGACTCTGACGATCGTTTCCGGATGTCAAGACCAACGTCGTTGCCTCAGGGCTTCGGCCGGCGGGAGTTCCGGTACCGCAAGAAACCCCCGCCTTCCGGCCGTCGATCATGAAGTTATTGCCCGTCGCCTCGGCGTGTCGTGGCAATAACTTCATGATCAACGAGGCTGAGTGGGGTGCGGAGGCGGTGGCTGCGGGCCCGGGTCAGGGCTGCCAGGATCAGCAGGGCCGCCAGGGTGGCCAGGAGCAGGGCCGGGCCGATGGCGTCCAGGGCGTTGGACAGGGTTCGTTGTAACTGGGACGCCGCCTGGATGACCGGGTCGTGCAGGGCATCGCGGCGGCCGGCGGCCAGCCGTAGCTCGTACCAGCCGTACCAGGCGACGTAGCCGCCGGCGACCAGCAGCATCAGGCCACTGAGGCGGGGCACCAGCGCGCCCGCGACGCGCAGCCGGGCCACCAGACCGTCGCGAAGCAGCGCCACCCCGAGCGCGGCGACAGCTACCACCAAACCCATCCCGAGGGCGTACGCACCGAACAGCGCCAACCCCTGACCGGTCGAGCCGGCCTGGAGGCTGGTCACCACGATGGCCAGGAACGGCGCGATGGCGCAGCCGAGTGACGCCAGCGCGTACGCCGCGCCGAACAGCGCCATCGACGGCCAGGACCGGGTCAGCCGGGGTGCCCGGGCGGACCAGCCCGGGGCGGGCAGCCGCCGACCGGCGAGCAACCAGCAGCCGGCCACCACCAGCAGCACACCGAGCGCCACGGTCAGCCACGGCAGCCGGGGCCGCAACCAGCCGGCCAGCGGCGCGAGCGCCAGGCCGAACGCGCCGAACACCAGCACGTACCCCACTGTCAGCCCGGCCGCCGCGGTGAGCGCGCGGCCGACCGCGCCGCGGGTGTCCGACCCGGCGACCAACAGCGAGAGGTACGCGGGCAGCAACGCGAAGCCGCACGGGTTGACAGCGCCGAGCATGCCGGCGGTCAGCGCGAGCAGCAGGGCGGCGGTCACGCCCCGGCCAGTGCGGCGACCTTGGCGGTGAGCGCCTCACCGTCGAGGAAGCCGTGATGGACGACAGTGCCGTTCCGGTCGATGATCACGAAGATGCTCTGCTCGGTCACCTTGAACCGCTTCCAGAGCGCGCCCTTGGTGTCCTCGATCTGCCGAGTCGCGCCGAGGTCGAACTCGGTGACGAACTCCTTCATGGCCTTCCGCTCGCCCAACCCGGCGACGCCGACGATCGGCACGGTGTCCCGGTACCTGGGTTCGATCTCGGCCACCGTCCAGGCCTGGCTGGCGCAGGTGGCGCACCACGGCGCCCAGAACCACAGCACCACCGGTTTGCCGGCGAGCTGTGCCGCGTCGAACGCGGCCCCACCGAGCGTGGTCCCGGTGAAGCGCAGCACGTCCGGGACCTGCGCCGCGGGTGGTCCGCCGGTCGGGGTGGGCGGGGCGTCGCCGGGCGTGGGCGGAGCCCCGGTCGAGGCCGGGGCCGATCCGGCGGCGGCGGGCCCACCCGGCGCGGTGCCGGTGCAGGCGGCAACACCGAACAGGGCCACCGCGAGCGCCCCGGCGGTGGCGGCACGGCGAAGCTGCCCGGCCTCTCTCCACGCCCTGCTGATCCGCATCCGCTTCTCCGTTCCGGTCCGGAAGGGACCCATGCTGGGCCTGACGCTTCGCTATTCGGCCTTGGCGAGTCGGAGAGCCAGCTCCGGGCAGACCTTGACCGCCTTCAACGCGCCCTCGCGCAGCCAGGTCGGCACGGGAGTGGCCGGGAAGGCGGGATATCCGTTCGCGTCGAGCCGGATGAAGTCCGGTACGACGTGCGCGCACAGGCCGTGCCCGTCGCAGCGGGACCAGTCCAGCGTGAGCTTCTGCGGATTCGCGTCCGGTGCGCCCGGCAGCCCCATCACGCCCTTGACCCGTCGGCCACAGCCGTCGCCGGTGCTGTGCAGCCGCAGATCCTCGGCGAAGACCTCGATCGCGGAGAGCGCGAAGCGGGCGGTGCCGTCCGGGTGGCTGCACGCGCCCCGGCCCCTCACCTCGCCCGCGGCGGCGCGCACCACGTCCGCCGGTTGGCTGCCGGCGACGGCCAGGTCCACGGCGCGGGCCAGGTCCGGCAGGCCCATCTTGCACGGCCCGCACTGGCCGGCGGACTCGCCGGCCAGGTAGCGCACCACCTGGGCGGCCTCACCGAGCGGGCAGGTGTCGACACCGAGCGGGACGATGATGCCCGCGCCGAGGGTGCCGCCGACAGCGGCCAGGCCCTTGCGGGAGACCTCGGCCTTCTCCGCCGCCTCCGGGGTGATCCACTTGCCGTGGTAGCCGCCCATCAGGATGCCCTGGACGTCCGGCACCTCGCACAGGTCGAGGACGTCGCGCAGCGGCATGCCGGCTGTGCACTCCACCACCGCCGGTCGGCCCGCCGCGCCGGTCACGGTGAGCAGCACGGTGCCCGGCTCGTCGTCGGTGCCGAGCGCCGCGTACTCGTACGGGCCCAGTCGGGCGCCGACGGCGAGCTGGGCGTACGTCTCGGCGTTGGACAGCAGGGTGGGCAGGCCGCTGACCCCGGAGTCGCTGGAGCGCTTCTTGGTGCCGGGCGGGATGTGCGGCAGCCCGTTGATCCCGTTGACCAGTGCGCCGCCCTCGCCGGAGATGAACCTGTGCGGCACTGTGACGATCGTCGTCTGCACCGGCATCCGGCGCTCTTCGAGGGCATCCATCAGCGAGTCCCGGCCGACCCCGTCGTCCGCCACGCCGATCACGATCTCGTCGGCGTCCAGCGCGTACGCGGCCAGCGCCGCCCCGTCCAGGATCAGGTGCGGGGCGCGGGTCAGTAGGACCTTGTCCTTCCAGCTGGCCGGCTCCCCCTCGGTGGCGTTGACCACCACCACGGCGGCGAGGTCCTGCCGCTCGCAGGACTCCAGCACCGCGCGCAGTTTGCGGGCGAACGGGAAACCCGCTCCGCCCTTGCCCTTGAGCTGCATCCCCTCGGCGAGCTGGAGCAGCTGCGCCGGCTCCATCGGGCCGATCGGTCCGTGCACCTCCTCGTGCGCGAGCAGGTCGAGCCGGCCGTACTCGGCGAAGCCGGCGGTGAGCCGCGGTTCACCCACACAGGCGACCGGCGGCACGGCGGTCCGCATCACTTCGCCTCACCCCGCAGCCCGGCCCAGTACGCCCCGTCCACCGCGTCAGCGCTGGCCTTGCGGCGCTTGGACTTGCCCTCGCCGGCTGCCCGTCGAGCACGGCGGGACGCCAGGTCGACAAGGGTCGGGGTGTCGTCGACCGGCGGTGCCACCTCGTCCGGCACGTACCGGGCCGGCGGACGCCAGTAGTCGGGCTCCTCGGGCAGGTCGTCCTCGGCGCTGTGCCGGCCGCTGCCGCTGCGCGGCGCCGACGAGATCGGGCTGCTGGAGATCGGGCCGGCCGAGATCGGCTCGACGGAGATCGGGCCGGCGGAGATGGGCTCGTCGGCCTGCCACCGGCGTGGACTGTCCCACGGCTCCTCGGCGTCGTCGAGGGTCGACCGCGGCGGCGCTGAGTAGCGGCTGCCGTCGTCCTCGCTGCGGGACCGGCGGCGGGACCGCTCAGAGGTGGGCTCGTCGGCGCGTCGCCGGTCGTTCGGCACTGCCTCGTCGCGGGTGCGGGAGCCGCGCCGCCGGGTCACCGGCTGCTCCAGCTCCTCCTCGTCGCGTCGGAACGTGCCGGTGTCCTCCACGCTGCGGCGGGCCGATCGGCTGGCAGTGGTCTCCTCGGCCCGCCGGCTGCGCGAGGACCGTTCGGTGTCGCGGCGGGCCGCCGGCTCCTCCTCCCGCCGACGCCGGCTGGGCCGGGTCGGCTCGACGAGGGAACCGGGCTCGGGCACCACCGGGACGGTGAACCGTTCCGGGTCACGTCGCGCGGCCGGCGCGGCCCAGGTGGCGGTGGTGGTCTCCGCCCAGGCGGGACGCTTGTCCGCGGCCTTGCTGCGCCGACCCAATCCGGCCAGCAGCGATCGGGCGGTCTTCGCCTCCTCGGCCCGGCCTGCCATCACCGCGTTGCGCACCGCGGCCTGGTGCTGCTCGCGGCTGCGCCGACCGATGGTGACCGAGAACCGGACCAGCAGGGCAAGCACCACCAGCAAAATGCAGCCGAGGTAGCTGAACGCCACCCAGGGCGCTGCGGCCCGACCGGCGTTGAGGCCGTGAAAGACAGCGAACGGCCAGGCCAGGTACGCGGTGGAGTGCAGCGTGCGCCACAGCCACTTCGGACCGACGCCCGCGAAGCGGGCCCTGATGATGCCGGTCCAGATCACGCTGACCATCAGCAGCGCGGCCACCGTGCCGAGCCCGACGTAGAGCCCCCGGCCGCCGACGAACGGCACCAGCGCGTCGGTCGCCGCCGCCCGCCCGGTGGCGACCTTGGTGAGGACGTGGAAGCCGAGCCCGGCCACGCCCAGCACGCCGGTGGCCCGGTGCGCGGACTGCATCAGCACCCGGTGCGAGATGCGCAGCACCAGCCGGTCGGTGGCGAGCAGGCCGAGCATCACGGTGAGGCTCAACGCCACCAGGGAGACCACCCCGGCGAAGAACTCGGTGAAGAAGAAGCCGTACGCGTACGCCGTCTGACCGACACCGGTCAGCATGATCGCCGCCCAGAGCGCGGCGAGCACCGACGCGATCAGCAGGGCGCTCGCCGACCGCGACGGGGTCCGCACCCCCCGACTGCTGGCGCTGGTCCGGACCGTCGCCGCCTTCTTGTCCTGCTGTGCCCGGGCCATCTGCTCCTCGATCGTCTCGCGGCGGCGTACCACCGGCCGACCCCTGCTCCCCCATCCAGTACGGACCGGCGGGGCGCGCGGATCACCCGCCGACAGAAATTTCTGGGCCGGAATCGAACCGAGGGGTGCGGCCGTGCGTTGTACCCGCCCCACCCAGCGGTCCGGACAGTGACGAATGTCCATGCATTGACAGTCGCTGCAACACGCTTGTAACCTTTCAGCAAATTTCAGCCAGGCTTGCAAGATTCCGGCAACCCGGCACTCCCCCACCCCGCACCACCACCCCCGCTCCCGTCAGGAGTCCCCATGCACCGACGTCGACGCGGCTCGGCGCTCCTCGCCCTCGGCCTGATCGCCAGCCTGCTCGTCCCCACCGCCGTGACGGCACCCCCGGCCGTCGCCGCCCCGTCCGGCGGCAAGAAGGTCATCGTCCAGCTCTTCGAATGGAACTGGCCCTCGGTGGCCAGCGAGTGCCAGAGCACCCTCGGCCCGAAGGGCTACGGCTACGTGCAGGTCTCGCCCCCGCAGGAGCACGTGCGGGGCAACCAGTGGTGGCTGGCGTACCAGCCGGTCAGCTATCGGATCGAGTCCCGCAAGGGCACCCGCGCCCAGTTCCAGTCGATGGTGAACACCTGCCACGCGGCCGGGGTCAAGGTGATCGTCGACGCGGTGATCAACCACATGTCCGGTCAGGACAACGGCGGCACCGGCTGGGCCGGCTCGTCCTACTCGCACTACGACTACCCGGGCATCTACCAGACCCAGGACTTCCACCACTGCGGGCGCAACGGCGGCGACGACATCGCCAACTACAACGACCGGTACGAGGTGCAGAACTGCGAGCTGGTCAACCTCTCGGACCTGTTGACCGAGTCGGACTACGTCCGCACGAAGATCGCCTCGTACCTCAATGACCTGCTCTCGCTCGGCGTCGACGGCTTCCGGATGGACGCCAGCAAGCACATGCCGGCCGCCGACATCGCCGCGATCAAGGGCAAGCTGTCCCGCTCCGCGTACATCGTGCAGGAGGTCATCCACGGCACCGGCGAGCCGGTCCAGCCGACCGAGTACACCGGCAACGGTGACGTGCACGAGTTCCGCTACGGCAAGGACCTGGCCCGGGTGTTCCGCTCCGAGCGGTTGGCGTACCTGCGCAACTTCGGCGAGGGCTGGGGGCACCTGCCCACCGGCCCGGCCTCGGTGTTCGTGGACAACCACGACACCCAGCGCGACTCCGGTGGGGTGCTGACCTACCGCGACCGGGGCATCTACGCGCTGGCGAACGCGTTCATGCTGGCCTGGCCGTACGGCTCCCCGACCGTCATGTCCAGCTACACCTTCAGCAACCGGGACGCCGGCCCGCCGTCGGACGGCGCCAACAAGACGCTCAACACCACCTGCTACTCCGGCTGGGAGTGCGAACACCGCTGGCCGGTGATCGCCAACATGGTCGGCTTCCGCAACGCCACCGAGGGCGCCGGCGTGGCCAACTGGTACGACAACGGCAACAACCACATCGCGTTCAGCCGCAGCGGCAAGGGCTTCATCACAGTCAATGACGAGGACGCCGCTGTGAACGGCCGCTCCTACTACACGGGGCTGCCCGCCGGTCGATACTGCGACGTCATCCACGGCACCTACGCGGGCGGCACGTGCAGCGGACCGGTGATCACGGTGGACGGTGGCGGCTGGTTCGCGGCGAACGTGCCGGCGCACGACGCCGTGGCCATCCACATCGGCGCACGAATCTGATTCGACCGGGGCCTCCGGACGGCGGGTCTCGCCGAACCGGGGGCCCCGAGGCATCCGCCACCATAGAGTGGTTTCGTGCCGTTTGACCGAAAGACTCCGTACCGTCGTCGCGGCGTCTGGGTGGCCGCCGCGATCGGCGTACCCGCGCTGCTGGTGACCGCGCTGCTGGTCGGCCAGGCCCTCACCCCGAGCTCGACGGCCCCCGACGACAGCAACGTGGTGGTAGCCGACCCCACTCCGAGCAGTGTGGAGCAGAGCCCGGAGGAGTCGATCCCCCCGGCCGCGCCCGCCCCGGACGGGTTGCCGGTGGTCGACTACGACCCCGCACCCGGAGGGTTCCCCGCCGACCCGAACACCATGGACGTCACACCGCTGAGCGACGGCGTGCACCCGACCAGACGGATCGCCGCGTACGACGCGCCCGGCGGTCGGCCGCGCGCCTTCCTCGAACCGACGATCAGCGGTGTCGAGCTGACCATGCCGATCGCCCAGCGGCGCGCAGGCTGGACGGCCGTCCTGCTGCCCTCGGCCAACCGACGGCTCGCCTGGCTGCCGCCCGGCGGGTTCGAGACGGTGCCGCTGCGCGACCAGATCGTGGTGGAACGCAAGGTCCACCGGCTCACCTGGTACCGGGCCGGCAAGGCGGTGCGCTCCTGGAAGGTCAGCCTCGGCCAGTCGGGCCAGGAGACCCCACTGGGGCGGACCTTCATCCTGGGCCGCACCCCACCGCCGGAGGAGGTCTACGGCGGGGTGGACATCTACGCCCTCGGTTCGGTGCCCGACGACCCGGAGTCGGTGCCGTCCGGGCTGCGCGGCGCGCACATCGGGGTGCACACCTGGTACCACGACGGCGAGCTGGGCGAGAAGACCACGAACGGCTGCATCCGGCTGACCCGCAGCGGTCAGCGGGAACTGCTCGCCGAGGTCCGTCCCGGCAGCAGCGTCGTCGTGGTCGACCAACTGGCCGCCCCACCGCCGACCGCCTGAGCACCGGCCGGCACTGTCAGTCGCCGAGCAGCCAGCCGTTCTGCTCGGCGACCCGGATCGCGTCGGCCCGGTTGCGGGCACCGGTCTTGCCGATCGCCGCGGAGAGGTGGTTGCGTACCGTCCCCTCGGAGAGGTGCAACGCCCTGGCCAGGTCGGCGGCGCTGCCACCGCCCCGGGCGGTCCGCAGCACCTCGGTCTCCCGCTCGGTCAGCGGGCTGACCCCGGCGGCCAGCGTCTCCGCGGCCAGCGTCGGGTCGACCACCCGCAGGCCGGCGTGCACCCGGCGAACCGCGTCGGCGAGCTGCCGGGCCGGGGTGTCCTTGACCACGAAACCGCTCGCACCGGCCTCCATCGCCCGGCGCAGGTAGCCCGGTCGGCCGAAGGTGGTCACCACCAGCACCCGGCAGGTCGGCAGCGCGGCCCGCAGAGCCGCGGTGGCGGCGATCCCGTCCAGGCCGGGCATCTCCACGTCCAGCAGGGCGACGTCCGGAAAGCTGCGTCGGGCCTCGGGCACCACCTCGTCGCCCCGGCCGACCTCGGCGACCACTGTCAGGTCCTCCTCCAGCGAGAGCAGGGCGGCCAGCGCGCCCCGGACCAGCGCCTGGTCGTCGGCGAGCAGCAACCGGATCGGCGTGGAACCGCCGCTCACCGGGACTCCCCCGGCGTGTGCACCCGCAGCAGAAAGCCGTCGCCCGCCGGCCGACGGCCGACGGTCACCACCGCGTCCAGCCGCCGCGCCCGCTCCCGCAGGCCGACCAGCCCGTGTCCGCTCGGGTCGGGTGTGGACGGGCCACGACCGTCGTCACTGATATCGACCCGATCCGGGTACACCCGGATCACGCAGCACCGCGCCCCGCTGTGCCGGACCACGTTGGTCACCCCTTCCCGTACCGCCCAGCCGAACAATCGGTCCCACTCCTCCGGCAGCTCCGGCACCTCGGCCGACACGTCCGCCGCGATACCCGCCGCGGCCAGCGCGGAGCGGGCGCCGGCCAGCTCGGCGACCAGGCTGACCTCGCGGTACGCCCCGACCGTCTGTCGTACGTCGGCCAGCGCGGCCCGGGCCAGCGCCTCCACCTCGGCGATCTCGGTGGCGGCCCGCTCCCGGTCGACCTCGATCAGACGCCCGGCCAACTCGGCCTTGATCGCCACCACGGTCAGCGAGTGCCCGAGGATGTCATGCAGGTCGCGGGCGGCGCGGGACCGTTCCTCGGCGACCGCGAGCCGACCGATCTCCTGTTGGGCGGCGCGGAGTTCGCTGTTGCGCTGGGCCAACTGGGACACCCCGAACATGGCGAACGAGGCGAGCAGCACCGCGAAGACGATGCCGCTCTCCGCCTCCCACCCCGGCACCAGCCAGGAAGCCAGCACGGGGGTAACCGCGCAGAGCACCACGGCGGCCAGTGCCTCCCACAGCGGCAGCAGAAACACCGCCGCCGCGGCCACGTAGACCAGGGTGGCCAGCCAGTCCCCTTCGGTGCCCGGAAGGCTGGCCAGGCCCACCGCGAGCAGCAGCGCCAGCCCGGCCCGCGCCCGGCCCACCGGGATCGGCAGCAGGGACTGGCGCAGCTTGCGGGCCCACTGGAACAGCAGCACGTAACCGATACCGAAGACGACCAGGGCCACCACGCCGAGGACCCGCCGCCACGGCTCCGGCTGGTGCAGCGCGGTGGCGAGCGGCACGTTGAGGAAGAACAGCCAGACGGCGGCCAGCAGCCAGCCGGTGACCCGCCAGTGGCGGCTCACCGGCCAGGGCTGCCCGGTCGAGAGGTCCATCGGGTTCACGCTAGCGGTCGCGGCCGGTCAGACCCGCGCGGTGTCCCGGCGGAACAGCCGGGCCGCGCCGACGCCGAAGAGCAGCGCCCAGACGACGAGGTTCGCCACCGCCGCCAGGCTCACCCCGTCGCCGGTCAGTGGGGCGCGGGCCAGCACGCCCATGCCGTACACCGGGGTGAACTTCGCGACCTGCTGGAGCACGTCCGGCAGCACCTCCACCGGAACGAACAGCCCGCCGAACATGGCCAGCACCGCCAGGACGGGGCCGATGATCTGCATGACGTTCTCGGCCGGCGCCAGGTAGCCGATGAAGAGACCGAACGCGGCGAAGACCAGCGAGCCGACCCAGGCGGCGATCCCGGACAGCAGCCAGACGTACGCCGGGACGCGGACGCCGGCCACGGCACCCACAAGGAACTCGATGACGACCGCGAGCAGGCCGAGGCTCATCGCGGTGATCAGCTTGGTCGCCACGTACGCCGCCGGGCGCAGCGGGGTGAGCCGCAGTTGCCGGCTCCAGCCCAACGCCCGCTCGGTGGCCACCGCGCCACCGACGCTGGTGGTCGCCACCATGGCCGCGTAGACGGCCAGGCTGATCATGATGTACGCCGTCACCGGCCGACCGTTGTCCAGTGACTGCCCGCCCTGCGGCAGCCCGAAGATGAGGAAGAAGACGCCCGGCATGATCAGCGTGAAGGCGAGGGTGCGACGGTTGCGCAGCACCCGGCGCAGCTCGATGCCCAGGGCGCCGGGAGCGAACCCGCCCAGCGCGGGCAGCCGACGGTCCGGCTCGGTGACAGCGGCGCGGGTGGGGGTGGAGGTGGTCATCTCAGGCTCCGGTCTGCGCTGTGGTCAGGGCGAGGAAGGCATCCTCAAGGTTGCGGGAGGTGATCTCGACGTCCCGGGCGGCGGTCCGGGTCAGCAGGTGCCGGGCGATGGCGTCCGAGTCGCCGGTCCGCACCAGCACGCTGTCGCCGCGCACCTCCACGGCGTCCACGCCGGGCAGCGCGGCGAGCGCCGCCTGGTCGGCGCCGGGCAGGGTGGCCCGCACGGTACGGCCGGCGGCCAGGTTCTTGATCTCCGCGGTGGTGCCGTCGGCGACGATGCGCCCCTGCCGGACCAGCACGATCCGGTCGGCGTACGCGTCCGCCTCGTCGAGGTAGTGGGTGGCGAAGATGACGGTTCGTCCGCGCCGGGCGTCTCGGCGCAGGGCCTGCCAGAAGTCCCGCCGACCCTCGACGTCCATGCCGGTGGTCGGCTCGTCGAGCACCATCAGGTCCGGGTCGGGCAGCAGGGCCAGCGCGAAGCGCAGTCGTTGCTGCTGACCGCCCGAGCAGCGCCCGACCACCCGATCGGCGATGTCGGTGATACCGGCCCGCTCCAGCACCTCCGCCGCCGGGCGGGTGTGCCGGTAGAAGTGGGCGGTCATCCGTACCGTCTCGCCGACGGTGAGGTCCTTGAGCAGCCCGCCGGTCTGGAGTACGGCGGCGACCCGACCTCGGGCCACCGCGTCGTCCGGGGTGCCGCCGAGGACGCGGACGGTGCCCCTGTCCGGGCGGGACAACCCGAGCAGCATGTCGATTGTGGTGGTCTTGCCCGCGCCGTTCGGGCCGAGGAACGCCACCACCTCGCCGGGCTGCACCCGTAGGCTCAACCCGTCGACAGCGGTGACCGCGCCGAAGCTCTTGGTGAGGCCGTCCAACTCGACAGCCGGATGCGTACTGGTCATGCCACTGATGCTCCGGCGGGGCGTACCCCTTTGCCCGGAGCGGTCGTCACGCTCCGACCGTGACATTTGTCAGGCAGCCGGATTCCGGACGGACACAGCGGGTAACCGCCGGGCCGAGCCGCGACACCGGGAGGACGCGATGGGTGCCACGCCGCAGGGTCAGGTCGACACGGTTGTGCTGATCCACGGGCTCTGGATGACGCCGCGCAGCTGGGAGGGGTGGGCCCAGCGGTACACCGAGCGCGGCATGCACGTCATCGCCCCCGCCTGGCCCGGCATGGACCGCTCCGTGGAGGAGCTGCGCGACGACCCCGGCCCGATCGCCGAGCAGAGCATCGCCACGATCGTGGCGCACTACGACCGGATCATCCGGGGGCTGCCCCGACCGCCGATCATCATGGGGCACTCGTTCGGCGGCCTGATCACCCAGGTCCTCGTCGACCGGGGCCTCGGCGCCGCGGCGGTCGGAGTGCACTCCGCGCAGGTGAAGGGCGTGCTCAAGGTGCCGCTGAGTCAGCTGCGCTCGGGCTTCCCGATCCTGCGCAGCCCCGCCAACCGCAGCAAGGCCGTCCCGTTCACCCCGGACGACTTCGCCTACACCTTCGGCAACGCGATGAGCCGCGAGGACTCCGACCGGGCCTGGCGGCGCTACGCCGTCCCCGGCGCCGGGCGGGTCTACTTCGAGGGCGCGTTCGCCAACCTCGACCCGCGCTCGCCGGCCCGGGTCGATTTCGGGCGCAACGACCGGGCGCCGCTGCTGCTGATGGCCGGCGAGGTCGACCACGTGGTGCCGGCGTCAGTGGTCCGCGCCAACGCGGGGCTCTACCAGAAGTCCCGGGCCCTCACCGCGTACGAGCAGTTCGCCGGCCGATCCCACTTCACCGTCGGCCAGGACGGCTGGGAGCAGATCGCCGACTATGCGCTGGACTGGGCGCTGCGTGCGGCGGCCCTGCCCCGGGAGGCGACCATCGCCAGCGAAGCCCCCCGCCGCTGACCTGGGCTCGGTTTGGAGGTCGGCCGGCCCGTGGCCGGGGCCACCCACCACCTCAGCCGGCCACCTCACGACCACCTCGACTCCCCGGGTGCGGGGCCGAGCGGCCAGGTCGATCGAAGGCGATATACCGCAGAGGTATTTTTATGACTCAGAGGTATACCGCTCACCGGGACATCCGACGGCACGGACCCAGCTTGGCTCAGGTGGGCATGCCCACCCTCTGGCGGGGTATCTCGGTGGGATGAGGGCCAGTTTCCGGCTTGGCCGGGTCGCGGGAGTGCCGGTCGGCGTCAACTGGAGCGTGCTGGTCATCTTCGCGTTGATCGCGTGGGGGTTGGCCGCGAACCAGTTCCCCCGTTCGTACCCCGACCGCTCGCCAGTGGCGTACCTGATCGCCGGGCTGGCCGCGGCGGTGGTTTTCTTCGTCGGCCTGCTCGCCCACGAGGTGTCGCACGCGGTGGTGGCCAAGCGCAACGGGCTGGAGGTCGACGGCATCACGCTGTGGCTGTTCGGCGGTGTGGCCGAGTTGCGGGGCGAGCCGCGTGACCCGGGCGCGGAGTTGCGGATCGCGGGCGTCGGCCCGCTGGTCAGCCTGCTGATCGGGGCCTTCTTCGGTGCCATCGCGGCGCTGCTCGCACTGACCGGCCAGGGTGGGCTGCTGTTCGGGGCGGTAGCCTGGCTGGCGGGAATCAACGTGCTGCTGGCCGTCTTCAACGTGCTGCCGGCCGCGCCCCTGGACGGTGGTCGGTTGCTTCGTGCCGCGGTCTGGAAGGCCACCGGTGACCGGACCCGAGCGTCAGTGGTCGCTGCCCGGGCCGGCTGGGTGCTGGGTGTGCTGCTGATCGGACTGGGGTTGTGGCAGTTCCTGTCCGGGGTCGGTTTCGGTGGGCTCTGGTTGGCGCTGATCGGCTGGTTCCTGATCGGGGCGGCCGGAATGGAGGAGCGGCAGGCCCGCACCGGCAACGCGCTGCGCGGGATTCGGGTGGGCGATGTGATGACCCCGCAGCCGCAGACCGCCTCGGCGCAGATGACGGTCGCGGACTTCGTCGACCACTACCTGTTCGCGTACCGGCATTCGGCGCTGCCGCTGACCGAGGACGGCCGACCGACCGGCCTGGTCACCGTCGACCGGGTGCGGGGCGTGCCGCCGGAGCGGCGGGCGTCGACCACGCTGGCCGAGGTGGCCTGTCGAGCCGACGAACTGGTGCTGGCCCAGCCCGGTGAACAGCTCAACGACCTGCTCCCCCGGCTCTCCGAGTGCGCCGACGGCCGCGCCCTGGTGGTGACCGAAGACGGCCGTCTAACCGGCATAGTCTCCCCCAGCGACATCAGCCGCGCCGTCCAACGCAGCACCCTCCGCACCCCCACCCCATCCCGTTGATCATGAAGTTATTGCGCCGACACGCCGCGCCGGGTGGCAATAACTTCATGATCAACCGAGGCGGGGGCGGGGGGTCAGGAGTGGGGGCAGGTGTTGCGGTACTCCTGGATGGTTGCTGAGGCTGGGGGTGCGGGGCAGAGGAACTGGTCGTAGCGGGTGTCGTCGTCCACGAAGCGCTTCAGCCAGGAGATGCTGTACTTGGCGACCGTCACGTTCGTCGAGGTGGGCGCGGAGTGGCTGGCGTTGTTGAGTTCCAGGTACGCCTTGTCCAGCGTGGACGGCAGGCTGGTGTAGAAGGGCTCCGAGTGCGACGAGACCGGCGCCACCGAGTCGTTCTCCGCGCCGACCACCAGCGTCGGCACCCGTACGCCGGACCAGTTCTTGACGGTGTGCCAGCCGGTCAGCGGGATCGCGGCCTGCAACTGCGGTCGTGAGTTCGCCGCCGAGAGGCTGCCACCGCCGCCCATCGAGTGCCCCATCACGGCGAGCCGGTTGCGGTCGATCCGGGTACGAACGCCGCTGGCGTTGGTGAGGTAGTCCAGGGCTGCGAGCAGTTGCGTGCCCCGGCTGGCCGGCTGGTCGTAGCGGGACAACGTGTCGATCGTGATCGTCACGAAGCCCTGCGAGGCGAGGCGCGGCCCCAGCCAGGCCACGCTGGACTGGGTGGCGGTGTAGCCGGGTGAGATCGCCACCGCCCCGAAGGTGCCCTCGGCGGTGCTGGTCGGGTAGTAGATCGTTCCGCCCCGGAAACCACTGACGCTGGAGGCGGCGACGGTGCTCTGGGCGATGGCGAACGCGCCCCGGCTGGCCTCGATGCTGGCCACCGTGGGGGCCGGGCCGCGCTCGTACGGGCTGGCGGCGGCGTGGGCGGCCGGCGCTGCGCCCAGTCCGGCGCCGAGCACGGCCAGGGCGAGCGCCCAGCGCAGACCGCGGCGGGGGCGAGGGGCGACTGGTTCGGGGGTGATGGCGGGTACGGGCTGCATGTCTCGCTCCGAGGGGTGGAGCCGACGGTCCCGGGACGGGGACCGGACGATGAGACTCATCGACAGACATCAGTGTCTGTCCGGTGTCTTCCACCCCACCAATCCCAGCCGCCCCATGCCACAGCGCTATGGCACGCGCTCGGTCACCGGGGGAAGTAGCGGTCCAGGGCGTCGGTGCGGAACGTGCCCTTCGGGTCCAGGTCGGCCAGGAGGGCGGCGAAGTCGGCGTACCTCGGGTAGCGGGCGGACAGCTCGGTCGGATCGGTGACGAAGACCTTGCCCCAGTGTGGGCGGGGCGCGAAGGGCGCCAGCCGCTCCTCCACGGCGGCCACCACGGGCAGCACCGCCGCGGTGTCGTCGACCCAGGTGAAGTGCAGCACGAAGCTGTCCCGCCGGTAGTTCGGGCTGAGCCACAGCTCGTCGGCCGCCACCGTCCGCAACTCGGACACCAGCAGCACCGGGGCGATCAGATCCGCCAGGTCGTCCAGCGCGGCGAGCGCGTCCGCCGCCGCCGTCCGCGCCACGTGGTACTCGGACTGCAGTTCGTCGCCGCTGCTCGGGGTGAAGCCGAGCTTGAAGTGCGGCAGCCGCTCGTGCCACGGGCCCGGCTCGCCGAGCTGCGGCGTGCAGTTCTCCGCCGGCATCCCGAGCACCGGGTGCCGGGGCTGGTCGGCGGCGGTGGTGCCCAGCCAGTCCGCCGGGGGTGGCGACTGGTCGGCCACCTGCTTGCGCCACACCTCGCGCAGCCGGGGCTCACGGAAGTCGGTGAAGACACTCACGCTGTACGCCGAGCCGAGCGCCTCGTCCAACGCCGTCCGGTCCAGGTCGAGGCGTACGTACTGGCGCAGCGCGAAGGTCGGCACGACGTCCACTGTGACGCGGGTGACCAGGCCGAGCGCGCCGAGCCCGACCACCATGCCGGCGAACGTGTCGGTGTCACGGTCGACCCGGAGCAGATCGCCGTCGGCGGTGACCAGCTCCAGGCCGGCGACCGCGCTGGCCAGGTTGCCGTGGGTCTGGCCGGAGCCGTGGGTGGCGGTGGCCACCGCGCCGGCCACCGAGATGTGCGGCAACGAGGCGAGGTTCGCCAGCGCGTACCCCTGGGTGTGCAGCTGTCGGGCGACGTCGCCGTAGCGGAGCGCGCCGCTCACTGTGACCTGCCCCCGCTCGTGGTCCACCTCGACGACAGGGGGCAGCCCGGCGAGGCTGACCAGGTCACCATCGGTGTCGCCGATACGGTTGAAGGAGTGGCCGCTGCCCACCGCGCGGATCCGGCTGCTGCCGGCAACGAGCCGGCGCAGTTCGTCGACGGAGGTGGGGCGGTGGAACGCCTTCGCGGCGTACCGCACGTTGCCGGCCCAGTTGCGGCGCGGAACGTCAGTGGTCGACGCGGCGTGCGATCCCTGCGCGGTCATGTGGCGGTCTCCCGATCGGTGCTCTGGTGGTCGGCCAACGCGGTGACGAGGGCGTCCAGAACCGTATCCGTCTGGAACGTGCTGTAACCACGTTGGGCGATCGGCAGACCGGCAGTGGTGGCGCGTTCGATCTCCCCCCGGGCCGCCTGCCGGGCCGACGCGTCTCCCGACATCAGCGCGTCCTGGCCGCGTCGGATCAACCGGTCGACCCGGTCCATCTGGTAGCCACGCAAACCGACCGGGAGCTCCGGGGCCTTGAAGGCGGCGCGACGCAGCGCGAGCAGGTCGACGAAACGGCTGCCGGCGCATTGGGTGAGCGCGGCGGACACCTGCTCGGGCTGCTCGCGGACCTGGTCGAGGACGAGCAACTCGACGGCCGGGCGACCGTCGAGCGGATGGCGGGCGGTCAGCGGCTCAATCGTCACACCCGACACGGGCACCAACAGCAGTCGCGGTGGCTCCGGATGGCCGTCGCGCCGGGGCGGCTCGTCGAGGACCAGCGTGTCCACCTCGGCCCACCCGATCTCCCGACGCAGGCCGGGTCGCCGGATGCTGAGCCCTTCCGCATGGATCCCGAATCGGAACGGCCGCATCGCGCTGACCAGCGCCACCGCGCCGAGCGCGATCGCCCCCACCGCGATGATCGTCCGTAGCAGGGCACCGTCGGTGGGATAGACCAACAGGAGCACTCCACCGAGTACGCAGACCAGGGCGAGCGCACGGGCCCCCCGATTCCGGCGCAGTTCCACGCTCGGACCCCCGTTTCATGACCGTGGCGTCGGTTCCGACATCTTCCGCCAGACCGGGCACCAGGGACACCGGTCGATCGGGCACGGTTGTTCTCGTCGTCGTCGGGGAACCCTACGCCCATGAGCAGCTACCGCGATCCGGCCGCACGAGGTGACGTCTTCCCCTCCGAGGAGGAGCTGGACCCCATTGGCACCGAGGTCGAGCAGGCCAGCGCGCCGCCGGCCGGCGGGTTTCCGAGCCACCCGTCGCCCACTCCCGGTCCTCGGCCCACACCGGCGCCCGCGCCCGCGCCGACGCCGGTGCCGGCGCCCGGCCCGCCGCCGCGCGCCAGTGGCGCCCAGTCGATCGTGACCCGTCACCTGGACGGCTCGGTGGAGGTGGTCACCGACCTCGATGGTGACGGCGTCGCCGACGTCGTCCAGATCGACGTGGACGGTGACGGGATCCCGGACATCACCTACGTGGACAGTGACCGCGACGGGCGGCTGGACACCGTGCTGGGCGACCCGAACGCTGTCGGGACGGGCGTCCACCGGGCCTGACCGGCGGCGTCGTCCCACGGCCACCCGGCCGACTCAGAGCTTCGCCATCACCTCGCTGGCGACCAGCTCCAGGTGCTCCAGGTCGCTGAGGTCCAGCACCTGGAGGTAGAGCCGCTCGCTGCCGATCTCGGCGTATCGGCCGATGGTGTCCAGCACCTCGGCGGGTGTCCCGGCCAGACCGTTGGCCCGCAGCTCGTCCGGTTCGCGGCCGATGGCGGCGGCCCGGCGGGCCACCTCGGCGTCGTCGTGCCCGCAGCAGAGCACCAGGGCGTTGGACCAGACCATCCCGGCCGGGTCCCGGCCGATCTCGGCGCAGGCCGCGCGGACCCGGTCGAACTGCGCCGCAGTGTCCGGCACCGAGGCGAACGGCAGGTTGAACTCGTCGGCGTAGCGGGCGGCCAGCCGAGGGGTGCGCTTCGGGCCCGTCCCACCGAGCAGGATCGGAGGACGCGGCTGCTGCACGGGCTTGGGCAGGGCGGGCGAGTCACGGACCGGGTAGTACCTGCCGTCGTGGTCGAACCGCTCCCCCGGCGGCGTGGCCCAGAGCCCGGTGATCACGGCGAGCTGCTCCTCCAGCCGGTCGAACCGCTCGGCCAGCGGCGGGAACGGGATGCCGTACGCGCTGTGCTCCTCGGCGTACCAGCCGGTGCCGATGCCCAGCTCCACCCGGCCGCCGCTCATCTGGTCGACCTGCGCCACGGTGATCGCCAGCGGGCCGGGCAGCCGGAAGGTGGCGGCGGTCATCAGCGTGCCGAGCCGGATGCGGCTGGTCTCCCGGGCCAGGCCGGCGAGCGTCGTCCACGCGTCGGTGGGGCCGGGCTCGCCGCTCACGTCACCCATCATCAGGTAGTGGTCGGACCGGAAGAACGCGCCGTAGCCGGCGTCCTCTGCGCAGCGGGCGACGGCGAGCAACTGGTCGTAGGTGGCACCCTGCTGGGGCTCGGTGAAGATCCGAAGTTCCATGATCCGAGCATAGGGAGCCGATCGGCGGTGGCGCGTCGGGACGCCGACCGTCGTCGTATGCTTTGACAGTCATATGACGGAGGAGGCATACTGGGGAGGTGTCCACCGACGCCTTCACCGTCCTCGCCGAGCCCACCCGGCGCCGGATCCTCGATCAGCTCCGCGACGCCGAACGCAGCGTCGGCGAGCTGGTCGCCGGGCTCGGGGTCAGCCAGCCAGCCGTCTCCAAACACCTGCGGGTGCTTCGCGACGCCGGCTTCGTCACCTGCCGGACGGCCGCCCGACAGCGGATCTACCGCCTCGACCCCGGCCCGCTGCGGGACGTCGACGGCTGGCTCGAGCCGTACCGGCGGCTCTGGGCCCGACACCTGGACGCCCTGGAACGGCACCTCGACAGTCAGGAGCAGTGAATGGACCGCGACGCGTTCCGCCCGAGCCCACCCGCCGACGTGCGCGCCGAGCCCACCGACGCCGGCACCACCCTCGTCTTCGTCCGCGACCTGCGGCATCCGCCAGCCGCCGTCTGGGCGGCACTGACCGACCCGGCCCAGCTCGCGCAGTGGGCGCCGTTCCTCGCCGACCGCGATCTCGGCACCGCCGGTGCCGCCGTGCTCACCCTGGTCGACGGCGAGACCACCCAGGAGGACCCGGCGACGGTACGCCGGGCCGAGCCGCCGCACCTGCTCGAATACACCTGGGGCGACGACCTGCTGCGCTGGGAGCTGAGCCCGCTGGGCAGCGGCACCCGGCTCACTCTGCGACACACCGTCGCCGACCGGGGCATGCTGCCGATGGTCGCGGCCGGCTGGCACCTCTGCCTCGACGTGGCCGACCGGTTGCTCGACGGCGACCCGGTCGGCCCCATCCGCGGCGCGGAGGCCAAGGACTTCGGCTGGCCCGAGCTGCGCGACGCGTACGCCGAACGGCTCGGTGAGGGCTGACCGGTGCGGTCCCGGCGGCCCCGGAGCCCGGAGCCGCCGGAGCCCGGTCAGACGTACGGCCGTTTGGCGTACGCCTCGCGGAGCGCGGCCAACCCGGTGGCCTTCGGCGTCAGGGTGCCCCACCCGGAGTTGAAGTAGTTGGTCCGCACGATCCGTGGCCCACCCTCGGCGTTGAGCTGGGCGATCGCCGCCGGCACTGTGGCAATCCAGGCCGCCTGGTTCGGGATCTCGGCCACCCGCACCCCCCACTCCGCGATGATCACGGGCCGGGACAGCGCCACCGGGCCGAGATCCGCCACCGCCCAGTCCTTGGTGCGCCGAAAGCGGGCCAGCGCGGTGTGGCTGGCGTTGGTGCCGTATGCGTTCCACTGGAGATAGTCGAGGCGGGACATCAGCGACTCGGGGTGGGTGCGCTGGAAGCAGGCCCGGTCGAAGCCGCCCAGCCCCACCGAGAAGGTCGTCCCGGTCGGCAGCGTCCGCGCCTTGAACCACGTCAGGATGTAGTTCATCGCCTGCACCGCCCGAGCGTCCGACTCGGCCCAGGTGTACGCCTTGCCGTCCTCGGTGGTGCCGAACTCGTGATCGGTGTCCAGTTCCGAGGCGAGCTGGATGTTCACCCCGAAACCGAGCGTCCGGTACTGCGACAGGGCGCGGGCGAACAACCCGTCACACTGCCCCTTGAGCACCTGGCCGTACCCGTACGCCTTCGGCCAGGTCGTGCCGGGGCGCTGCTGGATGGTCATCGACGGCGCCGGCACCGTGTAGTTGGTGACGTCCACGGTGAAGGTCTGCGGCCCCTGGTTCGGAGCGCCGTAGTGCTTCAGCTCCAGGACCATGTTCATCTGCACCCCGGCCTTGCCCAGGCTGACCAGCCAGGGTCGGTTGTACCCGGGGAAGATGTAGCCGTCGGCGAAGCTGCGGTACTGGGTGAGGGACCGGAAGTTGCCGCCGGCCATGTCGGCGGTCGGGTCGGCGCCGCCGGAGAGGTAGTAGCCGCCGAGCACGGGTTGGCCCAGGCTGTAGTCGGCGGTGGCCGTCGCGGTGTTCCCGGCGGCGTCGCGGACCTGGACGGTTACCCGGGCCATCACGCCACCGACCGATACACGGCCACGGAGCCGTTGTCGGATACCCGGGTCCAGGTACGTCCGGAGTTGTCGGTGACGGTCACGGTGAGCGGGTCGATGACCGCCGTGACCTTGACCGGCGCGCTGCTGTTGCCCTGCGCGTCGGTGACCACGATGGTGACGGTCAGCGGTTTGGTGTCGGCGTCTGAGTAGGTGACTGTCAGCAGCATCTGGGCACCCGGCGCGAAGACGGATGCGTTCAAGGCTGCGGTTGCGGTGGGAGCGGCCATGTCGGGCCCTTTCTGGCTCGGTCGCCAGGGCTCCGGCGCGCGGTTCAGCGACGTCGGACCCGGCGGGGTCCACAGTGCGAAAGGCCGGCGGGGCACGGGGACGGCAGGCACGGCCGGTTGGCGGCGTCGCCTGACTACCGACGGTGCTGACGTCCTTGTCCCGGTGGGCGGAGGCACCGCTGCGGGCGCCCGCAGGGGTGTCGGTGACAGCCACGGCCTGTCGTACGCGCGATCGGCACGGCGGCTGTGCCGTGACCGCCACGGCTTCGAGGCCGGGCTGGGTGAGGGCGGCACCGGTGCGGACGATGTTGTCCCCACCGGGCCGGAGGATTGGGATGTGGCCCGCCACCCGTCTACCTCCACCTGCCCCAAGGGTGCTCTACCAGGGGCTTTACCGTCTTGTCCGGTTTGCGACAACCCCCGGTGCGGCTCGGCGCGACGGTTACTCGGGCGGCGTGCCCCGTACGGCCCAGGCCCGCGCGGTGAGCCGGATCGACAGGTCCGGCTCGACCGGCAGCCGGGTGGCCAGCGACTCCCGCAGCGCGGCCCGGTCGGATTCGGCCAACGTCGCGACGTACCCCGGCGCCGACCCCTGACCGCCGAGGAACGGTGTCCAGTAGTCGGCGAAGTCGGTGAAGGTCGTCGGTACGTCGACCGGCCAGACCGACACGTCCCGCAACCCGGCCCGCTCCCACAGCGTGCGGAGCGCGTCGGGCTGGCACACAGTGGTGCGGTTCCCCTCGTTCAGCTTCGCCGAGGCCGGGTCGAGCTGTGCGGCGGCGGCCCAGAAGTGCCGCATCATCGCCATCCCCTCGGCGTAGTCCCAGACGTAGGCGGCCACCACCCCGGCCGGCCGGACCACCCGGGCGAACTCCGCCACCGCCCGCGCGGGCTCCGGCACGAAGTTGAGCGTCAATCCGCTGACCACCACGTCCGCGACACGGTCGGGCAGCGGCAGGGCCCGGGCGTCACCGACCTGGAAGGCCGCCCGGGGGTCGGTGACCCGGGTACGCGCGACAGCGACGAAACCCTCCGACGGGTCGATGCCGGTTATCTCGACGGGGTCGTTGTGGCTGAGGATCGTCGAGGTCAGCGCTCCGGTGCCGCAGCCCACGTCGAGCCAGTGCCGCCCCGGCGCAACGGCCAACCCGCGCAGGAATTCCACAGCGACCAGACGGCTCCACCGACCCACGTACGCCTCGTACGCGTCACCGTTCGCCCACACCGGCTGCACCATCCCGGAACGATACGACAGGCCAACTGGTGACAAGGCTGACACGGCACCCGAAGGCTCAGCGACGCCGCCGCGCCGGGTCGAGCAGGGCCGGCGGGGTGTCGAACTTCTCGGCTGCGGCGAGGTCGACCCCGGGTGCGACGATCGCGTCGATCGCGTCGAGCACGTCGGCCGGGAGCACGGTGTCCGCGGCAGCGAGTTGGGCGTGCAGGTGGTCGATGGTGCGGGGGCCGATGATCGCGCTCGTCACGGCCGGGTGCGCGGTGACGAACCCGAGTGCGAGCTGGATCAGGGTGAGCCCCGCCTCGTCGGCGACGGTGACCAGCTGCTCGACGGCGTGGAGCCGGGCCTGGTTGGCCGGGACGCTGAGGTCGAAGCGGGCGGGCAGGAGCGCCGAGCGGCTGGTGGTGATCTCCCGGCCGGCGCGGATCGCACCGGAGAGCCAGCCCGAGGCGAGTGGGCTCCAGGCGAGCACGCCGAGCCCGTACTGCTCGGTCACGGGCAGGACGTGGGCCTCGATCCCCCGTTGCAGGATCGAGTAGCTGGGCTGCTCCGTCACGTACCGGCCCAGGTGGTGCTCCCGCGCGGCCCACTCGGCCTGCACGATGCGGTACGCGGGGAAGGTCGAGGAGCCGAAGTAGCGGATCTTGCCCGCCCGTTGCAGGTCGGTCAGCGCCGACAGGGTCTCCTCGTCGCTGGTGGTCGGGTCCCACCGGTGGATCTGGTAGAGGTCGACGTGGTCGACGCCGAGGCGGCGCAGGCTGTTGTCCAACTCGGTGACCAGCCAGCGGCGCGAGCTGCCCCGCTGATTGCGCTCGTCGCCCATCGGCATGCCGGCCTTCGTGGCCAGCACGATGTCGTCGCGGCGGCTGGCGATGGCCTTGCCGACCAGCTGCTCCGACTCGCCCTGGCTGTACATGTCGGCGGTGTCGATCAGGTTGATCCCGGCCTCCAACGCGGCGTCGACGATCGCCGTCGCCTCGTCCTGGGTGGTGTGCCCCAGTTTGCCGAAGTTCATTGCGCCGAGCACGAGGGTGCTGACCTGGACGCCGGTGCGCCCCAGGGTGCGGTACTGCATGGCTGTTCCTCCACGGAAGGGTGAGGTGACACTGGCCCACCCGCTCTGGCATCCTGAGCAAGTGGAACCACGTTCCGCTAAGAACAATACGGAACACTGTTCCGTTTGCCAAGTGACGGGGGTAACGACGCGGCGGCCGACATCGACAGCGAATCGGCGAGGTCAACCCCGCGGAAGCGGGCCGACGCCCGGCGCAACGAGGCGACACTGCTGGACGCCGCAGCATCGGCCGGCCCGCGATAGCTTATTGATCATGGCGGACTGGGAGCTTCGGCCAGCCTCGGCGGCGGACGTCGAGGCGATGGCCGAGTTGCGGGCGGTGGTGCTGCGGGCCGATCTGGAGCGGCTCGGGCGGTACGACGAACAGCGGGTGCGGCAGCGCCTGCGGGACGGTTTCGCACCGGCGTACACCTGGGTCGTCGAGGTGGACGGCGCGTTCGCCGGCTGCGTGGCGCTGCGGCCCGACGCGGACGCCCACTGGCTGGAGCACTTCTACCTGGCCCCGCGGCTACAGGGCAGTGGCATCGGCACGGCCGTGCTGCGCGAACTGATGGGCCGGTGCGACCGCCTCGGCACGCCGGTGCGGCTGAACGTGCTGCGGGGCAGCCCGGCCCGGAGGCTGTACGAGCGGCACGGATTCACGGTCGATACCGAGGATCCGGTGGACGTGTTCATGGTCCGCACACCCGGGACGATCACCGCCGAGACTCGGACCGCGTCAATGTAACGTTGACAGATGACGTCGGAGCTGGCCCGGTTGGCGGAGGTCCGCGCTACCCGCGCCCGCCTGGACGAGCACGAGCTGGAGATCATCGACCGCGCGCGCCACGACGGTGCGACGTGGGCCCAGATTGCGACGGCACTCGGCCTCGGCAGCCGGCAGGCCGCCGAGCAGCGTCGACAACGGCTGGTGGCGGCGCGATGGTCACGGCGGCAGCAGCTCGACCTCCGGATGCCTCCGCAGATCGCGGCGCTGCGGGCGGCGGTGGCCGACCTCGGCCGGTGGATCGGCGCCGATCAGCGGTGGGACAGCCGATTTCGTCGAGCGGCGCTCGTGCGGAGCACTGTGGACGCCGCGTTGGACGCCGCCCCAGGCTCGCTGCACGCGTTGGCAGTGCTCCTCGCCACCGATCTCGCCGAAGCGGGTGAGGGACTGCCCGCGCCCGCTCGGACCGCCGTCACGAAGATCGAAGCCGCCCTGTCAATGGACCGTTGACAGTAGGCAGCGGCATTGCCTGTGCCTTGCTCAAGCTTGAGGATATGAGTCACCTCGACTCAACTCGGAGTGCTCATGCATCGCAACGCGGGCCTGTTCGTGGCGATCTCCCTGCTGTCCGGCTTCGGCAGCAGCGCCATGTCCCTGGTCGCCGGCATCTGGATCCTGGACCTCACCGGCTCCACCAGTCTCGCCGCCCTCGCCGGGCTCTGCGTCTACGCCCCGGTGCTCGCCGGCCCGTGGCTGGGCGGTCTGCTCGACCGGGCACCCCGGCGGCCGCTGGTAATCGCCGTCAACCTCATGCTGGCGGCCGCCCTGCTGGCGCTCCTCGCGGTACGCGGGCCGGGGCAGACCTGGCTCATCTTCGCCGTCTCCTGCGCCTACGGCGTCAGCTACGTGCTGATCGACGCCGGCGAGACGGCGCTGCTGCCGTCGGCACTCGCCCCGACCGAACTCGGCGACGTCAACGGATGGCGCTCCAGCGCCCAGGAGGGCATGAAGCTCGTCGCTCCCCTGGCCGGGGCCGGCCTCTACGCGTGGAGGGGCAGCCACGCGGTCGTCGTCCTCAGTGCGGCCATGCCGGTCCTGGTCGCCACCCTGTACGCGCTACTTCGCCTGAACCGGACGCCCACCGAGCGGCCCACCGAACGCGGCGACGGTCCGCGTACCGGATTGGTGGTCCTGTTCGGACAGCGAGCGACACGTCTGCCGGTCGTGCTCGCCGCGGTGTCGATCGCCATGTCCGGCTTCACGACGGCGGGAATCTACGCGATCGTCGTCACCGAGCTGCGCCTGCCGACGACGTTCCTGGGTGTGCTGGCCAGCGCGCAGGGCGCCGGTTCCATTCTCGGTGGCCTGATCGTCGGCAGGCTCATCGCGGCAAGAGGTCCCGTTGCCGTCGGTGTCGCCGGAACGGCGCTGTTCGCGATCGGGTGCCTGGCGCGCTGCCTGCCGTGGTGGCCGGCCACCGTCGTCGGGGCGGTGGTGGCCGGCGTCGGGCTGCCCTGGACCCTCGTCGCGGCGGTGACCGCCGTGCAGACACACACGCCGTCGGCACTGCTGGGACGGGTCTCCGCGACGGCCAACACCGCGATGTTCGGGCCGCTCGTCGTGGCGATCCCGCTCGGCTCCGCGGCCGTCCACCTCGGCGCCCGCCCGCCGCTCATGGCCGCCACGGCGATCTGCCTGACAGCCGTGGTGGTGGCCACGTTCCGCCGCCGGTCGACGCCGTACGACGAGACGCCGACCGCGCTCTCGCCGCGCCGAACGGCGGGAACGGGTCCGGCGAGCCGCTGACCCTGTTCACCCGCGTACCGGATGGGTCGCCTGGAAGGCGAGTCGACGGTCCGCGTCGGCGGCGATCTGGTCGAGGATGTCGTCCAGGTCCAGGAAGACCGACCAGCGCTCGCGGCCGGTGGCATCGGCCAGCCGGTCCATCCAGAGCTGGTTCGGTCCGGCTACGCTCCCCCGCACCAGGGAAGGGGTCCATCGGTGAGAGGTCGCCTACGGCAGGTCGCGATGGTGCTGCTCGGCGCGGCGCTGTTCGGCACCGCCGGCCTGAGCCTCGGCTCCTGGTACGCCGGCCGCGGCACCGCGCCGGTCAACTTCGACCGGGTACAGAGCATGGCGGCGGAGTTGCTTCCCGGCACCGAATCAGTCGGCTCGAGCGTCGGCCTCAACCACGTCTACGGTGCCCTGGGCCCCGACGACTTCGGCTCGGCGTACGCGGAATACCTCTACGTCGACGCCACCGACTGCGCGCACTCCGAATTGGTACGGCGCAACGCCGCCGCACTGGGTTGGCAGGGCAACCATCGGGTCACGGGCACGCCATGCGATGGCTGGCGGGCCGAACGGGACGGGCTGACCGCCACGCTCACCCAGGTGGACCGCATGGCGGTCCTGAGGTTCGTGCCAGCCGCGCCCGACGGCTACGTCACCGTCATCCTTATTGCCACCGTCCTGGGTGGCGCGGCCGGGGCGGCGCTGTTCTGGCTGGCGGGACGGCGACGTCCACCCGTACCCCGACTGGTTGGCACGCTGGTGACGATCGTTCTCCTCCCGGGCGTCGTCCTCACCTGGCAGGGCCTGCTGGCGAATGGATTGGCGGAACCGACGTGGCCGGTCTGGCCAGCCCTCGCTCCCGTGCTGGTGCCGCTGGCGCTCGTGCTGCTGCTGGCCGGGCTGATCTTCTACGTGGGTCGACGGGAGCCGAGCCAGGTCTCCGGCCCAGGCACGAGCCAACCCTGAAGGTCCGCCATCCGCCTGGATACTGTCTAGTCATGCCGCTCAGTCCGGACGAGGTCGAGGTGTTCGAGCACTCCAGGGCCCGCCTGGAGGCGATCGCCTATCGCCTGCTGGGCTCGGCCAGCGACGCGGAGGACGCCGTCCAGGACACCTTCCTCCGCTGGCAGGGCGCCGACCGGGAGCACGTCGAGACGCCCGAGGCGTGGCTGACGAAGGTCCTCACCAACGTGTGCCTCAACCAGCTGACCTCGGCGCGGGCCAGGCGGGAGACCTATGTGGGCACGTGGCTGCCCGAACCGGTCCTCGCCGGGGACCGGATGCTCGGCCCGCTCGACACCGCCGAGCAGCGCGAGTCGGTCTCGATGGCGGTGCTCACCCTGCTGGAGCGGTTGTCGCCCAACGAGCGCGCGGTGTACGTGCTGCGGGAGGCCTTCGGCTACTCGCACGGTGAGATCGCCGAGATCCTCGGCATCACCGAGTCGAACTGCCAGCAGACCTACCGGCGTGCCAAGCAGCACGTCACCACCGAACGGGCCCGCGCGGAGGTCGACCGGGCCACCGCCCGGAAGATCGTCGCGGAGTTCCTCACGGCGGCCAACAACGGTGAGATCCAGCGGCTGGTGGAGTTGCTGACCGACAACGCGACGAGCACCGCCGACGGCGGCGGCAAGATCCCGGCCCGGGCCGCGCCGATCGTCGGCGCACTGGCCGTGGCGAAGTTCCTGCGTGGCCTGTTCAAGCCCGCCGACGTCAAACGGGACCTGGTCGGTGGCAGCCCGGCCATGTACGTCACCACCGCCAACGGCGCTCCGGCGGTGGTGGTCGTGATCGACGACCGGGTCATCGGCGTGATGTCGGTGGAGGTGACGCCCGAGGGTGTCACTGCCATCCACAACCAGGTCAACCCCGACAAGCTCGTCCGCGCCACCCGGCAGTGGTCCGCCTCCGAGCATGGGGAGCCCACTCTCCACGTCTGGTGATCCAGCTCATAGCCAACTCCTGTCAGGAATCGCGTCGCTGTCCGGTTCAGGAAGCGACCACCACCGAGACAGGAGTGACACCATGAAGCACCGCATCGTCGTCCTCGGAGCGGGTTACGCCGGAGCCATGGCCGCCGGGCGCCTCGCCAAGCGGCTGCACCCTGACGACACCGAGATCACCGTCATCAACGCCGACGCGGATTTCGTCGAGCGGGTCCGCATGCACCAACTGGCCACCGGGCAGGACCTCAAACGACGCCCACTGAGCGAGGTCTACGCCGGCACCGGCGTCAAGCCCCGGCTGGCCCGGGTCACCGCCGTCGACGCCGATCGCAGGACCATCGCGCTCGCCGACGACAACGGCACCGACGAGATCACCTACGACACGCTCGTCTACGCCCTCGGCAGCGTTACCGCCGACCATGGCGCCCCCGGGGTCGCCGAGCACGCGTACGACATCGCCGGTAGGCCCTCGGCGCTGCGGTTGCGCGACCGCCTCGCCCACCTCGCGCCCGGTGGGACCGTGCTCGTCGTCGGCGGCGGCCTCACCGGCCTCGAAGCGGTCACTGAGATCGCCGAGACCCGGCCGGACCTCGATGTCGCGCTCGCCGCCCGCGGCGGTCTCGGCGACTGGCTCAACGGCAAGGCGCAGCAGCACCTGCGCGGCGTCTGCGACCGGCTCGGCATCACAGTGCACGAGCACACCGACATCGCGCGGGTCGAGGCGGCCGGTGCGGTCACCCGCGACGGTCGGGAGATCCCGGCCCAGGTGACGGTGTGGACGACCGGCTTCGCCGTGCACCCCATCGCCGCCGCCACGACCCTGGCGGTCGCGGAGACCGGGCAAATCATCGTTGACGCCAGCATGCGGTCGGTCTCACACCCCGAGGTGTACGCGGTGGGCGACGCCGCGATCGCCGAAGGACCGGGTGGCAAGCCGCTGCGGATGTCCTGCGCCTCGGGCATCCCGATGGCCTGGCAGGCCGCCGACGCCATCGCCGCACGCCTGACCGGTCGGGCGAAGTTCCCCAAGGCCCCACTGCGCTACTTCAACCAGTGCATCAGCCTCGGCCGCCGCGACGGCATCATCCAGTACGTGACCGCCGACGACCGGGCCAGGCCGGCCCTCCTCACCGGGAAGCTGGCGGCCCGCTACAAGGAGTTCGTCTGCACGGGCGCCGCCTGGAGCATCGCGCATCCGGTCCTGTACCCGGTCCGCCGCCACCGCGTCGTCCCGACCCGATCGGAGGTCCGCACGGCCGCCTCCTGACAGGGCTGAGGCACAGCGCCCGGCTCCGGTGCTCCGAGAGCGAGCCAAACCAGGCAGGCGGCGTCAGTGTCCTCACGGGCTGACCGTGGGCGCGTTCCTCTGGAGATACCGCATCAACGACCGCCTGCCCAACTTCAACGCCGCGCTGGTGACCGCCTGATCACGTTGATGGGAGAGCTCGGCGAACCGGGCTCGCACATCGGTTAGCGGTTGGTGTGGCGCCCAGATGGTCCGGAAAGCCCTGGCCTGGTCGGCCAGGGACTGGTTGGCCGCAGCGGAGGTGAACGCCACTTCGCTGCGGTGGGCGGCCCCGGAACTGCTGGCTACCGAGGCGAGGCCGGCGGCCACCAGGGCCGCCAGCGCGGCTGCCGTGCCCAGCTCGGCGGAGGCCAGCCCGGCCGCTCCCGACGCGCCTGCGAGGACCGCCGACGAGACGGTGGTCAAGGTGTTCCAGTGTTGCCAGAACGCGGCTTGCCTCCGCTGAAGTGAAGCCCAGGAGTCGTGCCGCTGTTCGAGCAACTCGGCTTCAGCGATGAAGACGGCGCGCTCCCGCTGCTCCACATCCACGCATCACATTGTGTCAGAGGTCCACTAAGCCGCCTCCTGACCGGACATGTGCCAGCCCTAGGCTGTCGCAATGGCGGCGGAGCATGTGGTGATCGACCTCGACGAACACGGTCATGAGCCGGCCGAACGGAGCGGCAGCACCCACGGGAACGTCGCGAACGGGCGGAGTGCGCTCCTTCCACTCGTCGCCGCCTTCGCGATCGGTGTGGTGCTCGGCGGCATCGGTGTCGGTGAGTTGCGAGACTCTCGGGCAGAGCGCGAGCGGTCGACTGTGGTCTCCCTTGTGGCCCTACCCGAGTCGGGCTTCTCGGGAGGCTTCAACAGCAGGGGAACCGTCCTGCTGAACGGGCAGCTGACACTGATCAACACCGGCCCCGCGCCGATCACGATCCGCGCGGCTCAGGCCGAAAGGCCGGGCGTCCAGGTACGGAGTATGGGCCAGGCCCGGCAGGTCCGCCCGGGTGGCACCGGCCAGATCCCCGTCGATCTGCAACTGGAGTGCGCGACGGCGTTCGAGCTGGAGCCGTTGTCGGTGCGGTTCTCCGTCGAGACCGAGGACAAGCGGCTCAGAGAGGCGCGCTACCCGGTCGCTCTCGTCGGAAGCGCCTGGGAGGAGGACGCCCTCCGCCTGTGCGAGCCCCGGCTCGACTCATAGCTGGGGCGACCCACCTCCCAGCGGCTCATCGAGGTGCGAGGACCCGCCGCCAACCGGTCGGCGCTCCGAACGTGCTAGCTGTACTGCCCAGGGACAGCTAGCTGTCGCCGTAGTGATACCGGCAGGCGATGATTTCGACGTCATCCTTGGTGATCCGGTACACCAGCCGGTGTTCACGGTCGATCCGTCGGGACCAGAAGCCGGACAGCTCTCCCCGAAGAGGCTCCGGCTTTCCGATGCCTTCGTACCCGTTGCGCATGACGTCCGAGATGAGGTCATTGATGCGTTTGACCAACTTACGGTCCGTGTGACTGAGGTACTGGCTCCACGCAGTCGCGGTGAAGACCAATCTCATGCGACGTCTCGCACAGTTGCCGGGTCGATCAGGTCGCGCTCGACCACATCATCACCCTCCAGCTCCGCCATCGATCGACGCAGGGCGGCCGCGTTGCTCGGGCTGCGCAGGAGGTATTCGGTTTCCTTCATCGACTCGTACTCAGCGAGCGGCACGATCACCACCGGCTCGTGGCCTGACCGGGTCACCACCACTTCCTCCGCGTCGTTGATGACACTGTCGAGTTCGGCGGCCAGGTTCTGCCGAAGCTGGGTGAAGTTCACGGTTCGCACGATCACCTCCAGGTGGGTACAGAAAACTGTACCTCGACTCGAGGATGCGAGGCGACAGAAGCCCGGCCGTGCGAGGGTGTCGGGCGGGCCGGAGTCCCGCTGGGCGCCGGCCCGCCCGCATTCTCCCGAAGCCGATTACCAACCGTGACCCCAGCCGGCTTGAGCCGGCCCGGCCATCCAGGTGGCCGCAACGATGGCCCCGACAGCCGCTGCGTAAACAACACGACGAATTCGCATGACGCCTCCCTCTCCTGCTGTTGTGCCGCCTTTGAAAAGACGACAGCGCTGACCGAACATTGAAGGCCCTCACATGTCGGCGACATTCATCACCCATGTCGTTCGCCGACGTCCTGAGTGATTGGACGTCAGCGTATTGCCGACAGTTAGGCGTCCGCTACGGTCGATGCCTATTCCGAACGGAGGCGCCCTGTCCGGGCTGCTCACGGGTCTGTTCGGAGCTGTTCGGTCCGCTCAGAACGGCTGCGTCTGCTCGACCAGGTGGACCAGCATCAGCGCCGTCCTCTTGTCGGGTTGCACGAAAGCGGTGCGGATCAGGTACATGCCAGGAGCCACGTCCACGGTGAGGTGGGTGGTGTGCTCCAGCCCGTCGCCGGTATAGCCGGAGTCGAACAACTCGGCTGGCCCGCTGGTCGTCCACGTGCCCGCGTCCTCCCAGTCGGCGATCTCGACCGCCCGGGGAACGAGGCGGACGACCTCTGCCTCGGAGACGGCGTAGAGCCACCGCACGAAGATCCGCCGGTCCGGGAGGTACGTGGTGGAAGCCGGTTCGTCGGCCAGAACGAGCGCCTGAGCCGCACCGACATCAAGCACCCCCACGTAACCGTCGACTTCGCAGGCCCGGTCGTAGTCACCCCAGGAGTCATCGTCGTCGTCCGACGCGCCCTTCCAGTCGCCGCGCGCCGTCGTCGGCACGACGATGAGCGGCCCGCCGCCCGAATCGACCCACGGCAGTTGGCTGACCGGCCTGCGCGTACGAGCGAGGACGCCGGCCAGGTCGGTCATGTCGGTCACGATCGCGTCGGCGCCGGCGGCGACGAGGCGTTCGGCCTTGCCGGGTTTGTTGGCGTACCCGATAAAGGCGACACCGGCTGCTCGGGCGGCGGCGATGTCGGTGATCGAGTCACCGACCAGAACAGCGGCATCGGGTGCGACCTTCAGCGCTCGCAGGGCCTGCTCAACCGGCACCGGGTTGGGCTTGAGCAGATCGGGATGCTCACCCCGGCCGATGACGGCGGCGAAGTAGCGGGCCCGGTCGCGGCGCCCGAGATAGGCGCCGATGGCGGCGGCGGAGTTGTTGCTGACGATGGCGAGGGGACGCCCGGTCGCCAGGCACGCCGCGACCAGGTCGAAGGCTCCGATCGTGGTCTCCGCGGACGCCGCCGCCTCGACCTCCGCCGCCGCCAGGGCCGCACCGACGACGCCGACCAGCCCGGGCGCGACCACAGCGGTCGCGCGGAACAGCTCCAGCGGGTCGTCCCCGTCGCGCAGCTCAGCGGGCAGGACGACGCCCTGGTCGACGATCAGCTGACGCAGGTCGGCGGCGATACGCGGCGCGGCCCTGCTGCCGAACAGGCGGCAGATCGGACCGTCGAAGTCGACGAGGACGGCTTCGGCCCGCTCGGCGATGTCGCCGAGCCGGTCGGGTGGCCGTTCTGCCTCGCTTGTCACCATGCGCTCCCGCAGGCCGTCTTCGCCATCAAGGCTGTCGATCCTAGAGACCGACGCGGGCCGAGCCGTCCTCGGACGGCTCGGCCGCTGCGTCAGGGTGTCACCCGGGTGGCCGGGCTGTCGCCCGGCAGACCTCCCGCGTCGCTGACCGTTTCCACCGGCGGCAGCGGGGTGGTCCCGAGGATGCCGCCGTCGGCGGAGTACGCGGTGAGAGTGGCCGGCTGGTCCGGCGGTACCCGGGTGGTGCCGGCGTTCGACGCGTCGAGGACGACAGTGGCCGGGGGTGCGCCTCCGACCGTCACCGTGACGCGGGCCGCGTCCGGCGGGGCGATCACCCGCACCTGGCCGGTGGGGGGCCGGGCGGCGTCCTCGGTCCGGACCCGCCAGCCGATCGGTCGGTGATCGGCGCCCTCGGCCGGCAACAGCAGCCGCAGGTCGATCCACCATCCGGTCCGATCGTCGCCGTGCATGGCGTACACGATCACTCCACCGCCGGCCGGCTGCACGGTGAGCAGCCCGGCGGCCTGGCCGTGCTCGCGGCCCGACCACCGCACCCGTACCGTCGTGTCGACGGCCGGGAGGTGGCTGTTCTGGAGTGCCGTATGGACGAAGTTGCGGAGGTTGGTGTCGTCGAGCGGCGTGCCTCGGACGGGTCGGCGAGCGCCGGTCAGCAGGGCGTCCATCTCCGGCCCGGTCGGGTCGAGCCCGGCGTACGGGCCGCCGCCCAGACCGCCCTGGAAGAACACCCGGTCGCCGCGGCTGACCCGGACGACGGGTTCGTGCGGCAGGGGTTGGGGAGGCAGCACGGCGAACCCGACCCCGCCGCCGTCCGCCCTGGCGATGTCCTGGTACTCCACCGTCCCCCTCGACGTGTATCGAGGCTCGCCACTGATCGTCACTGTGGATTCGGGCGGACCGACGGCGACCGCGAACCCGGCCCGGTCGGGGTATACCTGCATCAGCGTCATCACCGGGTCGTCGTCGCCCTCGCTGTGGCCGCCGTACCGCATCTGCTGGGCATCGGCCCCGGCCGGACCCATGTACCAGACCAGTGCCTCCCTGGTCAGCAGGCCGAACCGCAGCGGCACCGCGACCAGCGCGACCCGGTGGCCAGGCTGGTCACTGCCATAGATCAGCCGGATCCGGTCACGATCGCCGATCTTCCAGGCACCCACCGGGGCGTCGATTCGCACCGGCGGATCGGCGCTGATCCGCGTCCGGAGCGCGTCCAGCCAGGCCCGATCCCCGGCCAGCGCGCCCCGCGGTGGCGCGTCGAGCAGCGCCGTCGGAGTGGCGGCAACCGCGATCCCCGGTGCCCATCCGGGCAGCGGAACCACGTTGGTCTGGACCCCGACGAGCGCCACCCCGACCGCGGCGGCCAACGCCGTGCGGATCAGCCGCGTCCGCTGGTGCCGTCGCTCCCGGCGGGCGAACCCGGGCCAGGGGTCCTCGGGTACGTCGACGCCGTGCGCGGCCTGCCGCAGTGCGGGACTGAGCGTCGAATTGGCGAAGCTTCCGGTCATGCCAGTTCCTCCTCGAGCCGTACCGGGGACGCAGCGGCGGGCGGGGCGAAGTCGCTGCGCAGCCGGGCCAACCCGCGCGACGCCTGGCTCTTCACCGCCCCGACGGAGCAGCCGAGGACCTTGGCGGTGTCCGCCTCGCTGAGATCCTCGAAGTAGCGCAGCACCAGCACCGCCTGCGTCCGGGGCGGTAATCGCCGCAACGCGGCGAGGAGTAGTTGCCGCTGCTCCACCTGCACGTACGCGTCATGCGCCGGCTGGCTGTCGGAGGTCAGCAGCGGCACCTCCAACGGCCGCCGCCGACGCCGCCAGGAGATCGCCGTGTTCACCATCGCCCGGCGTACGTAGACCTCGGGCGCGTCCCGGCGCAGAACCCTCCCCCAGCGCCGATGGGTCTTCTCCAACGCCGACTGCGTCAGGTCCTCGGCTGTCCCCCGGTCGCCGGTCAGCAGGTAGGCCGTTCGAAGCAGCGACCCCCACTGTCGTTGGACGAACAGCCGAAACTCTTCGTCGTCCTCGTGCCGACTCACGCCACCTCCAGGTCGCGTCCACCTCGCGTCTAAGTGCGGACGCAGAGTGAGACGCCACCGACAGCCTTCGGGGTTGAGTGGAGGATGGTGCGCCGGGCTCAATCCTCTGGTTGGTGACCCACGGACGGCCCATCGGACCCGGCCCGGCGCTCGGCCTGCCAGATGGCGTGGCCCTTGAGCAGGTATCCGATCCAGTAGATCGCGAAAAGGATCAGAAAGCAGGCGAAGAACACTCCCGAGACGATGCTCGCGAGAACGAGCCCTTCCCCGCCGTCGGCCATTCCGCGCGCCGCGAAGCCAACGAGGCCAAGGACAAAGAAGATGACCATGTAGAGCGGCAGGGTTGAACTGTCTGCCGGGTGGGACGCGCGAGTCGACCACGGGACGCGAGGATCATTGCCGATCACTCGCCGAGTATGAACCGGCTCGCTCAAGCGCGGGATCCCGCTCCGCTCGACCGGTGAGGTCGATGCGGAGCGGGACCATTGACGGTCCACCCGTCAGAACCCCCATCAAAGGGCCGAGCACTTCCAGGTCTTCCCGCCATCCTTCGAGTCGCACCACACGAGGACCTTGCCGAGGACCGGAAAGGTGAAAGTGAAGAGGTGGCCTTTGTTCTTCGAGTACACGACGCCGGACTTCTCGGCGATGTCGGCCAGCGCCCACCCGGGGTCGGGCCCGTCCACTGTCGCCACCCGGCGCATCGACTCGATGTCCTTGCCGTCGAGGAGCATCTTGATCTCGTCCGCCGAGGGCTCACGATCGCCGATCAGCGTGTCGACCGTGTCCGGGCCGTCGAAGGCGACGCCCTTGGCCTTCTCGAAGGCAGCCTTCGTCCCGCCCACAGTGGTGGCGCCGGCGAGGTCGAGGGTGAGGACCAGGTCGCCCGTTCGCCGCGACAGCAGGCACTGCCAGATGGTCTTGCCCGACGCGACGCACATGGTCAGGCACCACTCCCGGCCGTCGGGGGTGGAGGAGGAGAAGAGCAGCGACGTCGCTGTCCCGCTGTCGCCGCTGCCGTCGTACGCGCCGTCGGCGAGGTCGGCCATGGTCGTGCCGAGGACGTCCCGGCTGCCCGGAATCGTGCCGACGACAGTGACACCCTCGACCTCCTTGCCGGCGGCGAGCGCTGCGAGTTGGTCGCCCGTGAGGGTCCGCCCGCCGGTGTCGACGGCCAGCACCTTGTCCAGGTCGCCGACGGGCCTGCCGGTCAGGTCCTCGAACTGTTGAAGCATCGTGCCCGGGGCACCGGGGTGGTCGGTGATCGTCGTCCGGGCCTCCCCCTCGGCGGCCTGCGACGGTGCGTACGAAGCGGTCAGCCCGACGATCAGGGCGGTCGTGACGATGGTGGCGCGCCTGGTGATGGCCCGCAGAGTTGTCATCCTGTCCTCATCTCGGTGATCGGTGTCGGCGGGGTGGGACGGGCTACCAGCGACACGTGACGATGTCGCCGAAGTCGTTGGGGGACCCCAGGTCGCAGTGGTCGTCGATCCACTCACCGATCTCACCGATCGTGTCCACGATCCAGGCGATCGCCGCCTTGATCGCGCCCCAGATGCTGAAGTAGACGACTGTCGTCTCGGGGGTGCCGCCGGCCTCGTCGATGACGTCCTTCGTCGACATGGCGGCGTTGGGCTTCTCGATGATGTCCAGCACCCGTACCCCGGTGGTGTCCTTGCCGGCCAGCAGCGCCTCGACCTGCTCCGGGGTCCGCTCCTTGCCGTCGTCGACCGCCACGATCGCGCGGTCGATCAGCGCCTCACGGCTGCCGCTGACGGCCTGGGCGATGCCGGCCATCTCGCCCACCGTGAGGTCGTTGCCGAGCGCGGGCCCGGTGAACCGCCGCACCGAGACGGCACCCGCCGGGTCGATCCGGATCTCGTCGGCCGTGATCATGTCGTCCGCTCCGAACGGCGCCCAGGCGAACGTCCACTGCCCGGCGACGCAGCGGAACTGGCCGTACTCCCGGCCCTCGGACGCGGTCTCGGTACGGACGACTTCGCCGCGCTCGTCGACGTGCTGGACCACGCAGTCGGCGCCCTTCTGCGGCGGCTTCTCGGTCTGGGCCACGGCGGCGGAGGACATGGCCAGCAACGTCCCGCTGACCACCCCGATCACCCCGAGGCGGTGTGCCAAACGACTCATCGAACGCTCCATTCCTGGTACGGAAGAAACTGGTGTCCGAAGAGTGGCGGGGCACGCTGAAGCGGTTCGGAAACGGCGCAGAAAGTGGGGTACGTCAGTGCAGCCGCGTGGCGTCGAGCTGGTCGAGGTCGGCGCGGATCGAGTCGGCGTCGGCATCACCCAGCTCGTCGAGGATGGTCAGGGCTCGACGCCACGCGGCGCGGGTGGCGCCGAGGTCGCCGAGGGCCCGGTGGCTGCCGCCGAGATTGACGTACGTGCTGGCTTCGGCGTACCGGTCGTTGACCTGCGTGAAGAGTTCGAGGGCGTGCTCGTAGCAGGCGATAGCGCGCCGGTAGTCCCCGAGCTGGTGGTGGGCGTGGCCGAGGCTGTCCCAGGTGTCGGCCTGCCCCTGGACGTCGTCCACCTCCTGCAACATCCGCAGCGCCTCGCCACATGATTCGAGGGCGTGGTGGTAGTTGCCGAGCAGCGCTTCCTGCCAACCGACCGCGTTGAGGGTGTACCCCTGCCCGGCCCGGTTTCCGGTCCCCCGGAACAGGGCCAGCGCCCGCCGGGAATGGCGCAGCGCCTGCTGGTGCTGCCCCTGCCGCTCGGCCAGTTGACCAAGGTTCAGGCAGGTGTGCGCCCGTCCGGCGTCGTCGCCGACGTCGGTGAACAGGTCGAGTGCGCGCCGCAGGTGGTCGTCGGCCTCGTCGTACCGTCGGAGCCGGGAGCAGGCGAGACCGAGGCTGCGGTGCGCGTGGCCCTGCCCCGCCTGATCCCCGATGCGGGACGCGGCGGCCAGAGCGATCTGTTGCGTGCCGAGCCAGTCCTGCCAGTGCCCCTGCCGGTGCAGGAAGCCGGCCATGGTCCAGGCGAGCCGCCAGGCGTGTCCCTCGAACCCGGACCGCGCCGCGAGCGGGACCGCGGCGAGCAGGACAGAGGCCTCGGTGGTGAACCACGCCGCGGCGGCCGACCGGCTCCTGGGACGCTCCGGCGTCACACCCGCGCGGGGTGGCGGGAGGCTGATCGCGCTGAAGTGCGGGTGCAGTGCCAGGTCGGCGGCGTGGGCGGTGTGCAGGCAGTGGTCGAGCAGCCGGTGCACGGCGGCCCGATGCTCGGCCGGCGGCTCAGTCTCGTCGGCGAGGCTGGCGGCGTACGCGCGCAGCAGATCGTGGAACGCGTAGCGCCCGTACGTGTGCTCGGTGAAGAGATTCGCCCGGGTCAACTCGGTGAGCAGGGGGCCGGTCGCCTGACCGTCGACGCCGGCCAGGCTGGCCACGGCCGGGGCCGAGACGTCCGGGCCGGGATGCAGGCTCAGCAGTCGGAACAGCCGGGCCGCGGGTGGGCTGAGCGTCCGGCACGACCAGGAGAAGACCGCCCGTACGTCGGTGGCCTCGTCGCCTGCGCGGAAGGCGTCCAGGTCGCCCAGCTCGCCGGCGACGGCGGCCAACGAGAAGTGCCGGTTGGTGGCGGCTCTGGCGGCCACGATGGCCAGGGCGATGGGCAGCCGCGCGCACCGGTCGGCGATGGTGTCGGCCGCGGCGGGTTCGGCGGCGACCTGGCGTTCCCCGAGCCGGCGGACCAGCATGTCGCGGGCTTCGCCGGGGCTCAGCAGGTCGAGGGGCACCGGTTGGGCGCTTTCGGTGACGACCAGCGGAATGAGCTGGTCGCGGCTGGTGACGATGGCGAGGCAGTCCGGTGAGCCGGGCAGCAGCGGTCGGACCTGTTCCGCGTCGCGGGCGTTGTCCAGCACCACCAGCAGTCGCTTGCCAGCCACCGTCGTGCGGTACAGGCTCACCATCGCGTCCGGGTCGCGGGGCATCCGGGCCACCGGAACGCCGAGCGCCTCCAGGAAGCCGTGCAGCGCTCGCGCCGGCTCGGTCGGGGCGGCCGCCGGGTCGAAGCCGCGCAGGTTGACGTAGAGCTGCCCGTCGGGGAAGCGCTCGGCCGCGCGGTGCGCCCAGTGCACGGCGAGCGCGGTCTTGCCGACGCCGGCGGTCCCGGACACCACGACGGCGCCGCCCCGGTCGACCAGCGCGTCGAGGGCCGCCAGCTCCGCGTCGCGTCCGGTGAACGTGGGCACGGGAGGAGGCAGCTGCGCCGCGACCCGTGTCGGTGCCGCCGCGGCCGGTGCGGCGATAGCGGTGTCCTGGCGCAGGATGGCGCACTCCAGGTCGCGTAGCCGCGGACCGGGGTCGAGGCCGAGGTTCTCCCGCAGGTTGTCGCGCAGCCGCCGGTACGTGGCGACCGCCTCGCCCTGTCGGCCGTCGCGGTACAGGGCGAGCATCAGCTGCGCGTGCAGGTGCTCGTCGAAGGGGTGCTGTCGGACGAGCCGTTCCAACCCGGGGACCAGGCCGGCGTGCTCACCGACGGACAGCCGGGCCTCGGCGAGCGATCGTTCGGCTTCCAACCGTAGGCGTGCCAGGTGTTCGGCCTGCTCCTCAAGCCAGGCCGACCCGGCCACGTCGGCCAGCGGCGGGCCCCGCCACAGTGCCACAGCGGCCGTCAGGTGCCTCACCTGCTCATTGCGGTCCGTCGAGCGCCGGGCCAGCTCGATGAGGCGCTCGGCGGCCTGGACATCAGTGGAGTCCGGCCCGGTGTCGAGCAGATATCCGGGCTGGCGCGCGACGATCGACAGGGGCTCGCCGAGCACCCCGCGTAGGTAGGAGACGTGGCGTTGCAACGTGTTCGCCGCGGTGGCCGGTAGCTGGTCGCCCCAGACCACGTCGATGAGCCGGTCGATGCTGACGACACGGCCCGCGTGCAGCGCCAACGTGGCCAGAACCGCCTTGCGGCGCACTCCATTTACCGCCTGCGGACTGCCGGCGACGACCACCTCCACCGGCCCGAGCAGCCTGACCCGCACGCCCGTACCAACCATCGACATCACCGAATCAAACTAACGTCCCCAGCCCAGCAAACTCGATCTATTCGTCGCGTAATGGACACGATCCACGGGGCACCAGGAACGGACTTCGGGAGCTACCGTCTAGCGCACTACGGCAGGGAGGTGCGCCGGTGGGCCATCGGCTGCGGCGCGTCGCGCTGGTGCTGCTCGGTGCGGTGTTGCTGGGCACTGTCGGCCTGAGTCTCGGCACCTGGTACGGCGGTCGCGGCGTCACACCGCCCAGCGACGACCAGGCGCAGAGTGTGGCAGCGCAACTGCTTCCTGGTGCGGTGCCGGGCGATTCGGGCCAGATCGTGCATGGCTACCGGTGGGGCGTCCACCTCGCTGCCGACGACCTGGGCTCGGCCCAAGCGTCCTTCCAGTACGACGATGGTGACGACTGTAGGCTCTCCGAGCAGTTCCGGCGCAGCGCCGCGACGCAGGGGTGGCAGGGCCTTCGCCGCGTTCCTGGCTACCTGTGCGACGGCTGGCGGGCCGAGCGCGACGGAATGACTGTCGCGCTCGAATACTCCGCGAGCGGGACGGAGCTGACCATCGCACCGGCCGCGCCCGGCACGTTCCTACCCAGCACTGTCGCTGGCACTCTCGTCGGCGCCGCAGCCGGCGCGGCGCTGTTCGGGTGGGTGGCACGGCGACGTCGACCCGTACCCCTGCTGGTCTGCACCCTGGTGACCGCCGGCCTCCTCCCGGGCGTCGCCCTCACCTGGATGGTCCTGGGCCCGGGCATCGTCGTCGAGCCGGTCTGGCCCGTCTGGCCCGCTCTCGCTCCTCTGCTGGTGCCCCTGTGGCTCGTTCTCCTCCTGGTGGGCGTGTACGCCTTCCCGAAACGCGAGACCGAGACCGACCCCAGCTCTCGGGTCACGGTGGTGGTGAGTGTCGCGTGCGCCCTGGCCCCCGTGGTGCTGGCCGCCGCGCTGCTGTTCATGTTCGTTGGGGCGCAGCCCGTTCAGGGGTGGCCGTAGGCTGGCCACTCGCCCACGAGTCGCCAATGGAGAGCGCTGTGACCACACGTAACGGCAAGGTGATCGTCGACCAGACCATCTCCGCCGACGGGTACTCGGCCGGGCTCAACCAGAGCGAGGAACGCCCGTTCGGCGACGACGGCGGTGACGGCTGGGGCCGTGGGCTGCACGCCTGGATGTTCGACGCGGCTGAGGAGAACCAGGCCGAGCTCGACCAGACCACACTGGCCTCGGCGATCATCATGGGGCGCAACATGTTCGGCCCGGTGCGCGGCGAGTGGGATCGGCAGTGGAACGGCTGGTGGGGTGACAACCCGCCCTTCCACAAGCCGGTGTTCGTGCTCACCCACCACGCTCGGGAGCCGCAGCCGATGGAGGGCGGCACCACCTTCCACTTCGTCACCGACGGGATCGAGTCGGCGCTCGCGCAGGCCCGCGCGGCGGCCGGGGGCGGCGACATCTTGATCCACGGCGGTGCGACCACCATCAACCAGTACCTCGCCGCCGGTCTGGTCGACGAACTGCGGCTGCACATCGTGCCGGTCACCCTCGGCGCCGGCGTCCGGCTGTTCGACGGCGTCCCGCCGCTGAACCTCGAACAGGTGACGGCGCGTGCAGCGAGCACGGTCCTGCACGTCACCTACCGTGTCACTCCCCCTCAGTAGCCTGCCGCCGACGAGCCGGAGCGGCGGAGTCGTCCGAGGGAGAGCGTGTTGTCTGCTATCGCGTCACTGACCCTGGTCCCCAGGGACAGCATCACCGAACTGGCCCGCCTGGCCCGCACATCGCCGTCGTCGTTCCACACGTACCTGGCGGAACACGGGGGCAAGGCGCGGCAGGAGTACGACTGGTCCGGGTACTGCATGCTCTACGTCCTGACCTATCTGGAGGAACGCGGCATCGACCTGGAGCAGCCGGAGCTCAATGCCGAGTCGGAGGCCATCAACAGCGCCTACGGCCTGACCACGCTCATCGCTCCCGCCCGGCGGTTGGTGGAGCAGCTCGATCCCAGCGCGCACCGCGAGGACGAGTTGGTCGCCCACTTCGAGGAGATGGGGGTGGCCTTCGAGGAGAGCGGCTCGGCCGGTCTGGACACGCTGCGGCTGTTGCGCGACACCATCTCCGAACTCCGCGACGACCAGATCCTGCTGATCAACATCGGCTGAGACCGACTGGGCTCATGCCATCAGTCGAGGCAGCGGACATGGACGACGATGGGCTGTGGCTGACCGCCCGTGTCGCGGTGCAGGACCTCAAGCTCGACCCGGTGTCGGTCCGTTGAGACGGGATCGTCCTTCTCGCCGGCCAGGCAGGTCGGGTACGTACCGTCGTGGTGCAGTGTCCCGCCCACGTCCTGCCAGCTCTCGGCGATCACCGAGTAGGTCGTGTCGCCGTCGAGAGGGCGGCGAGCGGTCTCGCCTTCCTCGAAGGCGATGGACCTGGTCTGCTCGTTGGACCTGGTCTGCTCGTTGGACCTGGTCTGCTCGTTCGACCAGGTGACCACCCCGACGAGCAACTCCGGCCGGGCGGTGTGCGGGTCGTCGGCAAGCCTGGCCGCCCCGAAGCCGCCGACCAGCCCTACGGCGACCAGCGCCAGGGAAAGTGCGACCGTCACGGGGCGACGACGTGGCACGAGATCGCCCGTGCGTCGTAGCACGTCAGCGGGTGCTACTGGCATGCCTGCAAGGTACGCGATCGGCGCCCACCGGGCTGACCCGAAAGGTCAATGGGTTGGCAGGTCGTGGCGATGATGTGGCAGGGTGCTCGTCATGACTCAGCCCCGAAAGGTCCATGGCGCGTAGGTCGCCGGGTGCGCTGCGCGCACTGTTGAGGTCAGCCAGGCGGAATGCGGACAGGCTCCGCCCCATCGATGGTCTGTCGAAGGGTGCCAACGCGGCGATCGTCAGGCTCGAAAGCACCCATCCAGGCTTCGTTCCGGTAGCGACCGCGCTGGACGGCTACCGTAGCGACATTCGACGCTCGGGACGATGGCTGGAGCTAAGTCCGGATCACTCTTCCTGTTCGGGTTGCGATGTGCTGTTCCAGCGAGACGTCCTGGACGATGCGATGCGCCGACTGCCAGCGGCCGCCCGCCGCGAGTTGCGACGCGTCGTCGAGCCGTTGGACGAGGAGTTTCGCCGGAAGACACTGCCTGACCCCCGAGCTGCCGAGCTGAGTGCGTGGCACGCGCAGGCGTGGTGGCGGCAACGGATAAGGGAACGGTAATGGCAGTAGGGTGCGCGCCGTGGGATACACGGTGATGCCCTCAGGCCGTCTGAACCTCCCGGAGTCGGAGGACGCCGCGGCGGTCACCGCTGTCCAGGCCGCCCTGGCCGAACGCGGTGGTTGGTACAGGCCGGGTGAGTTTCCGTCGGATGGCACGCTGGTCGACCTGGCGGATCCGGCCAGGGCCACAATCGTTCGCGACGGAGACTGGATCGAGTTCGGGTACGACGACGAGGGCGACCCCAAGTGGTCGAACCAGACGACGGCGTTCTACGTCGCGATCGCGCCGTTCGTTCGCTCCGGAACTGTCCAGATCGAGGGCGAGGACGGCGCCCGCTGGTCGTACACCTACGCGAACGGGCAGATCACCCAACAGGGTTGGAACGGTTGGGATGGGTCCATCGAGCCGTTTGGCGAGTATGTGGACCACCCGTAAGCGCGGTCACTCGCCAGCCGCCAGGACTTCGGAGTCTCCTCCCCGGGCGGTCTCCCAGACCGGCCGCTGGGGCTCGTCGTTGTGCACGACGACGTCGGCGTGCTGGGTCGGGCGGGCCGTAGCGAAGTAGAGCTGCTGCGAGGGGATGTAGCGCTCGCGCCAGCGTCGTTCGATGTCGACCCGAGTCGACACCCGGTGCTCTCGGACCACGGCACGATCGACTGTCTTCTCCAGCGCCGTCGACACGAAGACGCGCAGATCCCACCGATCAATCAGTTCCGGGCGCAGGAGGAAGACGCCGTCGAAGAGGAGCACGGCGCCGGCTGGGGCGGCCGTGACCGGCGGGGACAGCACGGCATCCGCGGTGCGGTCGTAGACAGCCGATTGGAAGAGCCGATCTCCGCCCGGGCCGAGCGGATCGAGCAGAACCCGGTTCAGCGCGTCGTAGTCGTGGGTGTCGTAGTAGCAGCCTTCGGCCGAGTACTCGCCGCGCGGATAGCGCTGCGCCCGGGGAAAGAGGAAATCGTCGATCGTGGCTCGGATGACGTGACGGCCCTGTTCACGCAGGACGACGGCCAACTCGTCGGCGAGGGTGGTCTTGCCTGCGGCGGGCGGTCCGTCGACGGCAACCCGCGTCGGGTGGGCGCCTGCGATGGCCCCGACTGCCTCAGCCAGGCGGTCGATCAGCTCGTCGCGCGTGCCTTGAACCATGTCCTGCATCTCCTCACATGGACCGCGCGGCCGTCGAGCCGGATTTGAACCCCCATCGAAGTCGGTCAGATCACGTAGGGTCTTCCGATGGTCGCACGGATCCTGGCGTACCTCCGCCCGCCGCTTGTCGTCTGCGGACACCTGGTTGCCCTGGTGTTGCTCGTCCTGGACGCGCGCCGTGAATGGAGTGCGTACGAGCTTGTCGTGCTCATCCTGTTGCTTGGTGCGCTTGCCGTGATACCAGCGGCGTTGGTCGACTCGCCAGGGTTCCGACTGGTCAGCCTGGTCGCACAGACCGTCGGAGCCGGCGTCGTCGCGTTGGCTCTCCATGACTCGGCCGACAAGCGGGCTCTTTGGGTGTACACGCTGTCCGCCCTGGTGGCGGTGATGTCACCGGCCAGCCGGCCAGGGCTTGGCCGGACGACAGTTATCGGCGTGGGGACGGCAGTGGTGCTCACCATCGGCATGTCGGCTCCAGCACTGACCTGGGGTGGTCGTCAACCCGAGGCGATGGTTTGTGTGCGGCAGGGGCAGTCCGCTGAGGAGCTGGTGCGCGAGAGCCACCGCGTCGACCCGAATCACGTGGTTGCGGGCTTCGGGTCAGAAGGGCCGCAAGCGCCCTGCCTGGAGGTGCTGTTCGATCCCGGTGCCACCGCTGGCGACGCCGACGACGTCGTCCGCCGCTACTCCGTAGACCCGAGGGTTTCGTCCGTCAGCCGGACACGCTGACACTCAGCGCACAGGTACCCGGACCTCTTGCCGGCGCTACCCCTCCGCCGGCAAGTCGTGAAACCACCGGCGGGACGAGGCGGGTACCAGCAACAGGCCGACGATTACTGCCGCACCAACGATCTGCAGCAGCCCTAACGCACCAGCCTCGGTGATCGTGATGACGCCGTACCCCACGCTGACGGTCGAGAAAACAGTTGTCCAAAACCGGGCCCGCCCGCTACCACGCCAAAGGCCGTAAGCCAACGCCAGGAGAAGAAGTACGCCTATCAACCCGGTGGCAACGGATGGACCACTCGCAAACATCATCGACGCCGGGATGGCGGCGCCCACAAGCAGAATCACGGCGGCGACGGCGACCGGCACAGGAACGCGTCGCTGACTCTGCTCGATCATCGGCTCATGGTAGGCGTCGTTCACCCTGTCCACTAGGCACTGGCTGCCGGCTTCAATCAGGCGATGGTCACGTGCCGACAGAAGACCCGACCCGCCTCGGATCTGCCCTCCGGAGACGGCGGCAAGGGTGAGGTGCTCAGGGGCTGCGACGGGTAGGAGCCGACGGCCGTCCTGCTCGGTCAATGCTGTCAGCAGGTGCAGGTAGCGTGTCGTTCCCGGCGTACGCCCTCTGGAACTCGTGCGGACTGGATGCGGACCGTGCCGTTTGCGCGGGGGCCCGAAGCGTCGACTTGAGAACTGTCGATGTCCAGCTGTAGGTTCTGCCAGTGCGACGGCTAGTGGACCGGCACCGTGATCTCGCCGGGTGGTTGGTGACGCCGCTGTTCACCCTGCTAGCCGCTCCAGTGTTGGCCTGCCTCGTCGGGGTGTTGGGAAGCCTCGGAGACCACAACGGTCCACCGGCGCTGTGCAAGGAGGCCATGGCGGAGAACATGTGCGAGGAGACCAGCCTTGGGGTGGTCGGCGTACATGTGGTCATCTCAGGCGCCATGTGGCTGCTGCTCTGGGTCATCCCGTGGTGGCGAGGTCTTCGCACGGTGCGCGTTCTGCTGGCCGTCGCTGCGACCGTCGTTCTCGTAATTCTGCCAGTGCGGATGTTCAACTGGTCCTGACGCACCTGACAATCGCGCGTCGCCGCATGGCTGATCATCCGCGTGCCGGCCTCCGGTTGCGTCTCATGCCCCCTCGTGCCCGCTGCGCGCCACGGTTACTGGCCCACGGAAGGCCCATGCTGGCCTCCCGGTGAGAAGAACATCAGGGGTGGCTGGTCCGGCTGCACGCCTGGTCAGCCTGTCCGTCGTTGTCGGGATCAATCGGCGTCTGCGGATGGCCTTGCCTGTACGGGCGGCTCTACGGCCGGGCGACCTGCTGGTCTGAAGAGACCCTAGGCTGACGCCCATGTTGCGGAGCATGCAGTGATCGACCTGGACGAGCACAATCACCAGTCGGCGAAGTCGGGTGCCCCCGCTCATGATCGCCTCGTGGTCAGACGCAAAATGGCCCTGCGGCTCGTTGCCGCCTTCGTGGTCGGCGTTGTGCTTGGCGGCTTCGGTGTCAGCCAACTGCAAGACTCGCGTGATCAGCGGGAGCGGAACGCCGTGGTCGCATTCGCGGCCTTCCCTCAATCGGCCGACTCTGGAAGCGCGGGCTCCGAGGGATCCGTCCGACTGTCCGGGTATTTGGCGTTGGCCAACGCCGGCCCCGGGCCGATCACCGTTCGTGGGGTTCATGCAGAGAGGCCGGGTGTCGTGATACACAGCATCGGATCGCCCCGGCTTTTACCCCCTGGCAGCACCGGTCAGCTCGCGGTCGAGCTGTGGTTCGAGTGCTCGGTCGCACGCGTCCAGCGAGAGCCGCTGCCGCTAGGGTTATCAGTCGAGACCGATGACAGGCGGGGCCGAGAGGTCAGCTACCCCGTCGCTCTCGTAGGAAGCGACTGGGAGCGCGATGCTCTGAGCGAGTGCTCACGCCTAGGCACGGTGGGCTGACGCGTAACAGACCAAGGCCAAGCGTTGAAGCGGATCTCCTCGTCGGGCAGTCGCAGACCGTCCGGCCTCCCCTGACGGGGACAAGGTGGAGCGCCCTACCGGACGAACGACCTTGGCCCCGTCAGGGGAGGCCGGTAGCCCTTGTGGTGCCCGGCGAGGTGATCTGCGGCGGCATCTCTGAGGAGGGTCGGGGTTCGGGGCGGAGCCCCGAGGTGTTCCAGGTCTGGCAATCCCCAAGCGCGGCCGGCCGGCCCGGCCGATGCCGGCCGGAGGTCGCCAGCAGGCCGGGGCCGGGCCGGCGCGGCCCGCTTGCGGGCCGCCTTGATGAAGACGGCGCTCGCTCGCGGGGAGTGGGTCGATCCGGCTCTGTCGCGGGTCACCGTTGGCGACTGGGCTGCGCGGTGGTTCGCCAATCAGCTGCAGCTCAAGCCGTCAACTCGCCATCGGTACGGCAGCCTGCTGCGGAGGCAGGTGCTCCCGGTGTGGGAACGCGTCCCGCTTTCGGCAGTCACGCACGCCGACGTTGGCGAGTGGGTGCGCCGCATGACGCAGGCCGGTCTTGCGCCGTCCACCGTCCGGTAAGCCCACCGCGTGTTCTCGCTGTTGCTGGCTCTGGCCGTTCGTGATGGCCGGCTCACCCGGAACGTCTCGGCAGGTGTCCGGTTGCCACGGGTCGGACACTCCGAGAAGGTGTTCCTGACCCATGTCCAGGTGGGCGAGCTGGCGGCGGCAGAGCCGTACGGGCTGATCATCCGGGTGCTGGCCTACACCGGGCTGCGCTGGGGCGAACTGGCCGCGCTCCGCGTGCGACGGGTGGACCTGGTGAAGCGACGGCTGCTGGTCGCGGAGTCGGTGACGGAGGTCAACGGTCGGGCCGTGTTCGGTACGCCGAAGACGCACCAACGCCGGTCGGTGCCGCTCCCCCGGTTCCTGGTCGAGCCGATGGCCGCGCAGATCGCCGGCCGTGCGAATGACGAGCTGGTGTTCACGTCCCCGGCCGGCGAGGTGCTGCGCAACAACAACTTCCGTCGCCGTGTCTTCGATCGGGCTGCGGAGTCGATCGGGCTCGCCGGCCTGACCCCGCACGAGCTGCGGCACACGGCGGCCAGCGTGGCGGTGGCCGAGGGCGCCAACGTAAAGGCGGTGCAGCGGATGCTCGGGCACGCCTCGGCGGCCATGACGCTGGATGTGTACGCGGACCTGTTCGAGGATGACCTGGACCAGGTGGCGGACCGCCTCGACCGGGCGGCGGGTCGTGCTGCTGCGGACTCAGTGCGGACTGAGAGCGTTGGTCCCGACCTCGATGCGGTTCGCCTGGGTCGTCGGCAGCATGGCTGACCAGGGAAAACGGCTGGTGGGGCGGGCGGGACTCGAACCCGCGACCGAGGGATTATGAGTCCCCTGCTCTAACCGGCTGAGCTACCGCCCCGAACACCGCGCCGGATCTTATCCCGCTCGGCGGTCAGCAGCCAGCATCAAGCCGGCCGGCGCCCACGCCTGCACCAGCACGATGGGCAACAGGAATATAACAGCGTGCTCGGGTACGACTGTCAGCCGGCGCGCAGCTCGTCCAGTACTGCGCCGGCGGCGCGCCAGCCGCTGGTGAGCGCGCCCTGGATCGATGGGCTGTCCCGGTGGTCACCGGCCACGAACAGGCCCTCCCCCAGCGCCACCGGTTTGCGCAGCCGTCCCTGCGGCGGCGGTGCGGCGGGTAGCGCCTCGGGGATGGCCATTGTGGTGAGGTGGGTCCAGTCGGCGGTGGAGCGGCCGTACAGCCGGGTCAGCTCGGCCCGGATGGTCGGCTCGGGTGGGGCCGTCGGGCCGACCACCGAGGTGGCGATGAGGTGCCGTCCGGCGGGCGCGTACGTCGCGGCGGCGTTGCTGAGCACCACAGTGTTGGCGACGAGTTCGCGTCGGTCGCCGTCGACGAGCAGGATCGGCTCGGTGAGCGGCGGCTCGGGCGCGCTGTGGTAGTAGGTGGTGTAGCTGTGCATGCGTACCGTCGTCAGGGCTGGCAGCAGCGCGGCCGCGGCGGGCGGGTCGACGGCGACGACGACGGCCCGGCAGCGGATGTCGCCGGCCTGGGTGCGGACCCGGCCGGGGGTGACCTCCGCGACCGGGCTGTCCAGGTCGAGCAGGTCGGCGGGCAGCGGTGCGGCGACAGCCCGGGGCAGCGCGGCCATCCCTTCGGCGGGCAGGCCGATCCGGCCGCGGGCGAAGGAGCGCAGCACCATCGCCAGCACGTGACTGGAGGTGGAGAGTTCCCGCTCGATGAACACACCGGACAGGAACGGTCGCAGCAACTCCTCGATGATGGCGTCAGAGAGACCGGCGCGGCGCAGCGCCGTCTCGGTTGTGGCTTCCGGCGCGGCGAGCAGTCGGGACGCGGGGAGGGTGGCGCAGCCGGTGGCGAGGGCGGCGAAGCGCAGCCGGTCGAGCAGGGAGCCGACCCCGGCGAGCGCGGTGCCGGGGCCGCCGGTCGGCTCGCGCAGCGGGTTGACCAGGCGCAGCAGCTTGTCGCCCTTGCGGACCAGCACACCGGAGGTGAAGTAGCCGAGGTTGAGCTGGTCGGTGTCGAGCAGCGTGCCGAGCCGGGGGTAGGCGGTGTTGAGCACCTGGAAGCCCCGGTCGATGAGGTGACCGTCGACCACGTCGGTGGCGACCCGGCCGCCGAGCCGACCCTCGGCCTCCACCAGCCGCCAGGGCACGCCGGCGCGGTGCAGCCGGCGGGCGGCGGCGAGACCGGCCAGGCCGCCGCCGACGATGACCACATCGGTTTCAGCCAGCACCGCGCGCCTCCCGCTCACCGTTCGCCCGGGACAACCGGCCCGGCCACCAGATCTTCGGCCCGATGTCGTACGCGAGTGCGGGCACCAGCAGCGACCGGACGATGATGGTGTCGATCAGTACCCCGATCGCGACCGCCGTACCCAACTCGACGAGCACCACCAGGGGCAGGACGGCGAGGGCGGAGAACGTCGCGGCGAGCACGATGCCGGCGGAGGTGATCACACCGCCGGTGACGGCGAGGCCGGCGAGCACTCCGGCGCGGGTGCCGCGCTTGACCGACTCCTCGCGGACGCGGCTCATCAGGAAGATGTTGTAGTCGATGCCGAGCGCGACCAGGAAGACGAACGCGAACAGCGGGAACGACGCGTCCACGCCGGGGAAGTCGAAGACGTGGCGGAACAGCAGCGCGCAGAGGCCGAGGGTCGCCGCGAAGCTGAGCAGCACGGTGGCGATCAGCAGCAGCGGGGCGAGCAGCGCACGCAGCAGCAGGGCCAGGATGACAGCGATGACCACCAGCACCACCGGGATGATGACGTTCTGGTCGCGCTTGGCGGCGTCCGAGGTGTCCACGTTGATCGCGGTGAAGCCGCCGACCACCGGGTCCGCGCCGGGCACCTGGTGTACGGCCACGCGCAGCTCGCGGATCGTCCGTTCGGCGCCGTCGCTGTCGGGTGGGTCGGCCAGGGTCGCCTCCAGTTGCACCCGCCCGTCGACGACCTTCGGGGCGGCGTTCGGGTCGGGTGGGCCGGTCTGTGGGCCGGCGGTGAGGGGGCGAACGTCGGCGACCCCGGGTACGTCCTTAGCGACCTGGGCGACCTGCCGGGCGGTCTGCTCGGTGGTGAAGATGGTGGCCGGGCTGCCGGTGCCGGCCGGGTAGTGCCGGGAGATCACCTCCTGGCCGTCGACCGAGTCGGTGCGCTGGGTGAACAGGTCGGACTGGCCGAGGGTGGTGGCGCCGAGCTGGGTGAGGCCGAGCGTCAGCAGGGCCAGCACGACGGCGGTGCTCAGCCAGATCGGGCGGGCGTGCCGGGCCACGAAGCCGGCTACGCGGCTCCAGATGCCGTGTTCGGCCCGCGGGTCGGCCTGGTCGGCGCGGGGCCGACGGGGCCAGAACGCCCACCGTCCGCCGAGCACCAGCAGCGCGGGTAGGAACGTGAGCATCACCAGCAGGGTGGCGGCGATGCCGATGGCGGCGACCGGGCCGAGTGCCCGGTTGGAGTTGAGGCTGGACAGCAGCAGGCAGAGCAGGCTGACGATGACAGTGCCGCCGGAGGCGATGATGGCCGGCGCGGCGCCCTTCCAGGCGGTCTTCATGGCGTCCCACGGCCGGTCGTGCCGGTGCAGTTCCTCCCGGTAGCGGGCGATCAGCAGCAGCGCGTAGTCGGTGCCGGCGCCGAAGACCAGCACGGTGAGGATGCCCTGGGCCTGCCCGTTGAGCTTCACCACGTCCGCGTCGGCGAGCAGGTAGACGAAGACCGAGGCGAGGGCGTACGACATCCCGGCGGCGAGCAACGGGAAGATCCAGAGGACCGGGCTGCGGTAGACGATCAGCAGGATGACCAGCACCACGACCAGGGTGACCAGCAGCAGTGGTCCGTCGATGGCGGAGAAGACCTCGATCAGGTCGGCGAGTAGACCGGCCGGGCCGGAGACGTCAACGGTGAGTCCGTCCCGGTCACCGCCGGTGATGTCGCGCAGTCGCTCGACGACAGTGCCAATCTCCTCGCCCTCGGCGTCGTCCACCGGCACGACGACCTGGAGTGCCTGGCCGTCGGCGCTCGGGATGGGCGGGGGCAGTGGGGTGACCACGCCGGGGATCTGGGCGAACCGGGCGGCGTCGGCGCTCACCCGTTGCCGGTCCGCGTCGGTGATCCCGGATGGCCGCTCGTAGACGACCAGAGCCGGGATGGTCTGCCGGTCGACGAACTCGCCGGCGAGGTCCTGGGCGCGGGTCGCCTCGGCGTCGGTGGGCAGGAAGGCGGCGTTGTCGTTGGTGGCGACCTCGCTGAGACGCCCCGCGTACGGGCCGGACACGCCGCCGATCACCAACCAGGCCAGCACGACCGCCACCGCGATCAGCATGGCCTTGCCGCCTCGTCCGGACATCCGCACTCACCCCAAGGATCGACGCATCAATCGACGCAGCGGTAGCCTCAGTCGACATCGACCATCCTGCCGGGCAAGCAGGTCGAGAGTGGGTGAAACCGGGTCACACACACGAAAACGCCCGTCGGCCGGTGGCTGACGGGCGTACGTGGAAAAGCTCCCCCGATTGGACTCGAACCAATAACCTGCCGGTTAACAGCCGGCTGCTCTGCCAATTGAGCTACAGGGGATCGTGCTCCGCCCGACTTCGGATCTCCCCGACGCCGTGCGACGGGACAAGAGTACAGGACATCCCCCGGTGGTGGTCCAGTGGGTTGCCTCCCCGCCGTCGCATTGACAATAGGGGTAAATCGCCATCCCGGCACAAGCATGCTTGAGCGGGGAGCAGGATGGGTAGTTAGCTGCGGACAGAGGACGCAGGCGCGAACAGGTCGCCTTCCGACGGGGCAACTCGCCGGGGTGACGGCGCGTCAGGTACGGAAGGAGCCGCCATGCGCGGAAAGATCATGTTTCTTGGCGGGCTGGCTGCGGGATTCGTCCTGGGCGCCCGTGCCGGCCGGGAAAAGTACGAGGAGCTCGTGGTCAAGGGCCGCAAGGTGCTCGACCACCCGACCGTCCAGGAGGCGGCCGGGGTCGCGCAGGCCCAAGCCAACAAGCTCTACAGCGAGGGCAAGGACAAGCTCGGCCAGACCAAACTGGGCGAGAAGCTGGGCACCACCAACGGCAGCACCGGCAAGCAGGAGCTGACCGCCGCCGACGACGCGTTCGCCGGCACGCCCGCCACAGTGGGCGCCAAGGCGGGCACCAGCACGGTCGGCACGACCTCCGAGTCGCCGTCGTCCACGAACCCCCGCACCAAGCCGTCCGGCTCGGGCACGAACGCCAGCACGCTCTGACCAACCGCACGTCGACGGGCCGGTCGCCGCAGGGCGACCGGCCCGTGGTCCGTCCGACGTGCGGTCAGTCCTTGCTGCTGAACGCCGCGTCGAAGGCGGCGCTCGGTGCGTCGAAGGCGAGCCGGCGGACGAACTGCAACGCCTCCGGGGCGCCGACCAGCCGGTCCATTCCCGCGTCTTCCCACTCGACCGAGATCGGGCCGGTGTAGCCGATCGCGTTCAACGCGCGGAAGCAGTCCTCCCAGGGCACGTCGCCGTGGCCGGTGGAGACGAAGTCCCAACCGCGCCGCAGGTCGGCCCAGGGCAGGTGCGAGGCGAGCCGGCCACGCCGGCCATCGCCGGTACGCACCTTCGCGTCCTTGCAGTCCACGTGGTAGATCCGGTCGGCGAAGTCGAAGATGAAGTTCACCGGGTCCAGCTCCTGCCAGACGAAGTGCGACGGGTCCCAGTTCAGGCCGAACGCGGGCCGGTTGCCGATCGCCTCCAGCGTCCGCTTCGTCGTCCAGTAGTCGTACGCGATCTCACTGGGGTGCACCTCGTGCGCGAACCGCACTCCCACCTCGTCGAACACGTCGAGGATGGGGTTCCACCGGTCGGCGAAGTCCTGGTAGCCGCGCTCAATCATCGACGGCGGCACCGGCGGGAACATCGCGAGAGTGTGCCAGATCGACGACCCGGTGAAGCCGACGACCGTCTTCACCCCGAGCTTCGCCGCCGCCCGCGCGGTGTCCTTGATCTCCTCGGCGGCCCGCTGACGAACCCCCTCGGGCTCCCCGTCGCCCCAGATACGGCCAGGCAGGATGTCCTGGTGCCGCTCGTCGATCGGGTGGTCGCAGACCGCCTGACCAACCAGGTGGTTGGAGATCGTGAAGACCTCAAGGTTGTGCTTCGCGAGGGTCTCCCGCTTGCGCTCGACGTACGAGTCGTCGGCGAGCGCCTTGTCGACCTCGAAGTGGTCGCCCCAGCAGGCGATCTCCAGACCGTCGTAGCCCCACTCGGAGGCGAGCCGGCAGACCTCCTCGAACGGAAGATCGGCCCACTGGCCGGTGAAGAGCGTGATGGGTCGCGCCATTGTCCTTCTCCCCTGTTGTGATGGGGATTCCTTGTGCGGACCGGGGCGAGGGTGACCGGACGTGCGCGGCACCCGAGCGGTCACCGGTGGGTGCGGAGCACACCTGAGCCCGGCGGGTTGCGCCTCCCACCGGGTCACCGGCCACCAGCACGGTCGCCGACCCCCACCTTATTTCCGCAGTACCCCATCGGGGAAGCCCCGCGGTCGGCCGATCATCCGATCATTTCCTCGGGCGCGGGCAGCACAGCCCGTACGGTGAAGCCGCCACCGGCGCGCGGGCCGGCCGAGAACGTGCCGCCGAGCCGCTCGGCGCGCCTGCGTACCCCGAGCAGACCCCGACCGGCGCCCTGGGTGCCGCCGCCGGAGGCAGCGGGACCGGCGCCCTCGTCGCGGACCTCGATGGTGATGCCCGCGGCGTCGTAGCGCAGGCGGACCCCGACCGGCGCGCCCGGCGCGTGCCGGCACGCGTTGGTCAGCGCTTCCTCGATGATCCGGTACGCCACCACGTCGACCGGGCCGGGCAGCGGCCGGGGTTGCCCGGCCATGGTCCAGCGCACCGGTTGACCGGCGGTGAAGCCCTCCACCAGCGCGTCGAGACGGTTCAGGCTGGGCGCCGGCTCGGACGGGTCGTCGGGCTCGTCGGCCCGGCCCAGCGCACCGAGCAGCTGATGGCCTCGCGCCAGCACCGTCCCACGCCACTGCGCGAACAACCCCATGCAGGTCAAGGTACGGCAGCCAGCTGTGCGCCAACCCCCGGCGTCCCCCGCAACGCGCCCACCCGGTCGGCGCTCTCGACGGCACCGCGTCGACGGGCCGCGTGCCACGGGCGAGATCTGCGTCGGGGCACACACCGGTGCGAGCGGGTGACACCTCCCCGAGCCCCGCCGCTCCGCAGAGCCGACGAACCCGGCCGGTCGGGGCACGCCCGGCCGGGCATGGTCGGTGCCGGAGCGGGAGGGGCCGACGTCGTACGCGTCGACCCCTCCAGCCCTAGTCGGTCAGGGCAGGGTCCACTTCTGGTTGGCCGCGTTGAGGCAGGTCCAGAGGTGCACGACGGTGCTGTCGGCGGAGTTGTTGCCGGAGACGTCCAGGCACTTGCCCGACGACGGGTTGCGCAGGGTGCCGTCGGACGCGGCCGCCCAGTTCTGCGCGCCGCTGCCGTTGCAGGTCCAGAGCTGGATCTTGGTGCCGTCGGCGGTGCCGCTGCCGGAGACGTCCAGGCACTTGCCGAGCGCCTTGATCGTCGAGTTCGGCGTCACGGTCCAGGTCTGCGCCGTGCTGCTGTTGCAGGTGTAGATCTGGATCTGGGTGCCGTCGGCGGTGCCGGCGTTGCGCACGTCCAGGCACTTGCCGGCGAGACCCTTGATCGGGCCGACACCGGTGCCGCCCCCGCCGCCCTTGACCAGGGTGAAGTCGTCCAGGTCGAAGAGCCCCGTGCCACTACCGGTGAAGGTGAGGTAGAGGTTCTGGGTGCTGGACGGGACGTTGGACAGTGCCGTGGAGACGTTGGCGAAGGTCGTCCAACTGCCGGTGTTGGGTACCGCGACAGTGCCGAGCACCGGGCCGGTGGCCGAACCGGTGCGCACCTGGATGGCACCACCCGCGCCGCCGGAGACGACCCGGGCCGTGAACGAGGTGACCCCGGCCAGGTTGACGCCGTTGTACGCGGCCCAGTCGCCCGGGTCGATGTAGCCGACCGTCTGCCCACCGTTGGCGCCTGCCTTGGTGAACGCGGAGACACCGTTGGCCGAGCTGAACGCCTCGGCCTGGATCGTGCCGGTGGGCGGCGGCGTGGTGCCCAGCTCCTTGATCCGGATGTTGCGGAAGGAGGCGTCGTCACCGGTGCCGTGGTTCTGGATGCCGATGTGACCGGCCAACGAGCGGACCGGGTTGGTGTTGGTGAAGTCGTTGATCTTCACCCCGTTGAGGAAGATCTGTAGCCGCTCGCCCTCGACCAGCAGCTCGTACGTGTTCCACTCCCCCGCCGCGTTCAACGCCGCGTCGCGGGCGGCGATGTCGGCGGACTTGTAGGTGTAGACCGCGCCGGTGGTGCGGTCAGCCGCGTCGGTGGCGTCGATCTGGATCTCGTACCCGTTGTCGACCGCCGACCACGGGTCACTCGACGGTGGGAACCCGATGAAGATGCCGGAGTTGTCGTCACCGGCCAGCTTCCAGTCCAGCTTCAGCGAGTAGTTGGTGAACTGCTTGGCGTTGTACCAGTACAGCCCCATGCCGCCGACCGAGGTCAGGGTGGCGTCGGTGTTGGTGAAGCTGCCCGGGCCGGCCTGTGACCAGCCGGCCGTCGAGCCGTTGAACAGCGGGGTGTAGCCGGTCTCGGGCCGGCAGTCGGCCTTGCTCCGGCCGGAGGCGTACCGGATGCCGCCGAGCAGGTGGTTGCGGAACCCCGACTCCGCGTACGACGCCTGGGTATGCCCCGCCCCGGTGTAGAAGGACCGGCCGCCGCTGTAGCTCTTGCACCAGCTCAGCGGGTGGTCGGCGCCCATGCCGCCGCCGGAGTACGACGACTCGTCCAGGGTGGCCAGCACGTGGGCGCTCGACCGGGCGTTGGTGCGGTAGTTGTACCACTCGTCGGTGCGGGTCCAGGTCTGCGGCAGGTGAGCGGTGGCCGCGTGGCCCCGGTCCTCCACCTTCATGTTGGCCTGCTGGATCGCGGGGTGCGAGGCGAACCACGCGCCCACGAGGTTGCCGTAGAACGGCCAGTCGTACTCGGTGTCGGCTGCGGCGTGCACACCCACGTACCCGCGGCCGGAGCCGATGTACGACTCGAAGGCGGTCTGCTGGCTGGCGTTGAGCACGTCGCCGGTGGTGTTGAGGAAGACGACCGCCTCGTACTGGTTGAGGTTGCTCGTGGTGAACGCGGCGGCGTCCTCGGTCGCGGTGACCGTGAAGTTGTTCGCCGCACCCAGGTCGCGGATGGTCTGGATGCCGACCGGGATCGCGTCGTGCCGGAAACCAGCGGTCTTGGAGAAAACCAGCACGTCGTACGGGGCGTCGGCGGCGCTGGCCGGGGTGGCCGGGGTGGTGCAGGCGATGACGGCGAGTGCGGCCATGGCCGCACCGAGGACGGGTCGCAGGCGTCTGCGCATATCGCTCTCCTAATTGCGGTTAGGAGGGGCCCCTCGCATCACACTAGGCGTTGTCGAAGGGCCCCTCCCGCCAGCTCAGGGCAGGGTCCACTTTTGGTTGGCGGCGGCGGTGCAGGTCCAGAGGTGGACCACCGTGCTGTCAGCGGAGCTGTTGCCGGAGACATCGAGGCACTTGCCCGACGACGTGTTGCGGAGGGTGCCGTCGGCCTGGGCGGCCCAGTTCTGCGCGGCGGTCCCGTTGCAGGTCCAGAGCTGGATCTTGGTGCCGTCGGCGGTGGCACCGCCCGACACGTCCAGGCACTTGCCCAACGACTTGATCGTGGAGTTGGGGGTGACCGCCCAGGTCTGCGCGGCACTGCCGTTGCAGGTGTAGATCTGGATCTGCGTGCCGTCGGCCGTGGCGGCGTTGCGCACGTCCAGGCACTTGCCGCCGAGGCCCTTGATCGCCCCGGCCCCACCGGCCGGGGGCGTCCCGGTGACGAAGGTGAAGGCGTCCAGGTCGTAGAGCGCCCCGGTGCCCGACCCGGCGAAGGTCAGGTAGAGCGTGGTCGTGCCGGTCGGCGGGTTGCTGATCGTCCCGTTGACAGTGGTGAAGGTTTCCCAGCCGCCGGTCACCGGGACCGTGGCCGAGCCGAGCACGGTGCCGGTGGCCGAGCCAGCCCGGACCTGGAGGGTGCCACCGGCACCCGCCGAGGAGACCCGGGCGTTGAACGAGGTCACGTTGCCCAGCCGGTACGGCTGGAACGCGATCCAGTCGCCGTTGTTGATGTCGCCGACGGTCTTGCCACCCTCGGCCGGGGTCTTGCTGAACACGTTGATCCCCGACGAGGTGCCGAAGAACTCGGCCTGGCGGTGCCGCGGCGGCAGCGTGTGCTGGGTGTGCGTGGTCAGCCCACCGGCGTCGGTGTATTCGGCGTCGAAGATCGCGAAGATGTTCGCCGCGTCGTCGTGCTCACCGTCGACCGGGATGGTGATCGAGCCCGAGCAACCGGTCTTCGAGGTGATCTGGTGCCCGTGCTGGTCGTGCCCGAGCACGTAGGTCATCTTGACCTTCGTGCAGTCGATGGTGCCGTCCTCCGGGTCGGACACCGTGATGCTGTACGCCACCGTGTCCCCGAAGCCGAACAGCTGACCGTTGCCCGGGTTGTTGATCGTGACCGTGGGCGCGGTGTTGCCGACGCTGATCTGCACGCTGCTGCTGCCGGTGGCGCCCTGCGGGTCGCGCACCGTCAGCGTGGCGGTGTAGGTGCCGTTGGCGCTGTAGGTCTTCGTCGGGTTGGCGGCGGTCGAGGTGGTCCCGTCACCGAACGCCCACGCGTAGGTCAACGCGCCGCCCTCGGGGTCGGCCGAGCCGGCCGAGGAGAACGTCACAGCGAGCGGGGCCGCGCCAGAGGTGCGGTTGGCGCTGGCCTTCGCGGTGGGCGCCCGGTTGCCGCCGCCGACGTAGTCGAAGCGGTAGAGCGCCGAGTTGGCGTCCCCGTTGAAGTAACCGGTGCCGTAGTCGAGCACGTAGTACGCGCCGTCCGGGCCGAACGCCGAGTCCATCACCTGCTTGCCGACCCACGGGAAGGTGTCGATGGCGCCCCGGGAGCCGTCGGAGTTGACGTGGATCGGCTTGATCCAGCCCCGGCCGAACTCGGTGGCGAAGAACTGCCCGTCGAACGACTGCGGGAACTTGGTGGTGGAGGTCGACGAGGCGTTGTACCGGTAGACCGGGCCGCCCATCGGCGACTCGGAGCCGCCGCCGAACTCGGTCGGGGTGCCGGCGTCACCGGCGTACCGGATCCAGGCCGGCTGGGCCGGCGGCAGGGTGGTCAGGCCGGTGTTGCGGAACGAGTTGTTTGTCGGCCCGCCGGTGCAGTTGTACTTCGCGCCGCTGGCGCTGGTCGCGAAGTCGAACTCGTTGTACGTCTCGGTGCTGGTGTTGGTGCCGGTGCAGTACGGCCAGCCGTAGTTGCCCGGTGCCGCGACCCGGTTGAACTCCACCTGGCCGGACGGCCCGCGGGTGGAACTGGTGGAGCCGGCGTCCGGCCCGTAGTCACCGACGTAGACCACCCCGGTGGCCTTGTCCACGCTGATCCGGAACGGGTTGCGGAACCCCATCGCGTAGATCTCCGGCCGGGTCTTGGCCGTGCCGGGGGCGAACAGGTTGCCCGACGGGATGGAATACGTGCCGTTGGCGTTCACCTTGATCCGCAGGATCTTGCCGCGCAGGTCGTTGGTGTTGCCGGCGCTGCGCTGCGCGTCGTACGCGGGGTTGCGGTTGGTCCGCTCGTCCAGTGGTGAGTAGCCGGACGACTCGAACGGGTTGGTGTCGTCGCCGGTGGACAGGTAGAGGTTGCCGGCGGCGTCGAAGTCGATGTCCCCACCGACGTGGCAGCACACACCCCGGCTGGCCGGAACGTCGAGCACGTCGACCTTGCTGGCCTGGTTGAGCGTGAAGTCCGAGTTGAGGGTGAACCGGGAGAGCCGGTTGACGCCGTTCCAGGCCGAGAAGTCGGTGCCGGTGGCCGGCGCGTCACCGCCGGGGGTGGAGAGCGGCGGGGCGTAGTAGAGGTAGATGTAGCGGTTGCTGGCGAAGCCCGGGTCGATCCCGACGCCCTGCAACCCCTCCTCGTCGTGCGTGTAGACCGACAGGGTGCCGATCACGGAGGTGGTGCCGTTGGCGTCGGTGCGGCGCAGGGTGCCGTTGCGGGCGGTGTGCAGGACCGAGCGGTCCGGCAGCACCGCCAGCGACATCGGCTCACCCATGTCGGTCACGCCACGGGCCAGCTCGACCTGCTGGAAGTCGCTGGCGACGATCGTGTGTGCCTGGGCGGGGGCCGAGCCGGCGGCGAAGGTGACAGTGCCGGCGGCGACCGCCAGCAGCAGCGCGGATCCGGCGGAGAACCATCGTCGGGACCGTTGTCTCGGAGCGTCCTTCATGGACATCTGTGCTGTCCCTTCCTGACGTGTGACTGCCAGGCCGGGCGCGCGCCGTCGCGCCGGATGCCGTAGCGGTGGTGGGGGGGTCGATGGGTTACCGCGCCGCCGGTTCACCTCGACGAAACATTGTCGTGTTGGTCACGACACTAAGTCGCACGTGTCGATGTGTCCATACCTTCCGGCGGTTCAGCATCAACTTTTGTCGATTTGATCGAAAGTCGCCGGTCAGGCGCGTCGGTCGATCGCCTGCCCGGCCAGCGCAACCAGGGCCACGCGGGCCTCATCGGCCACCATGGCGTTCTGCAGGGCGGAGAGCGCGGCCTCGGTCCGGACCCGGATCATCTGCTCGATCCGCTCCCGCGCGCCGGTCGCCTCGATGATGTCGCGCAGCTCCGCCGCGCCCTCGGCGTCCAACGCCGGGTTGCCGAACAGCTCCCGCAGCCGGATGGTCTGCGGCCGGTCGGCGGCGCTGCGGGCCAGCGCCATCATGACGGTGGGCTTGCCCTCACGCAGGTCGTCCAGGACCGACTTCCCGGTGACCGCCGGGTCACCGAACACGCCCAGGACATCGTCGCGGAGCTGGAACGCGTCACCCAGCGGGTCACCGAACTCGCCCAACGCGGCGATCAGCTCCGGGCCAGCGCCGGCCAGTGCCGCACCGATCTGCAACGGCCGGGTGACCGTGTACCGGGCAGCCTTCATCCGGATCACGGTGAGCGCGCTGGCCACCGAGCCGTCACCCACGCCCGAGACCAGGTCCAGGTACTCCCCCGCGATCACCTCGGTACGCATCAGCGCGAACACGCCGTACCCCCGGTGCACCTGCTCGGTGCTCAGCCCGCACTCGTGGAACATCTGATCCGACCAGGCCGCGCAGAGGTCCCCGCAGAGCAGCGCGGTGTTACGGCCGTACGCCTCGGGGTCGCCGCGCCACGACGAGCGGGCGTGCAGGTCGGCGAAGAGCCGGTGCACCGACGGCTCACCCCGGCGGCGGTCGCTGCCGTCCAGGATGTCGTCATGGATCAGCGCGAACGCGTGGAACAGCTCCAGGGCCGCCGCGGCCACCACGATCGGGGTGCCGTCGGCCGCCCCCGCGCCGCGCCAGCCCCAGTAGCAGAAGAGCGGCCGTAACCGCTTGCCGCCGGCCAGCACGAACCGTTGCAGCGCGGTGAACACGCCCCGCGGCGCCCCGTCCGGCCAGTCCGGGCCCTGCCGGCTGAGAAACCCGGCCAGCTCCGTGTCGAAGCGCGCCCGCAGCCCGCTGGCGTCGGTGGGCGCGACGGTGACCGTCATGAGCCCTCCCCCGACCCGCCCGCACCGCCGGGGCTCAGCCCGGCCAGCTCCAGCAGCAGCGCCTTGACCTCGGTCGCCGCGATCTTGTCCCGGGCCGCGGTCGGGTCGGAGCAGAGCAGCACCGGGCCGTCCGCCGGGTCGTCGGGCAGCCGCCCGTGCGAGCCGCGCACCGCCCGCGCACCGGCATCGAGGCCGACAGCGCTCATCAGGTACCGCATGCCGAGCTTCTTGCGGGCCAGGGCGACCCCGGCCCGGGCCTTCGCGGCACCGGGGTTGGCCGGGTCGAAGAACAGCTCCGCCGGGTCGTAGCCCGGCTTCCGGTGAATTTCGACCAGCCGGGCGAAGTCCGGTGCCTGGGCGTCGTCCAGCCAGTAGTAGTAGGTGAACCAGGCGTCCGGCTCGGCCACCAGCACCAGCTCACCGGCGCGCGGATGGTCCAGACCGTGTGCGGCCTTGCCCTCGGCGTCGAGCACCTCGGCCACCCCGGGCAGGCCGGCGCAGAGCTTCGCCACCGCCGCCACGTCGGCCGGATCCTTGACGTAGACGTGCGCGATCTGGTGGTCGGCGACAGCGAACGCCTTCGACGTCCACGGGTCGAGGTACTCCATGCCCGCCTGGGTGTGCACCCGCAACAGGCCCTCGGCGCGCAGCAGCCGGTTGACGTCCACCGGCCGGGACACGTCGGTGATGCCGTACTCCGACAGCACCACCACTGTGGCGTCGCGGGCCCGGGCGGCGTCCAGGAGCGGGCCGAGCACCGCGTCCAGCTCGGCTGCCGCCGCGGCGGCCTGGGCCGACGAGGGACCGAAGCGTTGCAGGTCGTAGTCCAGGTGCGGAACGTAGACCAGGGTCAGGTCGGGTGACACGTCGGCGAGGATCTGCTCGGCCGCCTGGCAGATCCACCGCGACGACGGCAACCCGGCCGTCGGCCCCCAGTAGGTGAAGAGCGGGAAGGTGCCCAGCCGCCCGGTGAGCGCGTCGTGCAGCTCCGGCGGGTCGGTGTAGCAGTCCGGCTCCTTGCGCCCGTCGGCGTAGTAGACCGGGCGGGGCGTCACCGTCCAGTTGACGTCGGCGCCCATCGCGTACCACCAGCAGACGTTGGCCACTGTGTAGCCGGGTTCGGCCCGACGGGCGGCCTGCCAGAGCTTGTCCCCGCCGACCAGCGCGTTGTGCTGCCGCCACAGCAACACCTCGCCCAACTCCCGGAAATACCACCCGTTGCCGACGATCCCGTGCCCGCTGGGCTGCTCGCCGGTGAGGAAGGTGGACTGCACCGAGCAGGTCACGGCGGGCAGCACGGTGCCCAGCTCGGCCCGGAAGCCGCCGTCGGCGACCCCCCGCAGTCGAGGCATGTGCGCCAGTAGTCGGGGCGTCAACCCCACCACGTCGAGGACCACCAGTCGCCGGCTCATCGCGTCACTCCCATGCTCACGGTTCGTTCTGTGGTCAGGCCGAGACCGACCAGTTCGTCCCGGGCGAAGGCCAGCTCCGCGGCGATGCCGGCGGCCAGCTCCGCGTCGGTGCCGGGCCGTCGGGCGGCCGGCAGCACCCCCCAGGTGTACGTCTCGACGTCGAGGTGGTCGCAGCCGGCGGTCGGGCCGTCGAAGAGCGCTCTCAGGGCCGCGCGGAGCACCGGCAGAGTAGAGCCGAGCGGTTCCTCGGGTGGGGCGTGCAGCGGCACGTGGTAGTGCACCCGCCACGGCCCGGGCAGCGCCCGGTCCAGCGCCTCGTCCAGGTCGTCGGCCGCGTACGTCGGGTCGGCCGGATCGGCCAGACCGGCGCAACCAGCGCCCCGGGTCTGGTGCAGGAAGCGCGGCTCCACCCAGCGGCGCAACGCCTCGGCTCCGCCCTCCGGGTCGGCGGCCTCGACGGCGGCCGAGACCTGCACCTTCACCACCGGCAGCCCGGCCGCCCGCAGTCGGTTCAGTGCCTCGGCCGGCTCCTCCCAGGCGCAGGCCAGGTGGGCCAGGTCGACGCAGACACCCAGCCGATCCGTGTCCATCCCGGACAGCAGCGCGGCCGCCTGACCGGTGCTCTCCACCACACAGCCGGGCTCCGGCTCGAAGGCGACGCGCACCTCGCGGCCGGTGTCCCGCTGCACGTCGGCCAGGCCGGCGGCGAGCTGGTCCAGTCGACCTCGGGCCGCGTCGGCCCGGCCGGTGTCCCACGGTTGACGCCAGGCCAGCGGCAGCGTGGAGATCGAACCTCGGGCGGCGTCGTCGGGCAGCAGGTCCGCGAGCACCCGGGCCAGGTTCACTGTGTAGGTCAGGCGCTGCTCGGTGGTCCAGTCCGGGTGGTACACGTCCTGCTTGACCACCGGGGCCTGGAAGGCCGCGTACGGGAAGCCGTTGAGGGTGACCACCTCCAGGCCGCGCGCGTCCAGCTCGGTGCGCAACCGGCGGCGTAGCGTCGGGTCGGCGGCCAGCTCGGCGGCGACCGGGGCGGCCAGCCACAGGCCGAGCCCGAGCAGGTCGCTGCCGAGCGCCTCGCGGACCGGCACCGCGTAGGTGTCCAGTTGACCGAGGATGCCGGCGAGGTCCTCGGCGGGGTGCACGTTGGTGCAGTAGCCCAGGTGGACGGTCTCGCCGCCGGCATGTCGCAGCCGCATCAGCTGCCGCCACGCAGGATCGAGTTGCCGGTCTGCGGGTCCACAGCGGCGGCGGCGTCCAGGTCGCTGAGGTCGAGCCGCCCCGACTGCCCGTAGAACTCCACCGGGTTTCGCCACAGCACCTTGTCGACGTCGTCGTCGCTGAAGCCGGCCGCGAGCATCGCCTCGCCGGTGGCCCGGGTCAGCAGCGGGTCGGAGCGCCCCCAGTCGGCTGCCGAGTTGACCAGCATCCGTTCCGTGCCGTACTCCCGCAGCAACTCCACCATCCGCTGCGGGGTCATCTTGGTGTCCGGGTAGATGGAGAAACCCAGCCAGCAGCCGCTGTCACGGACCAGCTTCACTGTCACCTCGTTGAGGTGGTCGACGACCACCCGACCCGCGTCGATGCCCGACTCGGCGACCACGGCGAGGGTCCGCTCGCAGCCGCGCGCCTTGTCCCGGTGCGGGGTGTGCACCAGGGCCGGCAGGTCGTACGCCACAGCGAGGGCGAGCTGCGCCGCGAACGCCTCGTCCTCCTCGGGCGTCATCGAGTCGTACCCGATCTCGCCGACCGCCACCACCGCGTCCTTGTCCAGGTAGCGGGGCAGCAGGTCGAGGACCGGCCGGCAGCGCGGGTCGTTGGCCTCCTTGGGGTTCAGCGCGATGGTGGCGAAGTGGCGCACCCCGAACTGCCCGGCCCGGAACGGCTCCCAGCCGATCAGGGAGTCGAAGTAGTCGGTGAACGAGGCGGCGCTGGTGCGCGGCTGCCCCAGCCAGAACGCCGGCTCCACCACGGCGCGCACTCCGGCGGCGGCCATCCGTTCGTAGTCGTCGGTGGTGCGTGAGGTCATGTGGATGTGGGGGTCGAAGATGCGCATTCACGCCTCCCGGGGCAGTGCGGCGGTGAGCCGGTGGAGCAGGTCGTTGGCGTCGGCGGGCAACTCCCGGCCGGCGGCGTGCCGTTCGGCGGCCAGCGCGGCCAGCATCGCGGTCAGCTCGCCGTCGGCCCGGGTGTCCAGGTCGGCCACGTTGGCCAGGGGGACGCCGCTGAACACGCACTTGAGCACCGCCTGCCGCCAGGCGGCCTGGTCGAGGTGCCGGGCGTACGGGCCGAGCGCGGCGGCGACCAGCCGGGTGTCGTTGGTCCGGATCGCGTCGTGCAGCAACGGGACCCCGTCGGCGCCGATCGGCAGCAGCGGCAGGGCGCGCAGCACGGCTCGTCGCTCGGCCGCGTCACCGTGCTGGTAGAGGCGCTCGGCGTACCCCGCGTGCTCGCCGGGCAGGCTGGTGAGCAGCAGCACCCGGGCCGCGTCGTCGGCGGTCCAGCCGGGGGCGTCGGGCAGCGCGGCCCGCCCGCAGCGTCGGCCGACGGCGGGAAAGAGCCGGGTGATCGCGGTGGGCTCGGTGGTGACCCGGCGCAGCGCCGTGTCCAGCCAATCGGGATCGGGTACGCCTCCCAGCGCGGCCCGTAGTGAATCCGGTGTCATCCCGTCTCCTCCCCTTGTTGCTATGCAGGCACCCCAGGAATGTCTGCGGGCGGTTCGTCCTTCGCGCGGCCGGCCAGTGCGGCGGCGCGCAGGAACTCGATCGACCGGGCGGCCACGGCGGGTGCGGCGTGCGAGTCGCGGGGCAACTCCACAGCGACCAGCCCCTGGTAGCCGGCCGCCGCCAGGGCGGCCAGCACCGGCGGGAAGTCGATCTCGCCGACGCCGAACTCCAGGTGCTCGTGCACGCCTCGGCGCATGTCGTCGATCTGCACGTTGACCAGGTGGTCGGCCACCTCGGCGACGCACTGCGGCACCGGCCAGGGCTCCAGGCACCGGCAGTGGCCGATGTCGAGGGTGATGCCGAAACGGGCCGGGCTGTCCAGTGCGGCGTGCAGCCGACGCCAGTCCTCGATGTCCTGCACGAGCATGCCCGGCTCTGGTTCGAAGCCGACTGTGACGCCGGCGGTGTCGGCCGCGTCGACCACTGTGGCGCAGCCGGCCACCAGCCGGTCCCAGGCGCACTGCGGTGACACCGCCTCGGGTCGGACACCGGCCCAGAACGAGACCGCCTCCGCGCCCAGGTCGGCGCCGATCCGCACGGCCCGGCGCAGGAACTCGATCCGCCGGGTCGGGTCGTCGTGCAGCAACGTCGGTGCGTGCTTGTGCCACGGGTCGAGCAGGTAGCGGGCGCCGGTCTCGATGACCACCGCCAGGCCCAGCGACTCCAACCGTCGACTGACCGCGGCGACCCGGCGGGTGAGCCCGGGCGCGAACGGGTCCAGGTGGTCGTGGTCCAGGGTGAGCGCCACCCCGTCGTAGCCGAGGTCGGCGATGACGGCGAGCGCGTCGTCGAGGCGGTGGTTCGCGAAGCCGTTCGTGCCGTACCCGAGGCGCAGCGTGGTGGCGTCGGCGGCCGGCGCACCGGGCCGGGGCTCGGGGACGCTCATGTCGGGGAGACCTTCCGGGCCAGCCGTCGACCCAGCGGCGCGGCCGCCGCGACGGCCACCCCGAGCAGACCCGCTCCACCCCGGGCGGTGAGGGCCCCCTGGAGGGCCGGCAACCCGGTGATCCCGGCGCCGACGGCCGCGCGGACCCGCCCGGCCGACGGGTCCCGGACCACCTCGGCCTGGGCCGCGCCGTACCGGGCGGCATACCAGCCGGCCAGCACTGCGGGCAGCACCGCCGCGATCGTGGCCGACCGACTGCGACCCGCGCGCACGCCGGTCCCGTCGGCGGTCTCGGCCCGGTCGGTGGCCCCGGTCTGGTTCGTCGTTCCCAGGGCTGCGCGTCGGGCGCCCGGCACGGCGACGGCGGCACTGGCGGCGACCAGCGCGGTGCCGGCGAGGGTGCGCATCGGCAGGGTGGCGTCGGCGCCGGTGACCTCCCGGCGGGACAGCGCGGTGACCGTCCAGGTGTGCGCGGCGACGGTGGCCGCCGCCGGCAACGCTCGGGTGATCCGGCCGCCGGACGCGCCGAGCAGCACGTCCAGCCCCCGGCAGGCGGCCATCACGGCCGGGCCGGCCGCGGTGTTCTTGGCCAGCAGGTCGTACCCCCAGATGGTGGCGGCCAGCGGCACGGCGAGCGCGGCGGCGCGGCGACCGCCCACGGCGGCGGCCAGGCCGACGCCGGCGGCCGTGAGGCCCGCCGCGAGACCGACCGCGGCGGCCGGGGTGACCCGCCCGCTCGGAATCGGCCGCTCGGGCCGTTCCTCGGCGTCCAGGCTCCGGTCGGCCCAGTCGTTGGCGGCCATGCCGGCCCAGTAGAGCAGCACCGAGGCGCCGGCCAGGGCGGGGGTACGCGGGCTCAACGCGCCGGCCGCCGCGGCCCCGGCGATCACGTCACCGGGCACCGAGAGCGCGGCCGGAGCCCGGACCAGCTCGGCGAGGTCAGCCAACGTTGTCATGGTCACCGTCCCCGCCGTCGTGCAGGTGCCGGGTGAAGGCGGTCAGCCGGGCCCACTGCTCACCCAGCGAGTGGGTGGGCGCGCCCAGCGGGTCCTTGAAGAAGAAGCCCAGGTCTGCCAGCGGCCCCACCTGCCCGGCGGCGTGCGCGGCGGCGGTGAGTCGGGCCAGGTCGAGCACCAGTGGCGCGGCCAGCGCGGAGTCGCAGCCGTGCCAGGTGAACTCCATCCGCATGCCGGTGCCGAGGAATCCGCTGAAGGTGATCAGATCCCAGGCGGTCTTGAAGTCGCCCAGCTCCTCGACGTACTCGATGCGGGTGCCGCCCTGCGGGACGTAGCCCAGCGTCTCGCCGAGCACCCGCTGCTTGCTCTGCACCTTCGCCGCGTTCGCGGCCGGGTCGGCGAGGGTGGCGCCGTCGCCACCGCCGAGCAGGTTGACCCCGGACCAGGAGCCCACGGCCAGGTTGCGCATCGCGAACATCGGCGCGAGCACCGACTTGACCAGGGTCTCCCCGGTCTTGCCGTCGTGCCCGGCGTACGGCAGTCGGGCCTCCTCGGCCAGCGCGGCCAGCGCCGGCAGCCGCAGCCCGGTGGACGGGGTGAAGTCGACGTACGGGCAGCCGGCGAGCACTGCGGCGTACGCGTAGAGGGAGCTGACCGGCAGCACTTCGTCCGGACCGTCGAGGGCGGCGCGCAGCGCGACCGGGTCGGCGTGCGCGGGGTGCGGTCGAGGGGCCGGCTCGGTGGCGGAGACGTTGACCACCACCACCCGGTCCAGCTCGTGCCGTTCGCGGAAGCTGGTCAGGTCGCGGACCACGGCCTCGGCGCGGTCGGCCTGGGTGTCGCCGACCGGCGCGGGGCGCAGTTCCTGATCGACCACGCCCAGTTCGTCGCGGAGCGCGGCGACCAGTCGCCAGGGGATGACACCGGCGTCGGCGAGGGCCTCGGCGCGCTTGCACAGCGGAGTGGTGGCCAGGTCGTGTCCGCCGAAGACCAGGTCGGCGAAGGCCGGCAGGGCCGGGCCGCGCAGCTCGGGAAGCTCGGTGACGCAGCCGGTGGGCCCGGCCAGGCCGGCTCGCAGCGCGAGCCCCCCGACGATGCTGGTGGTCGCGACGGAACCGCGCGCTCCTACCAGCCAGACACCTGTTCGCATGGTGCTCCTTCCCCATTCACGAGGAACCGTCGGTACCGCTAAATATAGGAATATCAGAATATGTTTCGGAAAGATACGGCCCGGTTTCGGAAAGTTTCGGGTCGGGTGGATGGGCCCCGTCCGCTCGCCCCGCACCGGAACAGCACCGGCTTCCGACGTCGGCGTCGGCGGCGACGACGCCGGACCGGATCCCGGCAGGTGCGAGCAGACGGGGCTGGTAGGCAGGGTCGGGTCGGCGTCTCGACCCTGCCTCCCCCGCATCCGGCCGGTCGGGGCATTGGCATGCCCCGGCCGGGCGTCTCAGGCCGCCGCGCCCACCGGAACACCGACCGAACCACGCCCCGCCGGGAATCGGCGAGCGGATGCGGTACGGGTGGGGGCGGCGGCGGGCGGTGTCATCAGGTCCTCCGGAGGTCACCGGTGGTGGCGGTCCTCCGGTGCGGCCGGGGAATCCCGGTCCGGTCGCACCGGACGACCGTCCTGCTCGTGCGCCACCGGGCCGTAGGGCCCGGCTGCACGCTCTCCGAAGCCGACCTCTGTCCCGGCCACGGGGCGCAATCCGTGGCTGGTCCCTCGCCGGTCGGCTTCGGAAAGCCGGTCGGGCGATGGCGGTGCGAACACCGCCGTCGCGGATGGTCAATGGTCAGACGGCCGCCGCGGTCAGCGTCGGTTCCACCTCGGCCCAGGAGGAGCCGAGCTCCGCCGAGCGGGCCACCGCGTCCAGCACCAGCTGGACCTGCAACGCGTCGGCGAAGGAGGGAGTCGGGTCGACACCGGTGGCGACCGCCTCGATGAAATCGCGCATCTCGTGCGTGAACGAGTGCTCGTAGCCGATGATGTGGCCCGGGGGCCACCACGCCGACATGTACGGGTGCTCGCCCTCGGTGACCAGGATGCGGCTGAAGCCCTGTTCCACGGCCGGGCGGGTCGCGTCGTAGAACTCCAGCTCGTTGAGGCGCTCCAGGTCGAAGACCACACTGCCCAGCGAGCCGTTGATCTCGACGCGCAGCGCATTCTTACGGCCGGTCGCGAAGCGGCTCGCCTCGTACGTGGCCAGGGCGCCACCGTCGAGCCGGGCCACGAAGACAGCGGCGTCGTCGACGGTGACCGTCCCGGTGGGCGCCGTGTGGCCGTCCACCGAGGCCGCCAGACCGCTCGACTCGGCCGGCAGCGGCCGCTCCTTGACGAAGGTCTCGGTGACCGCGCTGACGCCGCTGATCCGCTGACCCGTGACGAACTGGGTCAGGTCGATGATGTGCGCACCGATGTCACCGAGCGCGCCGGAGCCCGCCCTGTCCTTCTGCAACCGCCAGACCAGCGGGAACTGCGGGTCCACGATCCAGTCCTGCAGGTACGTCGCACGGACGTGTCGAATCACCCCGAGCCGTCCGTCGGCGACCAACTGGCGCATCATCGTGACCGCGGGGACCCGGCGGTAGTTGAACCCGCACATCGACCGCACTCCGGCGGCCCGGGCGACGTCCGCCGCAGCGGTCATCGCCCGTGCCTCCTCCACCGAGTTGGCCAATGGCTTCTCGCACAGTACGTGCTTGCCTGCGGCCAACGCGGCGAGAGCGATCTCGGCGTGGCTGTCGCCCGGGGTGCAGATGTCGACAACGTCGATGTCGTCCCGGTTGATCAGGTCACGCCAGTCGGTGGTGTACGCGTCCCAGCCGAGTGTGTCGGCGGCGTCAGCCACCTTCGCTGTGTCTCGGCCGCAGATCAACGCCATCCGGGCCCGCGCCGGCAGGTCGAAGACGCGATTCACGGTGCGCCACGCCTGTGAGTGCGCGGCGCCCATGAACGCGTAGCCGACCATGCCGACCCGCAGTTCTTTGTCTGTCGTGGACAAGGTGGGTCTCCCCCCGGTATGTCAGAACCCGAGCTTGTCGTAGCTGCTCGCGTTCTCCTTGGTGATCGTCTCCGAGGCCAGGGTCACTTCCTTGGGCACCTGCAGCTCCGTCAGGTCGCCCAGGCCCCGACCCTGCGCGATGAGCCGCGCGAGCGAGACCGCCGAGGAGGCCATCGACGGGTTGTAGGTGACAGTGGCCTTCAGCACGGTGTTGTCGGCCTTGATGGCGTCGATCGCGAGCTTGGAGCCCGCGCCGCCGACCATGAAGAACTCCGACCGGTTGGCCTGCTTGATGGCCGCGAGCACACCGATGCCCTGGTCGTCGTCGTGGTTCCAAATGGCGTCGATCTTCGGCAGCGCCTGGAGCAGCTGGGACGCCTCGCGCTGACCGCTGTCCGAGGTGAACTCGGCCGAACGGCGGTTCTTCACAGTGAACCCGTAGGTCGCCAGGGCGGCCTTGAAGCCCTCGCTGCGCTCGACGGTCAGCGGGATCTCCAGACCGGCGATCTCACCGATGACCGGGTTGGCGACGCCCTTGTCCTTGAGCATCTTGCCGATGTAGTGCCCGGCCGAGACGCCCATGCCGTAGTTGTCGCCCTTGATGACCAGCCGCGAGGCCAGCGCGTCGGGGAACGCCCGGTCGAGGTTCACGATCGGGATGCCCGCCTGCATCGCCTGGAGGGCAACGGCGTTGACCTCCTTGCCGTCGTGCGGCAGCACGACGATGATGTCCGGCTTCTGGGCGATCAGGGTGCCGAGCGTGGAGCGCTGGGCCTCGGAGTTCGACCCGCCGTCGACCTCCTTGAACTCCACGTCCGAGTAGGCAGCGGCCTGCGCCTTGGCGTTGGCGTGGATCGCGCCCATCCAGCCGTGGTCGGCGGCCGGAGCGGAGAAGCCGATGACGACCTTCTTGCCCGGGGCGTTGTTGCCTTCGCTGTTTCCGGCGGCCTTGGTCTGGGTGCTGGCGGCCGGGGTCTCGTTGCTGGTGCAGGCGGTGAGGAGGGTGGCAGCGCCCACTGCGGCTCCACCGAAGAGCAACCGGCGGCGCGACAGGTCGCGACTGTGCTGGGTCATGAATGACCTCCTGGGAGCGGGATTTGACTTATTGAGGGTGTGCGAGGCCCGGCCACCGTCGAATGTCTCGACGTCGCCAGGACAACGGTGCGGTGCGTCAGGTTGCGGTGGTGACCCTGTTCCGCGCGAGGAGCCGAGTGACTGACTTGAACTGGAACTGCTGGACCAGGACGGCGGCGACGATGATGCCGCCCTTGACCATGTTCTGCGCCTCGATGGAGAGGCCGTTGATGGCGAAGAGGTTCGTGATGGTGGCGAAGATGATGACGCCGAGCAGCGAGCCGACGATCGTGCCCCGGCCGCCGCTGAGCAGCGTCCCGCCGATGATCGCCGCGGCGATCGCGTCCAACTCGTACAGGTTGGCCATCGCCGCCTGCGCCGAGGTCGCCTGCGAGGTGAGCATGATGGCGGCGATACCGCAGCAGAGACCGGAGAGCGCGTAGAGCAGCATGGTGTGCCGCCGGACGTTGATGCCGGCCAGCCGGGCCGCCTCCGGGTTGCCGCCGACGGCGATCGTCCGCCGGCCGAAGGTCGTGCGGTTGAGCACTACCCAACCGGCCAGCACCACCGCGCCGAGGATGTAGACCAGGATCGGGATCCCGATCACCTTGCGCGCCGCGATGTCGTTGATGAACGTGCTGCTCGACACCTGGGTCTGCTTGTTGGAGATCGACGCAGCGAGCCCTCGCGCGGCCACCAGCATCGCGAGCGTCGCGATGAAGGGGACCAGCCGCCCGTACGAGATGAGCACACCGTTGACGAGGCCGACGCAGATGCCTACCGCGAGGGCGGCGAAGATCATGCCGCCGGCGCCGTAGCTCTGGGTGGCCACAGTGGTGCACCAGACCCCGGCCAGCGCGACGATCGCGCCGACCGACAGGTCGATGCCACCACCGATGATCACGAAGGTCATCCCGACAGTGACCACGCCGACGACCGAGGCCAACTGGAGAATGGCCAGGACGTTGTTCCAGACCCAGTTCGGGTCGCCGTACAGGTCGGGCTTGGTGATCGCGCCGACCACGATGAGCGCGGCCAGGACCCCGATCAGACCGAGGTTGCGCTTGGCGCCGTCGCCACCGTCACCCCGCCACCAGGAGAGCTTGCCCCCGGATCCTGCCTTGTTGCCGGCCACCGCCGTCTCCGCCGGGTCCACCGGCGGCGACTGCGCCGGAAGCTGCGGGCGCTCCGGTGTCGCGGTGGGAGTGGGAGTCGCGTCGCTCATGCCGGTGCGCCTTCCATCAAGGACCCCGCCATCACGAGGTCAAGCACAGTGTTCTCGTCGAGTTCGCCGGCCGCGGCTTCGCGGACGACCCGCCCTTCCCGCATCACCAGCACCCGGTCGGCCAGACCCAGCACCTCGGGCACCTCGCTGGAGACCAGCAGCACCCCCACGCCCTGAGCGGCCAATGCCCGGATGACCTGGTAGAGCTCAGCCCGGGCGCCCACGTCCACGCCCCGGGTCGGCTCGTCGAGAAGCAGCAACTTGGTGCCGCCGAGCAGCCAACGCCCGACCACCACCTTCTGCTGGTTGCCGCCGGACAGCGTGCGTACCGGCCGGTCGACGTCCCGGGGCCGCAGCTCCAGGGTCTCCGCGATCCGGTCCGCCTCGGCGCGTTCCTTGGCGGCGTTGGTGAAGCCGAGCCGCGCGTACCGGCCGAAGGTGGCCAGCGTGACGTTGCGGTAGATCGGCTCGCCGAGCAGCAGCGCCTGGCTCTTGCGTTCCTCCGGGGCCATTCCCATGCCGGCGCGAACCGCCGCGCCGACGCCGGGCCGTAGGACCTTTCCGTCCATCTGCACCGTGCCGGCCTCCGGGAGGCGCGCACCGTAGATCGTCTCCAGCAGCTCGGAACGACCGGAGCCGACCAGCCCTGCGATGCCCACGATCTCCCCGGCACGCACGTTCAGCGACACGTCGGCGAACTCGCCAGTGCGGGTCAACCCCTCCACCTGGAGCAGGTCCGCACCCGCGGAGTCGTCGGTCGGCCGGTCCGGGAAGACGTACTCGATGGTGCGGCCGGTCATCCGGCTCACCAGGTCGCGGGTCGGGGTGTCGCGCGCCGGCAGGTTCGCCGCCGTGGTCCGGCCGTCCTTGAGTACGGTGACCCGGTCGCCGATCTCGCGGATCTCCTCCAGGCGGTGGGAGATGTAGATGACGGCGATGCCCTGAGCGGTCAGCTCTCGGATGATCCGGAACAGGTTGCCGACCTCGTCGTGGGCCAGCACCGCGCTCGGCTCGTCCATGATGATCAGTCGGGCCTCGTGCGACAGCGCCCGCGCCATGCTGACGATCTGTTTGCCGGCCGCCGGCAGCGACCGGACCATCCGCCCCGGCGGGATCTCACCGTGGCCGAGCCGGCTGAGGATCTGCCGGGTGTGCCGGGCCATCCGGCCGCGCCGGACGAAACCGAAGTTGCGGTACTCGTGTCCGAGGAACGCGTTCTCCGCCACCGACAGATCCTCGACGAGGTCGAGCTCCTGGTAGATCGTGGCGATGCCCGCCTTCATGGCGGCCTGCGGGTTGGCGAACGTCGCGGGCTCACCGCGCCACTCCACCTGCCCGGAATCCGGTTGGTGCACCCCGGCGAGCACCTTGATGAGGGTGGACTTGCCGGCGCCGTTCTGCCCGAGCAGACAGTGCACCTCGCCGGCACGCACCTCCAGCTGCACGCCGTCGAGCGCGCGTACGCCGGGGAAGGTCTTCACCAGGTCGGTGAGGCGCAGGACCACCTCGCCCGCGACGGTGTCGGCGGGAGCCTCGACCAGCGGCGCCTCGGCGACGGCCTCGGCCGACGCGGTGGCGGGGTCATCCTCGGGCAGAGCCACAGTCTCCTCCTCGCTCACGACGGAATCTCGAACAGCTTCATGCGGCTTCCCCGAAGGCGACGTCGCTCGCGAGCACCGCCGCGCCGGCGACGCCGGCACGGCCGCCCAGCTCGGACAGGACGACGGGAAGGTTGCCGGTGGCCAGCGGCAGTGACCGGCGGTAGACCACACTGCGGATCTCGGCGAGCAGGATGTGGCCCAGCTGGGCCAGCCCGCCACCGATCACGATCATGGACGGGTTGGTGAAGCTGACCAGGCCGGCGAGCACTCCACCGACCCGCCGCCCGCCGTCGCGGATCAACTGGATGCAGGTCACGTCGCCCTCGACGGCGCCCTCGGCGACGTCCAGCGCGGTGACGACACCCCGCAGCGCCAGCCGCTCGGCCAGCGCCGGCGACGTGCCACTGCGGGCGGCGGCTGCGGCGTCCTTGGCCAGCGCGGCGCCGCTGAACAGCGCCTCCAGGCAGCCGACGTTGCCGCAGGAACACATCGGACCGTGCGAGTCGACCTGGATGTGCCCTATGTCGCCGGCACATCCGTCGGTGCCCCGGTAGACCTCGCCGGTGAGGTAGATGCCGCACCCGATGCCGGTGCCGATCTTCACGAAGAGGAAGTCGTCCACCGAGTGGGCGACCCCACCGTGCCGCTCGCCGATCGCCATGATGTTGACGTCGTTGTCGACCACCGCCGGGCAGCCGTGCTCACGGCTGAGCAGCTCACGCACCGGGAACCGGTCCCAACCCGGCATGATCGGTGGTGAGACCGGAACGCCGTCGCGGAAGCTGACTGGGCCGGGTACGCCGATGCCGACCGCGTCCAGTCGCTCGTACGCGCCGTCGACCCGGGCCTTGTGCAGCAGTTCGTTGACCCGTTGCAGGGTCACCTTCGGGCCGTTGCGGATGTCGGCTGCCTCGGCGTAGTGGGCCACCGGCTCGAGGCGGCCGTTGACCACCTCGACGTCCATCGAACTGGCACCGAGGTCGACGGCGGCGAAGCGCAGCTTCGGGTTCAGCTCGACAAGCGTCGAGCGACGCCCACCTCGGGAAGCGGCGAGCCCGGCCTCGGCCACATAACCCAGCGTCACCAGGCGATCCAGCTCGGCCAGCATGCGCGGACGTGGCATCTGGAGCCGGTCGCCCAGCTCGGCCCGGGACACGGCGCCCTCGTCGCGGAGCAGCCGCAACAGGCGCACGTGTAGGGGGTCGACGGTGCGCACCCGGGGGCCCCCTCTTCTTTGGCAGCGTTCACATCGAGGCAATGTCGATGTGTTGTGTCCGACACAGTAAGAGCGTTCCACGCCGCCTGTCCAGAGCTTCAGCCGTTCCGAGACCAACTTTTGTCCGAAAGAACAAAAGCTACTAGTCGATCAAGGAAAGGATCACGGAACGCCCGCGTCCCCTCGCCAGCAGTTCCATCGATGGACACGCAAACGCCCCGCCAACCGATCCTCGGTGGCGGGGCGATTGGCGCGGGGCCGTCAGCGACGGCCGGCAGAATTTCGCTTCTTGCGGAGCTTGCGGTCGTCGCGCAGCTCGACGTACGGCTCGTCGTCCACCGCGTGGCCGGCCGAGATCGCGCGACCGCGCTCCAACTCCGCGTCGAACTCCGCCCCCAGCAGGATCGCGATGTTGCTCAGCCAGAGCCACACCAGAAAGATGATCACCCCGGCGAGCGTCCCGTACGTCTTGTCGTACGAACCGAAGTTGCTCACGTAGAAGGCGAACAGGCCGGAGATCACCAGCCAGATCACCACGGCCAGCACCCCGCCCGGGCTGACCCAGCGGAAGCCGCCGTGCCGGGCGTTCGGTGAGGCCCAGTAGAGGATCGCGAACATCAGGCTGACCAGGATCAGCAGCACCGGCCACTTCGCGATGTCCCACACCGCGACCGCCGTCGAGCCGAGCCCGATCACATCACCGACCGCTTCGGCGAGGCGGCCGGTGAAGACCACGATCACCGCGCTGGCCAGCAGCAGCACCCCGATCACCGCGGTCACGCCGAGTCGGATCGGCAGGGTCTTCCAGATCGGCCGCCCCTCCGGCACGTCGTAGATGGTGTTGGAGGCGCGCATGAATGCGCCGACGTAGCCGGAGGCCGACCAGAACGCGGCCACCAGACCGATGATCGCGGCGATGCTGGCGAGGCCACCGTTGCGGCCTGCGGTCTCGATCGCTTCGGTGATGATCTGCCGGATGCTGCCCTCCGGCACCGCCTGGTTGACGGTGTCCTTGACGCCCTCGGTGGCGCTCTTGTCGAGCAGGCCGAGCAGGGAGATCAGCACCAGCACGCCGGGGAAGATGGACAGCACCCCGTAGTAGGTCAGTGCCGCGGCCCAGTCGGTCAGGCTGTCGTCCTGGAATTCGGTGATCGTCCGGCGCATCGCCGCCTTCCAGCCGCTGCCGGGCAGGTCGGTGGGGCTGTCCGGGCCCGCGTCGGGCCCGACCGGCGTGGTGGCGGGAGCGGGATCACGCTCACGCTGGGCGGAAGACTCGTCCGAGGCCATCGCCCCTCCTCCTGGTCGGCGGTGTCACCTCCGGACATGCCCCGTCGACGGGCGCGGATAACCCCTACTTGTAGAGCAACCTCGCCATTCGGCGAGAAGCCACCAGCAGGCCGACCGCCACCATCGCCAGCAGGTAGAGCACGTCGAGCAGCCAGAGCCAACCACCGCTGCCCAGCGCGACCCCCCGGATCAGGTGCACCGACCGGTACAGCGGGGTGATCTCGACGAGCCAGTGCAGCACTGTCGGGTAGGCCTGCGCCGGCACGAAGGTGCCGGAGAAGAGGAAGAGCGTGAACTGCGCGGAGCCCATCAGGTCGAAATCCTGCCAGCTACGCATGAAGGTGGAGATCGCCATGCCGAGCGCCCCGAACGCGAACCCGACCAGCACCGCGGCCGGAAGAGCGGTCAGCGCGCGGGTGACGCTTGTCAACTCCAGCGCGACCATCACCCCGAGGAACGCCGCCGAGTAGGCGCTGCCCCGCAGCATCGCCCAACCCAACTCGCCCACGGCGATCTCGAACGGCCGTACCGGGGTGGCGATCATCCCGTCGTACAGCTTCATGTACTTCATCTTGCCGAAGAAGTTGAAGGTGGTCTCCGCGAGCGCCCCGGTCATCGCCGAGGAGGCCAGCATCGCCGGGGCCACGAACTCGGCGTACGAGACCAGCCGCCCGTCGGGCAGCGGCAGGTCGCCGACCAGCGCGCCGACGCCCACCCCGATGGAGAGCAGGTAGAGCAGCGGCTCCACGAAGCCGGAGAGCAGCAGCAGCCAGTAGACCGACCTCAGCGCCGCGACGTTGCGCCCGACCACCGACGCCGACCGCCGGGACGCGGCGGAGACGTCGACCAGCCGGGGCAGGATCAGCGTGACCACGACACCCTCTCTGCTTGTTCTTCGGGTTGCTGTTCAGACGACGAGCTTGCGACGGAACGCGCGCACCGCCAGCAACCAGCCGGCGACCGCCCAGGCGGCCAGGTAGAGCAGGTGCCCGACGATCGACCACTGTGGGGCGACGCCGAGCGTGGCCGCGCGGCACAGGTCCACGGCGTGCCACAACGGTGTCGCGTACGCCAGCCAGCGCAGCGCCTCGGGCAACGACTCGACCGGAAAGAACACCCCGGCGAAGAGCGTCATCGGGATGACCGCGAACCGGAACAGCATCGCCAGCCAACTGTCGCTCGACACCGACGCGGCGTACGCGAAGGTCGGCGCGGCGACGGCCAGCCCGAGCAACGCCACCACCGGCAGGGTGGCCACCGCCCACGGCGACCGCAACGCCCCGAACAGCCCGGTGACCAGCAGGAACGCCACAATCGTGGTGAGCACCCGGAACAGCACGAAGGCCAGGTGCCCGGCCACGATGTCACCCACCCGCAGCGGCGACGCGCCCTGCGCGAAGTAGGTCTTGACCCACTGGAAGTTGCTGAACACCGGCCAGGTCGAGTCGCCGACGGTCACCTGGAGCGCGGTCGAGGCGATCAGCCCCGGGACCAGCCAGTCGAGATAGCGCACCCCGCCGACGCCCTGGTCGATGTAGGCGCCGACGCCCACCCCGAACCCGAGGACGGTCAGCACAGGGAGCAGGAACGAGGAGAACACCCCGGCCCGCCAGGTGCGCCGCAGACCCACCAGGTAGTGCTCGAACACCGCGTACGCCGGCACCCATGGGAACCGCGCCGATCCCGCCACACTCACCCGATCACCCCGCCCGCCGCGCCGGCCACCACGACCTGTCTACCCCCGGGGTACGACAGACCGCCGGTCACCCTACGACGACCCCGCCGACGTGTCGCCCGGGTTTCCCCACGTCGCCCGTGGGCGGGGTCGTGCTTGATCGACTCGGTTTTCAGGAAGTCGCGGTGTCAGAGCCGCCCTGATGCCCCGATTTCCGGAAAGCCGAGTGGATCTAGACCGCGTGGCCGCCGGTGCGGTGACCGGAGACGTGGACAGGATTGGCAACCCGCGCAGGAGTCGCCACGCTGTTCCTCGTGGGCCAACGTGATGACAGGAATTCTGAAGTCCAACGAATCCTCGAAGAGCTGTGCATCAAGCTGGGCTTCTGCCTGCCCCCTGAAGAGAACCCTCGGCTCCGCGAGTCCCCTCCCAGCGACGCGGACAGCTTTACCGATGCGGTCTTCGCAGCCGAGGGGATGGGCGATATGAGCGACACGGACCTCCGTCGCCGGGTACGAGAGGTCGTCGATCAGCACCTGACTCGATGGGTGGAAACGGCCGATCAAGCAGCCGGAGACTGAGCGCCAGCTACCGGCGGACGGCGTCGGACCCGACGAACGCGCGCCACGCGTCAGGCGGGAAGAGCAGCACGGGCCCGGTCGGGTCCTTGGAGTCGCGCACGGCCACCAGCCCAGGCAGATCGCCGGCAACCTCCACGCACGCGCCGCCGCTGCCATTGCTGCGAGTGCTCTTGCGCCATCGGGCGCCGGTCAGCTCCATGTCTCCGCCACTTCCGCGATCAGGTCGAGGGACTGCTGTTGCGATAGTGCCTCACCCCGGATCGACTCCCACACCTCGACCATCTGCCGGACGTACTCGGACCGGTCGATCACCTGCCCGTGGCGCTGCCCGTCCAGGTAGACGACGTCCTCACCGGTGGCGGCGGTAGCGATCACGAAGGGACCATCGAGCCCAGCGTACGCACCGGCCGACAGCGGCACGACCTGGATTCGGACCCGGGGCAGGGCCGAGCCGAGCTTCACCAGGTGACGCAACTGCTCGCGCATCACCTCCGGCCCGCCGATGTGGCGGCGCAGCACGTACTCGTCGACGACCACGCTGAGCAGCGGCGGCCGGTTCCGGGTGAGCACGCCCTGCCGGTCGAGCCGGGCGGTCACCTGCTGCTCCACCTCGTCCGCCGCGAAGAGCCCGGCACCGGCCAGGATGGCGCGGGCGTACCCCTCGGTCTGCACCAGGCCCGGCACGTAGAGCGGCTCGAACCACCGCAGCGCGGTGGTCTCCTGCTCGACGCCGGCCCAGTCGCGGAACCACGGCACCACGGCCTCCCGGCTGATCCGCCGCTGGATGCGTTCGAACCGACCGTCGGCTGAGAACACGGCGTCACACCGGCGGGCGAAGTCCAGACTCGGCCGGCGCTCGGATGTCTCCACCTTGGCGACCAGCGCCCCGGAATAGCTCAACGCCTCGGCCAGCGCCGTCTGCGACATGCCACTGGCGGCCCGGGCCAGCCGCAACTCCTCGGCGAAGTGCTCCAGCATGGACGAACTCTCCACGGACAACCCCCGTACATTCCCGTACCGAGCCGGGCCGATTGCCGTACGCGCTGGTCGTCGGCGTGCGGAACCTCCCACGGTAGTCGGGTCCTCACCAGACTGTCACGCAGCGGAACCGCTCACGGGATCAGACGGCGGGCGGAACCAGGCCGGGAGCGCCCCGTGACCCCCGATCCGGGGCGCTCCCACCCACCCGATGGAGGTTCCCTCGTGCGACTGACCTGGTCGGCCCATAACGGCGGCGGGCACTGATGCCGCGGTACCGCCCACACGTAGCGGCACGCCCGTCCTGGCGCTGCCGGGTCTGCGGCGCGGCGTGGCCCTGCTCGCCGGCCCGCCTGGCGCTGCTCGGCGAGTACCGCGAGGACCGGATCGGCCTGCTCATCTACCTCGCCACGTTGCTGTACGAGGCGGCCGGGGACCTCGCCGGCCAGGCCGGTCACGACCGGCTGACCGACCGATTCATCACCTGGGCCAGGGCGCGTTGATCGTGATCGTTGGCAGCTCAGCAGCTCGACACGCCGGAACGGCTGCTGCTGAGCCGCCAACGATCGAACGGTTGAACCGTCGATGATCGGACCGGGTGCCCGGTGGCCGGGTCGAGGTGTCGACGGGCGGGCGGCCCCGACCTCGGCGGGCTGCGCCGGTCAGGCCGGTCGGTACGCGCGGATCAGCGCCTGCACGGCGTAGGCGAGCAGCAGCACTCCCGCGCCGATGCCGACCACCAGACCGGCGGAGACCGCCGAGGCGAGGCCGGCGACGAGGCCCACCGCCGCCACCAGGCACAGCGCGGCACCGAGTGGGCGAAGCAACGGATCCCGCAGGAGCGGGGCGAGCGGGAAGAAGTGCAGACCGACCACCAGGCAGACCAGCACCGGCACGTACTCGGACCAGTTGGCCGCGACCAACACGGCGGCACCCAGCCCGGCGGCGGCGAACTCGGCCACGACGATGAGCAGGTACGGGCGGTCGGCGGCCCGGTCCCGGGGGCTGCCGGCACCCCGCAGTCGGGAGGACAGCACACCGCCCAGCACGGCGGTGAGCAGCGCGACGATGCTGCCCACCACGAGCAGGGCACGCAGCGGCTGCTCCGCCGCCGGCACACTGAACCAGACCATCGCGAAGATGCCCAGGTAGAGGGCGGTGAGCCCGGCCTGACGTCGGTTGGCGGTCACCAGATCAGACATGAAACTCCCCCGGGTTACGACAGACCGCCGGTCACCCTACGACGTTCCCGTCGACTTGTCGCCCGCGTTCGACCCGGTCGTCGGGGCCCCGTCCGAGGCCCGGCCTCCTGAATCCGCCGTTGATCGACTCGGGTTTCAGGAAATCGGGCCGTCCGCCCCGCCGTATCACCCCGACTTCCAGGAAGCCGAGTCGATCAAGCGGAGGTCCGGGGCGATACGCCGGAAATGTCGCGGGGCTGGGCCGTCAATGATCCTCTTTGGCCGCTCGCGCCCCAGGCCGCCAACGCCAAGGTCGACGAGCAGGCCAACGCCCGTCAGTCGACCAGGGTGCGGCCGGTGAGGTGCAGGAAGACGTCCTCCAGGCCGCTGCGCCGGACCAGCACGTTCGCCGGCTGGAGCCCCAACGCGCTGACCTCGGCGACCGCTGCGTCGCCGTCGGGCACGTAGAGCAGGACCCGGTCGGGCAGCACCTCGACCCGCTCCCCCAGCCCGTCAAGCTTGCCGGCGAACGGCTCCTGCGACTCGGCGGCGAAGCGCAGCTCGACCACCTCACGGGTCGAGTGCTGCTCGATCAACGCGCGGGGCGAGCCCTCCGCGACGATCCGGCCGCCGTCCATCACCACCAGGCGGTCGCAGAGCTGCTCGGCCTCGTCCATGTAGTGCGTGGTGAGCACCAACGTGACGCCCTGCTGCTTGAGCCGGAACAGCCGCTCCCACACCAGATGCCGGGCCTGCGGGTCCAGCCCGGTGGTCGGCTCGTCGAGCAGCACGATCTCCGGATCGTTCACCAACGCGCGGGCGATGGTCAACCGACGCTTCATGCCACCGGACAGCGGCTCGACCTTGCTGTCGGCCCGCTCGGTGAGCTGGACGAAGTCGAGCAGCTCGGCGGCGCGCTCCCGGGCCGCCCGGCGGGAGATGCCGAAGTAGCGGGCGTAGACGGTCAGGTTTTCCCGGACGGTCAGCTCCGGATCGAGATTGTCCAGCTGGGGGCACACTCCGAGACGCGCCCGGATCGCCGGCCCGTCAGCCACCGGATCCATGTCCAGGATGCGCAGCTCGCCCGCACTGGGTGGGGAGATGCAGCCGACCATCCGCATGGTGGACGACTTGCCCGCGCCGTTGGGCCCGAGGAAGCCGAAAGCCTCACCCGGGCGAACCTCGACGTCGATGCCGTCCACAGCGGTGAAATCACCGAACCGCTTCACCAGCCCGCGAGCCTGAATCAGTGGTCGCCCCGAAGTCACCGCCCGACCCTAACCGCCGGGTCCGACAGCCCTCCACGCAAATATCCGCCGACGACCGGGCGATCACCCCGGTGTCCGTACCACCGGAGGCGAAACACCGATCGATGCCCCACCCGTCAGCCAATCGACGTGTATCGTCCCTTCGTGTCGCCCATCAGCTCGCCCGATGGTTCGCCGTCACCTGCCCGACCAGCCAACTCTCCCGTTGATGGGTCCGCAGCGAGCCCCGGCGGCGGGCCACCCCGACCACGACCGGAAACCGAGCCGACGGAGCCCGGCCCGGGCGAGCCCGGCCCGGGCGAGCCCGACGCAAGCGAGCCCGACCCGAGCGTCGCCGAGCGGGCGACTCGGGACCTGGCCGCCCAGTTCGAGGACGAGAAGCCGGGACGGGTGCTCTCCGGGCCGGCGGGTCTGCTCCTCACCATGGCGGCGCTGGCGGTCGGCGCTCTGGCCCTGTGGCAGGTGTTCCGCCCTCTGTCGCAGGGCAGCAAGTACTACCTGATCATCTTCCTGGCCGGGGTACTCCCGCTGGTCTTCCTCGCCTACCCGGCCGACCTGCGGCTGCCGGCCCGCCTACGCGCCCGGCGACGACGCGCCAACCGCGCCGAGGCCACCGAGAGCGACAGCGACAGGCGCACCCCGGCACTCGCGTCGTCGGGGCCCACAGTGGCCGACTGGGTTCTGGTCGCCCTGGCCGTCGCGGCCTGTCTGTATCCCGTCCTGCCGATCCGGATCGGCAGCGGTGGCGGCGGCTACAACGCGTTCCTCGACCGGCAGGGCCTGCTGGCGCCGACGGATCTGGTGCTGGGCACCGTCCTGCTGCTCCTGCTGCTCGAAGCGTGTCGACGCACCACCGGTTGGATCCTGCCGGCGGTCTGCCTGCTGTTCCTCGGCTACGGCTACTACGGCGGGTTGTTGCCGCAGTCCTGGCCGGTCGCGCACGCCGGGCTCGACTTCAGTCAACTGGTCGACGCGTTCTACAACTCCGACAGCGGCTTCTACGGCACGCCACTCGACGTGGCCGCCTCGTACATCGTGCTGTTCACCATCTACGGCGCGGTGCTGGAACTCTCCGGGGCCGGGCGGTTCTTCGTCGAATTGTCGGCGGCGGCGTTCCGCCGTTCCCGTACCGCCGCCGGCCGGACGGCGGTGGCCTCGGGTTTCCTGCTCGGCACGGTCTCTGGCTCCGGCGCGGCGACGACGGTGAGCATCGGCGCGGTCACCTGGCCGCTGCTGCGCCGCGCCGGCTACCCGCCGGAGCGGGCCGGCGGCATGCTGGCCGCGGCCGGGGTGGGCGCCATCCTCTCCCCGCCCACACTGGGTGCGGCGGCGTTCATCATCGCCGAGTACCTTGGCGTCTCGTACCTCCAGGTGCTGGGCTGGGCAACGGTACCGACGGTGCTCTACTACCTCGGCATCCTGCTCGCCGTGGAGATCGACGCTCGCCGGTCCGGCGTACGCACCGTGGTGATCGACGTCGGCTCGCCGTGGCGGCTGCTGGCTCGGTTCGGCTACCACTTCGCCTCGCTGATCGCCATCATCGTGTTCCTCGCGGTCGGTGTGTCCGCGACCAGGGCTGTCGTCTTCGCCATAGTGCTCACCGTCGCGTTGTCGTTCCTGGCCCCCAGGAACGAGGACCGCGCGCACCGACTCACCCCGAGCCGGCTGGTGACCGCGCTCGTCACCGGCGTACGCGGCGTCCTCGCCGTCACCGCGGTCTGCGCCGCCGCCGGCATCATCACAGCGACCACCACGAAGACCGGCCTCGGGCCGCAGGCGGCGGCGCTGCTGATCGGCGGGGCGCAGGCGGCCACCTCGGACCCGACGCTGGTGCTGGTGCTCACCGCGCTGCTCGCCGCCGTCGCGCTCACCCTGCTGGGCCTGGCCGTGCCGGTCACCGCGTCGTTCGTGATCGGTTGGGTGATCGTCGGTCCGGCCCTGCTCGACCTGGGTGTCACCGCGCCGGCGGCGGCGATGTTCGTCTTCTACTTCGCGGTGCTGTCCGAGGTGTCCCCACCGACGGCGCTCGCCGCGGTGGCCGCCGCCGCGGTCACCGGCGGCCGGCTGGTGCCGACCATGTGGCAGACCCTGCGGTACGCGCTGCCGGCGTACCTCATCCCGATCGCGTTCGTCATCACGCCGGCCGGGCTCGGTCTGCTCGGCATCGGCGGCGTCCAGCGGATCGCCTTCGCCGCCGGAGTCACCGCGCTCAGCGTGGCGGTGCTGGCCGTCGCCGCCGGTGGCTGGCTGCCCGGCGTGGGTCCTGCCGGCGCCCCGGAACGGGTGCTGGGCGCCCTCGCCGGCGTCACCCTGCTCTGGCTCGAACCCGTGCCGGTCACTGTCGGCGTGGCGCTGGCCGTCGTCGCAGCGGCAGGCGTGTTCGTCCGACGCGGCTCCGCCGACCGGTCATCGTCCGGATCACCAGCCAATCCTGTGGAGGAACAACTGTGAGACGAATCGACGTACGGCTCGCGGCGGGCCTGAGCGTGCTCGCCCTCGTCACGGTCGGTGCCGCGGGTTGTGGAGGTCAGCAGGGCGGCGCGGCCACTGACGACACGGCCAGCGAGGTCACCTGCGAGGTGACCAAGGAAACCCGCGTCGGCATCGCCACCGGCAACGCGACGGGCGTCTACTACGTGGTCGGCAACGCCCTGGCCGGGCAGTTGTCCGGGTCGACCGGCGGCAAGCTCACCGGCACCGCCGCCGAGACCGGCGCCTCGGTGCAGAACATCGAGCAACTGGTCGGTGGCCAGTACGACGTGGCGTTCTCCCTGTTCGACACGGCGGTCAACGCGGTCGAGGGCAAGGGCAGTTTCACCGCGCCGCAGCCGGTGGAGGCGCTGGCCCGCATCTACGACAACTACACGCAGGTGGTGGTCCGCGACGACTCGGGGATCACCTCGGTGGCCGACATGCGCGGCAAGCGGATCTCCACCGGTTCACCGAAGTCCGGTACGGAGGTGATCGCCAACCGCTTGCTGGAGGCGGCCGGCCTCGACCCGGCGAAGGACATCCGGGCGCAGCGACTGGACCTGACCAAGACGGTCGAGGGGGTCAAGGACGGCAGCGTCGACGGCTTCTTCTGGTCCGGCGGTCTGCCCACCGGGGGTCTCACCGACCTGTTCACCACGGCCGGCGACTCGGTGAAGTTCGTCGACATCTCGCCGTTGCTGCCGAAGATGGCCGCGCTGAGCCCCGGCTACCAGGCAGGCACGATCGGCCGGGACGCGTACAAGACGGCGGCCGACACCCCGACGATCGTCGTACCCAACGTGTTGTTGGTCCGTAAGGACCTGGACGCCAACGTGGCCTGCGCGATCACCCGGACGGTGTTCGACAAGCGCGACGCGCTGGCCCAGGCGAACCCGGCGGCCAAAGGGATCTCGCTGGAAAAGGCCCGCAGGACCCTGCCGGTGCCGCTGCACCGCGGAGCCGAGAAGGCGTTGAAGGACTTGGGCGCGAACTGACCCTGCCGGTCAGGTGTCGGCCGGCGCGGTGGCGGCGCGGGCCACACCGACCAGCCGGTCGGTCTCGGCGAGCAGGGCTTCGTCGTCCGCGGGGGTGCCGGGGTCGAGTCGGACCGTCCAGGTCAGACCGTCGGCCCCGGCCACGCGGCGGGCCGCGACCCGCGCCGCGCCGCCGGGCACCGGCTGGTGCTCGGTGTACGCGACCGAGCGGGTCACCCGGGCCCGTACCTGGTGCGGCAGCTCGCGCGGGTCGAGGAGGAAGTACGTCTCGGCCGGGCCGTCGGCGACCACCGTGTAGCCGTCGCGTTCGACGACGGTCTCGGCGGGGGTGACGGTCAGCTCCCGGCCGGACCAGACCGCCTTGAGGATGACGTGCCAACCGAGTCGGTGCCCTCGACCGGGCAGCCACAGCCCGAGGTTGGTGGCGACCACCACCCCGTCGCCCTCCCCGTTGCCGGCGGCCGCCCAGGCCAGCACCCGCTCGTCGGCGGTCAGCGGCGGCCGGTCGGCCGGCGGCAGCTTCGGCTTGCGGCTGAACAGTCCCATCTAGAGGCCTCCCGCAGCCTGCTCGCGCAACGCCCGGGCGTGCTGCTCCAGGGACAGCAGCTCACCGAAGGCGGCGAAGTACTCGTCCTTGTTGTTGACCGGGTTGATCCGCTGGATGCGGGACTTGAGGTCCCGGACCCGGGCGGTCACCGACCCGAACTGCACCCGCGCCATAGTGATCGACACGTAGCGCGGGTCCGGTTCGCCGTCGATCCGCAGTGGTTCGACGGCCAACTCACCGACCAGCGCCGCGGCAGCCAGGTCGTCGCAGGCGTCGCGGACCGACTCGATCCAGACCGCGCCGCCGGTCGCCGACGCGGCACCACCGGCCGCCGCGATGGCCGTACGCACCGCGACGTGCACCGGGTGGCGGTATTCGGTGGCCTCGACCGCGTCGAACATCGGCCCGGCCAGGACCGGTTGCTGGAGGGCGAGTTTGAGCGCCTCCCGCTCGACCATCGACTGCGGGCTGTCCACCGCCGGCTCCGGGCGGGCCGAGGTCGGCCGGGCGGCAGGGGCGGCCTCGCGGGTGCCGGACGGCGCGGTGTTGCCGGCGGCGAGCACCGCCCGCTGCACCGGCTCGATCTCCATGCCGAGGTCCATGGCGAGCTTGCGGACGTACTCCGGACGCTTCTCCCGGTCCTTCAGGCGCGCGACCAGCGGCGCGGCGTGCCGCATCGCCTCGACCCGGCCGTCGACGGTGTCCAGGTCGAAGCGGCTGATCACGTGCCGCAGCGCGAAGTCGACGAGCGGCTCGCGGCGGGCGACCAGATCACGCACCGCCAGGTCGCCCTTGGCCAGCCGCAGGTCGCACGGGTCCATGTTGTCGGGGCTGACCGCGATGAACGTGCGGCCGACGAAACGCTGGTCGTCTTCGAAGGCGCGCAGCGCGGCCTTCTGCCCGGCGGCGTCACCGTCGAAGGTGAAGATGATCTCGCCGGCCACTTCGTCGCTGTCGAACAGGAGCCGACGCAGGACGGAGATGTGGTCCGCGGCGAAGGCGGTGCCGCAGGTCGCCACCGCCGTGGTCACCCCGGCCAGGTGACAGGCCATCACGTCGGTGTAACCCTCGACGATCACCGCCCGACCCTGCTTGGCGATCTCCCGCTTGGCCTGGTCGATGCCGTAGAGCACGTGCGACTTCTTGTAGATCGGCGTCTCGGGGGTGTTGAGGTACTTCGGGCCGTCGTCGTCGTCGAAGAGCTTGCGCGCGCCGAAGCCGATCACGTCGCCGGCGAGGTCGCGGATCGGCCAGAGCAGCCGGCGGCGGAACCGGTCGATCAGGCTGCCGGAGCGGGCCTCCCGGGACAGCCCGGCGGTGACCAGCTCCTGGTGGGTGAAGCCCTGCTGGCGCAGGTGCTTGGTGAGCAGGTCCCAACCGTCCGGCGCGAAGCCACAGCCGTAACGCTCGGCGGCGGCCCGGTCGAACCCTCGCTGGGCCAGGAACTCACGCGCCGGCCGGGCGCCCGCGGTGCTGAGCTGCGCCCGGTAGAACTCGACGGCGGCGGCGTGCGCGGCGACCAGGCGCTGGCGCTGGCCCTGCTGCGGGCGGGGGCGCGGGGCGCTCCTGTCGTCCTCGATGTAGCGCAGTTGGATGCCGGCGCGGCCGGCCAGCCGCTCGACGGACTCCACGAAGCTGAGGTGGTCGGCGTCCATCAGGAACTTGATCGCGTCCCCGCCGGCCCCGCAGCCGAAGCAGTACCAGACGTTGCGGGCCGGGGACACGTTGAACGACGGGCTCTTCTCGTCGTGGAACGGGCACAGGCCCTTGAGGTTGCCGCCGCCGGCGGACTTCAGGGTGACCGTCTCGGAGATCACATCCCCGATCGAGGTGCGTTCCCGGACCAGTGCGATGTCCTCGTCCCGGATCCGCCCAGCCATGCGCCACCCCCTCGGCGTACATCCTGCCCTGCCGGACTGACGCCACGCCGGCCGGGGGACGCCGGTGTGGCGGCGGCCGCTGCCGGCTGGGCGGTTCCGGCCCGCCGCCGGGTCCGCACGGGGACCATGACCAGATGCGCCGGGTACGGACCAAAGCCCCCCGCCTGCCGAGATGGCTGGTCGATCGGATGGGGCTACCGGGGCAGACCCCGCAGACGGACGAGGCCGGCCACCGGCACGCCACCTGGCTGGAGCTCTTCCTCGACCTCATCTTCGTATACGCGCTGGCCGCGGTGGTGGCCCGGCTGGGCAACGAACCGTCCCCGTCGCCGAAGGCCGTGCTGGCCGTGATCGGGCTCTTCGTCGTGATCCAGTGGGCCTGGATGGGGCAGGTGTACTACGACACCCGGTTCGATCCGGACGACGCGTTGCACCGACTGCTGGTGCTTGTCGCGTTGGTCGGCGCGGGAGCGATGACTCTCGGGGTCGACGAGGTCCCGGAGAGCGTGCTCCTGCCGGTCGGGTACCTGATCGTGCGGGGTGTGCTGCTCCTGCTGTACCTGCGTGCCTGGCCGACCAGCCCGAGCGCCCGGATGGTGACGACTGTCTATCTGATCGGCTTCGGGTCGGGCTGGTTGATCTGGCTGGTGTCGCTGACCGTGCCCACCGAGCTGCGCCCGGTCCTGTGGATCGTCGCGATGGTCATCGAACTGGCCACGCCCTGGGTCGGGGTGCGCTGGCTCAACCGTTGGCCGGTGGACAACCGGCACCTGCCGGAACGGATCGGCCAGTTCACCATCATCGTGCTGGGTAGCGCGCTGGCCAGCCTGCTCTTCGCCGTGCCGGACCACCCCCCGCCGCACATGATCCTCACCGCCGCGATGGCCTTCCTGATCCCGGCGGCGGTCTGGTGGGTCTACACCACCTTCGTCACCACCCGGTTGACCCAGAGCCGGCTACGCGGCGGGCAGGCGTACAGCTACCTGCACATACCGCTCGGCGGTGCGCTGCTGCTGCTCGGCTGGGCGCTCGGGCAGGTGGTCCGGTTGGTCGACGACAACGCGAGCCACCTGCCGCTGGAGCTGCGGCTGCTGCTGGGCGCGTCGATGGTGGTGTGGACGGCCTGCGGGCTCGCCCTGTACTGGCTGTGGACCCGGCCGAGCGCCGCCCGGTTGGCGATCGCCGCCTACGGGGTGGTCTCGGTCAGCCTGATCACCGCGACCGTGCACCAGCCGAGGCTGATGCTGTCGCTGCTCTCCCTGGCCGTCGTCGGGTACGCCGTACTGCTCAGCCGGCGCCTCGTCCGGGCCGGCAGGGAGATGAACACCCCTGAGGGGTGAGCGGCGCTCAGGCCGCCGCGGCCGGCTCCGGAACGGTTGTCTCCTCGGCCGCCACCTGCTGGTTCCAGTCGGCCTTGGTGGAGCGCCAGCCCTCGTCGTCCATGCCGCGCCGCCAGTAGCCGGAGATGGAGAGCCGGTCGAGGGGTACGCCCCGCTCGCCGCGCAGCAGCCGGCGCAACTCCCGGACGAAGGCGGCCTCGCCGTGCACGAACGCGTGCACCTGGCCGGCCGGGAACTCCAACGCCCGCACCGCCGCGACCAGCGCCTCGCCCACCGGGCGTTCGCCGCGATGCAGCCAGGTCAGCTCGACCGCGCCGGGGCTGAGCAGCTTCTGCTCCTCCGCCGGGTCGGCGATCTCCACGAAGACGTGGGCCGGGGCACCCAGCGGGAGGCGCTCCAAGGCGGCGGCGATCGCCGGCAGGGCGCTCTCGTCACCGACCAGCAGATGCCAGTCCGCGTCCGGGTTCGGGGCGTACGCGCCACCGGGGCCGACGAAGTGCACCGGGTCGCCGGGACGCAGCGCGGCGGCCCACGGGCCGGCCAACCCCTCGTCGCCGTGGTGCACCACGTCGACGGCCAACTCCCCGGACAGCGGATCCCAGCGCCGCACCGTGTACGCGCGCAGCCGGGGCCACTGCTCCCGGGGCAGGTCCCGCCGGATCGCGGCGAGGTCCAACGGCTGCGGGTACGCGACCCCCGCCTGCGGGAACACCACCTTGATGTAGTGGTCGGTGAACTCGCCCACCGGCAGGCCGACCAGTTCGTCCCCACCGAGGACGAGCCGGATCAGGTGCGGGGTGGGCCGCTCGGTGCGCAGCACCCGGGCCGAGGTGACGTTCCTGGGGCGTTCCGTCATGTCAGTTAGGTTAGCCTAAGTTGACTCGTGGTCAATCGGGGGTGTCCCGTTGCCGACCAGACTGGTGTGCCAGGTCACCGCCGCCGGGTCGGTGAGCGAGGCGACCTGGTCGATCACCACCCGCAGTCTGGCCCGGTCGTCCGGGGCGGCCCGCCACAGCGGGGCGAAGATCGGATCGAGCCCATCCGGGGCACGCCGGACCAGCGCGGCAACCAACTCCGCCAGCATCGTCCGCTGCCGCTCGTAGCGGCCCCGGAAGCCACTGCGACGCATCACGTACCGCAACGCGATGCCCTTGAGCAGCGCACACTGCGCCCGCACCAGGCGGGGCACCACCAGGTCGGCGGCGTAGCGGCGGTGCGGGCCCGGACCGAAGCGCTCCTCCGTCGCCGCCACCGCCGCGGACACGAACAGCCCGGTCACTCCGCTGGTGGTGGCCTTCAACGCGACCTGCGCGCGATGGCTGCCGTCGTACCCGGTGAACGGGGCGAGCAGCGGACCGGCCAGCAGATCGACGAGCACCTCGGCCAGGTCCGCCGCCGACTCCCCGGAGTAGGCGGCGGCCACGTCGGCGCAGAGCGCGGCCCGCTCGTCGGCATCGGTGAGCAGCGGATGCAACGTGACATAGCCACCGTGGATGCCGTCCTCCACGTCGTGCACCGAGTACGCGACGTCGTCGGCCCAGTCCATCACCTGGGCCTCCAGGCAGCGCCGGTCGCCGGGCGCCCCGGCGCGGATCCAGTCGAAGACGGCCGCGTCGTCGGCGTACACCCCGAACTTGCGCTCCCCCGGCCGGCGTGGCCAGGGGTACTTGCCGATCGCGTCCAGCGACGCCCGGGTCAGGTTCAGCCCGGCGGACGAGCCGTCCGGGGCGAGCACCTTCGCCTCCAGGCGGGTCAACACCCGCAGGGTCTGCGCGTTGCCCTCGAAGCCGCCGCACGGCGTGGCGAGCAGGTCCAGCGCAGCCTCGCCGTTGTGCCCGAACGGCGGGTGCCCGAGATCGTGCGCGAGCCCCGCGACGTCCACCACGTCCGGGTCGCAGCCCAGCCGCGCACCCATCTCCCGGGCGATCTGGGCCACCTCCAACGAGTGGGTCAGCCGCGTACGCAGGAAGTCGTCAGTGCCGGCGGTGTGCACCTGGGTCTTGGTGGCCAGCCGGCGGAACGCCGCCGAGTGCAGCACCCGGGCCCGGTCGCGCTCGTACGGCGACCGGCGATGCCCGGTGTCCTTGGGCGGCTCCTCGACCAAACGCGCCTCCGCCGCCCCCGGCTCAGTCCTCGCGCTCACAAGGCTTCTGTTGTTCGCGACTGCGGGGCTCGCAAGACCGGCTCACTCCTCGCGCTCACGCAGCACGCAGAACTCGTTGCCCTCGGGGTCGGACAGCACCGTCCACTCGACGTCGCCCTGACCGATGTCGACGTGCCGGGCGCCCATGTCGACCAGGCGCTCGACCTCAGCCTCCTGGTTGGCGGGGCGCAGGTCGAGGTGCAGCCGGTTCTTGCGCTCCTTGCCCTCGGCCACCGGGCCGAAGAACAGGGCGGGCAACTGGTCCGGGGACTGGCGGATCTCCACGCCACTCGGAGTCTCGGTGACGACCTGATAGCCGAGCGCCTCGGCCCACCAACGGGCCAGTCGGGCCGGATCGCGGGCGTCGACAGTCAGGCTCTCCCAGACACTGGTCATGCAGTCACCTCTTCCCGTTCGACGCGGCGCCCAATCGGCCGTGTGCGAGCGAGCCAAGATTACGCCCGCCACCACTGCCCGACCCGCTCACGACGCATCGACGAAGGGCACACAACCACCGATTGGCCCGCAGTTGCCGACCGATCGCCGAGGGTTACGGGCTCGCGGCCGGAAGTCGCCACCGGTAGCGTTCCCAGCGCGGAACGTAACCAGCCGACTGACACGCAGAGCCGACCGGTGAGGGGTAACGCTCGTGGACGCAGACACGGTGATGGGAACGGAGCTACGCGGCCTGCGCCAGCGACGACCCGACATCGCCGGCACGGTGCTCGCGGGCACCGACGGCCTGCTCATCTCCAGCGACCTACCCAGCACCGACGCCACCCATCTCGCCGCACTCGCCGCCGCGAGTTTCGGGCTCGGGCACCGGGTGGCCGACACCGTCCGCCACGGTGAGTTCCGGGAGTCGGTCGTGTGCACCACCGCCGGCTGCGTGGTCACCTACCCGGCCGGGCGCAGCGCCCTGCTGACCCTCGTCACCGCGTCCGCGGCGGGGGACCTGGAGGCGCTGCACGAAGAGGCCCGGGCGGTCGCCCGTCGGGCGGGGTCGTTCCTGGACGTTCGCGGCGGAGGCATCGGCGCGACCCCCGTACCGGACGCGCACGCCCCGCTGGCCACGCGTACCCCGATGGCGACCCTGCCGGCGCAGTTACGCCGCTCGTCCCGACCCACCTGGCGTCGCCCGCCGATCTGAGCGCCGGCGGCGGCCGGGTGACCAGGCCGCCGCCGACGTGCGTCAGCGGCTGTCCGACCCGCCGCTCTCCACGACCGCCCGACCGGCCTCCAACCGGGCCACCGGCACCCGGAACGGCGAGCAGGACACGTAGTCCAGGCCGACCTCATGGAAGAAGTGCACCGAGTCCGGGTCGCCACCGTGCTCACCGCAGATGCCGAGCTTCAGTCCGGGCCGGGCGGCCCGACCCTCCTCGGCGGCGATCCGCACCAGCCGACCGACCCCGTCGCGGTCGATCGACTCGAACGGCGAGATGCCGAAGATGCCCAACTCCAGGTAGCGCCAGAAGAACGCGCCCTCGACGTCGTCGCGGGAGAAGCCCCAGCCCATCTGGGTCAGGTCGTTGGTGCCGAAGGAGAAGAACTCGGCCGCCTCGGCGATCTGCCCGGCGGTCAGCGCCGCCCGGGGCACCTCGATCATGGTGCCGATCAGCACCTCGACGCCGCTGTCCCCGACCACCTCGGCGATGATCTTCTCGGCCTCGGCTCGAACCGTCTCCAACTCCTGCACGGCCCCGACCAGCGGCACCATGATCTCCGGTTTCGCCACCCCGCCGCCGCGGGCACAGCCGACGGCCGCCTCGGCGATGGCCCGGACCTGCATCGCGAACAGGCCGGGGATGACCAGGCCGAGGCGTACGCCCCGCAGCCCGAGCATCGGGTTCTCCTCGTGCATCCGCCGGACGGCGGCGAGCAGCGCCTCCTCCTTGGCCACGTCCTCGCCGCGTTCCTGGGCAACCGCCACGTTGACGGCGAGCTGCTCCAGCGGCGGCAGAAACTCGTGCAACGGCGGGTCGATGAGCCGGACGGTGACCGGCAGGCCGTCCATCTCGCGGAAGATCTCCTCGAAGTCGGCCCGCTGCAACGGCAGCAGCGCCGCCAGCGCCGCCTCCCGCTCGCCCGGGGCCCGGGCCAGGATCAGCCGCTCGACCAGCTCCCGCCGGTCACCGAGGAACATGTGCTCGGTGCGGCACAGCCCGATGCCCTCGGCGCCGAAGCGCCGGGCCCGGGCAGCGTCCGCGCCGGTGTCGGCGTTCGTGCGGACCGCCAGCCGCCGCTTCCCGTCGGCGTGCGTCATGATCCGGTGTACGGCCCGGACCAGCGCATTGTCGATGTGCTCGGGGTCGAGGCTGCCCTCGAAGTACTGCACGACCTCGGAGGGCATGACCGGCACCTCGCCGAGGTAGACCTTGCCGGTGGTGCCGTCGATGGAGACGACGTCGCCCTCGTTGACGGTCTGCCCGGCCACGGTGAACCGCTTGGCCGGCACGTTCACCTCGATCTCGTCGGCACCGGAGACGCAGGTCTTGCCCATGCCCCGGGCCACCACCGCGGCGTGGCTGGTCTTGCCGCCGCGCGAGGTGAGGATGCCCTTCGCGGCGATCATGCCGTTCAGGTCGTCCGGGTTGGTCTCCCGGCGCACCAGGATCACCGACTCACCCTCGGCGGCCAGCTCGACGGCCCGGGCGGAGGTGAAGACCACTGTGCCGGACGCCGCGCCGGGCGACGCGCCGATGCCCTTGGCGACCGGCTGGAACTCGTGGTCGAGCTGGAAGCGCGGGAACATCAGCTGGGCCAGTTGCGCGCCGTTGACCCGGTGCAGCGCCTCGTCCAGGTCGATCAGGCCCTCGTCGACGAGTTGCCCGGCGATGACGAACGCGGCGGCGGCGGTGCGCTTGCCGACCCGGGTCTGCAACATCCACAGCTTGCCGCGCTCGATGGTGAACTCGATGTCGCAGAGGTCCTTGTAGTGCTCCTCCAGCCGGGCCATGATGCCGAGCAGCTCGTCGTAGGAGGCCTTGTCGAGCTGCTCCAACTCCTGCAACGGCACTGTGTTGCGGATGCCGGCGACCACGTCCTCACCCTGGGCGTTGGCCAGGTAGTCGCCGTAGATGCCCTGCGCGCCGCTGGCCGGGTCACGGGTGAACGCAACCCCGGTGCCGGAATCCGGGCCGAGGTTGCCGAAGACCATTGTCACCACGTTGACCGCGGTGCCCAGGTCGGCCGGGATGCGCTCCTGGCGGCGGTAGAGCACCGCGCGCTCGGCGTTCCACGACTCGAAGACCGCCCGGATGGCCAGGTCGAGCTGTTCGCGTGGCTGCTGCGGGAACTCCCGACCGGTGTGCTTCAGGAAGATCTTCTTGTACGCGTCGACCAGCCCCCGCAGGTCGTCGGCGTCCAGATCCAGGTCGTTGTGGGTGCCCTTGGCGTGCTTGGCCTCGTCGAGCGCGTGCTCGAACTCCTCGCCCGGCACCTCGCAGACGGTCTTGCCGAACATCTGGATGAGTCGCCGGTAGGAGTCCCAGGCGAACCTGTCGTTGCCCCCCGCCTGCGCGGAGAGCCCGACCACGCTCTGGTCGTTGAGACCGACGTTGAGGACGGTCTCCATCATGCCGGGCATGGAGAACTTGGCACCGGAGCGGACGGAGACCAGCAGTGGGTCCTGCGGGTCACCGAGGCGCTTGCCCATCGCGCGCTCCAGCGATTCCAGGTGTGCCTCGATCTGACCGGCGAGCCCGTCCGGCTCCCGTCCCGTCGCGAGGTACGCCTGGCACGCCTCGGTGGTGATGGTGAAGCCGGGCGGGACGGGCAGACCCAGGTTGGTCATCTCGGCGAGGTTTGCCCCCTTGCCGCCGAGCAACTCCTTGAGCTCCTTGTTGCCTTCGGAGAAGTCGTAGACGTACTTGTGATCGACGGTCTCTTGCGCTGCCACCAGAGCCTCCACAACACACGCGCCGGATTGACACTTAACGAAGGTTCAGTTTTCTTCTTCCCCGGGACGGACCGCCGGTAATCCCGGGGTCAACGTCGATCGGTGGGCGAAGGTTAAGCGAACATCGAGTGACCTGGGACCGTTCGGTGACAATTGGCACAGCCATCACGACTATCCGTGTTCGTACCGGTTTTTGGGAACGCTTCCATGCGCACCATCACGCATCCCGGCCGAGCGTCGTACGCTTGACGCCACGCCAGCCGGTGAACCTCACTTTTGCCATAACCGACGCGAATACACCCCCCGGAGTCGCCGCCGTGTCGACCACCCCCTCCCCCGGCCCCACCGCCGTCCCCGTGCCGCTCTCGGCGGGGGAACCGGACGCGGCCACGCTGGCCCGCGCGGCCGAGCAGACCGCTGGCACATTGCTCGCCCCGGCGGCCCCGCACCGGCTGACCGAGGTCGTGCCCGCCCCACAGCACGTCCACCCGGACCCGACCGCCGACTGGGTCCTCCCGGCCGAAGCGGTCATCGTGACCAGCGCCAACCCCACCGCGCTGGCGGTCGCCGAGCAGCTCGCCCAGCTCCTGCGTCCGGCCACCGGCTACCCGCTGCCGGTCACCGACGCCACCACGCCGGAGCCCGCCGGTGGCATCGCGCTGGTGCTCGACGACAGCGCCGACCTCGGCGCGGAGGACTACAGCGCCGACCTCGGCGCGGAGGGCTACCGCCTCGACATCGCCACCGACGGGGTACGCGTCACTGCCGCCACCGCCGCCGGCCTCTTCTACGGCGCACAGACGCTGCGCCAACTGTTGCCGGCGGCGATCGAGAGCCCCAGCCCGGTCACCGAACGTTGGGCGTTGCCCGGCGGGACCATCACCGACGCACCCCGGTTCCCCTACCGGGGCGCGATGCTCGACGTCGCGCGGCACTTCTTCGCCGTCGAGGACGTGCTGCGGGTGGTCGACCACCTGGCCCGCTACAAGCTCAACCACCTGCACCTGCACCTCACCGACGACCAGGGCTGGCGGATCGCCATCGACTCCTGGCCGAAGCTGACCACCGTCGGCGGGACGACCGAGGTCGGCGGCGGCCCCGGCGGGCACTACACGAAGGCTGACTACCAGCGCATCGTCTCCTACGCGGCCGCCCGCCACATCACCGTCGTCCCGGAGATCGACCTCCCGGGGCACACCAACTCGGCGCTGGTCGCGTACCCGGAGCTGGCACCGGACAAGACCGCACCGCTGCCGTACACCGGCACCGAGGTCGGCTTCAGCTACGTCGACCCGGCCGACGAGCGGACGTACGACTTCGTCGCCGACGTGCTGGGCGAGGTGGCCGCGCTCACCCCCGGCCCCTGGCTGCACATCGGCGGCGACGAGGCGTTCAAGGTGAAGGGCGAGGTCTACACCGGTTTCGTCGAGCGGGTCCAGCGCATCGTGGCCGGCCTCGGCAAGACCGTCGTCGGCTGGCACCAGCTCGCACCCGCCGCCCACCTCGACGGACGGGTCCTCCAGTGGTGGGGCACGAACGGCGAAGACCCCACCACGGTCGACGCCGTACGCCGGGGCGCCCGACTCATCGTCTCCCCCGGCAACCACGCCTATCTGGACATGAAGTACGCCCCGGACACCCCGATCGGGCACGACTGGGCCGGCCTCATCGACGTGCGAAAGGCGTACGACTGGGACCCGGGTACGCACGTCGCCGGCGTACCCGCCGAGGCGGTTCTCGGTGTGGAGGCCCCGCTCTGGACCGAATCGGTCACCTCGCTGGCCGACATCGAACTCCTGCTCCTGCCCCGCCTCCCGGCCATCGCCGAGTTGGGCTGGTCCACCCGGGCGACCCACGACTGGGCCGACTTCCGCGACCGCCTGGCCGGCCAGGGCCTGCGCTGGACGACGGCCGGGATCACCTTCCACCGCGCGCCCGAGATCTCCTGGTCCACCGCACCGACCATCCCGACACAGCGCAACATGCCCCAAAACGACACCGCCAGGTCCTGATCCCCCGGCTCAGCCCGGCCCCGCAAGGGCGCTCAGCTCTGGGGACCGGTCCGCACGGCGCCCACCCACGGCCGGCCGATCGCGTCACGTTCTGCCCGCCTCGGACCGGTCCGGGGCGCGCGACGGCGCAGATCGGCATGATCCACTCGGCTTTCATGAAGTCGGGGCATCCCCGCCGCCCGGACACCGCGACTTTCAGGAACCCGAGTCGATCACCCGCCTCGGCCGCCGTGTCCGTATCGCCGACTGGACGCCGTGGGGTGGTTGTCCGGTTCGGGCGTTGCTGTCGGGTGGTCGGGGCCACCCCGGCGGCGGAATCGGCGGCCGGGCCGGGTCGTTATACCTGGCAGACCACCGCAACAGCCCGGGTCATGGTGCGCCGGGAACACCGGCCAGGCCGCCCCGGTTACATCCCCCGCACCGCCGAGCACCACAACAGGCCGACCCCCGCGGGTAGGCGGAATGACCTGCCACCGCGAACGGTTACACCCTGTCCCGACGCCGACCCCCTCGCGGGTCACCGGGCAGAACCCCTTCGAACTTTCCCCGCACGTCGCACTGACCCCCCGTCGAGTGCGGTGCGAGTACCCCCGACGCCAGAGGAGCACGCCATCATGCGTACCGATCTGATCCGTAAGACCGCCCTGACCGCCGCCGGCCTCGCCTTCACCGGCGGAGCCATCGCCGGCCCCGTCACCACCGCCTTCGCCGCACCCACCACCGGCAAGCCCACCACCCAGACCCAGACCGACCGCAAGGGCCACAGCGAGCGGGAACTGGGTGTGCGTTACGAGGCCCAGCCGAACTTCTACTACTGCGGGCCCGCCGCGACCCGTAACGCCCTGTCCGTGCAGGGCAAGAACATCAACGTCGATGACATGGCCAAGGAAATGGGCACCACCGAGGCCGGCACCAACTCCATCAACGACATCACCCCCGTGCTGAACAAGGAAACCGGTAAGAACGACGCCTACCGCTCCGTGGAAATCAGCACCCCCGACGCCGACACCAAGCAGACCGACACCCTGCGCGCCGACATCGTCCACACCGTCGACGACGGCCGGGCCGTGGTCGCCAACATCGCCGGCACCAGCACCGACACCGACGGCAACACCCACTCCTACGAGGGCGGGCACTACATCAGCGTCGTCGGCTACCGCGACAACGGCAACACGGTGAAGATCGCCGACTCCGCCGACCCGAACACCGCCTCCTACTGGATCAGCACCGAGCACCTCGCGGACTGGATCGCCACCCGCGGCTACGCCACCAGCTGACCCACAGACCACCAGCACACACTGAAGGGCCGGACCCCACCACGGGGCCCGGCCCTTCGGCGTGACCGGGTCACTGTCCACGCGGCCCTCGGCAGGCTCGAACGAAGTCGAGGGGTCAACCGAGCTGACCAGGCCACCCATCCCTCGGCAAGCCACCCACCGGGCCAACCACCCGACCACAGCAGGCCACCCCACGGACCGCGTCACGGGTCCTTTGGAGCTGATGTCGTAGACGAATCAGAGGCATGGCTCGACCGAGCCGAACTGGTGATTCGTTCACGACATCAGCTCGATAGGGCGCCACACTTATCTGCCCAGCCTCCGCGCGGAGGTGTCGAGGAAAGACCGAGCGCCACCACCGAGGGGCTCGGGGATGACCGGCGCGCCGGCACCGACTTTGCTTCGGGCCCCCGTTCCGGAGGGACGCTGGCGGACCGCTTCCGCCCGACCGGCCAGGGGCTCAGCCAGCCGCCGCGGCCCAGGGCGCACAGCCAACCCCCAGGACCAGGGAACCCAGCCGACCAGGGCTCAGCCGCCGGAGTCGTCCATCTCGGCACCCTCGGGCACCGTGTCGTCGTCCCGGCTGGCCAGCCAGCCCTCCGGTAGGAAGACCTTGCCGGGTGAGTTGGTACGACCGCGCGGCTGCCCGAGGGCGGCCATCGGGAACGGCTCCGCCGGGTCGAGCTTGCCGAGCAGGTCGTCGAGCTGGGCCAGGCTTTCGATCATCGCCAACGAGCGCCGCAGCTCGCCGCCGACCGGGAAGCCCTTGAGGTACCAGGCGACGTGCTTGCGGAAGTCGGTGCAGCCGTCCCGTTCACCTCGGGCCGGGTTGCGGGCGCCGGCCGTGAACTGGTCGACCAGCAGCTCGGCGTGCCGGCGCATGGTGACCGCCACCTCGCCCAGGGTGGGCAGCCGCCGCTCCGGCCGACCGTTGAAGGCGGCCTCCAGGTCGGCGAAGAGCCACGGTCGGCCCAGGCAACCCCGCCCGATGACCACGCCGTCCACGCCGGTGTGGGCCACCATGCGCAGTGCGTCGTCGGCCTCCCAGATGTCGCCGTTGCCGAGCACCGGCACGTCGAGGGCCTGCTTCAGGGTGGCGATCGCGTCCCAGTCGGCGGTGCCCGAGTAGCGCTGCGACGCCGTGCGCCCGTGCAGGGCCACCGCGGCAACTCCGGCCTCCTGGGCGGCCAGCCCGGCTTCGACGTACGTCAGGTGGTCGTCGTCGATGCCCTTGCGCATCTTGACAGTGACCGGCACGCCGGCCGGTGACGCGGCAGCCACCGCGGCCCGCACGAGTCGCGCGAACAGCCGGCGCCGCCACGGTAGCGCCGCGCCGCCACCACGCCGGGTGACCTTCGGGACCGGACAGCCGAAGTTGAGGTCGATGTGATCGGCCAGGTTGCGCTCGACGACGATCCGCACGGCGGCGGCGGTGATCTCTGGATCGGTGCCGTAGAGCTGGAGACTGCGGGGCTTCTCGTCGTCGCCGAACGCGATCATGCGCAGCGTCTTCGGATTGCGCTCGACCAGCGCCCGAGTGGTGATCATCTCGCAGACGTAGATGCCGCCGCCCTGCTCGCGACAGAGCCGACGGAACCCGATGTTGGTGATCCCGGCCATCGGCGCGAGCACGACCGGCGGCCACACCTGGTGCTGGCCGAGAGTCAGCGGGCGCAGCGCCGGCAGGGTCGAGGCAGTCACCGGACAAGTGTACGGGGCCCCGACCGGCGCTTATCGCGTCGGCCGAGACCCCGTGCGCAGTGTCTCAGCAGCCGGGGAGACGCTCGATCAGGTAGCGCTCGACCTGGTCCAGGGAGACGCGCTCCTGGGCCATGGTGTCCCGGTTGCGCACCGTCACCGCGTTGTCGTCCAGTGTGTCGAAGTCGACAGTCACGCAGAACGGGGTGCCGATCTCGTCCTGCCGGCGATAGCGACGCCCGATCGCCTGCGAGTCGTCGAACTCCACCACCCAGCGCTTGCGCAGCAGGGTCGCAAGGTCCTTGGCCTTGGGCGACAGCGCCTCGTTGCGGGACAGCGGCAGCACCGCCACCTTGACCGGGGCGAGCCTCGGGTCGAACCGCATCACGGTGCGCTTGTCCACGCCGCCCTTGGTGTTCGGCGCCTCGTCCTCGTCGTACGCCTCCAGCAGGAAGGCGAGCACCGCGCGGGTCAGACCCGCGGCCGGCTCGATGACGTACGGCATCCAGCGCTCACTCTTGCTCTGGTCGAAGTACGACAGGTCGACGCCGGAGTGCTTGCTGTGCGTGGAGAGGTCGAAGTCGGTGCGGTTGGCGACACCCTCCAGCTCGGCGAACTCGGTGCCACCGAACTGGAAGCGGTACTCGATGTCCACAGTCCGCTTCGAGTAGTGCGACAGCTTCTCCTTGGGGTGCTCGAACAGGCGCAGATTGTCCGCCGAGAGACCAAGGTCGAGGTACCAGTTCCAGCGCTCCTGGAGCCAGTACTCGTGCCACTGCTCGTCGGTGCCCGGCTCGACGAAGAACTCCATCTCCATCTGCTCGAACTCGCGGGTCCGGAAGATGAAGTTGCCCGGGGTGATCTCGTTGCGGAACGACTTGCCGGTCTGCGCGATGCCGAACGGGGGCTTCTTGCGGGCGACCGTCTCGACGTTCTTGTAGTTGACGAAGATGCCCTGCGCGGTCTCCGGGCGCAGGTAGTGCAGCCCTTCGTCGCTCTCCACCGGGCCCAGGTAGGTCTTCATGAGGCCGTTGAACATCTTCGGCTCGGTGAAGGTGCCCTTGTTGCCGCAGTTGGGGCAGTTCAGCTCGGCCAGTGAGGTCAGCGGCTTGCCGTGCTTCTCGGCGTACGCCTCTTCCAGGTGGTCAGCCCGGAACCGCTTGTGACAGAACTGGCACTCGGTGAGCGGGTCGACGAACTCGGCGATGTGGCCGGACGCCTCCCACACCTTGCGGGACAGGATCACCGCGGAATCCAGGCCGACGACGTCGTCGCGCTGCTGGACCATGGTCTTCCACCACTGCCGGCGAACGTTCTCCTTGAGCTCCACGCCGAGCGGACCGTAGTCCCACGCCGATCGGGTGCCTCCGTAGATTTCACTGGAGGGGAAGACGAAGCCTCGGCGCTTGGCGAGGCTGACGACGGCATCGATACGGTCGGCTGGCATGTTTCCTCCTACGCCGGCTGGCGGTCGGCGGGGGCGAGATGTGGATGGAACGGTCGGTTCGGGACAACGGTACGACCACCGTCGCCCCGAGCCCAGCAGAATACCGGGGACGGGTCAGCTGACCTCGCAGACCTCCACGCCGCCGGTCTGCCCGTCCTGCCCGAGGCTGACCTGTTGCCGCTCCCGGTCGCCGCCGTCGAGGGTCACGTCGACCGGCACGGTCAGGTAGGTGGTGTCCACCTCACCCACCCGGAACGCGGTCACCTGCGGTTCGGCGGCAGCGCGCCGCTCGAACTCCGGCCGGGACTCACGCCGCTGCGCGTCGTCGCAGAGCTGGTCGTACGCCCGCCCGTAGTTCCGCTCGACCAGCGCCTGGTAATAGTCGCCGGTCACGGTGCGGGCCTGTTCCCGGATCGCCTGGACTCCGCTGACGGCCAGGCCGACGACGGCGGTGCCACCCCCGCCGCAGCAGAGCACCACGGCGAGCGCGCCGACGCCGAGGCCGATCCAGAGCCGAGTCCGGCGACCCTCGGTGGGCGGCGCGGCGAACGGCGGAGCCACCCCGGGACCGGGTGGCGGGGCGGGTGCGGTCATAGGAGCAGCGTAGTGTCCGGCGGCTCAGCGGTAAGGACCCGCAGCCCGATCACTCTCGGCGACGACCACGGCCCCGCCCGGGGCGGCGGTGGCCAGCGCCTCGTAGGCGGAGGGCTCGTCGACGGACTCGGCGAGCAGCGGCACGGCGCTGACCTTGACCTCGAAGGCGCCCAGCGCCCGCCGGTACGTGCCGACCGACTCCCATTCGGTGACCAGTGACCAGTGCCGGGGGTCGTCCAGCGCTCGGACCAGTTGGCCGCGCAGGTAGCCGGGCCGGGCGGCCAGCGCGGTGAGGGCGGCGTGCGCCCGTTCGGCGAAGCCGTCGGCGGCATCGACGTCGACCACGAACCGGTTGGTCACCAGCACCGGGGGTTCCTCCTCGTAGAGTCTGTGGGATGCAGCGTACGCAGCGCCCTCTGCTCGCCCGGTTGGCCGGGGCGAACCCGACGTCGGTGTTCCTGCTCACCCTGGTGGTGGTGCTGGTGGCGTTCTTCACGCCCGGGGTGATCGGCGGGCTGCTCACGCTCGCGCTCGCCGGGGTCCTGATCGCCCTGTTGGCGACGACCTGGGCGGTTCAGGCGCCGCAGACCCGGGTGATCCGGCTGGTGATGCTCACCCTGCTGGTGACGGTGGGCCTCGCGAAGCTCCTCTGACATGCAAGCATGCGTTTTTGACAATCATTATCGTTGCCACGGACAGTTGACGACATGACCAACCGCGCCACGTACCGTGTCCTGGCCGCCGCGACCGCCCTCCTCGCCCTGGGCGCCGGGGCCGGCTGCTCCACCGGCGGTGCCGCCGGCGCCGACCCCCAGCGAGTCGACGTGGTGGCCGCGTTCTACCCCCTCCAGTTCCTGGCCGAGCGGATCGGCGGCGACGCGGTCCGGGTCACCAACCTGGCCAAGCCCGGTGCCGAGCCGCACGACCTGGAACTCAACCCGAGCCAGGTCGGTGAGGTCAGCGACGCGGAGCTGATCGTCTACCTCAAGGGGTTCCAGCCGGCGGTGGACGACGCCGTGGCCCAGAACGGCGGCGACCGGGCGTTCGACGTGACCAGCGTGCAGCCGCTGTTGGACGCGTCCGCCGGTGGGCATGACCACGAGGGCGAGGAGGGGCACGCCGAGGAGAGCGGCGGCAAGGACCCGCACGTCTGGCTCGACCCGACCCGGCTGGCCGGCATCGGCGACCAGCTCGCCCAGCGCCTCGGCAAGGCCGACCCGGACCACGCCGCCGAGTACACCGCCCGGGCGGCCGCCCTGCGCGCCGACCTGACGACCCTGGACGGCGAGTTCAAGCACGGTCTGGCGACGTGCCAGCGGCGGGAGATCGTGACCAGCCACGCCGCGTTCGGCTACCTCGCCGACCGCTACCAGCTGGACCAGGTCGGCATCACCGGGCTGAGCCCGGACGTCGAGCCCTCGCCGCAGCGCCTCGCGCACGTGATCGAGGAGGCCAAGGAGCACCAGGCCACCACGATCTTCTTCGAGACCCTGGTCAGCCCGAAGGTGGCCGAGACCATCGCCGGTCAGGTCGGCGCGAAGACCGCCGTGCTCGACCCGATCGAAGGGCTCGCCGCCGGCAGCAACGGGGACTACCTTTCGGTGATGCGCACCAACCTGCGGACCCTGCAGACGGCCTTGAGCTGCTCGTGACCTCACCTGTCATCACCGTCGAGCACGGGGTGGTCGGCTACGACGGCCGCCCCGTGCTCCGGGACATCTCGCTCACCGTGACCGCCGGCGAGGTGGTCGCGATCCTCGGCGCCAACGGCTCGGGCAAGTCCACCCTGATCCGCGCCGTGCTCGGGCTGGTGCCGATCAGCGCCGGCTCGGTCACCCTCTTCGACCGGCCGTTGCGCCGGTTTCGACAGTGGGCACGCATCGGGTACGTCCCGCAACGGCTGGGCGCCGGCGGCGGGGTACCGGCGACCGTCCGCGAGGTGGTGGCCTCCGGCCGGCTGGCCCGTCGGGGGGTGCTGCGTCCGCCGGGTCGAGCCGACCGGTCCGCCGTCGACGCCGCGCTGGGCGCGGTCGGGCTCGCCGACCGGGCCGGTGACCCGGTATCCACGCTCTCCGGCGGCCAGCAGCAGCGCACCCTGATCGCCCGCGCCCTGGCCGGCCAGCCGGAGCTGCTGGTTCTCGACGAGCCCACCGCCGGGGTGGACGCGGCCAGCCAGGAGGCGTTCGCCGGCGCGCTGCGCGACTTCGTCGGCGACGGCGGAACGGTGCTTCTCGTCGCCCACGAGTTGGGCCCGCTGCGACCGGTGATCAGCCGGGCCGTCGTCGTCCACGAGGGTCGCATCGCCCACGACGGCGCGGTGCCGGACCCGGCCGGCCATCACGCGGAGCCCGACCACGACCACGTGCACCCGCACTGCTACGACGAGCCCGCCGGGCTGTGGAGCAACTGACCCATGGAACTCTTCCAGTACCCCTACATGCAGCGCGCCCTGATCGGCGCACTGGTTATCGGCTTGGCCGCGCCGGCGCTCGGCATCTATCTGGTGCAGCGCCGGCTGGCGCTGATCGGCGATGGTGTGGGGCACGTGGCGCTGACCGGCGTCGGGGCGGGGCTGCTGCTCAACCGTTCACCGGTGCTGGTCGCGGTGATCGCCGCCACCATCGGCGCGATCGCCATCGAGATCGTCCGGGCCCGTGGGCGTACCTCCGGTGACCTGGCTCTGGCCCTGCTCTTCTACGGCGGCATCGCGGGCGGCGTACTCCTGGTTGGCCTCTCCGACGCGACCAGCGCGAACCTCAACGCCTACCTGTTCGGGTCGCTGACCACCATCTCGCCCGCCGACCTGACCACCATCGCGCTGCTCGGCGCGGCGATCCTGGTCACCATGATCGCGTTGCGGCCGGCGCTCTTCGCGGTCAGTCACGACGAGGAGTACGCCCGGGTCTCCGGCCTGCCGGTCCGCACGCTGAACCTGCTGATCGCGGTCGCCACCGCGGTCACAGTGACCATCGCCATGCGGGCCGTCGGCGTGCTGCTGATCAGCGCGTTGATGGTGGTGCCGGTCGCCACCGCCCAGCAGGTCACCCGGGGCTTCCGCAGCACGATGGCCGCCGCGATGGCTCTCGGTTTTTTCGCCGCCGGCTCGGGTGTCTGGGTGGCGGCCACGGCGGACACCGCACCGGGCGCCTCGGTGGTGCTGGTGGCGATCGCGTCCTTCCTGGTGGTGGCCGTCGCCGGCGCTGTCTGGCGGGTCGTGCGCCGTCGGACGACGCCGACCGCCGCGCCGACACCGGAACCTCACGAGGTCGTGCTGAGCTGAGCCTGGTCAGCGCAACGTCGGTGGTATTGGTTACCGTTGCAGGATGACCAGCGCGACGGGCTACGACGGGTTCGACGGGGCCAGCGAGCTGCTCCGCGCCCTGTCCGCTCCCATTCGGCTGGCCATCGTCAGTGAGCTGGCCGGCGGCGAGCGGTGCGTGCACGAGTTGGTGGAGAAGCTCGGCGCGGCGCAACCACTGGTCTCCCAGCACCTGCGGGTGTTGCGCGGAGCGGGGGTGGTGCGCGGCTCCCGCCGAGGCCGGGAGATCGCCTACAGCCTCGTCGACGAGCACGTCGCGCACATCGTGGCCGACGCGGTCAGCCACGCCGGGGAGGGATCATGAGCGAGAGCAGCGCCGCGGTGCGCAACACCCGGCAGCGTTCGGCGGTGAGCGCCCTGCTGGGCGAGATGGAGGGCTTCCACAGCGCCCAGGACCTGCACGCGATGCTGCGGCAGCGCGGCGAGCGGGTCGGCCTGACCACCGTCTACCGCACCCTTCAGGGGCTCGCCGACGCCGGTGAGATCGACGTGATGCGTCCGCCCGGCGGCGAGCACCTCTACCGCCGCTGCAGCGAGGGGCACCACCACCACCTGGTCTGCCGGGTGTGCGGGCGCACGGTCGAGGTGGCCGGCCCGGCCGTGGAGAGCTGGGCCGATCGGGTCGCCGCGCAGCACGGCTACGCCGACGTCAGCCACACCCTGGAGATCTTCGGCACCTGCCCGACCTGCGTCCGGTGACGATCGGCAGGCGGGCGAGCTGCAGCGCCCCGGCGAGCCAGGCATTGAGAACTGAGTGCCTGCCGTAGGAGCGGCACTCGTACTCTCGCTGGGTGAGCGAGAGCAATGACTACGTGAGGCTGCGAGGAACTTTCAACGAGGACGCTGAACGGTATGACCGTGCGCGGCCCCGGTACCCGGCACAGATGTTCGATGATCTCGCTGCGGCCGGCGTAGCGCCCGATGCAAAGGTGTTGGAGATCGGCTGTGGCACCGGGCAGGCGACCGTGCCGCTGGCGGAACGGGGCTACCGGATCGTGGCCGTCGAGTTGGGCGCAGACATGGCTGCTGTGGCTCGGCGAAACCTTGCCGGCTCCGACTCGGTGGAGGTGGTGACGGCAGCGTTCGAGGAGTGGCCCTTGCCTGCGGAACCGTTCGACGTGGTCCTCTCCGCGACAGCGTTCCACTGGATCGATCCGGCCGTGCGGGTGTCGAAGTCTGCTGACGCCTTGCGTCTCGGTGGTCTGCTGGCCACCGTGGGAACCCACCACATCGCCGGTGGCACCTGGACCGAGGCGTTCTTCGTTGAGATTCAGGAGCTTTACGAGCGCTTCGATCCGTCGACCCCATTGGGCCTGCGTCTTGAAGGTGCTCCAGACATTCCGGAGGACGATCGGGAGCTGACCTCGTCGGAGCGATTCGGGCCTGCGAGCTTCTACCGATACGAGTGGGAGTTGCCGTACTCGACAGCGGACTACCTGGATCTGCTGTTGACCTACTCCGGCCACCGCGCCTTGCCGGACGCGCAGCAGAGCGCATTGCTGAACTCCATCGCGCGGCTCATCGACGTCAACTACGGGGGCCAGGTCGTCAAGCGCTACCTGACTGAGCTGAGGCTCGCCGAACGTGTCCGGTGAATCGCTTCTATCGGTAGCGGTCGTCGGATTCACCAGAGTGCACGTGCATTCGGCCGAGTCCTGGTTGAACGGCGACGGGTGCCCCGCCGCGTCCGTTCGTGGCACGCTGGCCGACGTGAAAATCTATGCCGATCGGTTCCCGACCGCCGCCCGTCAGTTGCTCACCGACCTGCTCGTCGTCGCCTGGGTGTACGTGGCGGTCCGCGGCGCGCTGTGGCTGCACGACCTGGTGCAGAAGCTCGCCGTGCCGGGGCAGAAGTTGGAGGGCGCCGGCAGCGGGCTCGCCGACAACCTCGCCGACGCGGGCGGCAAGGTTCGCCGGGTCCCGCTGGTCGGCGACGAACTCACCGCACCCTTCCAGCGGGCCGCCGACGCGGCCCGGGGGCTCGCCGACGCCGGGCGCGACCAGCAGCACCTTGTCGACCAACTCGCCCTGGCCCTCACCATCGCGGTGCTGATCTTCCCGCTCGGCATCGTGCTGTTCGGCTGGCTGCCGCTGCGGGTCCGCTGGATGCGCCGGGCCGGATCGGCGACGAAGCTGGCCGCCGGGCCAGCCGGCCGGGACCTGCTCGCCCTGCGCGCGCTGGCCACCCAGCCACTGGGCAAACTGACCAGGATCGGTCCGGACGTCGCCGAGGCGTGGCGGCGCGGCGACGACGCGACAGTCGACGCCCTGGCCGCCTTGGAGCTGCGCCAACTCGGCCTACGAGGCCGGGGCCGCTGAGGCCGCTCCCCGTCGCGCCGATCTTGCAGTTTCGGTTGCCGACATGCGTGGAATGCCCGTTGTGTCGGGACAGCAAGTGCAAGATCGCGGAGCAGGCAGAGGTGAGCCCGGCCGGGCGCAGGCTCAGCTCGACGAGGGTGTCGTTAAGGTCGTCGGGTGTTCTACTTCCTCGTCGTCATCGCCGTCCTGCTGCTCGGCTACGCCGCCGTCCTGGTTTCCTTCCTCCGCCGGGGCAAGAAGATCCCACCCGCGGCGTACCTGGCCCTGGCCGGGCTCAACGGTCTGATCCTGGCGGGAGTGCTGGCCTGGGCGGTCTCCCGCTGACCGACACCGCCGGCCCGCGTGACGCGGTTTACGGCTTCGGCGGGATGCGGCGACGGACGTCCTCCGCGGTGGACGGGCCGGGCGACCAGCGGGCCACCCAGGGCAGCTCCTCGGACGGGGTGAGCACGCCCTCCTCCAGGCCCGCGTAGCGGCCGGCGAGGATGCGCTTGGCGGCGGCGGTGTCGACCGAGTCGGTGTTGTCCCAGAGTGCGGCGAACAGGGCGTCCACCCGCACCCGCGCCTGCCGGCAGAACAGGTCGGCCAGCTCGACGTTCTCCGGGCTGCTGTCCCGTTCGGCGTTGGCCCGGACGCAGACCGCGGACATCGCGAACAACTCGGCGCCGATGTCCACCACCCGGCCGAGGAACGCCTGCTTACGCTCCATCTTTCCCTGCCAGCGGGACATCGCGTAGAACGTCGACCGGGCCAGCTTGCGCGACGAACGCTCCACCTGGCGCAGGTGCGCGGCGAGCGGGCCGAACTCGGCGTACGCCGAAGGGCTCTGCCCCCGGCCGACGGCGAGGGTGGGCAGCCACTTCGCGTAGAAGGCGCCCGCTCGCGCGCCGGCTCGGGCCTTGCGGCCCAGCCCCGCGTCCGGGTCGATGATGTCGCCGGCCACCGACAGGTGGGCGTCGACCGCCTCCCGCGCGATCAGCAGGTGCATGATCTCGGTGGAGCCCTCGAAGATCCGGTTGATCCGCAGGTCGCGCAGCATCTGCTCGACGGCGGCCGGGCGTTCGCCGCGGGCGGCCAGTGAGTCGGCCGTCTCGTAGCCGCGCCCGCCCCGGATCTGGATAAGCTCGTCGGCGATCTTCCAGGCCATCTCGCTGGCGTACAGCTTGACCAGTGCCGCCTCGATCCGGATGTCGTTGCGGTCGTCGTCGGCGAGCAGGCAGCAGAGGTCGAGCATCGTCTCCATGCCGTACGTGGTGGCGGCGATGAAGGAGAGCTTCTGCGCGACCGCCTCGTGCTCGCCCACCGGCCGTCCCCACTGGACCCGGTCGGCGGCCCACCCTCGGGCCACGTTCAACGCCCACTTGCCCGCGCCCACACACATGGCCGGCAGTGAGAGCCGGCCGGTGTTCAGAGTGGTCAGGGCGATCTTCAGCCCCTTGCCCTCGCCACCGATGACGTTCTCGGCGGGGACGATCACGTCGTGGAACCGGGTCAGGCTGTTCTCCAGGCCGCGCAGGCCGATGAACTCGTTGCGTCGCTCGACAGTGATGCCGGGGCTGTCGCCGTCCACCACGAACGCGGTGATCCCGCCCCGACGTCCCTCGGTGGCCGGCACCCGGGCCATCACCACCAGCAGGGTGGCCACGATGCCGTTGGTGGCCCAGAGCTTCACCCCGTTGAGCCGGTAACCGGTGCCGTCCTCGGTCGGCTCCGCGATGGTGGCCAGCCGGGCCGGGTCGGAGCCGACGTCCGGCTCGGTGAGCAGGAACGCGGACACCTCGCCGGCGGCGAGCCGGGGCAGGAAGCGTTGCTTCTGCTCGGCGGTGCCGAACATCTTCAGCGGCTGCGGCACCCCGATCGACTGGTGCGCCGAGAGCAGCGCGCCGATGGCCGGGCTGACCGAGCCGGCCAGCATGAGCGCCCGGCAGTAGTGCAGGTTGCTCAGCCCGAGCCCGCCGTACTTGCGGTCAATCTTCATGCCGAACGCGCCGAGGTCGGCCAGGCCGTGGAACACCGAGTCGGGTATCGACGCGTCCCGCTCGATGGCCTCACCATCCACCTCGGAGGTCAGGAAGGCGCGGAACCGACCAAGGAACTCCTCCGCGCGAGCCACGTCGTCCGGATCGGATCGGGGCCACGGGTCGATCAGGTCGAGCCGGAACCGGCCGAGGAACAGCTCCTTGCCGAAGCTGGGCCGGTCCCAGGTGGACTCGCGGGCGGCCTCGGCGACCTGCCGGGCCTCCTTCTCGGTGACCTGCCCGGCTTCCGCGGGCAGCGGCGCGGCGGCACCGGCGGTGATTTCGGAGTCGGGGCCGTCCGGTGCCGGTCGGCCATCCTGCGTCGTGGTCACGGCTGCCCCCTCGAAGCTCGGTGCGGCTGTTCGACGTGCGCGACTACCGCCACGCTACCCCCGGTTGTTACCCAGGGGTAGCGCTGCGTGAAGATCGGCGCGGTCAGCGACCGTTAATGGTGTCCGGGTCGTCGTCATCGTCGTCGATGTCGTCCTCACCCCAGTTGCGTCGGGCGAACGGCAGGGCCACCCAGAACGTGAGGAACCAGATTCCGGCCAGGGCACTGAGCACGAAGGCGATCGGCCGGTCCAGCACGAAGTCGGTGATCAGCAGCACCGCGCTGACCATTGCGATCAGCATGAAGGCGAGGCCGCCGGTGGCCATCCGGTGCGCGAAGCGGACCAGCTCCGGTTTGCGCCCCTGCCGGAACAGCGCCCGGTGGAACGCCACCGGCGAGATGATCAGTGCGGTGGCGGCGGCCGCCGCGAGCAGCGCCACGATGTAGACGTCGCGCTGGAACTCCGTGGTCTCGGTGAACCCGTTGCTGAACGGCAGGGTGAGCAGGAAGGCGAAGAGGATCTGCACGCCGGTCTGGGCGACCCGCAACTCCTGCAGCAGGTCGGCGAAGTTGCGCTGCCAGCGCTGCTTCTCGGTCTCCTTGGACACGCGCTACCTCCGGTGAGACGCTACTGCCGGCGGTCCCGGCCGCCGGCAGCAACGCCAATGCCCCACCCGGCCGAGCGCGAAACAGGTTCACGACACCGGCCGTTCAATTCGGCGACGCAGGTCGGCCGCCAGCACCGTGTCAGGACCCGCGTCGGATCCGGCCCGCGTACCGCGCTTCCAGCTCGTTGTTGTGCGCGTCGCCGTCCGGGATGTTCGCCGACAGGTAGACCGGGGGTCGCTCCCCCGCCGCCAGCAACCGCGCCACGACCTCCACTGTCACCTGCTGCGCCAGCAGCGCCGCTGTGATCGAGGAGACCGCGCCGACCGCGCCGCCACCGGGCAGGGGCAGCGTCGCGTCGCCGTACGGTGCGCCGTTGTCGAGCACCACGTCGGCGAGGTCGCTCAGCTTGCGTCCGGACGGGTGCCGGGAGGTCATCCGGCCGGAGTGCTGCGCCGAGGTGATCGCCACCAACCCGTGACCGTGCTCCTTCACCAGCGTGGCGAACTCCACCATCGCGCCGTTGACCCCGGAGTTCGAGGCCAGCACGAAGACGTCGGTGGGGCGCACCGGGGCCAGCTCGTAGAGGCGGTGCGCGACGGCCGGGTCCCGTTCCAGCAGCGGGCCCAGCCGGTCGGCCGGTTCGCCGCCCAGCAGCACCAGGTCGCGTAGCGCGATCCGGTTGGTCGGCACCAGACCGCCCGCCCGTCCGGCGATCTCCATGGCGAGGGCCTCCGAGTGCCCGGTGCCGAACGCGTGCACCACGCCGTCGGCTCGGACGGCCTCGGCGATCAGGTCGGCGGCCCGCCCCACCGCCTCCCGCTGACTGGCGGCCACCCGGCCGATCGTCTCGGTCACCACGGCCAGGTAGTCCTCGGCACTCACCGTCATACGTCCTCCGTCGTTCGATTACGGGCCAGCCAGCGAACCGCGAAGTCGACAGCCGCCCGCTGGCGCATCAACCTGCCGGTCCCGGTGCCCACCGGTGCGGTGCGTACCGCCCCGGTGGCCTCCAGGTCCCCGCCCAACGCGGCGAAGTCGTCCGCGTCGAGTCGTACGTCCTGCCACCACACCCACTCCCGACCACCGTCGGCGGTACGCACTGCGGCACCGATCCGCTCCCGGGGCGAGCCGGGGCAGCGGTACTCGGCCAGGTGCAGCGAGGTGCTCACCGAGTGGTCCACGCCGAGCAGCAACACGTCGGCGTCGAGGTCGTAGAGGCGGGCCAGCGGTGAGCCCTCGCCGAGCATGTCCGCCAGGGTGTGCCCGGCCACCACCTGCTCGGCGGCCGGGCCGAGCGCGGCGAACGACACGTGCGGATGGGAGCTGCGCAGCGCGCCGGGCCAGCCGCGGACCGTCTCGGCGAGCGCGCCCATGAACCGGCTCGGGGTGACCGCGGGGTCGAAGCCCGGCATCTCCGAGCGGATCAGCGGCCACCAGCCCGCCGGCACGGGCGGGTTACGCCACTGCGCGGGGTCGCTGTTGTCGGGCGTGTGGGTGGGCACCACGATCGTGCCGTCCGGGCCGAGCGCGTCGCGCAGGGCGAGCACCATCGCGTGCGGGCCGCCGCTGATGAAGCCCAGGGGACGCAGCGCGGCGTGCACCAGCAGCGTCGAGCCGGGGCGTACGCCGAGCACGCGCAGCTGCGCGGCGACCGAGCGACGGCTGCCCGGCCCGCTGGCGTCCGTCGTCACGATGGCTTTTCCTCGCCGGCCCGCACGGCTCAGGCCGTTCCGCCGGCTCGGGCCAGGATCGCCTCGGCGAGCGGGGCCGGCGCAGCGTCCGGGATCCAGTGACTCACCCCGGGCAGCTGCACGAAGCGGTAGTCGCCGGTGACGTTCTCCGCGCACGCCTCGGCGGCGGTCCGGCCGATGGCGACGTCCCGGTCACTCCAGACGTACGTGGTGGGCACCTCGACCGGGCCGACGCCGGCCAGGTCGGCGCGGGACATCGCCCGGTACCAGTTCAGCGCGGCGGTGAGCGCCCCCGGCTCACGCATCGGGTCGGCGTACCGGTTCACCCGGGACGTGTCGCCCACCCCGCCGAGCAGCTTGCGCAACGCGGTGGCGTGCCACGCCAGCAGCACCTTCTCCGCCTTGTCGGGCTTGCGGAACAGCGCGATGTACGACGAGCGGGCCTTCTGTTGGGCGTCGGTGCTCAGGGCGTGCGCCATGGCCGCCGGATGCGGTACGGACACCGCGGTCAGCGTGTGCACCCGTTCGGGATGCCGGGCGGCAACCGCCCAGGCCACGATCGCGCCCCAGTCGTGGCCGACCAGGTGCACGGCGTCCAGCCCGAGCCCATCGAGCACCGCCACCACGTCGGTGACCAGTTCGGGGATCCGGTAGTCGGCCACCGCCGTGGGCCGGGCGCCGGGTGAGTAACCGCGCTGGTCCAGCGCGTACGTGCGCAGCCCACCCGCGTGCAGCGCCGGCACCACGTCGTCCCACTCGCCACTGTGCTGAGGGAAACCGTGCAGCAGCAGGACGGGTACGCCGTCCGTCGGACCGCCGACGGTCACCTCGAACGTGAAGCCTCGCGCGTCAACCCGCATGATCGGAAGCGTACCCACGGATCGGCAGAGCCGTCTGCGGCAGCATTGGGCCCCTCATTAGGCAAGTGGGGTGATATGGACGACTACCACGTCTGTCTGACTCAGACAATAAAGGACCACCTCACGTGTCCACAACTCCGCCTATCTTGTCGCTACGTAGCAACCCATCCCAGCACCACAGCGGATCGAACGCAAGCGTTGCCAAGCCCACAAACCGTATGGCAGCATTCACTCACATCGATGGCCAGAGCGATATTGCTGGCCCCAACTTTACGGGGGATAAATGTCTCGACGTAAGTCCGCAGTCATGGTGCTCGCCGCCCTCGCGGCAGCCGCCATAGCCATTCCAGGTCAAGCATCGGCCGCGCCACTCCCGACCGAACCCGCGATTCCGAACGAAGCAGGATCGGACGTTAGCCCGCTCGGCGTCACCGACGGAGACGTGACCAATCGACTCCCTTCGAGCTACACGGTAAAGATCGCCGATCTCGGTGGCGGGTCTACCAGTTGCCCCACCTGGACCGCAGCGGGCGCGAGCACCACCTACGCATGCACTACTTGGTGGCTGCCGTCAGGACAGTCCGACGACCAGATCCGCGGAGCCAATTTTGACACTGACGCCTTCATGGTCGAGTCGGCCTACACCGTCAAGGAAAACCGGACCGGTGGACGCACCTACAGTGTCCCGGCTTTCAAGTGGGTCAAGTTTAGCGACGGACTCAACGTTAACTGTGCGGTAAGTTCAGGCAAGGCTCTCTGCACGATCGGCTAAGCCTGCCTCCATTTCGGCAGATCGTAAGGGGTCCCGCATTTCAGTGGGACCCCTTACTGCAGTATTCAAAACTGCGCGCCGACGACTACTTGAGTCGCAACCAGTCACGCATGCTATCCTTCGCGAGACAACTTCACATCCGACAGGGGAGCGCACAGCGCTGAGAGTGCGGGCACGCCCGCAGACCCTCGAACCTGATCTGGGTAATGCCAGCGCAGGGAGTTCGGTCGACCTCCAGCCGCGCCGCGTCCGGTGCCACCGGACGCGGCGTGCGTCTTCTCCTGGTTCGTTCACTGAACTGGGAGCAAAGCATGGACAACATCACCAACCGTTGGCGCACCATCGACATCATCATCACGTCGGTGTTGGGGGTCGCCTTCGGCGTCATATTCTGGGCTTGGGGCCTGTTGTGGTCTGCGACGGAGGGGGCCTTCGCCTTCTTCCCGCCGGCTCAGGCTCTCCTATACGGCGTCTGGCTGCTTCCCGGCGTGCTGGGCGGCCTGGTGATCAGAAGGCCGGGCGCGGCCTTCTACTGCGAGTTCCTCGCCGCTCTCGTGTCCGTACTCCTGGGCAGCCAATGGGGGCTGGTCGCCGTCATGCAGGGTGCCTTCCAGGGGGTCGGCGCCGAATTGGGATTTGCTACCTTCCGGTACCGATCGTTCCGCCTTCCCGCGGCTCTCCTCTCTGGCACGCTGGCCGGCCTGGCCGCCGCGATCTTCGACCAGGTCCGGTACTACAGCGAACTGGATCTGCTCAGCTTCCGGCTGCCCATGCTCGTCATCACCATCGTCAGCGCCACCGTGATCGCCGGCCTGGGCGGCTGGCTGCTCACCAACGCCCTGGCCAACACCGGCGTCCTGGACCGCTTCCCCGCAGGCCGAAACCGAGCCCTGATCTAACCCCCACCCACTCGCGTCGATCATGAGGTTGACGGGCGGATGGATCTTCATAACCGCCGTCAACCTCATGATCGACCGTGCAGGGTTAGGCGGGGCGCGCGGTTGGGTGGGAGGGGGTGGGTTGGTGGGCGGGGTACTGCTGCGGGGGTTCGGGTGGCGGCACGCTGGGCGGCGCGCCTGGGCCGTGCGCGGGGTTGATCTGCGGGTTGAGGCTGGAGAGCGGGTTTTGCTGCTTGGGCCCTCCGGGGCTGGTAAGAGCACACTGCTCAGCGCGCTGGCCGGGCTGCTCCCCGAGGATTCCGGCGAGCAGGAGGGCACCGTCGAGATCGACGGGCTCGACCCGCGCAAGGGGCGGGAACGGGTCGGCATCGTCTTCCAGGACCCGGAGACCCAACTGGTGATGGCGCGCTGCGGCGACGACGTCGCGTTCGGGCTGGAGAACCGGGGCGTTCCGGCCGACGAGATCTGGCCCCGGGTGGACGAGGCGCTGCACCGGGTCGGCTTCCCGTACCCCCGGGACCGCCACACCGCGGCGCTCTCCGGCGGCGAGCAGCAACGCCTCGCCCTGGCCGGCGCGCTGGCCCTGCGCCCCGCCCTGCTGCTGCTCGACGAGCCGACAGCCAACCTCGACCCGGCCGGAGCCGAGCTGGTCCGGCACGCGGTGGCCGGCGCGCTGGACGCCGACACCACGCTGATCCTGGTCGAGCACCGGGTCGCCGAGGCACTGCCGCTGGTCGACCGGGTGGTCGTCCTGGAAGCGGGCGGCGGCGTCCGCGCGGACGGCACACCCGAGGCGGTCTTCGCCGCCCACGGCGCAGCCCTGGCCGCCGAGGGGGTCTGGGTGCCCGGTCACCCCATCTCGCCCCGAGCGGCCACCGCCGACCCCGGGGAGGTGTTGCTCACCGCCGACCGGCTCGGCCTGCCGCCCCGGCTGGGCTCCACCGACCTGGCGGTACGCGCCGGTGAGGCACTCGCCGTACGCGGACCCAACGGTGCCGGCAAGTCCACCCTGGCGTTGCTGCTCGGCGGTCTGCTCCGGCCGGGCAGCGGGCGGGTCACCGCGTCCGCCGAGTTGGCCGGCGCGGACCACCGCACTCCCCCGCACCGGTGGCGGGCGCCCGCGCTGGCCCGACGGATCGGGTCGGTCTTCCAGGATCCGGAGCACCAGTTCGTCACCAGCACGGTCTTCGACGAGCTGGCGCTGGGCCCGCGCCGCACCGGTCAACCCGAGGCGGCCGTCAAGGAGACCGTGGCCGGGCTGCTGGACCGGCTACGGCTGGCCCGGCTCGCCGCTGCCAACCCGTACACCCTCTCGGGTGGCGAGGCGCGGCGACTGAGCGTCGCGACCGCCCTGGCCACCGCGCCACGCCTGCTGATCTGCGACGAACCCACCTTCGGCCAGGACCGGCGGACCTGGCGGGAGCTGGTCGACCTCTTCGCCGACCTGCGCGACGCCGGGCACGGCGTGGTCACTGTCACCCACGACGCGGACTTCGTCGCCGCGCTCGCCGACCGCACCGTCACCCTGCACCGCGCCCCGGACGACCACCGATGATCAGCATCGAGCCGGTCGCCGCACCGGACGCGCCGTTGGCCCGCCGCAACCCGGTGGCGAAGGTCGCCGCCGCACTCGTCTTCTCGTTCACCCTGCTGGCGACCCTGGACCCGGTGGCCCCGGCGATCGCCATCGCCCTCGAACTGGCCGTCCTGCCGCTGTTCGGCATCCGCTACCGGGTGCTGGCCCGGCGGGCCTGGCCGCTGCTGCTCAGTGCCGCCGGCATCCTGGTCACCCTGGTGCTGTTCGCGGCCGATCGGTCCGGCCGGGTTCTGCTGGACGTGGGACCGGTGCTGGTGAGCACCGGCGTCCTGCTCACCGCGCTCGGCCTGGTGCTGCGGGTGTTCGCGGTGGCCCTGCCCGGTGTGATCGTCTTCGCGACCACCGACCCCACCGACCTGGCCGACGCGTTGATCCAGAACACGAAGGCGCCGGCCCGGTTCGCCATCGGGGCGCTGGCCGCGTTCCGGCTGGTGCCGCTGCTCGGTCAGGAGTGGCAGATGATCAGCATGGCTCGACGCGCGCGGGGCGTCGACGCGGGACGCAACCCGGTGGCGAAGCTGCGGCTCTTCGCATCCACCGCGTTCGCGTTGCTGGTCGGGGCGATCCGCCGAGGCACCCGGTTGGCGGTGGCGATGGACGCGCGTGGCTTCGACGCCGGCACACCCCGTACCGTTGCCCGTCAGCAGCACTTCACCCGCGCCGACGTCCTCCTCATCGCCGGCGCGGTCGTCCTCGCCGCCGCCGCCCTGACCACGAGCGTCCTCCTGGGCACCTTCCGCCCCCTGATCAGCTGAGTCCCACCCCGCCGGCCGCTCGCCGGCTGCCCGCCGCCGGCTGCTGCCCGCCGCCGGCCGCCCGCCGCTCGCCGCCCGCCGCCGGCCGGCAAGATCCGCACAACATCAGGGATGTAGTGGCCTCGTTGGCGGCGGAGGCCACTACATCCCTGATGTTGCTGTCACCACCCAGCGCCCACGCGCCGCCCTCGCCGATCTTGCGGTTCTGTCGTTGATTCGTCCCGTTATGCCGGTGATGCGGCGACAGGAAGTGCAAGATTGCCGGGCCAGGCCAGCCCGGGCCGGCCCGGGCCGGCCCGGGCTGGCTGGGGTGGCTGGGGCGGCTCGGTCAGCTGCGGCGGAAGGCGTAGCGGCGGGCCTGGCCGGCTTGCTGGCTGCGGCCGCCTCCGGAGCGGCTGCCGCCACCCTGCGGCGGGCCGGCCGTCGGTGCCTTCGGTCGACCGGTCGGCTTCGGCAGATCTCGCATCGTCGGCGCATCAACGACCGCCGGAACGTCAACGACCGCCGGCACATCGAACGCTGTCGGCACGTCGACCGGCGGCGCCACCTCGTCCAGGACGGCCACTGGCAGCGCCGGCTCGGCCAGCACCGCCAACAGCGCAGGCTCGGCCAGTGCCGTCGGTTCCACCAGCACCGCCGGCAGGGCTGGTTCGACCGCGAGGTCGAGGGCGGGGAGGGTGGTTGGGAGCGGGCCGTGGCCGGCCGCCGGGTCGACGCCGAGCGGCATCGCTCTCGGGGTACGGGTCTTCTTCGGGTTACGCCTGGCAGGCATCCGGGCCTCCTTCAATGCCGACCGGCACGGCCGGTCCCGCGCTGCGGCGGTCGGTCGGATCGGCTGGTGACCGTCGTTGCGCGACGGTCGAGTGGGGAAGGGACTGCTCACCGGGGCCAGGCAGGGCCATCGCCGCCGAACGGCGGGGAGGGAATGCGGGACGCCCGGGAGCGCACGGACCGCGACGCGGGACGGCGGGCCGGCTCGGAAGTGGGGCGTCAGTTACGCATGTTCGTACCGTAGCGACCGCCGGACCGACGCGCATCCGTTTTTACTGGCACGATCGGCACATGCTGATCGCGTTCTCGATCACCCCGCTCGGCGGTGACGACTCCGTGGGTGACCTGGTCGCCGAGGCGGTGCGGGTGGTCCGTGCGTCCGGCCTGCCCAACCGGACCGATGCCATGTTCACCACCGTCGAGGGCGAGTGGGACGAGGTAATGGCGGTGGTGAAGCGGGCGGTCGACGTGGTCGCCGCGCGGGCGCCCCGGGTGAGTGTGGTGCTCAAGGCCGACGTCCGGCCCGGGGTCACCGACGCGCTGACCGGGAAGATCGCCCGTATCGAAGCCCGTCTCGCCGAAGGCTGACGCGCGCGGCGCGGGATGACGACAACTTTCCCTGCGCGGGGCATACCGACCACCGAAATGAGGCCGAGCCGCCAGCGGCAACGTCCACATTACGTGCAGTAACGGGACGTCCATCACTGGTCCGTATCGGCTCACATCACGGTAAGTTTCCAAACGCTGATAGTGGTGTGACGAGAGGTGGCGGCACGAATGGCTGATCAGGCGAGGGCACAAATCGGTGTGACCGGGCTGGCGGTGATGGGTCGCAACGTGGCCCGCAACCTGGCCCGCAACGGCTTCACTGTGGCAGTGCACAACCGCTCGCCGGAGCGCACCCGCAGCCTGGTCGCCGAGCACGGCGACGAGGGCACGTTCCTGCCGGGCGAGACGATGGCCGATTTCGTGGCGTCACTGGAACGACCCCGCGCGGTCATCGTCATGGTGAAGGCCGGCGCGCCCACCGACGCGGTGATCGACGAGTTGGTGCCGCTGCTCGACGAGGGCGACATCATCGTCGACTGTGGCAACGCCCACTTCGCCGACACCCGTCGCCGCGAGGAGGCGCTGCGGGCGCAGGGGCTGCACTTCAGCGGCACCGGCGTCTCCGGCGGCGAGGAGGGCGCGCTGCGCGGGCCGAGCATCATGCCGGGCGGCTCCGTCGAGTCGTACGCGAAGCTCGGGCCGATGTTCGAGAAGATCGCCGCCCAGGTGGACGGCGTGCCGTGCTGCATGCACGTCGGGCCGGACGGCGCCGGGCACTTCGTCAAGATGGTGCACAACGGCATCGAGTACGCCGACATGCAGCTCATCGCCGAGGCGTACGACCTGCTCCGGGCCGGCCTGGACGCGACGCCGGCCGAGATCGCGGAGATTTTCCGGGAGTGGAACAACGGCGAGCTGGAGTCGTTCCTCATCGAGATCACCGCCGACGTGCTCGCGCACACCGACGCGGCGACCGGCCGGTCGTTCGTGGACATCGTGCAGGACCGGGCGGAGCAGAAGGGCACCGGCCGGTGGACCGTGCAGAGCGCCCTGGACCTGGGCATCCCGATCACCGGGATCGCCGAGGCGACCTTCGCCCGTTCGCTCTCCGGGCACGTCGACCAGCGCGAGGCGGCCCGCCGGGCGTTCCCCGACGCGGGTGAGAAGTGGCAGGTGACCGACCGGGAGACCTTCGTCGAGGACGTCCGCCGGGCGCTGCTCGCCTCCAAGATCGTCGCGTACGCGCAGGGCTTCGACCACATCCGCGCGGGCAGCCAGGAATACAACTGGGACATCGACCTGGGCGGCACCGCAACGATCTGGCGGGGCGGCTGCATCATCCGGGCCCGCTTCCTCAACCGGATCCGTGAGGCGTACGACGAGCAGCCGGACCTGCCGACGCTGCTGGTGGCGCCGTACTTCGCCGAGGCGGTCAGCGCTGGCGTGCCGAGCTGGCGGCGGGTGGTGGCCGACGCGACCCGGGCCGGTGTGCCGACGCCCGCGTTCTCGTCGTCGCTGGCGTACTTCGACGCGTTGCGCGCGGAGCGGCTGCCCGCCGCGCTGATCCAGGGTCTGCGGGACAACTTCGGCGCGCACACCTACCAGCGGGTGGACCGCGAGGGCTCATTCCACACCACCTGGGCCGCCGACCGCACCGAGTCGCCGGCGTAGCCGGGGTGGCGCCCTGCGCGCCACCGTGATCGTGCTCGATCCCTGATGTAGTGGTCTCCCCCGGTGGGGAGGCCACTACATCCATGTTCGGGCGAGATCATGGGGGTAGGCCGCGCGGGTGACGGTCAGGCGACCGTGGCGTGCATCTCCCAGACCAGGATCTCGGCCGGTTCGTCGGTGGTCACCCGCCGGCCACCGGTCATGGTGAGCCGGGCGGCGTCACCGCTGCCGAGCGGACCGCTGCCCTCCAGGGTCACAGTGCCGTCGGGCACGTAGAGGTGCACGTAGGGCGCGTCCGGGATGGTGACCTCGTCGCCGGGGGCGAGGCGGGCGGCGTGCAGGGTCGCGTACCGGTTGCGGATCCGGATCGCGGACGCGCCGTCGTAGCGGTCCATCCCGGAGGCGATCGGCACGAGGCCCCCGCGGAGCAGCTCGTCCTCGATCTCGAGTTGCTCGTAGCCGGGGTCGACGCCCTGCTCGTCGGGGAGCACCCACATCTGCACGAAGTGCACCGGGTCGGTGTGCGGCTCCTGGTTGTTGAGCCGCCAGGCGTCGTTCTTCTCCGAGTGCAGGATCCCGGTGCCGGCGCTCATCCGCTGGGCCAGACCCGGGTAGATCACCCCGGAGTGCCCGGTGGAGTCCTGGTGCACCAGGGAACCGCGCAGCACCCAGGTCACGATCTCCATGTCCTGGTGCGGGTGGGTCTCGAAGCCGGCCCCCGGTCGGACCACGTCGTCGTTGTTGACCAGCAGCAGGCCGTGGTGGGTGTTGGCCGGGTCGTAGTGCCGGGAGAACGAGAAGGAGTGCTTGGAGTCCAGCCAGGAGATCCGGGTGGCGAAGCGATCATCGGCACGACGGATGTCGACAGCGGGTGCGGGCGCGGTCACCAGGCACGCTGCCCGGCGTCGGGGGTCGACGGCGCCCAGGTCAGGGCCGGCTCGCCGGTGGCCAGTTCGGCGATCTCACCGGTGCGCAGCTGCGGTGTGTGGCCGAATTCGGCGCAGTGCTGCTCGGCGATCTCGGCACAGATCTCGGCCACCTGCTCGCAGATCGGGTCGCCCAGGTCGGCGGCGTTCAACGCCATGATCATCTTAAAGCGGAGATCACGCATCTGCCCCCCAACCGCCGTCGTCCCACCACCTCCGGACCCTACCCGCCGCCCTTGCGCAGGACCCCGAAACGAGCACACCACCCCCGCTCGGTGCCAGGCCTGATGGTCGTCGTGGTGCCTGCCCAGGCCCCTCGGCACTGCGGGGAATGCGACAACGCCGCCCGCACGGGGGGTGCGGGCGGCGCTGGGACAGCTGGGGGTCGGTCAGAAGAAGCGGCGGCGCTTGGCCTTCTGCGGACGGATCAGGTCCGCACCCTTGGTCAGCAACCGGGTCGCCCCGGAGGGACCACGCCGGGCCTCCAGGGTGTGGCTGAGCCGGCGGGCACCGGCAGCGGCCAGCGGCACCGCGATCGCCATCACCGCCCACTGGGCAACGCGCTTCTGGATCATGTGGGTTCACCTCCGTCAGTGGCTTCTGACGTCTCTGATACCCAGAGTGACGTGCGGGTAAGCGCGTCGGCTCAGATAACCGGGGCGACCGGGTTGGGCAGCGCGCCGCCGAACCGTCGGTCCCGCTGGGCGTACAACTCGCACGCGTACCAGAGGTGGCGGCGGTCGAAGTCGGGCCAGAGCGTGTCCAGGAAGACCAACTCGGCGTACGCGGTCTGCCAGAGCAGGAAGTTGGAGATCCGCTCCTCCCCGGAGGGGCGCAGGAACAGGTCCACCTCCGGGATCTCCGGGTGGTAGAGGTACTTCGCCACGGTCTTCTCGGTGACCTTCGCCGGATCCAGCCGGCCGGCCGCCACGTCCCGCGCGATCGCGGCGGCGGCGTCACCGATCTCGGCCTGCCCGCCGTAGTTGACGCAGAACTGCAGGGTCAGCGTCGAGTTGTCGCGGGACATCTCCTCGGCGGTCTGCAACTCGGAGATGACGCTCTTCCACAGCCGACCGGGCCGCCCCGACCACACCACCCGTACGCCCAGGTCGACCAGCTGGTCCCGGCGGCGACGGATCACGTCCCGGTTGAACCCCATCAGGAACCGGACCTCGTCGGGCGAGCGCCGCCAGTTCTCGGTGGAGAACGCGTACGCCGACAGGTACGGGATGCCCATCTCGATGGCGCCCTCGATGGTGTCGAAGAGGCTGTGCTCGCCCGCCTCGTGCCCCTTGGTGCGGGGCAGCCCACGGTCCTTGGCCCAGCGACCGTTGCCGTCCATCACCACCGCCACGTGCTTCGGCACCGCCTCGGTGGGCAGCGCCGGAGGGCGGGCCCCGGACGGGTGTGGCACCGGCGGCGTCGGCTCGCGCCGGCCCGCCTTCTTCGATCGGATCACGTGGTCACTCCCTGTTCGCGCCGTCCGCCCCGGCCTCGACGTCGCCACGTGGCCGGAGCACCACGGCCCCGGTGCCCTCCGGCGGCGGGGCCGTGCCGGCCGCCGAGGAACCCCGGTCGACCAGCGGCAGCGAGCGTAGCGCGCGCTCCAGGTGCCACTGCAGGTGAGCCGCGACCAGCCCACTGCACTCCCGACGTACGGCGGCGTCGGTGGCGTCGGCGATCACCCAGTCGCCGGAGGTCAGCGCGGACATCAGATCGATGGTGGCCGGTGCGGGATGAGCCGCCCCGGGAGGCCGGCAATCCGGACAGACCGCGCCGCCGGCCGGCACCGAGAACGCCCGGTGCCGCCCGGGCGTGCCGCAGACCGCGCAGGCGACCAGCGCCGGCGCCCAGCCGGCCAGGGACATCCCGCGCAGCAGGTACGCGTCGAGCACCAGGGTGGTGGCGTGCTCGCCCCGGGACAGCGCCTTCAGCGCGCCGATGGTGAGCTGGAACAGCCGCAGCGACGGCTCCCGTTCCACCGGGGTCAGCCGCTCGGCGGTCTCGGCGATCGCGCTGGCCGCCGTGTAGCGCGGATAGTCGCCCAGGAACCGTTTGCCGTACAACTCGATGCCCTCGACCTGGCTGACGGTGTGCAGAGAGCTGCCGTGATTGCCCTTCGGGTCACCGGCGAGCTGGAGGTCGACGTGGCCGAACGGCTCCAGCCGGGCACCGAACTTGCTGGTGGTTCGGCGGATCCCTCGAGCCACCGCGCGCAGCCGGCCGTGCCGGCGGGTGAGCAGGGTGATGATCCGGTCGGACTCGCCGAGCTTCTGTACACGCAGCACCACCGCGTCGTCGCGGTAGAGCTGTCGGCGATACCCGGCCATCGGGCCATTCTCCCTCGGGGTGTGAAATCAGGGTTGGTTCGGGGTGCAAGCGCGGATGAACCCCGATGCGGCCACCTCGTGCTCGGTCGTAGCGTGCTGGTCATGGCACTGCACCTGACCACCACCCCCCGCCGTCGTCGCGTCGCCGCTCCCGTCGCGCTAGGGCTCGCCACCACCCTCATCGTGCTCGCCGGGTGCGACAACCTGTCGTTCCGTCGGCTCGACTACGACAACACCGAGGCGGTCCGGATCACCACGGTCCGGGTCTCCGGAGGGTCGGGCGACGTGGTGGTCCGCGGCACCGGCCCGGCGTCCGAGGTACGGATCAAGCGAGTGGTTCGCTACCAGGGCGGTGAACCGGACAACACCCGCTACGAGATCAAGGGCAGCGAGCTGGTGCTGGACACCGACTGTGGCTCGCGGTGCAGCATCTCCTACGAGGTGACGGTGCCGGAGGGTGTGGCGGTGCAGGGCGAGACCAGCTCCGGCAACGTCGAGCTGAGCCGGGTCGGCACCGTGGACCTACAGGTGCGCTCGGGCGACGTGCGGATCTCCGGTGCGTCGGGCGCGGTCGGGGTGGAGGCCCGCTCGGGCAACATCGAGGTGAACGAGGCCGCCGCGGCGGTACGGCTGCGCGCCTCGTCGGGAGACATCAGCGCACGCCGGCTGGGCGGCACTGTCGACGCCGAGGCCAGCTCGGGCAATGTCAACGTGGAGCTGGACAAGCCCGCCTCGGCCCGGGTCCACGCCTCCAGTGGTGACGTCACGCTGGTGGTGCCGCAGGGCAGCTACCGGGTCCGGTCCAACGCCGACTCCGGCGACGAGACCGTCACCGTCGCCGACAACCCGGCGGCGTCCCTGGTGCTCGACGGTTCGGCCAACAGCGGCAACCTCACGATCAGCGAGCGTTGATCTCGACGTTGGCCCCGGCCGTCCGCTGCGCCGGCACCACCGCTCGTTCGACTGTCGCCCCGGCACCGCCCGCCGCTTCGGCACCCGGCCGGACCGCACCCTCGGCGTCCGGCCGGACCGCCGCGTCGGCGGACTGCGCCGGGCCGCCGGGAATCAGCTCCGGGCGGCGGCGGGCGGCGACGTCCTCGACCCAACCGACGGCCAGGGTGACCAGCCCGACCAGAGCGAAGACCAGCAGTACCCGGATGGCCAGGCCCACCGGGTCCTGGTGGGACCAGCCCACCACGTCGACCAGCGGAGTGAGCGCCACCACGAACGGCATGTGCCAGAGGTAGACGGTGAGCGCCCGCCGGTTGAGCACTGTCACCGCCCGGTCGGCCAGTCGGCTCCGGCTCAGCCAGGCCACCCCGACCGGCGCCCGGCCCAGCACGATCAGAATGAACGCGGCTGACCAGAGGGCGTTGCCCAGGGGGTTGTCGTTCAGGTCGTACCCGCGCGGCCCGGGATGCTCGACGATCCAGGCACCGCCGCCAACGGCGAGGGCGAACGCCACCGGGTAGAGCAGCCGGCCGGAGAGTCGGCGCAGCATCCCGGCGTGATGGGCGAAGCCGAGCAGCCACGCGCCGAAGTAGAGCCCGAACTCGCGCAGCACCGGCGGCGCCGGGTAGATCCCCACCTCGATCATCACCAGCAGGAGGTACGGGGCGAGCAGGGTCATCAGCGGTGCACGCCGGAACAGCCAGAACGCGACCGGCGAGGCGAGCACGAACCAGAGATAGTCGCGCAGGTACCAGATGATGCTCAGCGCCAGCGCGCCCCAGTGATTGGCCGGCGGGTCGGCGATCGGGAACAGCCACAGCAGCACCCGAGGGCTCACCGACAACCCGCTGAACAGCATGGCCGGCACGAAGACCACAGCGAGCACCCACAGCGACGGCAGCAGTCGACGCAGCCGACGCCCGACCGCCGCCGGTCCGACCCGGGTCAGCGACGCGGCCATCAGCGAGCCTGCCAGCGCGAACATCACCGACATGGCGGGGAAGACGAGGGTGAGGGTCGCCCATCCGGTGACGTGGTAAACCACCACTCGAACGATGGCCAGGGCACGGAGGAGGTCGAGGTACCTGTTGCGCATCAGCCTGCATCTCGGTCGGGGACGCGGGGTACAACTTTCCTACCCTGCGTGGCGCCCGCACCAAACGACAGCTACCTCAACCGAGCGTGAACATCCCCGGCTGCCCGACCGAAGGCGATCGTGCCGCCGGTCGGGCACCGCCGACGAGGTGGGTCAGAAGCCCAGCTTGCGCAGTTGCCTCGGGTCGCGCTGCCAATCCTTCGCGACCCGCACGTGCAGGTCGAGGTAGACCCGACCGCCGAGCAGCTCCTCGATCTGCTTGCGGGCGTTGGTGCCGACCTCCTTGAGCCGACTCGCCTTGTGCCCGAGCACGATGGCCTTCTGGCTGGGCCGCTCCACGTACAGGTCGGCGTAGATCTTCATGACCTGACCCTCGGGGATCATCTCCTCCACCACCACGGCGATGGAGTGCGGCAGCTCGTCGCGGACCCCCTCCAAGGCGGCCTCGCGGATCAGCTCGGCGACCAGCACCTGCTCGGGGTCGTCGGTGAGCATGTCGTCCGGGTAGAGCTGCGGCGACGGCGGCAGGTACTTGGTCATCACGTCGACGAGGGTGTCCACCTGGTGCCCGGACACCGCGCTCACCGGCACGATCTCGGCGAACTCCCCCATCTTGCTGACCGCCAGCAGTTGCTCCGCCAGGCGACGCTTGTCCACCAGGTCGGTCTTGGTGACCACCGCCAGCACTGTCGCCTTCAACTCGGCCAGCTCGCCGGTGATGAACCGGTCACCGCGCCCGACCGGCTCGTCCGCCGGGATGCACAGGCCGATCACGTCGACCTCGGTCCAGGTGGACCGGACCAGGTCGTTGAGACGCTCGCCGAGCAGCGTACGGGGGCGGTGCAGGCCCGGCGTGTCGACGAGGACCAGCTGCGACTCCGGTCGGTGCAGCACCGCCCGGATAACGTGCCGGGTGGTCTGCGGCTTGTTCGAGGTGATGGCGATCTTGGTGCCGACGATGGCGTTGGTCAGCGTCGACTTGCCGGCGTTGGGGCGACCGACGAAGCAGCCGAACCCGGCCCGGTACGGACGCGCCTCCGGATCCTGCACCGGGCTCACTGGGTCACCGTGCCGAGGACCGTGCCGTCCGGAGCGGCCACGTGGACCGGTGCGTCCGCCGCGAGGTCCCGTACCGCCGCGTGCCCGGCACCATCCAGCGTCGACGCCTCGGTCACCACCACCGCCGCCTCCAGCCGACTCGCCCCGGCCGCCACGGCCGAAGCCACCGCCAACTGCAACGCGGTGAGCGTCAGCGACGGCAGCGCGACACTGGCCGCCGCGTACGTCCGCCCGTCCTGGTCGCGGACCGCGGCGCCCTCCACGGCGCCGACCCTCGCGCGGGCTCCCCGGGCCAGGACGACGAGCTTGCCGTCCTCGGCGCTCAGCGCGCCCGACGCTGTGGGGGTGGGCCGGGCGACAGGCGCGGCGGGTGTGTCAGGCATCGGCGGGTTGCCTCTCATCGTCTCGATAGTTGTCCGTGTCGTCCCCGGGGCCGGCGTGCTCGCCGCGCCCCGCGGTGTCGTGCTCATCGCCCGGCTCCACCCGGCTGACCAGGACGGTGTCGATCCGGTTGCGCCGGCCGGTGGTGCCCTCGGCGACCAGGCGGAGACCGGCGACCTCGGCCTCGGCACCCGGGATCGGCACCCGCCCCAGCGACTGGGCGAGCAGACCGCCGACCGTCTCCACCTCGTCGGTGGGCAGGTCGGTGTCGAACATCTCGCCGAGATTCTCCACCGGCAGGCGAGCGGTCACCCGCACCGAGGAGTCCGCCAGACGTTCGACGGGCGGGCGCTCGACATCGTACTCGTCGGTGATCTCACCGACGATCTCCTCGAGGATGTCCTCGATGGTGACCAGACCGCCGGTGCCGCCGTACTCGTCGACCACGATGACCAGGTGGTTGCGGGCCGCCTGCATCTCGGACAGCAGGTCGTCGACCGGCTTGGACTCCGGCACGAAGGTCGCGGGGCGCATCAGCTCGGCCACCGGCAACTGCTCGGCCCTCGGGTCCCCACCACGGGAGCGCCGGATCAGGTCCTTGAGGTAGAGCACCCCCAGCACGTCGTCGACGCTCTCGCCGATCACCGGGATGCGGGAGAAACCGGAGCGCAGGAAGAGCGCCAGCGCCTGCGCGAGCGTCTTGCCCTCCTCGATCCACACCATCTCGGTACGCGGCACCATCACCTCACGCGCAATGGTGTCGCCGAGCGCGAAGACGGAGTGGATCATCTGGCGTTCGCCGTGCTCGACAACGCCGCGCTGCTCGGCCAGGTCGACCAGCTCCCGCAGCTCCACCTGGGTGGCGAACGGACCTTCCCGGAAGCCGCGCCCCGGGGTGACCGCGTTGCCGATCAGGATCAGCAGCGACGCGAGCGGGTTGAGCGCCCGGCCCAGCCAGCGGACCAGCGGCGCCACCGCACGACCCACGGCGTAGGCGTGCTGCCGGCCGATGGTGCGCGGGGCCACGCCCACCACCACGAAGCTGACCACTGTCATCGCGCCGGCGGTCACCAGCGCGGCCCGCCAGCCGGCGCCGAAGCTGTCCACCGCCACGAGCGCCACGAGTGTGGTGGCCGTCAGCTCGGCGAGCAGCCGCAACAGCAGGAGCAGGTTGAGGTGTCGGACGACGTCGCCGGCCACGACCTGGAGGGTCCGGGCGCCGCGCACGCCGTCGCGGGCCAGCTCGGCGGCTCGGGCCGGTGAGACCGCGGCGAGGGCCGCCTCGGTCATCGCGATCAGGCCGGCCAGCACCACCAGACCGGCCGCGAAGACGATCAGCTGAAAGTCGGGAAGGCCGGCGGTGGCGCCGGCCGCGAGTAACGGAGGAGTGGACATCACTGGGTGCGGGTCGACCGCCAGCTCGCCAGCAGCCGAGCCTGGAGCGCGAACATCTCCCGCTCCTCCTCCGGCTCGGCGTGGTCGTAGCCGAGCAGGTGCAGCACCCCGTGCACGGTGAGCAGGTGCAGCTCGTCGGCCGGCGCGTGCCCGGCGGTAGCGGCCTGCTTGGCCGCCACCTCCGGGCAGAGCACGATGTCGCCGAGCAGGGCGGGCTCGCCGCCGGCCGGTGCGGACTCACCCGGGCCGTGGTCGACACTGCCCTCGTCCATGGGGAAGGCGAGCACGTCGGTCGGGCCGTCGCCACCCATCCAGCGGTGGTTCAGCTCGGTCATGTAGTCGATGTCGACCAGCAGCACGGACAGCTCGGCGAGAGGGTTGACCCCCATCTCGTCGAGGGCGTGCCGGGCGACGGCGAGCACGGCGTCGGTGTCGACGTCGACACCGGACTCGTTGGCGATCTCGATGGACAACTGCTTTCCTCTGCTTTAGCGGCGGCGGGCGGCCCGGCCGCCCTGGGCGGGTCGCCCAGGCACGGCGTGAACGCCCTGCGCCTGCTGGTTCTCCCGCTCGGCGTCCCAGCGGGCGTACGCGTCGACGATCTCCCCGACCAGCTGGTGGCGGACCACGTCAGAGCTGGACAACTGGGAGAAGTGCACGTCATCGACGTTTTCCAGGATCTCCCGAACCACCCGCAGGCCGCTGCTCGTCCCGCCGGGAAGGTCCACCTGGGTGATGTCACCGGTCACGACGATCTTGGAGTTGAAGCCGAGTCGGGTGAGGAACATCTTCATCTGCTCGGGCGTCGTGTTCTGCGCCTCGTCCAGGATGATGAACGCGTCGTTGAGCGTCCGACCCCGCATGTAGGCGAGGGGGGCGACCTCGATCGTGCCGGCGGCCATCAGCTTCGGGATGGTCTCCGGGTCGAGCATGTCGTGCAGCGCGTCGTAGAGCGGGCGCAGGTACGGGTCGATCTTCTCGTTGAGCGTGCCGGGCAGGAAGCCCAGTCGCTCGCCCGCCTCGACCGCCGGCCGGGTGAGGATGATGCGGTTGACCTGCTTGGCCTGCAACGCCTGGACGGCCTTCGCCATCGCCAGGTAGGTCTTTCCGGTGCCGGCCGGGCCGATGCCGAAGACGATGGTGTGGGTGTCGATAGCGTCGACGTACTTCTTCTGCCCCAGCGTCTTGGGGCGGATGGTGCGCCCGCGCCGGGAGAGGATGTTGAGTGTCAGGACCTCGGCGGGCCGCTCGGCGCTGCCCTGCTCGAGCATGCCGACGGTACGCCGGACGGCGTCACTGGTCAGGGTCTCGCCTTTCTCGATGAGTTCGAGGAGCTCGCTGAAGACCCGCTCGGCGAGGGCGTTGTCCGCGGGGTCACCAGTGATGGTGATCTCGTTGCCGCGAACGTGCACGTCACTGGTGACCGAGCGTTCGACGAGTCTGAGGATCTCGTCGCCTGCGCCGAGCAGATTGACCATGATCTTCGGGTCGGGCACGGTGATCCTGGTCTGCACCCGGGGCGGGCCGGGAGGTGGGGTGCCGGTCATAGGTTGGGCCGAAGGGCCCTGCGCACCTGCTCTCGATCTCGGCGCCGGCCTGCTGGCCTGGCGTGCGGACGTTACACCCATCGTATCGGTTCAACGCGGGGCGCATCGCGCCCATTTCCGCTGGCCGCGATCAACTCCCGGCCCGGAAGTCGTACCGGTCGAAGGTCTCCTGGTGGCGGGTGAACCGGTACGTCGCCCAGTGCATCCGGACCACCGCGCCGGCCTCGTCCCGGGTCAGCCGCAGCAGCTCACCGACCTCCCGACCGGAGACCACCCGGAACACGTCCGGCTGGTCCGGCAGCGGGGTGAAGATCGCCGGTGGGCGTCCGGGCGGGTCACCGACCCCGCGCGCCCGCAGGGTGCCGTCGTGCCAGGAGAAGACGTACTCGGAGCCCTCGCCCCACCAGCGGCCGAGCGCCCCCCGCAGGGCCGCCGGCGCGGGTGCGCCGGGTCGCCAGGGCTCGATCTCAGCCGGATCGTGCTCGACCGCCGCGGCGAGCAGCCGGTGCGACAGGTCGAACAGTTCGGTCGCTGTGCCGGACGAGCCGAGCACCGCGGCGCCCATCGCGCCGGGCGTGCCGTCACCGCCGCGGCGGCCGTACGCCCCGGCGAGGAACCCGGGCATCGCCCCGTCGTGCCCCACGTGCATCACCCGCTCCCCCTGCGGAATGAGGATCAGCCCGAGCCCGAAGCCCGCGCCCCACAGCGTCTCGTCGGTGGTGGTCACCGGCCAGCGCATCTCGTCCAGGGTGGCCGGGGCGAGGACCGCGCCGGCCGGGTCCAGCGCCGCCGGGTCGGCCAGGAACGCCGCCCAGCGGGCCATGTCGGTCGCGGTGCTCCAGAGCTGGGCGGCCGGGCCGACCGCGCCGAAGTCGGTCGGTGGCTCCGGGTGCGCCTCGTCGGAGTACGCGTCGACCAGGAACCCGGTGGCCGCCGTCGGCCGTGGGGTCACCGTGGTGTCGGTCAGCCCCAGCGGCGTCAGGATCCGCTCGGTGAGCGCCTGCGCCCAGCTGCCGCCGCGGAGCCGGGCGACGAGTTGGCCGAGTACGGCCACGCCCAGGTTGGAGTAGTGGAACCGCCGGCCGGTCGGCAGCACCCGCTCGGCCCGGTCGAGCTCGACGACCAGTTGGTCGTCGTCCGGTGCGCGCAGGCTGTCCCACACATCGCCGAACGGCTCGCGTTGCAGGCCAGCGGTGTGCGACAGCAACCGGCGCACGGTCAGCTCGCCGTGCGCCGGGAGGTCCAGGTGCCGGCCCACCGGGTCGTCCAGGTCCAGCAGCCCGTCGTCGCGGCACTGCAGGACCAGCACCGCGGTGAACGTCTTGGTGATCGAGCCGATCCGGAACTGGGTGCCCGCGTCCAGGGGGCTGTCGGTGCCGGTCTCGCCGACGGTGCAGCTCCAGAGCGGTCGGTCGGCCCGGTGCAGCGCCGCCGACACCGCCGGCACCCGGGCTTCGGCCTGCACCCGCCGGACCAACCGGTCCAGGTGCTCAGTACCGCGACCGTCGGAACCGCGCTCGCTCACGCCGTCGCTCCGCTTCGCTGCGCGCCGGCGCGAGGCGCCACGCTACTGAGCCTGCTGGTTCGCTCGCTGCGCTCGCTCACGCCAGGTTCCGGGCGAGCATCGGGCCGAGCGGCGCACCGCCGAGCAGATGCGCGTGCACGTGGAAGACCTCCTGCCCGCCGTACGCGCCGGTGTTGAACATCAGCCGGAAACCGTCGCCGAGCAGCCCCTCGTCCTCGGCCACGGCGGCGGACGTCGCCAGCACGTCGGCGGCCAGCGCCGGGTCACCCTGGGCGAGCGTGGCGACGTCGGCGTAGTGCTCCTTCGGAATGACCAGGACGTGCACCGGCGCCTTCGGGTCGATGTCGCGGAAGGCGAGCGTGGTGTCGGTCTCCCGGACCACGGTGCCCGGGATCTCCCCGGCGACGATGCGGCAGAACAGGCAGTCGGATCCCATCGGGGCAGTGTAAGGACTAACGGGCCGGGAGCGCTCCGGCGCAGCAGGCGACGCCGGCCTTCGCAGGCACGGCACGGCTGAGGCAGGATGGCCAGCATGACGGATCGGGCGGTACTCGTGACCGGGGCCTCGCGCGGGATCGGCCGCGCGGTGGCGAAGGCGTTCGCGGCCGGCGGCGACCGGGTGGCCATCCACCACCGCGACTCCGCCGACGCGGCCGAGGAACTACGCGCGCAACTGCCGGGCACCGGGCACGTGGTGGTCCGCGCCGACCTCACCGATCCGGACGCGGTCCGGGTCATGGTCGACCGGGCCGCCGAACTGCTCGGTGGGCTGGACGTGCTGGTCAACAATGCCGGGACGTACGGCGACCGCGACGACCCGCACCCGATTTTCGGCGCCTCGTACGAGGAGTGGCAGCAGCGCTGGCGGCAGGTGCTGGAGACCAACCTGACCGGCGCCGGCAACGTCACCTGGTGCGCCGCCCAGCACATGCGCGAACGCGGCGGGCGGATCGTCAACGTCTCGTCCCGTGGCGCGTTCCGTGGCGAGCCGGAGCAGCCGGCGTACGGCGCCAGCAAGGCGGGGCTGAACGCGCTGGGCCAGTCCCTCGCCGTGGCGCTCGCGCCGTACGGCATCACTGTCGCCACCGTCGCGCCGGGCTTCGTGGCGACCGACATGACCACCGAGCACCTGCGCGGCGAGCGGGGCGCGGCCATCCGGGCGCAGAGCCCGTTCGACCGGGTGGGGCAACCGGAGGAGATCGCCGCCGCCGTGCACTGGCTGGCCTCGCCGCACGCCGAGTGGGCCTCCGGCACGATCGTCGACCTCAACGGCGCCTCCTACCTGCGCAGCTGAGGTCGACGCCGCAGGCAGGTCACCCGGCCGGGGAGGTGGTTGGCGGTTCGCGGGAGGGTAAGTCCCACCGACATGGCCGACTCCGCGCTGCTGGACCTCACCGCCGACTACCGGGTGGCCGATGGCCACGACGACGACCCTGTCCTGCTCCGCCCCGACGGCACCCCCGTCGACACCTGGCGCGAGGACTACCCGTACGACGAGCGACTGGATCGCGAGGAGTACGACCGCGACAAGCGGCTCCTCCAGATCGAGCTGCTGAAACTCCAGGACTGGATCAAGGAGTCCGGCGAGCGTCTGGTGATCCTCTTCGAGGGCCGGGACGCGGCCGGCAAGGGCGGCACCATCAAACGCTTCATGGAGCACCTCAACCCGCGTGGCGCGTCGGTGGTGGCGCTCGCCAAGCCGGACGAGCGGGAAGCCGCCCAGTGGTACTTCCAGCGCTGGCTGGCACACCTGCCGGCGGCCGGCGAGATCGTGCTGTTCGACCGTTCCTGGTACAACCGGGCCGGCGTGGAGCGGGTGATGGGCTTCTGTAGCCGCAAGGAGTACCTGGAGTTCCTGCGGCAGGCCCCGGAACTGGAACGGATGCTGGTGCGCTCAGGCATCCGGCTGGTCAAGTTCTGGTTCTCCGTCTCTCAGAACGAGCAGCGCACCCGGTTCGCGATCCGCCAGGTCGACCCGGTCCGGCAGTGGAAGCTGTCCCCGATGGACATCGCCTCACTCGACCGGTGGGACGAGTACACCGAGGCCAAGGAGGCGATGTTCTTCTGGACCGACACGGCCGACGCGCCGTGGACGGTGGTGAAGAGCAACGACAAGAAGCGGGCCCGGCTCGAGGCGATGCGGCACGTGCTGCACCGCTTCGACTACACCGGCAAGGACGCCGACGTGGTCGGCACACCGGACCCGCAGATCATCGGGCCGGCCGGGCTGGACCTGGGGCCGGAGGAAGAGGTGGTGCCGGTGTTTCCCCGGCCCTGAAACGAGCCGGCCGCCGACGGGTCACCAGCGGCCGAGGCGGGCGGCGAGCACGCTGAGGGCCGCCACGCCGGCGGTGGAGGTGCGCAGCACGGCCGGCCCGAGGCGTACGGGTCGCCCGCCGGCCTCGGCGAAGGCGGTCAACTCGGCCGGAGCGATGCCACCCTCCGGGCCGATCACCAGCACGATCTCGCCGGTGGAGGGCAGCTCGGCGGTGGTGAGCCGCTCTTCGGCCTCCTCGTGCAGCACGAACCCGGCGGCGGCACCGGCGATCCGACGGGCCACCGTGGCGGTGGACTCGTCCGGCGCACCGGCCACCACCGGCAGCCACGGCCGGCGGGCCTGCTTGGCCGCCTCCCGGGCGGTGGCCACCCACTTCTCCCGGGCGCGTACGCCCCGGTCACCGCGCCACTGGGTCACCGAACGCGAGGCCGCCCAGGGCACGATCTCGTCCACCCCGACCTCGGTCATCGCCTGTACGGCCAGCTCACCCCGGTCGCCCTTGGCGATGCCCTGCACTGTCACCAGCCGGGGTACGGGCGCGTCCGCGTACCCCCGGGAGGTGATGGTGACCTCCAGGCTGCCCCGGCCGACGGCAGTGACCACGGCGGCGGCCGTGCCACCGCGGCCGTCGGCGAGCAGCAGCTCCTCGCCGACGCGCAACCGCTGCACGGTGGCGGCGTGATGCCCCTCCGGGCCGTCCAGGGTCAGCGCGTCGCCGGTGGGCAGCGCCTCGACCAGGAACAGCGGTGCGGACACCTCAGGCGTGCCCGTTGAACGCGTCGCGCATCCGGGAGAAGAAGCCGCCCTGCTTGGACAGCTCGGCGACCTCCTCACCACGGGTCTTGGCGAAGTCGCGCAGCATCTTCTCCTGGTCCGGGTCGAGCTTGGTGGGCGTCCGCACGTCGAGGTGGACGTAGAGGTCGCCTCGGCCGGTGCCGCGCAGGTGCGGCACGCCCCGGGCGCGCAGTCGCAGCGTGCTGGCCGGCTGGGTGCCGGCCTTGACGTCGACGGTCTCCTCGCTGTCCAGCGTCTTGATGGTCAGCCGGGTGCCCAGCGCCGCCGCCGTCATCGGCACTGTGACCCGGCAGTGCAGGTCGTCGCCCTTGCGGGAGTACACGTCGTGGGGGCGCTCGTGGATCTCCACGTAGAGGTCACCGGCGGTGCCGCCGCCGGGGCCCACCTCGCCCTGCTGGGCCAGCCGGATCCGCATGCCGTCCTCGACGCCGGCCGGGATCTTGACGGTCAGCGAACGGCGGGTCCGCACCCGGCCGTCGCCGGCGCAGGTGGGGCAGGGGTGCGGGATGGTGGTGCCGTAGCCCTGGCACACGGTGCACGGCCGGGCGGAGACCACCTGGCCGAGGAAGGTGCGCTGCACCGACTGCACCTCGCCCCGACCGCCGCACGCCTCGCAGGTCGCCAGGTGGGTGCCGGCGGCCGTGCCGGCGCCGGAGCAGGTGGTGCAGAGCACCGCCGTGTCGACGGTGATCGGGGCCTCCACGCCGAAGGCCGTCTCGTGCAGGTCGAGTTCGAGCCGCAGAATCGCGTCGGCGCCCGGGCGGGTACGCGGCCGTGGGCCACGGGCCCCACCTCCGGCACCGCCGAAGAACGCGTCCATGATGTCCTGGAAACCGACGAACGGGCCGGCGCCTCCGGGGCCACCCGGGCCGCCGGCACCGCCGCCACCCGGGGCGAGCGGGTCGCCACCCAAGTCGACGATCTGCCGCTTCCGGTCGTCCGAGAGGACCTCGTACGCGGCGTTGATGTCCTTGAACTTCTCCTGAGCCTCCGGGTCCGGATTGACGTCCGGGTGGAACTGGCGTGCCAGCTTGCGGTAGGCGCGCTTGATCTCGTCATCGGAGGCTTCCCGGCTCACACCGAGAATGCCGTAGTAGTCCCTGGCCACTGCGTTCCGTGTCCTCATGTTCGTCTCGCGTTGCGCCGGTCGGCGGCCGCAGCCGGCCGCATCGGCCCTGACCAATCAGTTCTGGGCCAGCAACTCGCCCACGTAGCGTGCCACGGCGCGCACCGTGGCGATGTTGCCGGGGTAGTCCATCCGGGTGGGCCCCAGCACCCCCAGGCCGCCCACGATGGTGGCACCCGGGCCGTACCCGGTGCTGACCACCGAGGCGGCGCGCAGGTTGTCGAACTCGTTCTCGTCGCCGATCAGCACCCGGGTCGTGCTCGGCTCGGTCTCACCGATGAGCTTGAGCAGCACGACCTCCTCCTCCAGAGCTTCGAGGATCGGCCGCAGGGAGCCCTGGAAGTCGAGCAGGCCACCCCGGGTGAGGTTCGCGGTGCCGGCGAGCGCGATCCGCTCCTCGTGCCGCTCGACAAGCGTCTCCAGCAGGACGGTGGCGAGCGTGGTCATGGTCGGACGCAGCCCGGTCGGCGCTTCCTCGACCAGCGCCTGCACCAGCGGCGGCGTCTCGGACAGCCGGGCGTTGGCGAGCTTCTCGTTGATCAGTCGGCGCAGGTCGGTGACGTCGTCGGCGGGCACCGGCCCGGGCAGCTCCACGAGTCGCTGCTCCACCCGCCCGGTGTCGGCGATCATGACGAGCATCAGCCGGGTGGTGGAGATCGGCACCAGCTCCAGGTGACGCACCGAGGAGCGGGCCAGGCTCGGGTACTGCACGACGGCGACCTGCCGGGTCAGCTGCGCGAGCAACCGCACCGTGCGGTGCACCACGTCGTCGAGGTCGACCGCGCCGACCAGGAAGCGCTCGATGGCCCGGCGCTCGGCCGGGCTGAGCGGCTTGACCCGGGACAACCGGTCGACGAAGAGGCGGTAGCCGCGGTCGGTGGGCACCCGGCCGGCACTGGTGTGCGGCTGCCGGATGTAGCCCTCCTCCTCCAGCACGGCCATGTCGTTTCGGACCGTGGCCGGGGAGACCCCGAGCTGGTGCCGCTCGACCAGCGCCTTGCTGCCGACCGGCTCCTGGGTGGAGACGTAGTCTTCGACGATGGCGCGGAGCACGGCGAGTTTCCGGTCGTCGAGACCCATCCTCCGCACCTCCTGTCGCACGTCGGCCGCCGGCGCTCTGGGCCGGCCGGGCCGTCCTGGCACTCGACTGTAACGAGTGCCAGTCTACGTCGGCGGGCCCGCCGACGCGATGATCAACGGCCACCCGTCGGTGCGGTCCACGCCACCCTGTTGGGCCGATCGGCCCGCACTGCCAGGCGGTGTCGCTCTGGTGCGGCGTTGCCACGGGCCCCTACCGTGACATCCATGACTGAACCTCCTCGCCCTCCCGGGTCGGGCGACCCCGGCAACTACCCGCCGGAGCCCACCTCCCCAGGCCCGTCCCCGTCGGCCGAGCCGCCCACCGCACCACTGTCCGGGGCGCCCGGCCCGGCCGGCTATCCCCCGCCCGGTGGCTATCCGCCGCCCACCGGTGACCAACCGCCGTCAGGCGGCTACCCTCCGGCAGGCGGTTATCCCCCGCCCGGGGGCTATCCCCCGCCCGGCGGCTACCCGGCCGGTGGGGCCTACGGCGGCCCCGGCGGCGGCTACGCCAACAACGAGGACAAGACCTGGGCGCTGGTCGCGCACTTCGGCGGCGCTCTCGGCGCGCTGGTCAGCTTCGGTCCGCTGGGCTTCGTCGCCCCGCTCATCGCCTACCTGGCCCGAGGCCAGCAGTCGCCGACCGTCCGGGCACACGCCCTGGCCGCCCTGAACTTCCAGATCCTCTGGTCGATCATCGCGTTCGTGCTGCTCTTCGTGAGCTGGTGCCTGCTCTTCCTGCCCAGCATCGCCGTCGTGGTGATCCAGATCCTGTTCGGGATCATCGCCGGCATCAAGGCCAACGAGGGCACCCCGTACCGCTACCCGATGACTGCCAACTTCATCAAGTGAACCGGGCCGGCCGCTCCCCCGGCCGGTCCGGAGCACCGCAGTCCCGGTCCGGGGTGGGCCACTCAGGGCAGCAGGTCGCGGACGACCGCGTCGGCGAGCAGCCGCCCGCGCAGGGTGAGCACCGCCCGGCCGGCGGCGTACTCGTCGGCGGCCAGCAGGCCGCCGGCCAGCGCCCGCTCGGCGCCGGCCCGACCGGTGGCGTCGAGCACCGCCAGCGGGAGGCCGCTGGCCAGCCGCAGCCGGAGCATCACGTCCTCCATGTGCGCCTCGTCGACAGTGAGCACCTCCCGGGCCAGACCGGGAGACGCACCGGCGGCCAACCGCTGGGCGTACGCCGAGGGGTGTTTCACGTTCCACCAGCGCACCCCGCCGACGTGGCTGTGCGCCCCCGGCCCCAGCCCCCACCAGTCCGCGCCGGTCCAGTAGAGCAGGTTGTGCCGGCAGCGGGCTTCCTCGGTGCGGGCCCAGTTGGAGACCTCGTACCAGGAGAGCCCGGCCGCGTCGAGCGCGGCCTCCGCGGCCAGGTAGCGGTCCGCGGCCACGTCGTCACTGGGGTACGCCAGCTCGCCGCGCCGCATCCGGGCGGCGAGCCGGGTGCCGTCCTCGACGATCAGGGCGTACGCGCTGACGTGGTCCACCCCGGCGGCGACGACCTGTTCCAGCGAGGCGGCGAAGTCCTCGGCCCGCTCCCCCGGGGTGCCGTAGATCAGGTCCAGGTTGACGTGCTCGAACCCGGCGTCGCGCGCCTCCAGGGCGGCGGCGGTGGCCCGGCCGGCGCTGTGTTTGCGGTCCAGGATCGCCAGCACCCCCGGAGAGGCGGACTGCATGCCCAACGAGATCCGGGTGTAGCCGGCGGCCCGCAGCAGCTTCAACGATTCCGGGGTGACCGACTCGGGGTTGGCCTCGGTGGTCACCTCGGCGTCGGCGGCCAGCCCCCAGGTGCGGTCGATGCCGTCGAGGATGCGGGCCAGGTCGTCGGCGGGGAGCAGGGTGGGCGTGCCGCCGCCGACGAAGACGGTGTCGACCCGGGGCGGCGGGGTGTCGCCGAGCACCCGGGCGGCGAGCTTCAGCTCGGCCAGCACAGTGTCCGCGTACCCCTCGCGGCTGGCGCCGCCGCCCAGTTCGGCGGCGGTGTAGGTGTTGAAGTCGCAGTATCCGCAGCGGCTGGCGCAGAACGGCACGTGCACGTACACGCCGAAGCCGCGCGCGCCGACCACCGCGGTGGCGGTGGCGGGCAACGATCCGTCGACGGGGACGGTCTCACCATCTGGAAGGACGCCGGGCATGGCCACTAGTGTGCCCGGCATGACCTCTCCCGACGTCCTCGTGCGGGTCGCCACGGCTCGTGGGGTGACCACCCTCACCCTGGACAGCCCGCACAACCGCAACGCGCTCTCCACCGGCCTGATGACCCAACTGCTGGCCGAGCTGGCGGACGCGGTCGCCGACGAGGCGGTCCGAGTGATCGTGCTCGACCACACCGGCCCGGTCTTCTGCTCCGGCGCGGACCTGAAGGAGACCGCCGCGGCGTACGCCAGCGGGACGGTGCCGGCCGGGATGCTGGGTGACGTGCTCGCGGCACTCTGGGAGTGCCCGAAGCCGGTCCTGGCCCGGGTGGGCGGGCCGGCGCGGGCCGGTGGGCTGGGCCTGATCGCCGCCGCCGACCTTGCGGTTTGCGCCGACGAGGCAACGTTCGCGTTCACCGAGGTACGCATCGGGGTGATCCCGGCGGTGATCTCGGCGACCGTGCTGCCCCGGCTGCACCCCCGCGCCGCCGCCGAGCTGTACCTGACCGGCGACACCTTCGACGGTCGCCGGGCCGCCGAGATCGGCCTGGTGACGGCCTCGGTCCCGGCGGACGGGTTGGACGACGCGGTACGGGGCTACTGCGACTCGTTGGTGCGCGGCGCGCCCGGGGCGTTGGCCGGCGCGAAGGAGTTGCTGCGCCGACCGGGTACCGCCGAGTTGCGCGCCGACCTGGCTCGACTCTCCGCCGTCTCGACCGGCTACTTCCTCTCCGACGAGGGGCGCGAGGGGGTCACCGCGTTCCGCGAAAAACGACCGGCGCGCTGGGTGCCCGCTCTCGACGCCTGACGGTCGGGGCGCCACCGGGAGCGGCGGCGCCCCACTGTCGGGTCACCAGGCGGTCGCGCCGCCGTCGACCGGGTAGTTCGCCCCGGTGATGTACGACGCCCGGTCGGATGCGAGGAAGACCACCAGCTCGACGACCTCCTCGGGGCGCGCGAAGCGCTTGAGGAGCGTCTTGGCGGTGATGGCGTCCCGGGCCTCCTGGTTGTCGCCGAGGTCGCGCTCGCTGGCCGGGGTGAGGGTGGGTCCGGGGCTGACCGCCACCGCGCGGATGCCGTGGGGCGCGCCTTCGAGGGCGAGCTGTCGCGTCATGCCGATGATGCCGGCGTTCGCGGCGGTGTGACCGACCATCGGCGGGACGTGGCCGCCGATCATTCCGGCCATGGAGGCGGCGCTGATGATGACGCCGCCGCCGCGTTGGACCAGGTGCGGCCAGGCGAACTTCGACACGAAGTACGGAATGTCGAGTTCTCCGGTGATGGTGTAGCGCCAGTCCTGCACGGAGAAGTCGGGCATCGGGCCGAAGCGGAGCGCGGCTGCGTTGTTGTAGACCACGTCGAGCCCGCCGTAGGTGGCCGCGGCGTCGTCGACGAGCTTGCGTACCTGCTCGGGGTCGGTGAGGTCGACCGGCGCGATGCCGGTCATCTCGCCGCCGGCGCGACGGACGAGTTCGACAGTCTCGTCGTTACCGGCGACCTGGAGGTCGGCCCCGACGACCTTCGCGCCCTCGCGGGCGAAGGTCAGCGCCGCGACGCGGCCCAGACCACCGCCGGTGCCGGTGATCAGCACGACTTTGCCATCGAGCGTTCCCATGGAACTCCCCCTCGTTCGTCGACCAACGCGCCCGGGTATGGGAGGGTAGGCCGGATTGATATGTCAACTGGCTCAATTCCTTGACCGATCAATCTCTTCCCGTTGTCGGTTACCCGGTGACGCTCATGACAGCCCCGCACCGGGACGAGCGACAGAACGACGTGGCAGGTGAGATCGCCACCGGAGCGGGAACGTCGCCAACCGGTACGCAACAGCGGAGCCGCCCCCGAACCGGTCGGAGTCGGCCAGGCCGGGCCCGAACCACTCGGACGACCCGCGGAGGGCCAGCGGGGACGTACGCTTGTCAGACTGTCGATCTGGGGGTGTGGGTGCGAACTCGGGCAACCGTGGCGGGTGGAGTGGCGCTCATCCTCATCGCCGTGATCGCGATCTGGCTCGTCGTACGGCAGGTCGGCGACAATCTCAAGTTGCCACTGATGGCACGGAAGTGCACGGTGCAGGCCGACGGACGGGTCGCGCTGGACGCCGACCAGATGGCTAACGCGGCGACCATCGCGGCGATCGGCGCGAAGCGCGGAATGCCCGAGCGGGCCGTCGTGGTCGCGCTCGCCACCGCGTACCAGGAGTCCGGGCTGCGCAACCTCGCCGACGGCGACCGCGACTCGGTCGGCCTGTTCCAGCAGCGACCGAGCCAGGGCTGGGGCACCCCGGCACAGATCCGCGACCCGCGTTACGCGGCCAACCGGTTCTACGCGGCCCTCAAGAAGGTGCGCGGCTGGGAGGAGATGCGCGTCACCGACGCCGCCCAGCGGGTGCAGCGCTCGGCGTTCCCCGAGGCGTACCAGAAGTGGGCCGACGACTCCGAGGTGCTCAGCCGGGCCCTGCTCGGTGACGCCAGCGGCGCTGTCGCCTGCACGGTCGGGCGTACCCCGGCGATGCACGGCGCGGCGGCGGCCGCGCAACTGACCCGCAACCTGGTGCTGGACTGGGGGTTGAAGGGCACCGACCCGACCGACCCGACCGGGTTGGCGGTGACTCCGGGCGACCAGCGCGACGGCTGGCGGTACGCGCACTGGCTGGTCTCGCACGCCCAGGACCACGGGGTGAAGCGGGTCCGCTTCGGCGACCTGGAGTGGACCGCCCGCGACGGCTCGTGGGGCCGTGTGGACGCCCAGCAGAACCCCGCTGGCCAGGTGATCGCCGAAGTGTTCAACGAGGGTTGACCGACCTGGATCTCTTAACCGGCAGTCACCGCACAATCGGGCAATACGCATAGAATCGCACTATTGATCACCCGGATCTCACTCTGTGCGTTTCTCTCGCTGCGTGGGGTCCCGCCTTGGCCCAATCCCGCGCCACACCCTCCCCGATGCCTGGGCCGCCGCGTTACGATCGGCGGCCTGTGCCAGAAAAGGTTTCACCTCATGGGGAGGGGTACGACGCGGTGTTCGATTACGGCGACCGGACCGGTTACGAACCGATCAGCGACATTGACCGCAAGGAGTTCCACGAGCAGGGCTTCCTCCTGCTGCGCAACGTCCTGACGGAGGACCACCGGGCGGCGCTGGAGGCGGCGGTCGACCGCGTCTACGCGGAGGAGCAGGCCAAGGGCACCACCAAGAAGGACGGCACCCTGCACCTGCTGGGCTTCCTGGAGCGCGACGAGCTCTTCGGTGAGCTGCTGACCCACCCGATCGCCTTCCCGTACATGTGGGGGCTGGCCGGCTGGAACATCTACACCCACCACAACCACCTGGACGTCACCCCGCCGGCCGCCGAGCCGGAGAAGCCGTACTGGGGTTGGCACCAGGACGGGTACCGGCAGAACTCCGACCCGGAGACGATGGACCCGAACCTGCCTCGGCCGATGTTCTCGCTGAAGGTCGCGTACGTGCTGTCGGACCTCTCCGAGACCGGCCGCGGCGCCACCAAGGTCATCCCGGGCAGCCACCTGAAGAACTCGCTGCCCCGGCCGGCGGACCTCACCGTGCAGAACCCCGATCCGGAGGGCACGGTGGAGATCACCGCGAACCCGGGCGACGCCTTCATCTTCGACCGCCGGCAGTGGCACTCGCGGTCGACGAACCTGTCGACCATCACTCGCAAGATGCTCTTCGTCGGCTACACCTACCGGTGGATCCGTCCGCTGGACGAGCTGCACCCCGACGTGAACGGCGAGTGGTACCGCAACCGCACCCCCGTGCAGCGCCAGCTGATCGGTGAGGGCACCCACACCGCCAACTACTGGGGCATCAACTGGGACGGGTACGTCGACGACGAGATCCCGCTGCGCAAGGAGCTCAAGGAGCGCGGTCTGCTCGACCGCAACATTCCCTGGCTCCGCTGACCCACTGCTCGTAGGACGGCCCCCTGCCGACGCTCAGCGTTGGCAGGGGGCCGTTCCGCGTCTGCGGACCCGACCGCTCCGGCCCAGCCCGTTCCCGACCACCGGAGACCGCACTGTCGGTAGCGTGGCGGGTGCGCAGGTCGGGGCGCGGCGCCAGGGCGTGGGGTGGCACAGGAGGCAGCGCAGTGACATCCGCTCCGCTCCCCCGGATCCTCCGCCGCCGCGGCGAGCCGGAATACCCGACCTTCCTGGAACTCTTCTTCGATCTCGTCTACATCTTCATGTTCTCCCGGCTCGCTGCCAGCCTGGCCGAGAACCTCACCGTCCGGGGCGCGGCGCAGACCGCCGTCCTGCTGCTGGCCGCCTGGTGGGTCTGGGTACTGACCGCGTGGCTCACCGACCTGTTCAACCCCCGACTGCCGATCATCCAGGCGACCACCCTGCTGGTCATGCTCGGCACCCTGCTGATGGCGATCGCGACCCCGTACGCCTTCGGTCGGTACGGGTGGCTCTTCGTCGCGGCCTACTTCGCCATTCACCTGGTCCGCGACGCCGTCCTGATCCCCGGCACCCGGGTGAACCGGCCAATTCAGGCCAGGAGCATCCGGGTGTTCTTCTGGTTCGGCGTCACAGTGACGCCCTGGGTGGCCGGGGTGTTCGCGGACGAGACCGCCCGACTGGTGCTCTGGTCTCTCGCGGTGGCGGTCGACCTCGGCTCGGCCCGGGTCGGCTGGCCGACGCCGAGGCTGGGGCGCACCGAGCTGGCCAGCCAGATCTTTACCGGGGTGCACCTCTCCGAGCGCCACCGGGCGATCTTCATCGTCGCGCTCGGCGAGTTGATCCTGAGCACCGGCACGGGGCTGGCCGGCAGCGGATTCACGGCCGGCGCGGTGGCCACCAGCGCGGTCGCGTTCCTCAGCGCGGTCCTGCTGTTCCAGCTCTACTTCCAGCGGGTCCAGCGGATCCTGGCACCACCGAGCGTCGCAACTGTGGAACGGGTCCGCTCCGGCACCTCCACCTCGTACAGCCATCTGGTCATGGTGGCCGGGGTGGTCCTGGTCTCGACCAGCACCTCGCTGGTCATCGACCGGCCGTTCGGCCGCGCCCCGGTCGAGCTGATGGTCGCCACCCTCGGCGGACCGGTCCTGTTCCTGCTCGGCAGCGTCCTGTTCGATGCCGTGGTGACCGGCCGGACCCTCTGGTCCCGGGTGCTGGCGATCGCGGTGTTGTGTGCCCTGGTGGCACCCGCCACCCTCCTGTTCCCGCCCATGGCGGCCCTGATGCTGGCGAATCTGGTCCTGCTGGTCACCCTGGTCGGGGAAGGGCTGGTCGCGCGCAGACGCCTGGTCGCCGCCGCGCCATCGTGATGAAGGGCCGTCGTAGAGAGTCACCGCAGCATCGGTGGTGCCGGCGTACGCGTGTGTCGCCGGGTGCTCACCAGGTTCGCCACGGCGATGAGGAGCAGCACCGCCATGGCGAGCAGGGCGAGCAGCACCGGCGGCAGCAGGGGCGTGGCCGGTGCCACGCCCGCCAGCAGCACCAGCCCGGCCAACCGGGACCGCGAGATCCGCCCGAACACGGTGAAGTCGAGGACGCCCCGGCCGACCAGGTACAACGCGGGTCCGCCGAGGATCACGGCGGCCCACGAGGGCGGGGTCTCGCCCAAAGGGCGGCTCACCACGAGCCGGCTGGTGACCGCCGCGCCGATGATTCCGGCCACCATGACGAGATGGGTGACCGCGGCGGACTGGGTGAGCAGCGCCGGGTTGGACGATCGGGCGATCGCGTCGGTCAGCAACTCACCGGCGCGGTAGATGTAGATCCGCCACATCAACACGATGGTGGTGAACACCACGAGTAGAGCCGAGGCTCGCTCCAGCGTGTACTCGCTCATGCTGAAGGTCGTTCCGGTCACGAAGATCGAGACACCGAGCGCGACGATGACGAACTGCCGGTAACGCTCAGCTACCCGCGCGCCGACCAGCCGCCAGTCGCGCGGTCGTGAGCGGCCGATCCCGGGTACCGGCCAGCCCAACGCCGCCGAGCCATACTCGACGACGGCGGCGAGCACCCAGATCGCCAACTGCCCCGAACCGCCCAGGAGCGCCCCACCGATCCAGCCGACGCCGGCGACGGCCTCCCAGATCAGGATCCGGATGCTGCGCCGCGGCGGCCTCCTGCGCGAGATGACCAGGATGTAGTAGGCCGCGGTACTGAGGTGGATGACCACGTACGTGGTCGCGAAGAGCAGCCGGCGATCGCCGTACGCGTCGGCCGCGAGCGCGGCCAACAGCAGGCTGGCCGCCGCCACCCAGATGAACTGCCCCTGCCCGGCCGGGCGGGTCAGGTCGACGCTGTCCGCCGTCCACACGGTCAGCGCCCAGATCATCGTGAACCCGAGCAGCAGCACCAGCGTCCCGACGACGCCCGTCCAGGTCAGGTCGTCGGCCAGCACCGTCGCCAAGGTGACAAGCGCGAAGACGTAGACGAGGTCGAAGAAGAGCTCCAGGAACGCCGGACGCTCCAGGCCCGGGTCGGAGGGTGACGCCGCCGCAGCACCGCCGTCCGTCGTCATCGACATCGCGCTCCACCCGGTCCCCGCCGCACGCCCTCCGTGGGGACAATACGGGCAAGTCCGTCGCTGGGCCCGTCATCGGGGTTCTTCCGGGCCGGATCCGCCGAGCCCGCCGGTGCTCGTCGCGGCGTCGCGGCGGATGCCTTCGCGGGCGGTCAGCCCCGGGCGGCGAGGCGTCGACGGGCCTTCTCCCGGATCGGCTCCGGCAGGTCCTCGGCGTCGAGCAGCCGCGGCAACAACTCCGGCTCCAGGCTGTTCGCCCGGAACACCTCGCCGATGGTGACACCGTGCGCCGGCCGGTCCACCACCTCGACCGGGTCGCCCGCGCCGACCTCCCCCTCGCGCAGCACCCGCAGGTAGGCCCCGGGCGATGCGCGGACGGTGAACCGCTTGATCAGATCCGGTACGCCCCAGAACCCGGCGAAGGTGGTGCAGGGGGTGCGCGGCTTGGTGACCTGGAGCAGGGCGGAGCCGACCTGCCACTGCTCGCCAATCACGGCACCCGTCACGTCGACCGCGTAGGTGGTCAGGTTCTCGCCGAAGCCGCCGGGCGGTATGGCGCGGCCCAGGTCGGCCACCCACCAGGCGGCGTCCTCCTCCGCGTAGGCGTAGACCGCCTGGTCCGGGCCACCGTGATGGGCCGGCTCGCCAATGAAGTCACCCGCCAGGCCGCCGGTGAGCACCGAAACCGGGCCGTCGACCGGCCGCTTGTCGATGCCGCTGCGACCGCTCGCGTCGCCGGCCCACCCCGCCTCGGTCACGATGCCGAGGTTCACCGCTGCCACCCTGCCCGTCATGACCGCCAGCCTAGTTGGCGGTCCAACGCCGGCCAGCCCTCCCGGCCGCGGGTCAGGACCGACGTCGGCCCTCGCGGCGCGGGGTCAGCCCTTGACGGCGCCGGCCACCAGGCCGGAGACCATCCGACGCTGCACCAGCAGGAAGAAGATGATGACCGGCAGGGTGAACAGGGTGGACGCGGCCATCACCGGCCCCCAGTTGGTGTCGTCCCGACCGAAGAAGAACGTCATCGCCACCGGCAGCGTGTAGCTGCCCTGGTCGTTGATGAACGTCAACGCGAAGATCAGCTCGTTCCACGCCGTGATGAAGGAGAAGATGCTGGTGGCCACCAGGCCGGGCGCGACCAGCGGGAAAAGCACCCGGCGGAAGATCTGGGCCCGGCTGGCCCCGTCGATCGCCGCCGCCTCCTCCAACTCCTTCGGCACCGCGGCGACGAAGCCGCGCAGCATCCAGACCGCGAACGGCAGCGAGAAACCGAGGTACGTGAGGATCAGGCTGGGCAGGGTGTTGTAGAGCCCGAGCCGCTGGATCATCAGGAACAGCGGGATGACCAACGCCTCCAGCGGGATCATCTGCACCACCAGCAGCATGATCAGGAAGCTGGTCCGCAGCTTGAAGCGGAACCGGGCCACCGCGGTCGCGGCGAGCAACGCCACCAGACCGCTGAGCACCACAGTGGAGACGGCTACCAGCGCGCTGTTGAGGAAGAAGTCGAGGAAGCTGACGCCGGGGATCAGGTTGCCGGTCAGGATCTCCCGGTAGTGCGCCAACGTCGGATGGGTCGGCACCGGCTGCGGGGTGGCCGAGAAGATCTCGCTGCTCGGCTTCAGCGAGGTGGAGATCATCCAGTAGACCGGGAACGCCGCGAAGAGCGCGACCAGCAGCCCGGCGCCGTTGAGGGCGATTTTTTTCACGATTCGTCCTCCTGCCTGAGCACCATCCGTACGTAGAAGCCTGTGACCACGAGCAGGATCAGCGTGAGGATCACCGCGATGGCCGCGCCGAGCCCGTACTTGGGCGGCGGGGAGAAGGCTTCGGCGTACGAGTAGATGGCGAGCATGAACGTCGGCCGGTCCTGGGTGCCGCCGGCCAGTACGAACTGCTGAGTGAAGACCTTGAAGTCCCAGATCGTGGAGAGCACGATCAGGATCCCGAAGACCGGGCGCAGCAACGGGAAGGTGATCTTCCAGAAGACCCGCCACGGGCTGGCGCCGTCCACCCGGGCCGCCTCGTGCAGCTCACTCGGCACGCTCTTGAGACCGGCCAGCACGCTCACCGCGATGAACGGGAACGAGTGCCAGACCACCACCAGGGTGAGGATGGCGAAGAAGAGCAGCGGCGAGTTGAACCAGCCGTAGCCGGTCCAGTCGCTGCGCCCGAACAGGCTGTTCGAGAGCCCGTCCGGCAACGCGTTGAACAGCCAGGTGACCAGGCCACTCGTGTCGTCGAAGATCCACTTCCAGACGATGGTGCCGGTCAGTGCCGGCGTGGCCCAGGCGAGCATCACGCAGCTGGCCACGAACGTCGCCATCTTGCGACCGAGCCGGTTGAGCAGCAGCCCCACGAGCGTGCCGAGCACCATGGTGAGCAGCACGTTGGCCGCGGCGAACAGAACCGTGTTGCGCAGCACGGTCAGGAAGAACGGGTCGGAGAGGATGTCGACGTAGTTGCCGAACCCCACCCACGGCCACTCCCGATCGCCGCGCAGCTGCCGGACGCTGTTCAGCCGGTAGAAGGACATCACCACCACCTGGCCGAGCGGCCAGAGCAGCAGCACCCCGATGATCAGCAGGGCGGGCAGGAGCAGCAGGTAGGGCAGGCGGTCCACCCGGCGACGCCGCCTCGCGGGGTTCTCCCGCGCGGCGGCCGTCTCCGGGCTTTTTGTCTGGGAGCTCACTTGCTGTTCAAAATGCCTTCCATCTCACCGGCCGCATCGGCGGTAGCCTTCTCGACCGTCTTCTGACCCTTCATGACCGAGCTGTTCATCGCCTGGGTCACCGTCTTCGTCCGGCTGACCTCCACCCACTTCGGGGTGAGCGGCGTGAGCTTGGTGTTCTGCATGGTGGTGGCGAACGCCGCCATCACCTTGTCGTTCGCGTACGCGTCACCGGAGACCAGGTCCTTGTAGACCGGGAAGAAGCCGAGGCTGCTCGCAAAGCTCTGCGCGTTCTTCTTGTTGAGCAGCACGGTCAGGTAGTCCCAGGCCAGGTCCTGCCGCTCGCTGTCCTTCCAGATCGCCACGTCCGAGCCGCCCGCGAAACCAGGCGCCGCTTTGCCGTCCGGGCCGGGGATCGGGAACGTACCCCAGACCTTCTCGATCTCGGGGTTGTCCTTCTTGATGGCGCCCTGCTGCCAGCTACCGGCGAAGGCCATCGCGGCCTTGCCGGTGGCGAACTGGGTGCGCGCGTCGATCTCGTTCCAGCCCGCCGCCGCCGGCGGGGCGACCTTGTGCACGGTCACCAGATCGGTCCAGAACTTGACGGCCCGCTGCGCCTCGGGCGTGGTGTAGCCGGACTTCCAGGTGCCGCCCTGGTTGCTGGCGATCTCGCCGCCGGCACCCCAGAGGAAGGAGTAGAAGGGCAGCTCGGAGTTGCCGGGCAGGGCGATGCCGTAGGTGCCCTTCTTCTTCGCCTGCACGGCCTTGGCCACCGTGACCAGGTCGTCCCAGGTCTTCGGGGGCTGCACGCCGGCCTCGGCGAACCAGTCGGTGCGGTAGTAGATCGCTCGCACACCGGCATACCAGGGCACGCCGTACTGCTTGCCGTCGAGCTGCGCGTTGCGCACCAGGTCGGGCAGCAGATCCTTGCCGTCGGTCCAGCCGCCCATCCGACCACTCACGTCGGCGAGCGCCTCCTGGGCGGCCCAACCCTGAGTCTCGGTGTTGCCCAGCTCGGTGATGTCCGGCCCTTCCCCGCCGGCGAGCGCCGCCTGGAACTTCTTGGGCGCCTCCAGCCAGGGGATGTACTGCACGACCACATCGGTGTCGGGGTGCTTCTGGCGGAACTCGGCCTCGACTCCGTCGAGGAAGGAGTTCTGCGCGTCCCCGCCCTCGCCCATCATCCAGACCGTGAGCTTGCTGTCGTCAGCCGCATCGTCGGAGCCTCCACAGCCGGTCAGCACCATCGCGGCCGAGGCCACCATGGCGGTGACCGGGGCCAGCCGCTTCCACCTGTTCACGCCACTTCTCCCCTCGCGCCGCCTGGAACTAACCTTCTCCGCCGCACCCTAGTACGGAGAATTCCTTTACGACAGTGGGCAGGACTGGCCGAAGCGTGGCGACCGTACCGCAGCGGCCCGACGACCGGCACTCCAACATCCGGCCAAAGTTGGGCCTTCCAACACGAAAGAGCGCCCGGCTCTCGGCCGGGCGCTCTTTCCAGTCGTGCTGTCCTACCAGTGGTGCTGTGTCGCCAGATGATGCCGGGTCGTTATCGGGTGACGCTGCGGCGGCGACCCACACCGGCCACCAGCGCGACAGCGATCGCGGCCACCACGACCTGCACCAGCAGCTCGGCCCAGTCGATACCGCTGGTCTCGGTCGCGATGCCGATGGCCCGCGCCAGGACGGTGCCCAGCAGCGCGGCGCCGACACCGATCAGCAGGTGCAGCCAGATCGGCATGTTCTGCCGGCCCGGGACGACCAGGCGGCCGAGCGCGCCGACGATGAGACCAACAACGATCGCAGTGATGATGCCCCACACGGTGAGCTCCACGGCCACCCTCCTTCAAGAATGTCTGACACACGGTGCGTGTGCTTCCTGTCGTGACCGTTAATTGCCCTACCCACCGAAAATCCAAACCGACTTCAATCACCAAACGATCACGACTTGGTCGACCGGAACAGGTTCCACCGCGGTCCCACCAGCCCCTCAGGCCACCCCGGCCACCCCGGCCGCCGGGCCGCCGCCGGGCCGCCGGGCATGATCAACACGAGGTCATTGAATCCGCGGTATTGGAGCCACCGGGACCCGCGACATCACGAAAACCGAGTCGATCACCGCGATCCAGCCCCGCCGGAGACGTCGAGCAGGAGGCGGCGACGTCCGTCGCGACAGGCAGAACGCCGATGGGCGCCCGGCCTGTCGGCCGGGCGCCCATCGGAGGTGTCGCGGTGGTACGAGTTGATGCTGTGGTGTTACCGGGTCACGCGGCGGCGGCCACCCACACCGGCCACCAGCGCGACAGCGATCGCGGCCACCACGACCTGCACCAGCAGCTCGCCCCAGTCGATACCGCTCGTCTCGGTCGCGATGCCGATGGCCCGCGCCAGGACGGTGCCCAGCAGGGCCGCGCCGATACCGATCAGCATGTGCAGCCAGATCGGCATGTTCTGCCGGCCGGGGACGACCAGCCGGCCGAGCGCGCCGACGATGAGACCGACAACGATCGCAGTGATGATGCCCCACACGGTGAACTCCACGGTCGCCCTCCTTCAAAGAATGTCTGACACACGAGTTGTGTGCTTCCTGTCGTGACGGCTAAGTGCCCGACCCACCGAAAGCCCAAACCGACTCACCTCAATCGACAACGTCAGCCGTCAATGTTCCGGCGGTGCGTCGGGTGACACGTGAGTACGTCCACACAGGTAGGAGCCCACTTCGTCGATCCGTCGGCCCCACAACAGCGACAAAAAATTTTCGGCACCCGGTGGGCACAATCCCCGTACCGGGGCACTCGAGGCGTCCGGAAACGCGACGCGCCCGGGTGCGGGTGGCACCCGGGCGCGTACGGCGGCGCGAACTACTTCTTGCCGGCGGCCTTGCCGTCGCCGGAGTCGGAGGAGAGGGCGGCGATGAAGGCCTCCTGCGGCACCTCGACCCGGCCGACCATCTTCATCCGCTTCTTGCCTTCCTTCTGCTTCTCCAGCAGCTTGCGCTTACGGCTGATGTCGCCGCCGTAGCACTTGGCGAGCACGTCCTTGCGGATCGCCCGGATGGTCTCCCGGGCGATGACCCGGCTGCCGATGGCCGCCTGGATCGGTACCTCGAACTGCTGGCGCGGGATCAGGGTGCGCAGCTTGGCGGCGATGGTGACACCGTAGTTGTACGCCTTGTCCTTGTGCACGATGGCGCTGAACGCGTCCACCGGCTCGCCGTGCAGCAGGATGTCCACCTTCACCAGGTCGGACGCCTGCTCGGTGGTGGGCTCGTAGTCGAGTGAGGCGTAGCCCTTGGTACGGCTCTTCAACTGGTCGAAGAAGTCGTAAATGATCTCCGCGAGCGGCAGCGTGTAGCGCAGCTCCACCCGGTCGGCGGACAGGTAGTCCATACCCAGCAGGTTGCCGCGCCGACCCTGACACAGCTCCATGACGGCGCCCACGTAGTCGTTGGGCGTCAACACGGTGGCCCGGACCACCGGCTCGTACACCTCGGCGATCTTGCCGGTGGGGTACTCGCTCGGGTTGGTGACGACGATCTCCTCGCCGTCGTCAGTGATCGCCCGGTAGACGACGTTGGGCGCGGTGGAGATGAGGTCGAGGTTGTACTCGCGCTCCAGCCGCTCCCTGATGATCTCCAGGTGGAGCAGGCCGAGGAAGCCGCAGCGGAAGCCGAACCCGAGCGCGCCGGAGGTCTCCGGCTCGTAGTCCAAGGCGGCGTCGTTGAGCTTGAGCTTGTCCAACGCCTCGCGCAGGTTGGGGTAGTCGGACCCGTCGATCGGGTAGAGGCCGGAGTAGACCATCGGCTTCGGGTCCTTGTAACCACCCAACGCCTCGGCCGCCGGCCGACTGTTGATGGTGACCGTGTCACCGACCCGGGACTGCCGGACGTCCTTCACACCGGTGATCAGGTAGCCGACCTCGCCGACGCCGAGCGCCTCGGCCTTGACCATCTCGGGTGAGATGACACCGATCTCCAGCAGCTCGTGCACCGCGCCGGTGGACATCATCTTGATCCGGTCGCGGGCGCTGATCCGACCGTCGATGACCCGGACGTACGTGACGACGCCCCGGTAGACGTCGTACACCGAATCGAAGATCATCGCCCGGGCGGGCGCCACGGCGTCACCGACCGGTGGGATGAACTGCCGGACGATCTCGTCGAGCAGGTAAGGAACGCCCTCGCCGGTCTTGCCGGAGACCCGGATGCAGTCCGCGGGGTCACCGCCGATCAGGTGGGCCAGCTCCTCGGCGTACTTCTCCGGCTGCGCGGCCGGCAGGTCGATCTTGTTGAGCACCGGGATGATGCGCAGGTCGTTTTCCAGGGCCAGGTAGAGGTTGGCCAGGGTCTGCGCCTCGATGCCCTGCGCGGCGTCGACCAGCAGCACGGCGCCCTCGCAGGCAGCCAACGACCGGGACACCTCGTACGTGAAGTCGACGTGCCCCGGGGTGTCGATCATGTTGAGCACCGCGTGCTCGCCAGCCCGCTCACCCTCACGGATGGTCCACGGCATGCGAACGGCCTGGCTCTTGATCGTGATGCCGCGCTCGCGCTCGATGTCCATCCGGTCCAGGTACTGGGCGCGCATCTGCCGGGGATCGACCACACCGGTGAGCTGCAACATCCGGTCGGCCAGGGTCGACTTCCCGTGGTCGATGTGGGCGATGATGCCGAAGTTCCGGATGCGACCGGGGTCGGTGGAACCAGGGGCGTTCGCGCCGGGATCGAGCTTCGGTGGCACAGCGGTCCGTTCTGGTCGGCTGACGTGAACAGGCCGGCGCGCCGCCGACCCCCTCTATGTTCCCACGCCGCCGGGGTGCGCCCACTGCGCGGGCGATGGATCGGCCCGAGGACCCCTCACTCCATCGGCGGCTCGACGAAGAGCGCTGCCAACCGGGGCAGCCGTCGGCGGGCCTCGTCCTCGTCGTCGAAGTCCCAGAAGTCGTTGAGGTCCGGCGTCCGCACCGGGTCGCGGTCCGCCGGCAGCTCGGTCGCGGTGGCCTTGCGGTACGCGTCCCAGGGAACCGACAGCATCTGCTCGGCGGAGAACTCCTCGCCGCTGAGCGAGGCCGCCCGCACCTGGGGCAGTTCGGCCAGCGAGTCCGGTTCGGCGACCGCGCGGGCGAAGACGGCCCGACCCTGGGCCATCAGCCAGCCCCGGAAGTGTTCGAAGCCGTCGGCCGAGGCGCCACCGTTGATCAGGTACGCCGCACCCCACAGATCCGCCTTGTGCGAGGCGGCCAGCACCCGCGTCTGGTGCCGCGCGTACCCGATGATCTCCTCCGGGTCGCGCTCGGCGAGCAACGCCACGGCCCGTGCGGCGACCGGGCCGGGCTCACCCCCGCCGCCGGCCCGCGCCTCGTCGATCAGCTGCCAGAAGTCCTCGGTCCTCATGGCTTGGCAGTCTGGCAGTGTCGCCGTGCGTCGCGCACGTACCCCAGGGCAGCATGGTGGGATGTCCCCTCCCCTGCTGCCGCCGGTGCCGTACCACGCGAGCGCCCTGCGTCCGTCGTGGCCGGCGTTACCGGCGGCGCTGCGGGCCGCGGTCGCCGAACGGCTCGGCGCGCCGGTGGTCACCGCCCGGATCGCGGGCGCGGGCTTCACCCGCGGCTTCGCCGCCGTGCTCGACACCGCCGACGGAGGTCAGGCCTTCGTCAAGGCCGCACCCGCCGCCGAGCAACCGCATCTGGTCGACTGGTACGCCCGAGAGGCCGCGATCCTCGACCGGCTGCCGGCCGACCTGCCGGCGCCCCGCCCCCGGTGGACCCTCTCCGCGGCCGGCTGGTTCGTGCTCTGCACCGACGCCGTCGACGGGCACACCCCGCGCCTGCCCTGGGTGCCCGCCGAGTTGGACGCCACCCTCGCCGGGTACGCGCGGGTCGCCGCCGCCCTGGCCGACCCGCCGGCCGAGCTGACCGCGCTCGGTCTGCCGCACCTGGCCGACCTGGCCCGGTCGGACATCCTCTGGTGGGAGGAGGTCGCCGCCGGTCGGGAGCCAACCCCACCACTGCCCGCGCCACTGCTGGGCCGGCTGCCCGAGCTGGTGGAGCTGGAGTCCCTCCTCCCCCGGTACGCAGCCGGCGCGACCAGCCTGATCCACGGCGACCTGCGGGTCGACAACGCGCTGATCGACTCGGACGGCCGAGCCTGGTTCTGCGACTGGACCTGGGTCTGCTCCGGGCCCGCCTGGTTCGACCTGGCCGGTCTGCTGCTCACCGCGTACGCCAGCGGGCTGGACGCGGACCGGCTCTTCGCCTCGCACCCCGCCACCGCCGGCGCGCCCCCGGACGCGCTGGACGCGACCCTGGCCGCGTTGGCCGGCTACTACCTCACCGGCGCTGCGGCGGCACCGCCGACGGCCTCGCCGCACCTGCCCGCCCACCAGCAATGGAGCGGCGAGCAGTCGCTCGACTGGCTGGCCCACCGCCAGGGCTGGCGGTGACGCGGGCCGGTCTGGGGCGAGCTGGCGGTAACGCGGGCTGACCTGGGTCGGGCTGGCGGTGACGCGGGCCGGTCTGGCGGTGACGCGGGCCGGCCTGCCGCCGCGCTGGCGGTGAGCCGCCGCCGTGTTCGAGGGCGTAACCTGGTCCCCGACGGGCCGGGTCCGTCCGCGCGAAGGCCGAGCCGTTTTGGCTCGGCCCCGGCGACCTGGTAACCTGGCTCTTCGCGCAGCGATGACGCACGTTCGTCATCACGCGCAATAAGCTGACCAACCCGAGCTATCAAGACGAGGCTGTCGCGTGGCGAACATCAAGTCCCAGATCAAGCGCAACCGGCAGAACGAGAAGGCCCGGCTGCGCAACAAGTCGGTCAAGTCGTCGCTGAAGACCGCCGTCCGGAAGTTCCACGAGGCTGCCGAGGCCGGTGACGTCGAGAAGGCGACCGCGCTCATGCTGGACGCCTCGCGCAAGCTGGACAAGGCCGTCAGCAAGGGCGTGATCCACTCCAACCAGGCCGCGAACCGCAAGTCCGCGATCGCGAAGCGCGTGGTGTCGCTCTCCGCCTGACGACTTCACCGTCAGACTGATTCGGAAAACCCCGGGCCCCAGGCCCGGGGTTTCCGTGTGTCCAGAGGCCGGCCGTGTTCATCCGGACCGGCTGTTCGGTGCGTGGGCCCCGACGGGGTCGGCGCTCAGTCCGACGGGTTGGCCCGCCGGGGCGGTGGCACCTGGTCGGCGGTGATCACCACGCCGGGAACGCTGTGCGAGACCCACTCCACCCGGGCTCGGCCGACCACCGGTTCCATCTGCCGGCGAAACCGGTCCCGTTCCTGCTCGGGCACGAGCGCGGCGGAGCGGACCACGATCGCGGCCACCATGTCGTTGAGCTTCACCATGGCTGCCACCACGACCGGCAGCACCAGCACCGCCCACCAGCTGACCAACTCGGCGAGGGCGAGCAGCACCGCCAGTGCGATGGCACCCTCGAAGAAGAGGAAGCACAGCACGCCACCGGGGTTGACGAACCGCAGGCCGAGGAGCCGGGCGTAGAGCGGCCGGTAACGCTCCTCGTCCACGGGAATGGTGGCCCACGCCGGGCGGCTCGCCCCCGTCACCTGGTGCTGCCCTGCCGGGCCGCCGCGACCGAGAAAACCGCACGCTCCAGGGCGTACGCCCGGTCGTCGGAGCCGCCCTTGACGGCCGCGTTGCACTCGGCGGCGACCTGCATGGCCCGGACCAGGCCCTCCGGCGTCCAGCCCCGCCCCTGCCGCTGCGCCCGCTCGATCTTCCAGGCGGGCATTCCGAGGCTGCTGGCGAGCTGGTACGGACTACCTCGACCGGCCGACGCCACCCGGGCCACAGTGCGCACCCCGTCGGCCAGGGCGTCGGCGATGGGCACCGGGTCGACCCCGACGTGCAGGGCCCAGCGCAGCGCCTCAAGCGCCCCCGGCACGTCGCCGACCATCGTGGCGTCCGCCACCGTGAAGCCGGTCACCTCGACCCGGCCCCGGTAGTAACGGGAGACCGTCTCGGCGCTGATCCGCCCATCGGTGTCGGCGACCAGTTGGGAGCAGGCGGCGGCCAGCTCACGCATGTCGTTGCCGACCGCGGCGATGAGCGCCTCGGCGGCGTCGTCGGTGCACTTTCCGCCGGCCCGGCGGATCTCGTCGCGAACGAAGGCCACCCGGTCGCGGTGCCCCTTGAGCTTGGCGGCCGGGACCACCGTCGCGCCGGCCGCCCGCAGACCGTCGGCGAACGCCTTGCCCTTGGCACCGCCCAGGTGCAGCACCAGCAGCTGGACCTCCGGGTCGGGATTCTTCGCGTACGCCAACAGCGCGGCGACCAGGTCCTTGCGGGCGTCCTGGCCGGAACGCAGGATCAGCAGCCGCCGCCCGCCGAACAACGAGGGGCTGAGCATCTCGGCGATCTCGCCGACGGTGAGCGCACTGGCCTGGTACTCGCGGACGTCCACCTCGGGGTCCACACTGCGAGCCTTCGCGACAGCTTCGGTGACCGCGCGCGTGGCGAGCAGTTCCTCGTCACCGAGGACGAGCAGAATGGGGGCGAGGCTGGCGGGGGTCACGCCGCCCATATTCGCACGGCCTGCGGCGGGATCGTGCCTGCTCATTCGCTACTTGATCGGCGCAGCCCGCACACAGCGCAAATCCAGACATCCAAGTCAATTCCCCGTTTAATCCGCAATTCGCCCAATTAATCGGAAGCCCGTTCTTGATCCACACGGGATCAGGGAAACTGCGGTGTCGGACCGCCGCTGATACCCCGAGGTCAGCGCTCCCGAGTCGATCAGCGACCGGACGGTCAGCGCGGTTCAGGCCGCCGGCCGCGACGCTAGCTGCCGGCCCGCGACGCAAGGCTGCCGGCCCGCGGGTCAGGGCTGCCGGCCCGCGGATCAGGGCTGCCGGCCCGCCGGCACACCTCGCCGGGCTACCGCCAGACCGCCGCCCGTTCGGACCGCCGCCACGTCGCCGTCCGTGTCGGTGCGCAGCACCCGCACGCCGCCCCTGCCCAGGTGGGCGAGCAGCCCCGCACTCGGGTGCCCGTAGGTGTTGCCCGTGCCCACCGGCACGAGCGCCACCGTCGGCCGCACCGCGTCGAGGAAGCCCTGGTCCTGGTACGCCGACCCGTGGTGCGCGACCTTCAACACGTCCGCCCGTAACTGGCCGGGGGCCGCCCGCGCCACCATCGCGTGCTGCTCCTCGGTCTCCGCGTCGCCGGCCAACAGGATCCGTACCCCGGCCACAGTGGCGCGCAGCACCAGCGAGTTGTTGTTCGGGTCGGACCTGGTCCCGGCCAGCGGGTACGGCGGGCCGAGCACCAGCAGATCGACCCCGCCCACTGGGTGGCGAGCGCCGGCCACGGTGGTCAGCAGCGCGGCCTGCCCGCCGGTGGCCGCCGCCCGAACCAGGTCCCTTCCGCTCTCCGGGTCGGTGGACGACGGCGTCAGCACGGCACCCACCCGCCGCCCTCGGAACACCCCGGCCACCCCGCCCACGTGGTCGGCGTGAAAGTGGCTGATCACCAGCAGGGGCACCTCCCGTACGCCGAGTCGACGCAGGCAACCGTCCACCGCACCCGGTTCCGGCCCGGCGTCCACCACCACGGCCCGGCCGGGGTCGACCGGGAGCACCAGGGCGTCGCCCTGCCCCACCGCGCAGGCCACCACCACCCACCCGGCGGGTGGCCAGCCGGCGGCCACCAGCCGAACCGGCAGGGCACCCAGCACGGCGGCGACCCCCACCACCGCGACCAGTCGGCGTACGAGTGGCCGGCGCACCGCGATCAGCAGCGCGACGGTCAGCCCGGTCAGCAGCAGGGCACCGGGTACGCCGCCCGGCCACGGCACTGTGCCACCTGGCAGTCGAGCACCCTGGCGGGCGATGACCACCAGCCACCAGGCCGGCCAACTCGCCAGCCACGCGACGAACTCGGCGCCGGCCGGCCAGATCGGCGACACCATGGCCGCCAGCACACCCAGCACTGTCGCCGGCGCGATGGCCGGCACCGCCAGCAGGTTTGCCGGCACCGCCACCAGGCTCACCGTCCCGGAGATCCCGGCGACGACCGGGCCGCAGGCAAGTTGGGCAGCCGCCGGCACGGCCAGCGCCTCGGCCAGCCCAGGCGGGACGCCTCGCCGACGCAATCCGTCCCGCCAACGCGGCGCGAGCAGCAGCAGGCCACCGGTGGCCAGCACGGAGAGGGCGAACCCGGGATTTCCGGCCAACTCGGGGTCGACGAGCACCAGCACTGTCACGGCGGCGGCCAGCGCGGGAAGCGCCGCCCGAGGTCGACCGGCGGCCAGCGCGGCGAGCCCGATCGCTCCCATTGTGGCGGCCCGTACGACGCTCGGTGACGGACGGACCAGGATGACGAACCCCACCAGCGCCACCCCACACAGCACGGCGGCGAGCCACGGGCCGGCGCGCGACCATCGGGCCAGCAACAACACCGCACCCACCACGATCGCGACGTTGGAGCCGGAGACCGCGTTGAGATGTGTCATCCCGGTGGCCTGGAAGTCCGCCTCGACGGCGGGTGGCAGTCGACTGGTGTCGCCCACCACCAGACCGGGCAGCAGCCCACCGGGGTCGTCGGGCAGCGGCGCGCAGGCCCGTTGCAGGCCGGTACGCAGCGTCCCGGCGGCGCGCTGCGCCCAGGACGGCGCGCCGTGCCGTTCCGGCGGAGCGTTGGTGCTGAGCACCGCCGCGGTGAGGTCGCCGCCGCGCGGAACGCCGAGCCGGCCGTCGACGGTGAGGCGCTGCCCAGGCAGCAGGCCCCGCCACGCCGGATCGGTCGCCAGGACCAGTACCCGCACCGACGCGTGGATCCGTCGACCATCCGGGCCGGTGAGCCGGACCAGCTCGGACGACACCAGCAGCATCCCCGGCCGCCCGGCGCTCCGGAGCGGGCGCGGGTCGTCCCGGACGACCAGGTCGGCGGTGATCGGAGCGCGTTGCTCCGCGAGGGCACGGATCGCCGGCGCGTCGCGAACGGTGAGCCGGGCGGCGGTGGCCGCACCACCGCAGAGCACACCGAGGCCGACCGCCACGGCCACCCACCCGTAGCGCCGCACCATGGCTCGGGGACGGCCGAGGCGGCCGAGCAGATGCGCAGCACCAATTGCCGTCAGACCGGCCCCCGCGCCGGCCACCAGCAGCGTGGCGCGGCTGCCAAGGTGCAGGCCGGCGAGCGCCGTGAGCCAGGCCGCCACGGCGAGCCCAGCCAGTCGCAGATCCGGCGGCTCCGACCGGGCCCCGCCAACCGGTGGCGCGGCCTGCGCCGACCCAGCCGGCGGCCCGGGCTGAGCCCCGCCGGCCGGTGGGTCAGCGGTAACGGAAAACCCGCTCACACCGTCACCAGATCCTTGAGCTGCTCGTAACGGGCATCGCCGATCCCGTCGACCTGGCGTAGGTCGCCAACGGACTTGAACCCGCCGTGCTGATCGCGATGGGCGAGGATCCGTTGGGCGAGCACCGGTCCGACCCCGGGCAGCGCGTCGAGCTGCGCCAGTGTCGCGGTGTTGAGGTTCAGCGGCCCGGCGGCGGGTACCGCACCGCCCGCCGCAGGCCCGGCCGCACCGCCCGGCACCGGCGGTGGCGTCATCCCGACCACGATCAGCTCGCCGTCGGTGACCTTGCGGGCGGGGTTGAGCAGCGCCACGTCGACCCCCGGGAGCGCGCCGCCAGCCGCCTGCACCGCGTCGGCGAGACGGGACCCGGCCGGCAGGCGTACCAAACCGGGTTTTCGGACCTTGCCCGCGACCGCCACCACCAGCTCGGCGGAGCTGGACACGCTCGGATCACCCGCCGGTGCGGCCGACGCGGCGTCGCTGGCCAGCGGGGCGACCGGCTCCGACTCCGGCCGGGCCTGCCAGGCCCAACCTGCCGCACCCGCGACCACCACCACGGCGACCACCGCCAACGCCCGCACGCCCCGCCGCCCAGGGTCGAACGCCGACGGGCCGGGCAACCGCGACTCGGGCGGGACCGCAAGGCCGTCCGGTGCTGGCTCCGCGACCGATGCCGCAAGCTGGGACGGCAACACGCCACCCGGGGTTGCGTCCACGAGCGGCGCACCAAACGGGGGTACGCCCGCGGCCGACGCCTCGGGCCGGGGTAACGGTGCGACAACCGTCTCCGTCAACCGGCGCAGGCGCTGGCGTACCTCTGTCTCCTCGTCGTGCGACACAACGCGACGCTATGACGGCGGCCGAGACGGTGGAGTGCGGCGGCACCGCCCTGTGGATGGCCAACCTCAATGTGGACAACTACCTGATCAAGCATCGATTTGCTAAGGGGTCAGCATGTTGGGCCTGGTCTGGTCAGGGCCGGCCCCGGACGCCAGAGGAGGAACCAAGCTGCGTTTCAGGATTGAGGGCGGGCCTGGCGAGGCGAAGGCTCCGAGCCCGGCGGACCGGATATCCGGCGACCGGTCCTTCCCCGCGTGCGCTTCCGCCGCGGCCGAGTGCCAGTCTTGGCAGCAGCGCGTCCGGCAGGTCGACGCCGCCTTGAGCCTGTCGTTCCGTCACCGTTGATCGCGCGTCGGCCGGCGGCCAGCATGCTGAGCACAGCGGTGACGGCGACGATGCCCAGCCAGAGGGGCCACCCGCTCTCGCTTTCGACGAGTTCTTCCGGCAACCGCGGGTCGACCAGGCCCTGGGGATCACGCACCACCGTGACTCGTTGCCCCACTGCCCCTTCTGGCTTGTCCGACGCTCCAGTGGGATTCCCTGGCCACCGCCCCAATTCCCCGGGAATACGCTGGTTGTGCTGATCGGCGAGGGTGTAGTGAAGGTGACGAACCTTCCCCGTCTCATCGCGCAGGGAAATGACAGTGGCTACGACCCGCTCGCCGCGATGCGTGAGCACAGCCGACCACAATCCCTGGGCAGCAACGAGCATGAGAAAGGCACTGACCAGCGAAGCGAGGACCAGCAGGACCACGTGCGGTGGCATCCCGGGCGAGGTCACCCGCACGGCCACCGCCAGGGAGACGCACCACAATAAGAGGGCTGGGATGATGGTGTCCTCGGCTCGGATCCAGGTTGTCGCTCCCACGGTCCCGACCGCCTCGGTGACGGTGAACACCACCAGGTACACCCCGGCCAACGGGTTGACCCATCGACGAACACCGAGAGCCCTCATGGGCGCAGCGTAGGTCCGGTAGGCAACGACTCAGGTATTGCGCGCCAGGCCGGCCTAGCGCAGAGTACGGCTGAGATGCGGGCTCGACTACGGCGGATACACATCGACGGGCACACCTTCACGTGGCGCGCGGCGCTGCACACCGTGCAGGTCAACGGTTTCTACCGCCGAGCCGTCTACGTTCGCGCCTGGGGACCCGGCGGCAAGACCAGCCAGAAACTCGAAGCGGATCTGTTGTCGGCCCCCGGGCCGTACGTTGTCGACAACGGTTACCCCACACCCGCCGACGTGCGGGCGGTCATCACCTGCGGCCTGAAGAGTGGCTGGCAGCCAGAGCAGCGGGGCGGAACGTTCGTGCTGTCCGACCGCGAGCATGGGGCCAACTTCGCGGCGACGGGGTTCCAACTGACTGATCCCGTACGCCCGGGCGAGAGCGGCCCCACGACCCACGAGGCTCAGCAGCGAGGCTGACGGCCGGTGGGGCAACCGCGCCCGACCGGCCGACGGGCCTGCTACAGGTACGGCCGGGTGATGATCTCGATGGCGTGGCCAGCCGGGTCGAAGAAGTAGAAGCCCCGCCCACCGTGCTCGGTGTTGGTCTCCCCCTCGCGCTTCAACTGCGGGTCCGCCCAGTACGTGATGCCACGCCCCTCGACAAACGCCAGGCACCGCACGAACAACTCGTCGTCGACCAGGAACGCGTAGTGCTGCATCTGGATGTCCACCGGCGGCTCGGCGAACTGGAGCAGCACACCCTCATCCAGTTGGACGTTGGCGAACGGCCCCCACGAAGGCGCCTCCGGCAGCTCGAACAACTCGCGGTAGAACGCGGCCGAGGCGTTCTTGTCCTTGCTGGCGATGATGGTGTGGTTGAACGTGACTGTCATCCGTACCGTCTTCTTCCCGGTCGATCCGAAGACCCGACCAGAGGCCCACAGCGTTCAGCCAGCCAACGCAGATGACGAAGCCCCGAGGGCACCGACGCCCCGGATCCCGCACGAGAGACGCGTACATCGCATCGATCTCGGCGTGGTGGCTGAAGTAGCCAGAACCTCCGGGGGGTAGGCCCATCTGGGGCGCGCACGGAGGCTAACACAGCGGCGCGGGCAGGATCATTCACCGTTTCTGGAGCAACTGCCGTCGGTGTCCGAGATCGGCGAGCTGTACAACGTGGCACGCTCCACGGCCTATCGAGCCGTCAAGGAGCTGCACGAACGGAACCTGATCTACGGTCAGCAGGGCCAGGGCGTATTCGTCGCCGACAGCTAGGCTTCGACCGGCACGAGAGCTACCGACGGTCAGCGGGCCTCTGGGTCGAGGCCGAGTACGGCCCGTCCGCCGTCCACCGGCAGCGTCACCCCGTTGACGAAGCTCGCCGCGGGCGACAGCAGGTACGCGACCGCCTCGGCCACCTCCTCGGCCCGCCCGATGCGGCCCACCGGGTGCAGCCGGGTCAGCTCGGCGTCGATCCACTGGGCCTGGGTGGGCTCCTGCGTGGCGAGGAATTCGGCGTGCCGCTCGGTGGCGATCGAGCCGAGCGCGACCGCGTTGGCGCGGATGCCGTGCCGGCCGTACTCGACGGCCAGCGCCCGGGTGAGCCCTTCCACGGCGGCCTTCGCCGTCGCGTACGGCAGTGCACCGGACACCGGTCGACGGGCCTGGTGCGACGAGACGTTGACGATCGCGCCGCCGGCGGCGCGGGCCAGGAAGCGGCGGACGGCGACCGCGGCGCCCACCACGGCCGGGCGCAGGTTCAACCCGATCAGCTCCAGCACCGTGTCGGCCGACGCGGAGTGCAGCGTGGCGTCGCGGAACACCGCTGCGTTGTTCACCCAGCCGGTCAGCGGCGCGGCGCGGTCTGCCAGCTCGGCGGCGCGCTCGGCCACCTGCTCGTCGGCGGCGTCGCCGACCACCGCGACGAGCCGATCGGCGGCCGGATGGTCGGCCAACCAGTCGACCGCGTCGGCGTCGCGTTCCAGGACGACGATGGTGGCGCCGGTCGCCAGCAGCCGTTCCACCACGGCCCGGCCGACACCGCGACCACCTCCGGTCACCACGCACGACGTGGGCACGGCTCAGCCCTCCGGTCGGCGGTGGACGACCACGCAGGCCAGGCCCGGCCCGGCGTGCGCGGCGACGACGGCACCCGCCTCGGAGACGTACGTGTCGTGCAGCCGGTCACCGAACCGCTCGGTCAACGCGGCGCGCAACGCCTCGGCCCGTTGCGGCGCGGCCAGGTGGTGCACCCCGAGATCCACGTCGTCGCCGTCGGCCGCCTCGACGGCCAGGTCCACGAGACGGGCCACTCCCCGGCTGGCGGTGCGGACCTTCTCCCGCAGCACGATCGCCCCGTCCGGCATATGCATGATCGGCTTGACGGACAGCGCGGTGCCGACCAACGCCTCGGCCGCGTTGATCCGGCCGCCCCGGCGCAGGAACTCCAGCGTGTCGACGTAGAACCAGACAGTGGTGCGGGCGATGGCGGCGAGCGCCGCGTCGCGTACAGCGGCAAGGTCGGCGCCGGCCTCGGCGACGGTGGCGGCGGCGATGGCCGGAAAGCCCAGCCCCATGCCCGCCGAGCGGCTGTCCACGACCTCGACCCGGCCGTCCAGGTCGGCGGCGGCGAGCCGGGCGGCCTCCACCGTGCCGGACAGCGCGGCGGAGATGTGCACCGAGACGATCCCGTCGGCGCCGGCGTCGAGCAGTCGGCGGTACGTGCGGGCGAACTGCTCGGGTGCCGGGCGGGAGGTGGTCGCGGTGACCCGGCGGGCGCTCAGCGCCAGTGTGGCGTCGGCCGGCTGGGTCTCCACCCCCTCCAACCCCTCCGCGCCGTTGAGCACGACGGTCAACGGCACGACGGTCAGCCGGTGCGCCTGCACCAGCTCGGACGGAAGGTAGGCGGTGGAGTCGATGACAACCGCGACGGGCATGCCCGGCACGCTAGCCGATCGAGGCCGGGAACGCCGAGGCGCGAGTGCTCAGACCGCGTCGACGGCGACCGGGGCGGTGATCAGGCCGACGTTGTGCGCCCGCAACTGCCAGCCGCGGACGTCGTCGTGGCGCAGCTCGGTCCAGTGGCAGTTGGCCAGCGAACCGATGGTGCGCAGCACGGCAGTGTCCCAACCAAGCAGGTGACCGATGCCCTGCCGGGAGCCGCCACCGTGAGTGGCGATCACCACGGTGCCGCCCGGGGCCGCATCGGCTGCCTCCTGTAGCGCGGCACCGACCCGCTCACCGAGGTCGTGCAGGGGCTCCAGATCCGCGCCCGGGTCGGGGTCGCCGGCCCGCCAGCGCGCGTACTCCTCGGGGAAACGCTCGGCGACCTCGGTGAGGTGCAGACCCTGCCACTGGCCGAAGTGCCGCTCGCGCAGCCGGGCGTCGGTGCGTACCGGTAGACCCGTCAGCGCGGCGAGCGCGGCGGCGGTGTCGGCGGCGCGGCTCAGGTCGCTGGCCACGATGGCGTCGGGCCGCAGCCCCGCGAGAAGCGGGGCGGCGGCGCGGGCCTGGTCGCGGCCAAGCTCGTTGAGGGGTACGTCGGTCTGCCCCTGGACGCGGTTGGCGGCGTTCCAGTCGGTGTTGCCGTGCCGCCAGACGATCAGTCGGGTCATTCGGCGGTGGCGGACCCGCTGGCGTCGGCCTCGACCAGGTCGCGATCGACGAACGGGATGGTGGGGCAGTCCTTCCAGAGGCGGTCGAGCCCGTAGAACTCGCGCTCCTCGGTGTGCTGGACGTGCACCACGATGTCGACGTAGTCGAGCAGCACCCAGCGGCCACCACGCTCGCCCTCGCGCCGCACCGGCTTCGCCTTCTCCGGCAGCTCCAGCAGGCTCTCCTCGATGGCGTCGACGATGGCCAGCACCTGGCGCTCGTTGGGGGCAGCGGCGAGCACGAACGCGTCGGTGATGGCGAGCTGGTCGCCGACGTCGATGATCGTGATGTCCTGCGCCTTCTTGTCGGCGGCGGCCTGGGCGGCCGCGATAGCCAGCTCGTGAGCGCGTTCGGAAATCGTCACCGTTCTCCTTTGATCAAGCGTGCGATCCTCCAAGCGTCTCATACCCGGCGGCACCCCGATCGTCCAGTTCTGGTCGGTTAGTGCCACGAACCTGGGCATAACGGGTGCGCTCAGTGCTGATAGAGGCTCCGCTTGGCGATGTACTGCACCACACCGTCGGGCACCAGGTACCAGACCGGCTCGCCTCTGGCGACCCGAGCACGACAATCGGTCGACGAGATGGACATCGCGGGCACCTGGATCAGGCTGACAGTATCCGCCGGAAGGTGCTTGTCGCTCAGCGGGAAACCGGGTCGGGTCACGCCGATGAAATGGGCCAGCTCGAAGATCTCGTCCAGGTCCTTCCAGGACAGGATGCGTTGCAGAGCGTCCGCGCCGGTGATGAAGAACAACTGCACCTTCGGGCCGTACTCGGCGTGCAGGTCACGCAGTGTGTCGACGGTGTAGGTCGGCCCGCTGCGGTCGATGTCGACCCGGCTGACCTGGAAGCGAGGGTTGGAGGCGGTGGCGATCACGGTCATCAGGTACCGGTCCTCGGCCGGGCTGACCGGCTCGTCGGCCTTCTGCCAGGGCTGCCCGGTGGGCACGAAGACCACCTCGTCCAGGCCGAACCGGTCCGCTACCTCGCTGGCCGCGACGAGGTGCCCGTGGTGGATCGGGTCGAAGGTGCCACCCATGATCCCGATCCGCCGGATATCTTCCTCCACCCAATGATCGTAGGCCGGGGGTCATGGCCGACCGTTCGGGCCCGGCACCGCCGTACGTCACCCCACTCCGGCCGTGCCCCAGAGCGCCGCGACCACAGCAACGTCCCGCGATGGATCGACCCGGCCCGGCGCGGTGATCAACTCAACTGCCGGGCCCTGATCGACTCGACTTCCTGAAAGTCGGCCCTTCCGGGAGCCCCGGACACCGCGAGTTCATGAAAGCCGAGTCGATCAAGGGAGGGGCGCCGCACGCAGGGCGACGCAGGGGTCGGACGCCGCATGCGCCGCCGCCCGCAGAGCGCCGCACGTAGGGGTCGCAGCATTCCGACCGTCGGCGTATATTCGTTGACGAGTAACCGTCGACGAGCGAGGGGGTCATCGTGCCGAAGCGGCGCAAGGTCGGCAATCTGCTGGCGCTGGCCGTGCTGTCCGCCCTGGTCCAGCGGCCGATGCACCCGTACGAGATCGCCACCGCACTGCGTGCCTGGGGCAAGGACCAGGACATGGAGTTCAAGTGGGGGTCCTTCTACACGGTGATCGGCAACCTGGACAAACACCACCTGATCGAGGCGGTCGAGAGCGTGCGCGAGGGCCGACGCCCGGAACGCACCGTCTACCGGATCACCGACGCGGGGCGGGCGGAGCTGGTCGACTGGGCCCGCGAGTTGGTCTCCACCCCGATGGCGGAGCATCCCCGTTTCCGGGCCGGGTTGTCCGTGCTCGCCGCGCTGCACCCGGACGAGGCCACCGCCCTGCTGCGGCAACGGCTCGATCTGCTGGAGGCCGCGATCCGCCAGGACCGCGAAGCGCTCGACGCGCACCTGCGGGAGATCCCGCGACTGTTCCTGGTCGAGTCGGAGTACGACCTCGCCATACGCGACGCGGAGGCGGCCTGGCTGCGGGCGCTGCTCGCCGAGCTGACCTCGGGCAGCTACCCGGGGTTGGACACCTGGCGGACCTTCCACGAGACCGGCGAGATGCCGGCCGAGCTGACCGAGTTGGCCGAGAAAAGCAGCACCCCGAAGGCCAACCCCGACACCCCAACCACCCACACCACGGAGGCAAGCACCGACAGCTCCGACAGCAGCAGCCGGAGAGCCGACACCACCGGCTGAAGAGCGGCCCCGGCGAGGTGCGCCAACACCTCACCGGGGCCCTGACCCCGAACCGACACCTGGGAAGGCACCCGGCCCGAAGCGGCAACCACGAGGATAACCGGGCTCCCTCTCAGGTCCGCGCGCACGCGCAGAGACCACACCAGGTCCGCGCGCACGCGCGCCAACGACCACACCCAGGGAGAGAGCATGACCACGGTACGAACCGCGATCGTCATCGGCGGTGGCATCGCCGGGCCGGTGACAGCGCTCGCGCTGCGCCGCGCCGGCATCACCGCAACCGTCTACGAGGCGTACCCGACCACGGCCAGCGGCATCGGCGGCACCCTCGCCCTCGCGCCCAACGGCGTGGCGGCTCTGCGTACGGTCGGCGCGCACGAGGCGGTGACGGCGATCGCCACACCGATCGACCGCAGCGCTCTGGCCGTCGGCCGCCGCCGCATCGACATGCCCACGCTGACCGGGGTGCCACCGCTGCACGTGGTGCACCGGGCCGAGCTGTACCAGGTGCTGCACGACCAGGCATTCGCCGAGGGCGTGCCGTTCGCGTACGGCAAGCGGCTGGTCGATGCCGAGCAGACCGGCGACGGCGTGACCGCACGTTTCGAGGACGGCAGCACGGCGACCGCGGACATCCTGGTCGGCGCGGACGGGATCCGCTCCACGGTCCGGGGTCTCATCGACCCGGCCGCGCCCGGTCCCCGGTTCACCGGGCTGCTCGGCGTCGAGGCGGTCGCCCGCCACGAGGTGGACGCCGAGCCGGGCACGATGACGTTCGCGTTCGGTCGGCGCGGCTACTACCTGTACTGGCCGGAGCCCGGCGGCGGCACCCGCTGGGGGGCCAACCTGCCGCAGCAGCGTCCGATGAGCCTCGTCGAGGCCCGGGCGGTGCCGCCGGAGCAGTGGCTGGACACGCTGCGCGCCACCTACGGCGACGACGACCCGGGCCGGGAGTTGGTAGCGACCAGCAACGCCGACGACCTCCAGGTGGTCGGGTCATTGCAGATCATGCCGCCCGTGCCGCACTGGTATCGGGGCCGGATGGTGCTGGTCGGCGACGCGGCGCACGCGCCGTCGAACAGTTCGGGGCAGGGTGCGTCGTTGGCCATCGAGAGCGCTGTGCAACTCGCCCGCTGCCTGCGCGACCTGCCGGACGTCGAGGCGGCGTTCGCCGCGTACGTGCGGCTGCGTCGTACCCGGGTGGAGAAGGTCGCGGCCCGCGCGGCCCGGATCAACCACGCGAAGGCCCCCGGTGCGGTCGCGCGGACGCTGATGCCGTTGCTGATGCCGCTGATGGTGCGCACGGTGCTGGACCCGGAGAAGACCGTCGCCGACGAGCAGCGCTACGTCATCGACTGGGACGCGCCGGTCACGGCGGAGCCCGCCCTGCGCTGAGCTGTGGCTGCGGGGTGGCCGGCCAGCCACCCCGCAGCGGCTCGCCCGCGCCGGGTCAGCCCTCGCCGGCCACCCCACGGCGTCAGCCCGCGCTGCTCAGCGGTCAGGCCGAGGCGGCGGCCACCGCCGTCCGGGCGACCAGCGCGCGACGCAGGTCGTCGTCGGCGTCGGTCACCACCCGGCGCAGGCCGGGGGTCAGGTCGTCGCGGGCCAGCAGGGCCGCGGCCGCCTCCCGGGTGGGCTGCGCCACGGCGTAGCGGGGGAACGCCAGGGCGGCCACCCGGTCGGCCGTCCAGGGGGTACGCCGGTGCGCGGCGGCCGGCATCTCCGCGAAGTACCGATCGACGTACGCGGCGGTCAGATCGGCCTGCTCGGGTTGCCAGAACCCCTCGGCGATCGCCTCCAGCAGCCGACCGGACAGCTCGGTGTCACCCACGATGATCTCCCAGGTCGCCTGCTTCGTCACCGGGTCGGGCAGGGCCGCCCGGCAGTGGGCGGCCCGTTCCGCGCCAGTGGAGCTGTTGTCGGCGGCGGCCTCGATGGCGATCTCCGCCTCGCCCGCGGCGCCCAGCACCACCAGGCGACGCAGCACCGCCCAGCGCAGCTCCGCGTCGACCTTCAGACCGGGCGGCACATCGCGGCCGGCGAGCCAACCGACGAGCAGATCGGCGTCGGTGGTCGCGGCGATCCAGCCGCGTGCGGCGGCGAGCTGCAACGATTCCCCGGCCGGCGCGCCGTCGAGCAGCCGCTGGCATGCGTCCGCGACCCTGGCCAGCGCCGTGGAGCGGGTCAGCGGGTCGAGGTAGCGGTCGACCAGGGACCGGCTGAGTGTCAGCACGTCCTCCGCGATGATCACCTCGGTCTCGGTGGGCAGCGCGACGGCCATCAGGTCGACCAGGCCGGTGACCGGACGCTCGCCGTCGGTCACCGCGTCCAGTGCCTCGCGCCAGAGCACAGCTCGTGCCAGCGGGTCGGTCAGACCGGGCAGCACCTGCGGGACGGCGTCCGCCGACGCCGGGTCGAGGCGTACCTTCGCGAAGGTGAGGTCACCGTCGTTGAGCAGCAACAACCGGGCCGCCGGCTCGCCGGTCAACGCACCGAGCAGGGTGCGGCCTCCGTCGGCGTTCGGGTCGATGTCCACCTCGTCGCGTCGCCCGGTGCCGTCCATCGAGTAGCGGCCCACGCCGATCCGGTGTGGGCGCAGCACCGGGTACGACTCGGGCGCGGTCTGCACCACTGCCACCTCGGTGTAGCGGCCGTCGGCGTCGACGGCGACCTCGGCACGCAGCGTGTTGACCTGCGGGCGGCGCAACCACAGCTCGGCCCAGTCGGACAGGTCCCGCCCGCTGCTGGCGGAGAGGCTGGCCAGCAGGTCGGCGAGGGTGGCGTTGCCGAAGCGGTGTGCGGCGAAGTGCGCGTTCAGGCCGGCGAGGAATGCCTCGTCGCCGAGCCACGCGACCAGCTGCCGCAGCACGCTGGCGCCCTTGGCGTACGAGATGCCGTCGAAGTTGAGCAGGCCCGCCTCGGCGTCGACGACCTCCTGGGGAGCGATCGGGTGGGTGGAGGGCCGCTGGTCGGCGGCGTAACCCCAGGCCTTGCGCCGCATGGCGAAGGTGGTCCAGGCCTGATCGAAGCGGGTCGCCTCGGCGGTGACCCGGGTGCCGAGGTACTCGGCGAAGGACTCGTTCAACCACAGGTCGTCCCACCAGCGCATGGTGACCAGGTCACCAAACCACATGTGGGCCATCTCGTGGGCGATGGTGCCGGCCCGCTGCTCGCGCTGGGTGTCGGTGACCGCCGAACGGAACACGTAGTCGTCGCGGAAGGTGACCAGGCCCGGGTTCTCCATCGCGCCGGCGTTGAACTCGGGCACGAACGCCTGGTCGTACTTGCCGAACGGGTAGCGTTCGGTGAAGAGCTGGTGGAACCGGTCCAGGCACTGCCGGGTGATGGTGAAGATTTCCTCGGCGTCGGCGTCCAGGTGCTCGGCGAGCGACCGACGGCAGTAGATGCCCAGCGGTACGCCGTCGTGCTCGGCCCGCCGGACGTGGTACGGCCCGGCGATCAGCGAGAAGAAGTACGTGGCCAGGGGCTCGCTCGGGGCGAACTCCCAGCGCCCGGGTGCCGGGTTGGCGGCCAGCTCGGCGTTGCCTGCGACGATCCACTGCGGCGGCGCGGTGACCGAGAGCGTGAACGGGGCCTTGAGGTCGGGCTGATCGAAGGCGGCGAAGATGCGCGGCGCGTTGTCGAGGAAGGACTGGGCGTAGAGGTAGGTCTCGCCGTCGGCCGGGTCGACGAAACGGTGCATCCCCTCCCCTGTCCTGGAGTACGCCATCTCGGCCTCGACGACGAGCGTGTTCTCATCGGCCAGGTCGTCGAGCGGCAGCCGGTTGTCGGTGAGCAGGCCGGGGTCCAGGTCGCTGTCGTTGAGGCGTACACCGCGCAGTTTGGCGGGCTTGACCTCGACGAAGGTCGCGGCGCCGGCGGTGGCTCGGAACCGGATCTGGACGCGGGAGCGGAACAGGTCGCCGTCACCGGTCAGGTCCAGGTCCACCTGATAGGACTCGACGGTAATCGCCGCGCCACGCGCGGTCGCCTCTACACGGGTCAGGCTCGGCATCCGCTTATCCTGCCCGATGGGGATCGGCACCCGGTCACCACACGACCCTCGGCACTGGAGGAAAGAACCATGGCGCAGCACCCCAAGGGCGACTTCGACCTCTCTCGGGCGGTCTGGCAGCGGGCCGAGGGGGACACCTCCGACAGCGCCGTCGAGGTCGCCTTCGTCGACGATCTGATCGGGATGCGCAACTCGGCCGAGCCGGACGGGCCGGTGCTGGTCTTCACCCAGGCCGAGTGGGACGCCTTCGTGGCCGGCGCGCAGGACGGCGAGTTCGACCTGGACTGACAGTGCCCGAAGACCCGTCGGTGGTGGATCGCCGTGCCGGTGCCCGTGGTCGGGGCACCGGCACGGCCACGCTGGCGGGTCGGCCGGCGCACCCCCGGATCGGCCACCCGGGGCTGGTGGTCAACCATGGCCGGGGCCGTCGCCGTCGCCCCAGCCGAGGCCACCCGGGCCCGGGGCGTGGTGGAAGCCCGGATGGTCGGCCACGTCGACGCAGCGTTCGCCGTCCGGGCCGACCGCGCCGCAGAACAGCCGCTCGGCCCGCTGCCAGGCATCCGCCGGTGACAGGGCCGCCGCACCGAGTGCCACCTCCGAGCGGAGCAGGCTCAGCGCCTCCGCGTACGCCACGGCCAGCTCGCGGGCCTCGGCCGGGCCGGGCGCGGTGAAGCCCAGGTGCATTGTGAAGAACCGGTGCGGACGGGTGGGCCGCCGCGGCGGCCCGATCAGTGACCGCCCGTCGCGGCCTCCGCCGAGTGCCCCGGCCGCTCGCCGCTGCCGCCAGCGCGGTGATGTGTTGTCGCGCATTCCGCCCTCCCCGTGCTCGTCCCCACCAGCAGCAAACCAGGTTCCGCCGCCCCTGGGAGGGGCCAGCCGGGCGGGGTTCAGCGGCGTGGACGGGGGTAAGCGCACCAGCAAACGGCGACCAGCCGCACCTGCGCGTGAGGAGACCCGATGGCGACCATGCCGGCCGACCGCAGCCCGGACAGCACCCTCGCGCTGCTCCGCGCCGGTTACCGGTTCATCGGCGAGCGCTGCGAGCGGTACGGCAGCGACGTCTTCAAGACCCGGATCCTGCTCGCCCCGACCATCTGCCTGCGCGGCCGGCCGGCGGCGGAGCTGTTCTACGACAATGACCGCTTCCAACGCGCCACCGCGATGCCGCTGCGGGTGCAGCGAACCCTGACCGGGCGGGGCGGGGTGCAGGGGCTGGACGGGCCGGAGCACTCCGACCGCAAGGCCATGTTCATGTCGATCATGACGCCGGCGGCGATCCAGCGGCTCGGCCAGCTCTTCGACGACGAGTGGCGGACCCGGGTCGCGGCCTGGGAGGGCGCCGGACCGGTGTCGCTCTACGACGAGCTGGGCCGAATGCTGACCCGGGTGGTCTGTGCCTGGGCCGGGGTGCCGCTGCCCGCGTCACAGGTCGAGCGCCGCGCCGTCGAGCTGCACGCCATGATCGAGGCTCCGGCCGTGCTGGGACCCCGGCACTGGAGGGGACGGGTGGCCCGGTACCGCGCCGAGCACTGGCTCGCCGACCTCATCGAACGGACCCGGGTCGGTTTCGCCCCGGCGCCGGCCGGCACCGCCCTGGCCGTGATCGCCGAACACCGGGACGGGCGCGGCAACCTCCTCCCCCGGCGGATCGCGGCGGTGGAGCTGCTCAACGTGCTGCGCCCGGTGGTCGCCGTCGACCAGTACATGACCTTCGCCGCGCTCGCCCTGCACGACCATCCGGCCTGGCGGGAACGGGTCCGCGACGACGAGGCCACCGAGCAGTTCGTCCAGGAAGTACGCCGCTACTACCCGTTCTTTCCGATCGCGGCGGCCCGGGTCCGGCGGTCCTTCGACTGGCAGGGCCACCACTTTCCGCGCGGCCGGCGGGTGCTGCTCGACCTCTACGGCACCAACCACCACCCGACGCTCTGGCCGCAACCGGAGCTGTTTCGCCCGGAGCGGTTCGCCGGCCGCCGGGTGGACCCGTTCGAACTGATCCCACAGGGGGGCGGCGACCACTGGGCCGGGCACCGCTGCGCCGGCGAGTGGATCACCATCGACCTGATGAAGCGGGCGGTCACCAACCTCGTCACCACCATGCGCTACGACGTCCCCGTCCAGAACCTGGCCCTGGATCTGCACCGGATGCCCGCGCTGCCGCCCCTCGGGCTGACAATCACCAACGTCCGCCGCGCCGGCTGACCCGCCCCGCCGATCGCAGCGACCGGCGAGGCGGGTACGCCCAGCCGTCAGGGATGCAGAACGCTGCGCAGACAGCCGTCCTCCTTCTTCTCGAACAGCTCGTACCCCTGGGCGCCCTGCTCCAGGGAGAGCGGGTGGGTGGCCAGATAACCAGGGTCGATCTCGCCGGCGGCGAGCCGGTCAAGCAACATCGGAATGTAGCGCTGCGCGTGCATCTGCCCCATCCGCAGCACCAGGGCCTTGTTCATGGCCGCGCCAAGCGGAAACTTGTCGACCAGGCCGGCGTACACACCGACGATGCTCACCGTGCCGCCCTTGCGGCAGGCCATGATCGCCTGGCGGACCGAGGTCGGGCGGTCGGTCTGCAACCGCGCCGCCTGCTTCACCCGGTCGTACGCGTAGGTCGGTCCGACGTCGTGCGACTCCATTCCGACGGCCTCGATGCAGGCGTCCGGCCCGCGCCCGGCGGTCAGCTCACGCAGCGCCTCCAGCACGTCGGTCTCCGCGTAGTTGATCGTCTCGACCCCGATCCGTTCGGTGGCGGTCCTGAGCCGATCCGGGAATCGGTCGATCATGATGACCCGCTCGGCACCCAGGAGTTGCGCCGAACGGGCCGCCATCTGACCGACGCCACCGGCACCCCAGACGGCCACCACCTCGCCACCGGTGAGCCCGCAGAAGTCCGCCGCCATCCACCCGGTGGGCATCGCGTCGGAGGCGAACACCACCGAGTCGTCCGGCACCCCGTCGGGTACGGCGAAGGCGCCGATGTCGCCGAACGGCACCCGGATGTACTCGGCGTGTGATCCCGAGTAGCCGCCGGCAGCGTGCGAGTAGCCCAGGATGCCGGCCGGCGAGTGCCCCCACAGCTTCTCGGTGAACACCGGTTGCGGATTGGAGTTGTCGCAGAGCGAGTACTGCTCGGTCCGGCAGAACCAACAGCCACCGCAGGCGACCACCGACCCCACCACCACCCGGTCGCCGACCCGGTGCCGCCGTACGCCGGGCCCGGTCTCCACCACCTCGCCCATGAACTCGTGGCCGAGGATGTCCCCCTCCCGCATCGCCGGCAGGTACCCGTTGATCAGGTGCAGGTCGGAGCCGCAGACGCTGCTGGCCCGGACGCGGACGATGATGTCCCCCTCGGCGCGGATCTGGGGCTCCGGGACGTCCCGGACGGCCAGCTTGCCGACGCCTTCCCAGCAGAGCGCCCTCACGCCCGTCCTCCCGTCATCAGCTTCTCCCGCACCTTGTCGGTCGCCTTCCCCTGGGCGGGGCTCCGGCCGGAAGGGTCTTCCCGGGTGTCCACCACCTGGCCACACTCGATCAGCGCCTTCACCCGCCGCAGCGCGTCCCGCAGCGCCAGGTCCGGCTCGTCGCCGCTGACCAGGCCAGCCAACCGACGCACCGGACCGGAGCGGTAGCGCAGCTCGGCCCGGATCTCCGTGCCCCGGCCCTGGGGTGCTTCGGTCAGCTCGATCCGTCCCAGCTGCGGCATCTGCCCGTCCTCGACCCGCCACATCAGGGTGCCCGTCCCCTCGACGGTGATCTCGGCCTGCCACTGCGTCTCACCGCCGGCCCGGTCGCGGGCCACGCACCGCCAACGCCGCTCGTCGAGCTGCTGCAACGTGGCCCACCCGGCCAGCGCGCGGTCCAGCCGTTCGCGGTCGGTCCAGAAGCCGATCACCTCGTCCCGGGACCGATCCACTGTCACCCCGCGACGCACCACGTACCAACCGTCCTGTCGCTCCGGCTGATGCCGATGCCGACGGCGGGCCACCGCCCGCCCCACGCCGACCGCCGTCGCCGCGGTGACGCCGAGCAGCGCCCACCTGGTTCCGTTGTTGGTCATCACGTCTCTCTCCTCCACCCGGACAACCGGGCATGGACAGCTCTTAGGGCAGCGCTACCCGGGGTCCGGCAGTCGAAACGACCAGCTGTTTGATCGACGGAAATGCGGGCAGATGCTGCTCAACACCGACCGCGACCCTGTCCGCCACGGAGTTGCCATGTCCTCGTTCAGCCCTACTGAAGACGCCACCCGCCGGTGGGAGGTCGCGCCCGAGGGCGCCGGCACGTCGCCGGTCCGGCTACCGATGACGTACGTGCTGCCGCTGCGCTGGCACAGCGACAGCGGCCTGGCCGAGCTGACCGACTACCTGCGCTGGCTCGGTCACCGGGTGGAGGTGCTTGTGGTCGACGGCTCACCTCCGGACATCTTCGCCCGGCACGCCGAGGCGTGGCGGGGGTTGGTCCGGCACCTCCCACCGGATCCGAGTGAGCGTGGGCTCAACGGCAAGGTGCTGGGCGTACACACCGGCGTCCGCGCCGCCGGCCACGAGCACGTGGTGATCGCCGATGACGACGTCCGGTACGACGGTTCCGCGCTGAGCGCGGTACACCGGCTGCTGGGCCGGGCCGACCTGGTACGACCGCAGAACTACTTCCACCCGCTGCCCTGGCACGCCTGGTGGGACACCGGCCGCACGCTGCTCAACCGGGCGCTCGGGGCGGACTACCCGGGCACCCTTGCCGTGCGGCGCAGCACCTTCCTCGCGATGGGCGGGTACGACCCGGACGTGCTCTTCGAGAACCTGGAGCTGATCCGCACGGTGCGCGGGTACGGCGGCACCGAGGCCGCCCCGGCCTGGCTGTACGTCCGCCGACTGCCTCCGGAAGCCGCGCATTTCCGTGGTCAACGGGTCCGTCAGGCGTACGACGATCTGGCTCAGCCGGCTCGCCTGCTGATCGCGCTCGCGGTGCTGCCGGCGCTGGCGGCGGCGGTCGCGTCGCGCCGCCCCAGGCTGCTGCTCGGCGCGGCGGCCGGGGTCGTCGCCCTGGCCGAGACGGGTCGGCGCCGCGCCGGCGGCACCCGGGTGTTTCCGCCGGCCACGGCACTGGCAGCCCCACTCTGGCTGCTGGAACGCGGTGTGTGCGGCTGGCTGGCGGTCACCCAACGCCTCCTGCTGGGCGGTGTCCGCTACGGCGACACCCGAATCCGCCGAGCAGCCAACCCCGCCCCGCGCAACCCACGCCTCCCCGCGATCTTGCACTTCCGGTTGGGACGAAACCGCCGGTAGACCCGCAGAACTCCAGCCGAGTACCGCAAGATCGGCGCTGACCCCAACGCGACAGCTCGCGGCCACCAGAGGGTGACCGCGAGCTGTCGCGCTGGTTGGGTGTGGGGTCAGGGGGTGGCGTGGTCCTTGACCTGGTGGGCGGCGGACTTCGTGTCGTCCTTGACCGCGTGCACGGCGTCCTGAGCGGTGGACTTCACCGACTCGGCGGCCTGCTGGGCCGGCTCGCGCAGCTCGCTGGCCACCTCGCCCAGCTTCTCCTTCACGGCCCCGCTGTGCTCGCTGACCTTGGCCTTCACCTGGGTGGCGGCCTGCTGCTCGCGGCGGGAGGCCGGGATCAGTGACGAGGCCAACCAGCCGACCCCGAACGCGATCAGGCCGGCGGCGAGAGGGTTGCCCTGGGACTTCTGCCGGATCACCCGCGGCGCGCTCTGCGCGGCGTCGCTGACAGTGGTCGCCGCCGAGTGCGCGGCGTCGCTGACGCTGGAGGCCGCCGACGAGGCGCGGTCACCCACCGAGTGGGCGGCCTGGCCGGTGCCATGGCCGAGGTCAGACGCGGTTCCCATGACCTTGTCCCTCACATTCTGCAGAGCGGAACGGGCCCGCTGCTTACGGTCGTCGACGATGCGGCTCGGGCTGACCTTGTACGCCAGCGCATCCACATCGGAGCTGAGGCTGTTACGGGTGGCTTCGATCTCCCGGCGGATCTGATCGGGATCGGTGCTCATCGGGTGACTCCCTCCGGGTGCGGCTTGAGCGCGTCGGGGATCCGCTGCACGCTGTCGTTGGTCTGCTGGAGGCCGCGTACGTGCTGGGCGTTCTTCTTGGCCTTTGAGTAGAGGACCGCGGCGACCACGGCCCAGATCACAGCCACGATCAGCGCGGCCAGGCCGGAGTCCATGACGTTGTCCAGGAACTGCCAGATGGCGATGGACACGAAGAGGGCCACCATGTAGCCGCCGAAGCCGGCACCGCCGAAGAGGCCGGCGGCCTTACCGGCCTTCTTGCCCTCCTGGCGGATCTCGGCCTTGGCCAGCTCAACCTCCTGACGCATCAGCGTCGACAGGTCCGTGGTGACCTGACGCATCAGGTCACCCAGCGAGCTGCCCTTCACCTCCGACGCGGTGTGCGGGGCACCCGCGTCGGGGTGGTAACCGGAGTCCAGTCCGGACCCCTGCGTCGGCATGCTCATGCCGTCGCCTCCCTTCGGATGACTCGGCGGCTCACGGGCGAGGGCTACCGCTGGACGGCACGCCCGGCAGCGGGTCGGTCTGGGTCACCGGCGGCAGCGGCTGGCCGGTGCCGGAGTGCTCCGGGTACTCGCCCTGGCCCGGCTCGACGGAGCCGCCGGGCGCCTGGTCGGCGTAGGTACCGGGCGTCTGGTCGGTGTAGCCACCGGACGTCGGCGGGGTGTGCGTACCGGGGGTCGGGTCGAGGTAGCCGCCCGGTGGAACGGCGTCCGGCACCGCGCGGGGCGCCGGCGGCTGCGTCGGGATCACGGCGGTCTGCTCCGGGTCGTACGCCCCGGAACCCCGGAAGGTCGAGGAACCGTTGCCCGACTCGTCGCCAGCGGCCGAGATGCCACGGGTCAGTCGGCCGGCCAGCACACCGAGCACCGCCGCGCCGACCAGGAAGGTGCCCGGGTTGCGCCGCGCGTAGTCGCGTACCTCGGTGATCAGGTCGCCGGGCTCGCGCTGCTCAAGCCAACCGGCGACGCCCTGCACCCGGTCGGCGGCCTGGCGGGCCAACTCGGTCACCGGGCCGGCCTGACCACCCTGCTCGGCCATCGAGCGCATCTCGTCGGCCAGCGAACGCAGCCCACCGGCGGCTCGACGCTGCTGCTCACCGGTCTGGCTGGCGAGCTGGCTGCGGGCCTCGCCGTACAGGTTGCGGGCCTGCCGGGCCGCCTCACGGCCGACCTCGGTGCCCTGCTCCTTGGCGGTCTGGGCGACCGCGCCACCAGCCTGCGCGGCCTCCGACCCAACCTGGCGCGCCTGGTCGCGGACACCACCGCCGTTGGTCGACTGCTGCCCGTACGTGGAAGACGTAGGTGAAAGATCGTAAGTCATGATTTCCCTTCCGCTCAGAAAGTCGTAGCGGTTGTGCTGGGGGGATGCGACGCGTTGCCGCCGCCGCTGACCATTCACCTACCCTGCGTTCTGGCTTCCATACCTCTTCGTGCATTTATCTGCGCGGCCCACCGGTTGGTCTTCAAAATGGAGGATCGTCGGGCTGCGTCACGTCGCCGCTGCGGACAGTGAGGTTCGCGAGGCCGGTAGATCCACGGAGGGGGCAGCGATGGCACGAGACGCGCGAGGCGGCCAAGCGGCCGGCCCACGACCCCGGGTCCAGTTGGCCGCGCTGGTAGTGGCCGGGGTCTTCCTGTTGATCGGCGTCCTCGGCTTCATCCCCGGCATCACCACCGAGTACGGCGAGCTGCGGTTCGCCGGGCACCACTCGGACGCCCACCTGCTCGGTCTGTTCCAGGTGTCGATCCTGCACAACGCGGTGCACCTGCTCTTCGGGTTGGTCGGCCTGGTGCTGGCCCGCAGCGTCGCCGGTGCCCGCGTCTTCCTGGCCGCCGGTGGCGCGACCTACCTCGCTCTCTGGCTGTACGGCCTGGCGATCGAGGCGGTCAACCCGGAGGCCGGGGCGAACATCCTGCCGGTCAACGACGCCGACAACTGGCTGCACCTCGCGCTCGGCTTCGGGATGCTCGCGCTCGGGCTGCTGCTGTCGAACCAGGCCGGCACCGGCGGACGCCTGGACAGCCCCGCCGACCGGCAGTGAACTGGACTTTTGTGGTTTCGCGGTCACGCCCGCAGGGGTAAATCGACCGGCGAAGGAGGTGCGACCATGCCTCGTTGGCTACGTGACAACGCCCTGGCCGTCGCCATGCTGGGGGCGTTCCTGGTCTTTCTGGTGTTGCAGAGCGTCTTCGGGTGGCAGACCCACAATGAGGAGCTGACCGAGTTCGGGGCCGCGCCGCTGAGCTGGCCGGCGTACCTGACCAGTGGGCACTTCGCCGAGTCGGTCTTCGAGAACTGGGAGTCCGAGTTCCTCCAGATGGGCGGGTACGTGCTGCTCACCGCGTACCTCGTGCAGCGGGGCTCGGCCGAGTCGAAGCCGATGGACCAGACCGACCGACCAGAGGACGACGAGCGCCGGGCGACCCCGCAGTCACCCTGGCCGGTGCGCGTCGGCGGCCTGCCGCTGGTGATCTACCGGAACAGCCTCTCCCTCGCCCTGCTGCTGATCTTCGCCGGTTCGTTCGTCGGTCACCTGTTCGGTGGCACCGCCGCGTACAACCAGGAGCAGGCGCTCCAGAGCGGGGCGCCGCCGATCGGGGTGTGGGAGTTCCTCGGCACCAGCGACTTCTGGTTCCAGTCCATGCAGAACTGGCAGAGCGAGTTTCTCGCGGTCGGCGCGCTGATCCTGCTGAGCATCGTGCTGCGCCAGCACGCCTCGCCGGAGTCGAAGCCGGTGACCGTCGAGCACGCCAGCACCGGCGCCTGAAACGGGGACGCGGCAGCGGCCACGCGGCCGTCAGGCCGCGACCGGCAACCGCTTGGCGAAACAGACGCTGTACGGGTTGCCCACGTACTCGCCGTAGACCGGGATCCGCTGGTAGCCACACGCGGTGTACAGGGCGACAGCGGCCGGCAGGTAGGTGCCCGTCTCCAGGCAGACGACCGAGTGCCCCTGCCGGAACGCGCACTCCTCCAGCGCGGCGAGCAACTGGCGACCGATCCCCCGCCCCCGGTACGCGGGCCGGACGTACATCCGCTTGACCTCGCCGGTCTCGGCATCGAGCGACTGGAGTCCGCCGCAGCCGACCGCCCGACCGTTCACCACCACCGCCAGGTAGCGGACATCGTCGTGGGGGACGAAGACCTGCCCGTCCAACCCACCATCGGCCTCGCGCAGCTCACGCTGCTGCGCGATGACCAGGGCGGCGATCTCCGGATCGGTGGCAGGCCGGGACTCGATCAGCATCACCCCACGCTAGGACGCGTGGATTTCGGGGAGGTTTCCGGAAATCAACCCCACCACGGACCGCAACGGACTACTCGGCGTCGTCCTCGTCGTCGATGTCGTCGTCGGACGCGTCCGCGCCCAAATCGTCGGCCGAGCGCACCCGGCGAGCCTTCCGGGCGGCGAGCCGATCCGCGGCGGAGGCCCGGTTCGACTTCTCCTCCAGGCGGACGTCGGTGCCCCGGTTGCCGGGTACGAAGTCCACACCGGCGAAGAGTGTCGGCTGCCAGTCGAACTCGCGCGCGCCGATCCGGACCAGGTCACCGGGCTGGGCGCCGGCCTTGGCCAGCTTGTCCTCCACCCCGAGCCGGGCCAGCCGGTCAGCCAGGTAGCCGACCGCCTCGTCGTTGTCGAAGTTGGTCTGCTTGACCCAGCGTTCCGGCCGTACACCGCGCACTGTGAACGAGCCGTCCGCCTCGGCCGTGATGGTGAAGCCGTCGTCGTCCACGGCGATCGGGCGGATCACGATCCGGGTCGGCTCGGCGGGCGGAGCGGCCTTACGCTCTGCGTCGACCAGCTCGGCCATCGCGTAGGTCAGCTCCTTGAGCCCTTCCCGGGTGGCCGCGGAGACCTCGAACACCTGGTAACCGCGCTCCTCCAGGTCGGGGCGCACGATCTCGGCGAGGTCGCGGCCGTCCGGCACGTCGATCTTGTTGATGGCGACCAACCGCGGGCGGTCGGTCAGGCCGCCGTACTGGCTCAGCTCGGCCTCGATGGCGTCGATGTCGGCCACCGGGTCACGGCCGGGCTCCAGGGTCGCCGAGTCGATGACGTGCACCAGCACGGCGCAGCGCTCGATGTGCCGCAGGAACTCCAGGCCCAGGCCCTTACCGGTGGCCGCGCCGGGGATCAGACCCGGCACGTCCGCGACGGTGAAGGTGTGGTTGTCCATCCGGACCACGCCGAGGTTGGGCACCAGGGTGGTGAACGGGTAGTCGGCGATCTTCGGCTTCGCGGCGGAGATCACCGAGATCAGCGACGACTTGCCGGCGGACGGGAAGCCCACCAGGCCCACATCGGCGACGCTCTTCAGCTCCAGCACGATGTCCAGTTGGTCGCCGGGCTCCCCCAGCTCGGCGAAGCCGGGCGCCTTGCGCTTGGCGTTGGCCAGCGAGGCGTTGCCCCGCCCGCCGCGCCCGCCGCGGGCGACCTCGAAGGTCGTGCCGGCGCCGACCATGTCGGCCAGCACGGTGCCGTCGGAGGTCTGCACCACGGTGCCGTTGGGCACCTTGAGCACCAGGTTGTGGCCGTTGGCCCCGTCCCGGTTCGAGCCGGCGCCGCCCTTGCCGTTGTCGGCCTTGACGTGCGGGTGGAAGTGGAAGTCGAGCAGCGTGGTCACCTGCGGGTCGACCACCAGGGACACGCTGCCCCCGTGCCCACCGTTGCCGCCGTCGGGCCCGCCGAAGGGCTTGAACTTCTCGCGGTGGATCGAGGCACAACCGTGCCCGCCATCGCCGGCCTGCAGATGCAGAACGACCCGGTCAACGAACGTTGCCACGGCGTCAATCCTTCCAGCGAGGCTCGACCTCGCACTTCGCGAAAAAGGCTAAGCGGGCCGGGACCCGGAGGTCCGCGGCCCGCTTAGCCCGAGAACTACTGCTGCGGAACGATGCTGACGGTCTTGCGACCGCGCTTGGTGCCGAACAGGACCGAACCGGCGGACAGCGCGAACAGCGTGTCGTCGCCGCCACGGCCGACCAGGTCACCGGGGTGGAACTTGGTGCCACGCTGCCGGATGATGATCTCACCGGCGCTGACGACCTGACCACCGAAGCGCTTCACGCCGAGTCGCTGGGCCGCGGAGTCACGACCGTTACGCGAGCTGGACGCACCCTTTTTGTGAGCCATTGGAGGACGACCTACTTCCCGCTGGAGATGCCGGTCACCTTGACCTGGGTCAACGGCTGGCGGTGACCCTGGCGCTTGTGGTAGCCAGTCTTGTTCTTGAACTTGTGGATCCGGATCTTCGGGCCCTTGGTGTGCGCGGCGATTTCGCCGGACACCGCGACCTCGGCAAGCTTCGCCGCGTCGGTCACCAGGTCGTCACCGTCGACGAGGAGCACCGCGGTGAGCTTCACCGCGTCACCGGGGGCACCGGTGAGCTTCTCGACCTCGATCACGTCGCCCTCGGCGACCTTGTACTGCTTGCCGCCGGTCTTGACGATCGCGTACATCGGAGGCGGACTCCCTGTCGTTGAGGCTGCTGGCGGTCGTTCCCGCAGCGGCTCGCCGGGTAGCAGTGCACGGCGGCGCGGGCACACGGGAACTCGGCACACCAAAGGTGGGCCGCAGGCAAGAGTACGCCATCGCTGGCCCGGACCCCAAACCGGCCCGCCCTGGTCAGCGCGCGCAGAGCTGGTCGAGGCGCTGCTGGAGGCGGTCGAGTTCGGTCTCGTCGATCGACCCGACGTCGGCACCGAGGGCGGAAACCTCGGCGCCGAGGTCGGTGAGCAGCGTCTTGAGCTGCGGATCGTCGGTCCGCTCCGACTGCTCCCGCAGCCCGGTCCGCCAGTTCGCCAGCGCCGCCTCGGCCCGTCCCCGGGCGGCCTCGGCCGTGCGGCTGTCCCCGGCGCCCACCGCCGCGAGCATCTGGCCCAGCTCAGCCACGTACGTCCGGACCGCAGTGGTGCTTGCCTCCTGCGCGGCGGCGCAGACCTGGGTGGCGTTACCGCCCGCCACACCACCGCTGGCCGGCATGCCGGTCGGGCCGGGAGGGGTGCCAGCGGCCGCCGAGCCAGCGCCCTCGGCCGTCCCACCGGTGGAGCAGCCGGTCGCGCCGGAGAGCATGGTGAGCAGCACGGTGACGGCGAGCAGACGGCGCATCTTCTTCTCCTGACCTGGGACGGCCGATCGAGGGCCGGGTGGCCGCAACGGCGAGGTCCCTCCCCCGTCACTTTGCCGGGAGAGGGACCTCGTCAAACACGTGGCCGGTCAGGCGCTCAGGGGCGGGTCCGCCGACGGGCGCCACCGCGACGCGACCGGCGACGGCCGCCACCACCCTCGGTGGTTTCCTCGTCGCCCTCACCGTCAGCGAGCGCGTCCGGGTCGTCCGCCGCGGCCAGCCGCGCCGACTCGCCCTGCTGAGCGTCGGAGATCGCCGGTGCGGCGGCGGTGTCCGACTCGTAGCGGGACAGGTCGTAGCCCATGGTGTCCTGGTAGTCGGCGTCCGGCTCGGCCGTGGTGTCGGTGTCGACGACCTCGACCGCGGTCCGCTCGGCCACGGCCGGGGCGTTCTTGCGCGCCCGGCGACGGGGCGAGGTGGCAGCCTGCTCGGCCGCCGGAGCGGGAGCGACCGCCGAGGCGACCGCCTTGACCTTCTCCCCCGCACCGGCGGGACGCGGCTTCTCCGGCACCGGCTCGGTGTGGATGATGACGCCCCGGCCCTTGCAGCACTCGCAGGTCTCGCTGAACGCCTCCAACAGGCCCGCGCCGATGCGCTTACGGGTCATCTGCACCAGGCCGAGCGACGTGATCTCGGTGACCTGGTGCTTGGTGCGGTCCCGGCCCAGGCACTCGGTGAGCCGGCGCAGCACCAGCTCACGGTTCGACTCCAGCACCATGTCGATGAAGTCGATCACCACGATGCCGCCGATGTCCCGCAGCCGGAGCTGACGGACGATCTCCTCCGCCGCCTCCAGGTTGTTGCGGGTGACGGTCTCCTCCAGGTTGCCCCCGGAGCCGGTGTACTTGCCGGTGTTGACGTCGACGACCGTCATCGCCTCGGTGCGGTCGATCACCAGCGAGCCGCCGGAGGGCAGGAAGACCTTGCGGTCCAGGCCCTTGATGATCTGCTCGTCGATCCGGTACTCGGCGAAGACGTCGCTCGTGCCGACGTGCCGGCGCACCCGGTCGACCAGGTCCGGGGAGACGTGCGACAGGTACGACTCAACCATGTCGTACGACTGCTCACCCTCGATCACCAGCTCGCGGAAGTCCTCGTTGAACAGGTCCCGGACCACCCGGATGACCAGGTCGGGCTCCCCGTAGAGCAGCACCGGAGCGCCACCCTCGGCGGCCTTGGCCTGGATGTCCTCCCACTGCGCCTGGAGCCGCTTGACGTCGCGGGCCAGCTCGTCCTCGGTGGCGCCCTCGGCGGCCGTCCGGACGATCACGCCGGCACCGTCCGGGACGAGCTTCTTGAGCACGTCCCGCAGCCGCTTGCGCTCGTTGTCCGGCAGCTTGCGGCTGATCCCGGAGGCGTTGCCGTTGGGTACGTAGACCAGGTGCCGGCCCGAGAGCGCGATGTGGCTGGTCAGCCGTGCGCCCTTGTGCCCGATCGGGTCCTTGGTGACCTGGACCAGCACCGAGTCGCCGGAGCGCAGCGCCTGCTCGATCGAGCGGGCCCGCCCCTCCAGCCCGGAGGTGTCCCAGTTGACCTCACCGGCGTACAGCACCGCGTTGCGGCCCCGACCGACGTCGACGAAAGCGGCCTCCATGCTCGGCAGCACGTTCTGCACCTTGCCGAGGTACACGTTGCCGGCCATTGTTCCCGAGGAGTTGCGGGTGACGTAGTGCTCGACCAGCACGCCGTCCTCCAGGACGGCGATCTGGGTGCGGTCACCGCGCTGGCGGACCGCCATCACCCGGTCGACGGCCTCCCGGCGCGCCAGGAACTCCGACTCGCTGAGGATCGGCGGGCGGGTACGGCGCTGCTCCCGACCGTCCCGGCGGCGCTGGCGCTTGGCCTCCAGCCGGGTCGAGCCGGACACACCCTGCACCTCGTCGACGGTCCGGCGCGGCTCGCGGATCTTCACCACGGTCGGCACGCCGTCGTCCGCCGCACCCTCGGTGTCACCGGCGCCACGACGGCGACGGCGGCGACGACGACGGGTCAGACCGTCCCCGCCCTCGGACTCCTCGTCCTCGTCGGCCTCCGCCTCTGCCTCGGCGGTCTCTTCCTCGTCGGCCTGCGCCGCTTCCTCGGACTCCTCGTCCTCGGCGTCGTCGGCCCCGCCCTTGCCCCGGCCCCGGCCGCGGCGACCACGCCGGCGGCGGCGGCGCGCGGCGGCGCTGTCCTCGTCGTCCTCATCCGCCTCGGCGGCCTCGTCGGCCTCCTCGGTCGGCTCCTCTTCGGCCTCGATCGCCTCGATCGGCTCCACCGGCTCGACCTCGCGGCGACCACGCCGACGGCGGCGGGACGGCTCGGCGGCCTCCTCGACGGCCGGCTCCTCGGTCGCCGCGGCGGGCTCCACCGGTCGGGTCACCGGAACGGCGTCCGGCTGGGGTGCCATGAACAGCACGGTGGGCGCGGAGAGTGCGGCGCGCCGACGACGGGTACGCGGCTGCTCCGGCTCGATCTCGGCTGGCTCAGCTGTCACACCGGAGACGGCCACACCCGGTGGCACCTCGCCGGAGCGGTCCTGCGCGCCACTGCTCCAGGCCAGATCGGCGGCGGACGTGCCCGGCAGAGCCGGGGAGTCGTTCAACTCGGCCTCGGCCTCGCGCAGGTCGGACTCCGCCGGCTCCTCGGTGAGGTCCGGCTCCTCGACGACCGGCTCCTCGACCGCGGGCGACTCGTCGACGGCGGCCGGCTGCTCGGTGGCGGGCGGCTCCTCGACGGCCGCCGGTGTGGCCTTCTTGCGCCGGGTACGGGTCACCTTGACCGGTGGCACCACCTCGGCCGAGGCCTCCTCCGCAGCGGCGGCGACCAGCGGCTCCTCAGCGGTCTTCTCGACGGGGGTGGCCTTGCGACGACGCCGGGGGGTCTTCGGTGCGACGTCCAGGTCGCCGGAGACCGGGGCGAAGACCTCCGCCTGCGGCGACTCGACGTGGCCGGCGCCACCGGTGGGCGCCTCGATCGGGGCGTCGGTCTGTTCCGGCTGGTTGAGCGGAGCGGCCCGACGACGGGTCGTCCGGGTACGCCGCACCGGCGCGGCCGGTTCGGCGGCCTCAGCGGGAGCGCTCTCCGCGCCGGCCGGTTCCACCGAGGCCGAACCGACGGCCGTGGTGGAGGTCTCGACGGCGGCGCCGTCGGCCGTGGTGCTCTGGTCGGCGGTATCACCGGCCGGCTGTGAACCGGTCCGTTCGCCGCCCTCGGGCTCGTTCTCGAGCATGGACGTTCTCCAGTTCTGGCTAGCCCGGGCGCGGGTGAGCGCTGCCACGCAGGGTCGCCGCAAAAGTGTTTCCGCCGGGCGCGCGTGGTGCGCGACCGCCGAAGTCTGCCTGCCAGAACACCGACCGTCGGTCAGTGCCCAACGATGGCTGCCCCGTCGCGGTCCGCATCCAACGGATCCACGATCGCACCCTGCGCGGTCAACGTGCCCTGAGCCAGCCGTGTCACCCTCGGCGAAACCGGCGGCTCCAGGTCGGCCACCACGCGGAGGCCGGAAAGGACGTCATCGGGCCGTACGGACGGGGTGACCTGCCGCACGACCAGTTCGAGTATCGCACACGGTACGGCCGGCGCCCCGGAAGGCGTCGGCGTAGGCAGCTGGACATCGATCGATATCACGGCGGCTCGGGCGTCGAAAGTGCGTCGACCCTGCTTGGTCATCCGCTCGACCAGCACCTCCTCGGCCGCGACGAACGCGTCCACCGCGGCGCGCAGCACCGCCGTGTCGACCTCAGGCAACTCGATGTGCCAGTGCGACGCCTCGATCCGGTCCGGCAGGTTGCCCCCTTCGGCAATCACGGCGTCCAGGACGTCCAGCCCCGGCGAGAGCGCGGCGTCCAACGCGGCGCGCAACGCCTCCGGGTCGACGGCCGCCTGAAGGGCGATTTCCAGGTACTCCGCCTCGCTCGCCACCCCGGTCGGCGCGGCGCTGGCGTAGGAGATCTTCGGGTGCGGGTGGAAACCCTGGGAGAAGGCGACCGGCACAGCGGCCCGGCGCAGCGCGCGCTCGAACGCCCGGGCGAAGTCCCGGTGCGAGGTGAATCGCAGCGGGCCGCGCTTGGCGTACCGGATGCGGACGCGCTGGACGACCGGTGCCTGGCCGCCCTCGGGTTGAGGCTTTCTGGCGATCGTGGGCTCCTCGGGTGTACCTGCGTGTCCGCCCATCCTGGCGCAGGGCTCGTGACGGTACGCAGCCGGGGCGGCCGAACCTCCCGGCAGACGGGCACAAAACGGTCGACAGGGTCACGGCCACCCGGCGCGGAAAGCCAATGGCCGGCTGGCGACGCGGAGGTCACCAGCCGGCCAGATGATCGGGACCGGTTACCGCTCCCTCGGCGGCGCGGGCGGTGCCCCGGCCGGCGGCGGGCCGTAGCCGGAGGGCGGGGTGTAGTCCGAGGGAGGGGCGTAACCCGATGGAGGGGCGTAGCCGGAGGGAGGGGCATACCCGGCAGGAGGGGCGTGGCCGGGTGGGGGCGGGTAGCCCGGCGGTGGGGCGTAACCCGCGTCAGGCGGCGGGTAGGCGCCCTGGGCCGCCCGGTCGAGCACCTCGTCCGGGATGGCGGCGGCCCGGGCCGCCTCCCGTCGGTACCGACGGCGGTTCCAGATGAGGAAGACCACCAGACCCAGCAGCAGGACCAGCACCACTGCGATGCCGATGCCGACCACCATGACCTGCTGGTCGGTCGGACCACCGCGGTCGCCGTGCTGGGTGACGTCGAACTCCTCGTCCGCGCCTCCGGCACGGGCCGGGCCCGGGTCGGTCGCCGCGGCGGCCGGGTCGAGCAGCGGGTTGGCGGTGACCGGCTGCACGTTCGCGGTCAGCGCCTTGGTCGGGTCGATCACCCCGAAGCCGTACTGCGGATCCCGCCCGGACGCACCGGCGTCCCGTGCGGTCCGGATGATCCGGTTGATCACGTTGGGAGCGCTGAGGTCCGGATATTTCGACCGGATCAGCGCGGCGAGACCGGAGACGATCGCGCTGGAGTCGGAGGTCCCGTCGCCCCAGCCGTAGCCCCCCTCGTTGGCGACGTTGTAGATGCCGTCGCCGGGAGCGGCGACCACCGCCTCCGGCCCCTGGACCGAGCCGGACCAGAACGCGCCGCCCCTGGTCGTCCCGGTCACCGCGATCACGCCCGGGGTGTTGGCGGGGCTGCCCACGGCGGTGCGGCCGCTGGCGGTGTTGCCCGCGGAGGCCACCACGACGACGTCATGGTCCAGGGCGTACTTGATTGCGCTCTCTTCCACGGGGTTGGCGAGGCCCGCGCCACCGATGGAAATGTTGATCACCTTGGCGCCGCCGTCGACGGCCATCCGGATGCCCCGAGCCATCCCGGCGCTCTTGTAGACCCCATCCTCCTTGCGCAACTTGATGGGAAGGATCTTCACACCAGGGGCGATGCCAGTCACACCGTCGCTGCTCCCCTTGGCCGCGATGATGCCGGCCATGTGTGTGCCATGCCCGTCCTCATCGGCTCGACCATCTCCGGAGGCACCGTAGCTGCGGCCACCGGCGAGCACCTGACCGCGCAGGTCCGGATGGCCGGCCTCGACACCAGTGTCGATCACGGCCACGACCACGCCTCGCCCGGTCGAGATCTTGTGCGCCTGATCGATCCGGAGCTCGTCCAGATACCACTGCTCGGCCCGTCGGGGCGCGGCTGCCGCCGGCTGAGCGGCCCCCACCACCAGGAGCCCCGCCAGCAGGCAGGCGGTCACCGGCCGGAGGCTTCCGACGTTCACCCTCATCCGTCCATCCTCATCGAAGGACACCCGGGGACGCCCCGTCACCAGGGCCCCACGGATCGTCATCCTCAGTCAACCACGACGAGTGCTCGGAGCCGGTGCCGCCACCGTGCCCGGCGCCACCCGCGCCGCCCATCATGCCGCCGCCCATCATTCCGGCACCGCCGACGCCCGCACCACGCGCGCCGCCCGCCATCCCGGCGCCGCCGGCGGCCTGGGCCGTGCGCAACGCGTTCGCCGCGCTCGTCATCGGCGGCAGTTTTCCGTTGCCGCCACCCACCATGCCGGGGATGCCGCCCACGCCGATCCCGGCACCGCCGCCGAGGCCACCGCCGGCACCGCCGCCGATCCCGCCGGCCGAGCCGACGCCGGCACCGCCTCCGAAACCACCGCCGGCGCCACCAAGACCGGCGCTGCCGACCCCGCCGCCGCCGATGCCGCCACCCAGGCCGCCGACCCCGCCAGGGGCGGCGCCAGCCAGACCGCTGCTGTAGCCGGCGTCGCCGTCGGTGTAGCCCGGCAAGCTGGAGCCCGTCGACGGTGACGTGAGCTGACCCGTGCCGCCGGTGGGCGAGCCATCGCCGAGCCCACCGGGCTTGGTCGGGGAGAACGGGTCGACGGTGGACGTCGGACCGCCCGTGTCACCGATGCCCGGCGGTCTGCTGCCGATCGTGGGGCCACCACCGATGTCGGGCTTCCCGCCGATTTCGCCACTGCCGATGTCGGGCCGCCCCGACGGGGGGACCCGGGGGTCGCGACGGAGGTCATCCTCGACGATTCCACTTTCCGGCCTGTTCACGGTGAGCTTCGGACGCTCGGTGTAGACCGCCTGGGGCAGCGGCGCCATCGCGGTGTTCGCCGCGTTCTGATTGTCCCGGTACCAGTTGTCCAGGTGGGCTCCGGTGTCCCACCAGCCGCCCCGCTTCTGGTCACCGGCCTGACCGTCGACCTTCATCGTCGCTTCCAGGTCGTCGGCCTTGTCACGAAACGCGCCGTCGGCGTACGAGCCGGGGTTGCTCTGGTAGTCCTTGCGCAGCGCGGCGAGGAACCCCGACGAGCTCTCGCCGTCGCGGGCATCGTCGAGCTCGGTGCCGTTGGGCAGGCTCCACTCGTTGAAGCCGAAGTCGTCCATCAGCGGAATCGGGATCGTGGAGACCGACTTGCGGATGTCGCCCTCGATCCGCGTCAACGCGCCACTGACGTTCGTCGCGTCGGTGATCAGATCCTCGATCTGCTTGCCGATCTTGCCCAGGTGCTCGCGGTACGCGTCACCACCGCCGCCCTTCCAACCGGCGAGCATCCCGGGCAGACCGCCGACGTGCGGGCGTTCCTGGCCCGTCGCGATCGGGCCGACGAACGAGCGACCGACAAGCGCGTCGCGCAGTTGTTGCAGGCCGCTGGAGAGGTTGCTCCAGCCCGCTCCGACCGATCCGACCGTTTCCGGGTCCGCGGAGAGCGTCACCTCACGGACGCACCGCTCCCAGGTTCCTCCAGCCATGACGTCCCCCTCAGGCCGTGTACGGGTAGGTGGGTGCGCCGCTGGCAGTGGGCGGCGGCGCCGCCGACTCCAGCAGCCGCTCGATCTCCTTGCCGTTGGCGCCGTTGCGCGCCTCGGTGTCGCGGAACGCCTTGGCGATCTCCTCGGTGCCCTCCTTGAGCGCGGCGAGCTTCTGGGAGAGCGTGGTGAGGTGCGCTTCCATGTTCACCGTTGACGCCTCCAGGGCCCGCCACTGCATGACGGCGTCCTCGTACGCGCCGAACGGAGTGCCGTTCGGGACGGTCTGGGCGTTGTTGCTGTCGCCCTTCATCCGCGTCTTGATGCGTTCCATCTCGTACTTGATGGTGTCGTCGATGTACTGCCTGAGCCGCTCGACGTACGTGGCGGCGGCGTCCAGGTCCTCGACGCTGACTTGCAGATCGCCGATGCTCGGCGGCGGGATGCTCCCCATGCGATTCCTCCCCCGTCCCCGACCCGCCGGGTCGGTCCATGTCAGACGCAGCGTATCGAGTCTGACCTAGTCGAGGCAGCCCCAGCCACCAGCACGTGGTACAGATGGCGGCCGATCTCGCGGAAGATCCGGTGCGGGGGCCAGCACGCGGGCCGAGCCCGAACAACGCCAACGGGCCCGCGAGACGCGGACCCGTTGGGCGACATGTCGGATGTGGAGGGTGGTGGGTCACCGCCAGCAGGCGCCGCCCGAAGGCAGCGCGGTCAGGGGTGCGAGTGCGAGTGGCCCGACGGGACCTTCATGCCGTTGCCGCCCAGCGGGGTGAGCGGCAGAAGCTTCTTGCCGGTGGGGCCGATCTGGATCTCGGTGTCCATCGATGGGCAGACGCCGCAGTCGAAGCAGGGCGTCCACCGGCAGTCGTCCTGCTCGAACTCGCTGAACGAGTCCTGCCAGTCCTGCCAGAGCCAGTCTTTGTCGAGGCCCGAGTCGAGGTGGTCCCAGGGCAGGACCTCCAGCTCGTCGCGCTGACGGGTGGTGTACCAGTCGAGGTCCACCCCGAAAGCGGGCAGCGTCTCGGCCGCCGCATCCACCCAGCGCTGGTACGAGAAGTGCTCGCTCCACCCGTCGAACCGGCCGCCGTTCTCCCAGACCTTGCGGATGACCGAGCCGACCCGGCGGTCACCCCTGGAGAGCAGCCCTTCGATGAGCGACGGCTCACCGTCGTGGTAGCGGTAGCCGATGGCCCGGCCCAACGAGCGGTCCGCGTTGATGGCCTGCTTGAGAATCTTGAGCCGGTGGTCGATGACCTCCGGACGGTCCATCGCTGCCCACTGGAACGGGGTGTGCGGCTTCGGCACGAACCCGCCGATGGAGACCGTGCAGCGGATGTCCTTGGAGCCGGTCGCGGCCCGGCCGGCCCTGATCACCTCGTGGGCCATCTCGGCGATCTCGAGGACGTCCTCGTCGGTCTCGGTGGGCAGGCCGCACATGAAGTAGAGCTTCACCTGCCGCCACCCGTTGGTGTACGCGGTGACGACCGTACGGATCAGGTCTTCCTTCGACACCATCTTGTTGATGACCTTGCGGATCCGCTCCGACCCGCCCTCCGGGGCGAAGGTCAGGCCGGTACGCCGCCCGTTGCGGGACAGCTCCTGCGCGAGGTCGATGTTGAAGGCGTCCACCCGGGTCGAGGGCAGCGACAGCGAGACGTTCGTGCCCTCGTACTGCTGGGCGAGGCCCGAGCACATGTCGCCGATCTCGGAGTGGTCCGCCGAGGAGAGCGACAGCAGGCCGACCTCGGAGAAGCCGGAGAACTCCAGGCCCTCGCGGACCATCTGCGCGACAGTGGTGATCGACCGTTCGCGCACGGGGCGGGTGATCATCCCGGCCTGGCAGAACCGGCAACCCCTGGTGCAGCCCCGGAAGATCTCCACCGCGTACCGCTCGTGCACCGTCTCGGCCAGCGGAACGAGGGGCTTTTTCGGGTACGGCCAGGCGTCCAGGTCCATCGTCGTGCGCTTGTGCACCCGGAACGGCACGTCCGCCCGGTTCGGTACGACCCGCTGGATCCGGCCGTCCGGCAGGTAGTCGACGTCGTAGAAGCGCGGCACGTAGACGCTCTCGGTGCGGGCCAGCCGCAGCAGCAGCTCGTCGCGGCCGCCCGGGGAGCCCTCGGCCTTCCACTCCCGGACGATCGCAGTGATCTCCAGGACCGCCTCCTCGCCGTCGCCGAGCACCGCGGCGTCGATGAAGTCGGCGATCGGCTCCGGGTTGAACGCGGCGTGCCCGCCAGCCACGATCACCGGGTCGGCGTCGGTGCGGTCGGCGGCCAGCATCGGGATGCCGGCCAGGTCGATCGCGGTGAGCATGTTGGTGTAGCCCAGCTCGGTGGAGAAGGAGATGCCGAACACGTCGAACCCGCGCACCGCCCGGTGCGCGTCGACGGTGAACTGCGGCACGCCGTGCTTGCGCATCAGCGTCTCCAGGTCCGGCCAGACCGCGTACGTCCGCTCGGCGAGGGTGTCGGGCAGCTCGTTGAGCACCTCGTAGAGGATCTGCACGCCCTGGTTGGGCAGGCCCACCTCGTAGGCGTCGGGATACATCAGCGCCCAACGCACGGTGGCCGCGTCCCAGTCCTTCGTCACCGCACCCAACTCGCCCCCGACGTACTGGATGGGCTTGGAGACCTGGGGTAGCAGCGGCTCGAGCTGGGACCACACGGAGTTGGTCGCGGCCGCGCGCGGCGTCGTGGACGGGGCACTCATGATGCCCAAGGGTACGCGTTCGTCCGGCGGCGATCGCGCGCACGCCCGATCGGCGGTGGTGGCGGCGCGGTACTAACCTCGGATCGGCGCGAGAGGAGATTGCCGCGATGCCGGAGCCCCAGCCGGGAGCACGGCCGGCCGACGGGAGCACCCCGGGCGCGGAGCCGGAGCGGGACCGGGCGGTCGCCGACGAGCCGACCTCCCCACCCGTACCCCCGGACCAGCCGGAACCCTCGGACCAGCCAGAACCCTCGGACCACCCGGAACCCTCGGACCACCCGGAACCCTCGGACCACCCGGAACCCTCGGACCAGCCGGAACCCCCGGACCAGCCGGAGCCTGCCGCGACCGCGGAGGTCCCGACGCCCAGGTGGAGCGGTTCGGCCCCGGTACCACCGCCGCTGCCCCGCCGACCCGTCTGGGGCGAGTCGGCCGAACCGACCCCTCCCCCGCCGGTGGCCGTCGGGCCGCCGGAGCACCAGACACCGGTCGACCCGTGGGCCGGCGTGGACACCGGCGGCTGGGACCTGCCCTCCGCCGAACTGCCCCCGCTGCCGCCCACGCTGTCGTATCCGACGCCGCCGGACACCCGGCAGTGGTCCGGGCCGCCCGCTCCTCCGGCCGTATCGCGGGACACCCGGCAGTGGTCCGGGCCGCCCGCTTCCCCGGCCGGGCCCCACCCGGTGCCGCCGCCGGCCGCCCCGGGCGCACCGCGGGCCATCGGACCCATGGTGCCGGCCCGACCGATGTCACCACCCGCACCACCCGCGCCGCCGAAGGTGCCGAAGCAACGCCGGGGTCGGCGATCCACCGCGCCACCGCCATCGCCGCCGCCGGGCTGGCAGGCCCCCAAGGGGTACGTGCCGGTACCGGTCCGCCGTCGACGCCGCTGGCCGTGGCTGCTGCTGCTCAGCCTGGCCTGCTGCTGTGGCTGCCCCGCCTACTACGGGTTCCCGATCTCGGCCCAGTACCCGGCGCGCGCGGCGCTGCCCGTCCAGGTGGACGACCTCAGCCTGCGACAGGACGGCCGCAGCACGGAGACCGCCAAGAAGTTGGAGGGCGAGGTACGCAAGGAGCACTGGCTCGCCGAGGACACGTTCGCCGGCGTCTACGCCACGACGAGCGGCAAGCGGGTGACGGTCTTCGGCGGCACCGGCTTCCGGCTGAGCCCGGAGTCGGATGCGGAGGCCGAGATCAGCCGGCTCACCGAGCGGTACGCCCTGGATGCCCCGGAGACCGTGGACACCGGTGTGCGGGGCAGGCACGAACGGTGCGCGGTGGGTAGCGCCGACGGCAGTGCCGTGGTGGTCTGCACGTCGGTCGACCACGGCAGCATCGCCACCGGCGTGTTCACCCGACTCTCCGTCGCCGACAGTGCCGAACTGCTGGGCACCCTGCGCGCCCAGATCGTCCAACCCGAGCGGGGCTGAGCCGCACCCCGGGCGGCCGGGGTGCGGTGATCCGCACCCCTGGCGTTCGGCCCGCGCGCCCGCACCGGCGGCAACAGTCGTGACGTCGCGTCACGCCATGCCGAGGCCACAAGGCAAAAGGCGGTTTACCTGTGAGTCATATTTATGACTCACAGGTAAACCGCCTTTTGGACCGGGTGCCTCCCGGCCGGGAGGCACCCGGTCGGGACCATGCAGGGCTGTTCGATACTGCTGGCAGATCTGCCAGCAGAGGGCACGCGGTCAGGCGTCGCGGGTCGGGTCCGGGTGGGCGCGCGGCGGGGCGTAGCGGGGCACGTACTCCTGGCCGGTGAGCTTCTGGATCTCACTCATCAACTCGTCGGTCATCTGCCGCAGCGAGGTGCGGTCGTCCGGTCGGCCGGTGAAGTCCAGCGGCTTGCCGAATCGAACCGTGATCTTGGCAGTGCCCGGCCGGGGCACCCGGGCACCGATCGGCTGCGCCTTGTCCGTGCCGATCATGCCGACCGGGATGATCGGCACGCCGGCCGAGATCGCCAGCCGGGCCGCGCCGGTCCGCCCCCGGTAGAGCTTGCCGTCCGGCGAGCGGGTGCCCTCCGGGTAGACCACCACCAGGTCACCGCCCTTGAGCGCCGGGATCGCCGCGTCGAACGCGGACAGCGCCGCCCGGCCACCGGCCCGCTCGACCGGGATCGCACCGAGGCCGGTGAGGACGAACTTGGAGATCGCACCCTTCACGCCGGTGCCCTTGAAATATTCCGACTTGGCCCAGAACGCCAGGTGCCGGGGCACGACCGTGCCGAGGAACAACTCGTCGGCCACCGAGAGGTGGTTGCCGGCGAAGACCGCGCCACCGATTTCCGGCACGTGTTCCAGCCCCTCCACGGTCGGGCGGAACGCCAACCGCAGCGTGGGCGCCACGGTGAGCTTGCCGATGGTGTAGAGCAGGGGCACTGGTCCTCCGGCAGATCAGGTGCGAACAGGCGGTGTCACGGTAGCGGACGCCTCCACACCTCCCGGACGGAGGTGGTGAGGCGCCCGCACCCTGGCGATGGTCCCTTATACCCGGCGGACGACCACCGTTACCCGCTCACCATCGCCGACCTCGCCAGCGAAGCCCTCCAGGCCCTCGGTGAAGTCCACCGAGTCGGCCAGCACCTCCGCGGATACGAAGTCGACGTACGCGGACACCGCCGCGCGTACCTCGTCGGACGCCGACACCGACACCACGATCCGGTCCGAGACGTCCAGGTCGGCGTCCCGGCGGGCCTGCTGCACCACCCGCACCACGTCGCGGGCCAGCCCCTCGGCGGCCAACTCCGGGGTGACATCGGTGTCCAGCACCACCACGCCCTCGCCGCCGGGCAGCGGCGCGGACTGCTCGGCGTCGGCGGCGACCAGGCGCAGCTCGTACTCACCCTCGGCGAGGGTGACGCCGGCGGCCACCGGGGCGCCGTCGACCAGCTCCCACTCGCCCGCCTTGACCGCCTTGATCACCTGCTGCACCTGCTTGCCGACCCGCGGGCCGAGCGCCCGCGGCACCACCGTCAACACCTGCTCGCAGTACGCGGACAGCTCCGCACTGAACTCCACAGTCTTCACGTTGACCTCGTCGGCGACCAGGTCGGCGAACGGCCGCAGCTGCTCCGCGGCCGGCGAGGCCACTGTCAACTTCGACAGCGGCAGTCGCACCCGCAGCCCCTTGGCCTTGCGCAGCGACAGCGCCGCCGAGGCGACCGCCCGCACGTTGTCCATCGCGGCGACCAGGTCGTGGTCGGCCGGGAACTCGCTCGCGTCCGGCCAGTCGGTCAGGTGCACCGAACGTTCCCCGGTCAGGCCACGCCAGATCTCCTCAGCGGTCAGCGGCGCGAGCGGCGCCACCACCCGACAGAGGGTCTCCAGCACCGTCGACAGGGTGTCGAAGGCGTTCGCGTCACCGGACCAGAACCGGTCCCGGGACCGGCGCACGTACCAGTTGGTCAGCGCGTCCAGGTAGGACCGGACGGTGGCGCAGGCACCGGAGATGTCGTACGCGTCCATCTGCGCGCCGACAGTGGACACCAGCTCGTTCGTCTTCGCCAGGACGTACCGGTCGAGCAGGTGGGTGGAGTCGGTGCGCCGCCGCGCCTGGTACCCGTCGGCGTTGGCGTAGAGCGTGAAGAAATACCACACGTTCCACAGCGGCAGCAGCACCTGCCGGACGGCGTCGCGGATGCCCGCCTCGGTGACCGCCATGTCCCCACCGCGCAGCACCGGCGAGGACATCAGCATCCAGCGCATCGCGTCCGAGCCGTACGCGTCGAAGACGTGGTAGACGTCCGGGTAGTTGCGCAGGCTCTTGGACATCTTGCGCCCGTCCGAGCCGAGCAGGATGCCGTGGCTCAGGCAGTTACGGAACGCCGGCCGGTCGAACAGCGCGGTGGCCAGCACGTGCATCGTGTAGAACCAACCGCGGGTCTGCCCGATGTACTCGACGATGAAGTCACCCGGGTAGTGGTGCTCGAACCAGTCGGCGTTCTCGAACGGGTAGTGGACCTGGGCGAACGGCATCGAACCGGACTCGAACCAGCAGTCCAGCACCTCCGGCACCCGGCGCATCATCGACTGCCCGGTCGGGTCGTCCGGGTTGGGGCGGACCAGGTCGTCCACCGCCGGCCGGTGCAGGTCGGTCAGGCGTACGCCGAAGTCCCGCTCGATGTCGGCAAGCGAACCGTAGACGTCCAGGCGCGGGTAGTTCGGGTCGTCGGACTTCCACGCCGGGATCGGCGAGCCCCAGAACCGGTTCCGGCTGATCGACCAGTCCCGGGCGTTGGCCAGCCACTTGCCGAACGAGCCGTCCTTGATGTGGCCGGGCGTCCAGTTGATCTCCTGGTTCAGCTCGACCATCCGGTCCCGGAACTGCGTCACCGCGACGAACCACGACGACACCGCCTTGTAGACCAGCGGGGTGTCGCAACGCCAGCAGTGCGGGTACGAGTGGGTGTAGGTGTCCTGCTTGAGCACCACCCCCCGGTCCTTCAGCTCCCGGATCACCGGCCTGTTGACGTCGAAGACCTGCTCACCCTGGTACGGCGGGACCAGCGCGGTGAACCGGGTGTGGTCGTCCACAGTGACGATGGTGGGGATGCCGGCGGCGTTGCAGACGTTCTGGTCGTCCTCGCCGAAGGCCGGGGCCAGGTGCACGATCCCGGTGCCGTCCTCGGTGGTGACGAACTCCGCGCCGAGCACCTGGTAGGCGTTCTCCCCGGCCTGCTCGACGAGGAAGTCGAACAGCGGCGTGTAGCGGCGTCCGGCCAGGTCCCGGCCGTACACCGTGCCGACCTGCTCGTAGCCTTCCAGCTCCTTGGCGTACGCGGCCAGCCGCGCCGCGCCCACCAGGTAGCGGTCGCCGTCGCGCTCCAGCACCGCGTACTCGATGTCGGGCCCGACGGCGAGCGCCAGGTTCGACGGCAGGGTCCACGGCGTGGTGGTCCAGACGCCCAGCTTGACGGGCCCGCGCACCAGCTCCGGCGCGGACTCGTCGGCGGTCAGCTCGAACCACACCGACAGTGTGGGGTCGTGCCGGTCCCGGTAGACGTCGTCCATCCGGGTCTCGGTGTTCGACAGCGGCGTCTCACAGCGCCAGCAGTACGCCAGCACCCGGAAGCCCTCGTAGATCAGACCCTTGTCGTGCAGGGTCTTGAAGGCCCACATGACGCTTTCCATGTAGTCCAGGTCGAGGGTCTTGTAGTCGTTGGTGAAGTCGACCCAGCGGGCCTGCCGGTTGATGTACCGCTCCCAGTCCTGGGTGAACTCCAGCACCGAGGTGCGGCAGGCCTCGTTGAACCGGTCCACGCCCAGGTCGATGATCTCCGCCTTGCTGGTGATGCCGAGCTGCTTCTCGGCCACCACCTCGGCGGGCAGGCCGTGGCAGTCCCAGCCGAAGCGCCGCTCGACGTGCCGGCCGCGCATTGTCTGGTAGCGCGGCACCACGTCCTTGACGTAGCCGGTGAAGAGGTGACCGTAGTGCGGCAGGCCGTTGGCGAACGGCGGGCCGTCGTAGAAGACGTACTCGTTCTTGCCGTCCGTGCCGGCGGGGCGAGCCTCGATGCTGGCCTCGAAGGTCTTGTCGGCCGTCCAGTGCTCCAGCACCCGGCGCTCGACCGCGGGCAGGTCCGGGCTCGCCGGCACACCGGCGGCGATCGGGTCGTGCAACGGATAGGCCATCGGGGGTCGCTCTCCTCGTGCAGTCACTCAACGTGGGACTGCGAGGACGAACCTTCCCGGGGTACGCCTCAAACGGCGCTCCCGGGTGGCCCGCGGTACCACCCCGCTTGGCGGTCAGGATCGACCGCCCGCTCATTGTCGGCTGTGACGGGCCGCACCCGTCCGGTTCTACTGGGCCGGTTGCCCGGCTGTTCTTCCGGAGGCTCACCGGTGATGGCCGGGTCATCGCCTTACGGTGCCCAACGATACAAGACCCACCCCCCAACCCGCCGCCGAGTAAAGGCAGGCGCCGGCACCCTAGGCTGTCCGGATGATCCGGATCGAGTTGGACGAGCCGACGCTGGCCCGCACCCGGATCGCCACCAGCCCGCTCTGGGAGGTGCTGACCAGCCTGTTCGTGCTGCAACGCCATCCGAAAGAGGCGCCCTGGCCGTACACCGCCTGGGCGCGGCACGCACGGCGGGTGCTCGACGAGGTGCCGGCGACCGGGCCGGCCCGGCTGCTGACCATCGGCCTACCCGCACCGGACTTCCTCAGCCCGCTCCCCACGTCGGCCGCGCCGACCCTGGCCGACCAGCTCGCCGAACTGCGCGCGACGCCAGCTGAGGTGATCGCCGAGCAGATCCCCCGCTACTACGACCCGGACGACCTGCCGGGATGGCTCGGCCCGTTCGTCACGGACCGGCGGGCCGCCCTGGACCGGCTCGCCGACGGCATTGAGGCGTATTGGGACGCGGCCATCGCGCCGTGGTGGCCGGCGATGCGGGCGGCGCTGGACGAGGAGGTGCTGCACCGGGCGCGGGCGCTCGCCGCGCACGGTCCGGACGCGTTGCTGGCCGACCTGCACGAGCGGGTGCGCTGGGAGAAGCCGGTGCTGACGCTGGTGAAGCCGTCGGAGCAGCAGTTCACGGCGGTCGACCAGCGGCTCCTGCTGATACCACTGATCTTCTCGCAGGGAGCACTCATCTGCGCCACCGACCATCCGGAGATCATCGCCGTCTCCTACCAGGCGCGCGGCGCGGTGGTGCTGGCCGAGGGTGGGCCCAGCTCGGCGCCTCGGACGACACCGGCCACGGATCGGCTGGCGGTGCTGGTCGGCCGAGGTCGTGCCCAGGTGCTGCGGGCGCTGACCCGGCCGGCGACCACCGCCGGCCTCGCGGCCACCCTGGGGCTGGCCCCGAGCACCGTCTCGGAGCAGCTCTCCGCGCTGCTCACCGCCGGTGTGGTGCACCGCCGTCGGGTGGGCCGACGGGTGCTGTACGGCCTGGAACCGGCCGGCGTGGCACTGGTGCAGCTCATCGGCGACGAGCCGGCGAGCGCCTCGGCCTGAGCATTCGGCTCGATCCGAATCCGTTTCCCACCCGTCCCGGTCGCTCCTAGCGTGCGGGTCACGAACGAACACGCGATCGAGGCGGTCGGGCTGCGCCGCAGGTACCGCAGCCGCAGGGGATGGTGGCGACCCAGCGTCGGGAGGTTCAGGCAGTCCGCGGCGTCAACCTGACGGTTGGCAACGGGGAGCTGTTCGGCCTGCTCGGGCCGAACGGCGCTGGGCACCCTCCAACCCCGGCCCCGACCCGGTTGACCATGAAGTTGTCGCCTCCCTCGTCGGCGTGTCGTGGCAACAACTTCATGATCAACCGAGGGGGTTGGGGTCAGGGGGCCGGGAGGGTCGTGGACCAGAGGGAGGCGCCGTCTCGGTCGCGCAGGTGGACCGTCAGGGCCTCGGACTCACCGTCGATGGTGACCTCACCGAAGTGCTGGAAGCCTCCCGCCGGGCCCGTGTTGGCCACCGGCGGCGCGTGCACGAAGGCCGCCTGCGGCCCGAACGTGCCGTCCAGCGCGTTCGGGCCGAACGCACCGGCGTGCGCCGGGCCGGAGACGAACTCCCAGAACGGGGTGAAGTCGCCGACCGCCGCGCGGGACGGGTCGTAGTGGTGCGCGGCCGAGTAGTGCACGTCGGCGGTCAGGAAGACCATCCCGGTCACCCCGGCCCGATGGGTGGCCCGCAACACCTCGGCGAACTCCAACTCCCGGCCCGCCGGCGCGCCCGGGTCGCCCTGCGCGACACCCTCCTGCGCGCCCGGGCCGTCCGGCACCACAACGCCGATCGGCAGGTCGTTGGCGATCACCTTCCAGGTCGCCGTGGAGCGCTTCAGCTCCTGGATCAGCCACTCCCGCTGCTGCCGGCCGAGCAGACCACGCTTCGGGTCGGCGTACGTGTTGCCGTCGTTCGGGTCCTTGTGGGTGCGCATGTCGAGCACGAACACGTCCAGCGACGGCCCGTACGACAGCCGCCGGTACATCGGCCCGTCGACCGGCACCGGTAGCCACTCGTTGAACGCCTGGCGGGCCCGGGCGGCGAGCACGTCGACCCGCCGCTCGGTGTAGCGCGGGTCGTCCAGGATCTCGCCCGGGTACCAGTTGTTCAGGACCTCGTGGTCGTCCCACTGGTTGATCTGCGGCACCGCCGCGGCGAACTCCCGCAGATGCTCGTCGAGCAGGTTGTACGCGAACTGCCCGCGGTACTCGGTCAGCGTCTCGGCGACCTTGCTCTTCTCCGGGGTGACCAGGTTGCGCCAGATCCGCCCGTCGGGCAGCTTCACCGACTCGACCAGCGGGCCGTCGGCGTACACCGTGTCGCCGCTGCACAGGAAGAAGTCCGGCCGGGTCTGCCGCATCGCCCGGAAAATCGACATGCCGCCGAAGTTCGGGTCGATCCCCCAGCCCTGCCCGACCACGTCGCCGGTCCAGACGAACTTCACGTCGCGTCGCCGATGCCGCCCCGGCGCGGTGGTCAGCGTCCCGGCCAGTGGCTCGCTGACCACCCCGTGCCGATCCAGGCTCTCCACCCGCACCCGGTAGTGCAGCCGCTCGGCGTCCGGCAGGCCCCGCAGCCGGACCTTTCCGGTGAAGTCGCCGTTCGGACCGAGCACCGGGCCGCGCAACTTGCGCGCCCCCCGGAAGTCCGGCCGACGGCTCACCTCGACCAGCATCCGGCCCGGCCGGTCGGCCCGCGTCCAGACCAGCGCCGACTCCGCGGTCACGTCACCGCTCTGTACGCCGTGGGTGAGCACCGGGCGCGCCGCCGGGCGCCAGGCCGGGGCGGCGTTCGCGCCGGCACCGCCCAGCAGGGCGCCGCCGGCGGCTCCGGCACCGACCACCAGGCCGGTCCGCAGCAGGGTACGTCGATCAAGCTCGGTCATGCTTCCTCCCGATCATGGGTTGACCCCGTGGGTCTATCGGGCGGAGGTGACCGTGAGCGGCGGCCCGGGTGACGCGAACACGAACGCCGGTCGTCGGTCGTTCGGTCGACGTGCCGCCCACCCCGGCCACCTCGGCGGCATGAGCGGGATCACAGCCCCGGTTGTCACAACCCGGCCCGGCCCACACGTCGTACCCGCGTCGGACCGATCAGGAGGTAGTCGTGCAACGGATGAACCCGGCCGAGGTCGCACCGCAGGCGTACAAGGCCGTCATGGGGTTGGAGAAGTACGTCCAGACGAACGTCGACCGCACCGTGCTGGAACTGGTCAAGCTGCGGGCGTCGATGATCAACGGGTGCGCGTACTGCGTGGACATGCACAGCCGGGACGCGCTCGCTGGCGGCGAGTCGAGCCAGCGGCTCTTCGCGGTCGCCACCTGGCGGGAGGCGCCCTTCTTCGACGAGCGGGAGCGGGCCGCGCTGGCCCTCACCGACGCGGTCACCCGCCTCGGCGAGCACGGGGTGCCGGACGAGGTGTGGAATGACGCCGCGAAGGTCTGGTCGGAGAAGGAACTGGCCGACCTCGTCATCGCGATTGCCACAATCAACGTGTGGAATCGGATCGGGGTGACGATGCGGCTGGAGCCTCCGGCTCAGGCGTGACCACCGAGGCGGCAGCAGAGGCGGCCGGTGCGCTCGAGTCGCACCGGCCGATGCTGCTTGGGCTCGCGTACCGCCTGCTCGGCAGCCGGCACGACGCGGAGGACGTGCTCCAGGAGGCGTACCTGCGCTGGCTGGGTGTGGACCGGGCCCGGGTCGAGGAGCCGCGACGGTACCTGTCCAGGGTGGTCACCCGGCTGGCCCTGGACCGGCTGCGTGCCCGACAGGCGGCCCGCGAGACGTACGTCGGGACATGGCTGCCCGAGCCGGTGCCGACCGCGCCCTCGCCGTTCGGGCCGTTGGACCGGGTGGAGCTACGCGACTCGCTCTCCACCGCGTTGCTGCACGTCCTGGAGCGGCTCACCCCGCCGGAACGGGCGGTGTACGTCCTGCACACGGCCTTCGACCTGCCGTACGCGGAGATCGCCGAGATCCTGGACCGGTCCGTCGCCGACTGTCGGCAGCTGTACCACCGGGCGACCGCGCGGGTACGACACGAGCAGCGTCGGTTCACCGCCAGCCGCCCGGAGCGGGAGCGGCTGCTGGACGCGTTCCTCGCCGCCGCCCGCGACGGTGACCTGGCGAGGCTCACCGACCTGGTGGCCGCCGACGCCACCGCGTGGAACGACGGCGGCGGTCGGGCGCGGGCCGCCCTCAACCCGGTCACCGGCGCGGACCGGATAGCCCGGTTCTACGCCGGGGTCTACGGCCCGCGTCACCGGGTGGTGATGGATCCGGTCGAGCTCAACGGGGAGCCGGCGATGTTGATCACCCGCGCGGACGGCAGTCGGTACACGCTGACCATCGCCGCAGCCGACGGCCGGATCACCGGGATCTACGTGGTCGGCAACCCGGCGAAGGTGCCGGTGGCCGGCTGAACCCGGGCGTCGTCGGTCGGCCCCGGACCGGTGGGCGTCAGCCCAGCTCGGGGAACCAGAGCGCGATCTCGCGCTTGGCGCTGTCCGTCGAGTCGGAGGCGTGCACCAGGTTCTCCCGGTTGGACAGCGACAGGTCACCCCGGATGGTGCCGGCCGCGGCCTTGCGTCCGTCGGTGGCGCCGACCAGCCCGCGGACCACGTCGATGACCTGGTCGCCGGAGAGCACCAGGGCGACCAGCGGGCCGCCGGTCATGAAGTCCTTCAGCGGCGGGTAGAACGCCTTGTCGACGTGCTCGGCGTAGTGCTCGTCGGCGAGCGCGGCATCCATCGTCCGGTGCACCATCGCGTCGATCCGCAGCCCCTTGCGCTCGAAGCGGGAGAGGACCTCGCCGACCAGGCCGCGGCGAACCGCGTCGGGCTTGATCAGAACGAGGCTGCGCTCATCCGGGCTGTTGCTGGACACGCTGGGTTCCTCCTGTACGCGCAGAACGCTTGGGATCGGTACGGTCAGCCTAGCGACCCGGTCCCGGTGCCGGCGCGGCGGCCGGTCTTTCCCCCGGTGGCCGATCCGGCCTAGCCTGGTCCTGACCCCGGGAGGTCCACTGTGGCGAATGGCGGGAACCGACCCATCGCGCCGGTACGCAAGCTGATCGGCGCGGTGCTGGGCACCGTGGCCACGTTCGTCGTCCTGTTCGGGCTCGGCATGACGAGTTGGGCCATCGTGGCTCTCGGGGTCGCCCTGCTGGTGCTGGCGATCGCGCTGGCGACCGTACGCGGCGGCGGTCGCACGTGGGTCGTCGGCGTCGGGCACGTGCACAGCGCCTCCGAACCACCCACTCAGTACGCGTTCGGCCGCTGCGAACTGCAACTGGTGATTGACGCCCCTGGTCTGCCGCCGCGCTCCAAGAAGATCATTGAGCCGAGGGTGCCGGTCTCCAAGTGGCCGTCGCTGGGCCAGACCCTGCCGATCCGGGTCGCGTTGGACGACCAGCGGCACGTCAAGGTCCTCTGGGACGAGGTGCCGACCCATGCCGAGACCGCCGCTGCCGTCGCCGATCTTCCGCCGGAGTTCGCCGACGCGGAGGCGATGGACGAGCTGTTGATCCAGCAGGACGCGCCGCCGTGGGCCGACCGCGCACCCGACGACGACTTCCGCGACGACTTCCGGGACCCGGTCGGTGACCCGTTCCGGGACCCGGTCCGCGACCCGCTCGGTGACCCGCTGCGCACCGACCCTTCGCGGGACGACCTCCGGCGCGACGATCCGGGCGTCATGCCCGAGGAGCGCGAGCCCGTGGTGATGCACCAGAGCCCGGGTGGCCCGGTGGTGTTGGAGGGCGTCGTCGTCGAGCCGCAGTCCGGTGGGCTGCCCCGACGGGCGACCACTCCGGCACCGCGCCCGCCCGCCGAGGAACGCTTCGACGAGCCCGCCGCCGACCGGTTCGACACTGCGGAGGAGGGCGGCAGTACCGCCCCACCCGCCGAGGACCCCGTCGAGCAGCCCGGCGCGCAGCGCTTCGAGCAGGCCGGCGCACAGCGCTTCGACCCGCCGCCCGCGCAGCGGTCCGGCCCGGGCGCGGCCGACCCGCTGGACCCACTCGATCTTCCGCTGGACGAGCCCTCCCCGGCCGGGGCCGCACGCACGACCGTGACCGACGAGCAACTGGACCAGGCGATCTTCGGGTTCGACGCCGGCTCGGGCGCGGACCCAGCCGGGCCGATCAGCGGGGTGGGCCTCACCCTGCTGGTCACCGACCTGCCCCGGTCGCTCAATTTCTACCGCGACGTGCTCGGCTTCAGCGAGGTCGACCAGGGTGCCCACAACGCCGTCCTGGCCTCCGGGTCGACCCGGATCGTCCTGCGCGAGGTGACCGGGGCGGCACCCATCAGCCGCCGACTCGTGCACGTCAACCTTGAGGTGAGCGACATCGAGGCGGCGTACGAACGGTTGCGCGAGTCGGGCGTCCGCTTCACGTACGCGCCCCGGGTGGTCAACCGGGGCACCAAGCTGGAGGGGTGGGCTGCGGCCTTCCGCGACCCGGATGGCCACGGCGTCGCCCTCACCCAGTGGCGCGAACGCGCCGACGCCTGACCCGGCCCGCCTTCGGACGGCGCCGGCCGGGCCGGGCGTCAGCCGAGAATGACGCGGCGAACGTGCAACGCGTACGCCCAGACCAGGGCGAAGATGATGCCCAGCCCGAGCAGCGACCAGTGCAGCAGACCGCCCAGCAACAGCAGGCCCTGAAGCACGGTGCCGGCGTTCCAGGCCCACTGCCGACGCATCATGCCGGCGAGCACCACGGCGGCCACCGCCAGTGCCACCACCGCACCGATCGCGGCGCCGCCGAGGTCACCGCCGACCACCCGGATCGGCTGGATCGCCAGCAACAGCACCAGCGCCTCCAGGCTGAGCGTGCCAGCGCCGAGACCGCGTACCGCCCGCTCCGGGTTGCGCAACCCGGAGCGTCGCGGCTGCCCGGCCGTGGGCTCCTCCCCCACCGGTTGGTCGACCGGCGGGCCGGTCGGGTCCTCGGTGGGGTGCGGGTCCCGCTCCGGGCTGGTCATCGCTTCAGCAGCCGGCGCGCGTCGGCGACCGTCACCACGGACCCGGTGACCAGCACCCCGACGCCGCTCAGCTCACCGGGGACGTCCTCCTCGGCCATCGCCACCGCCAACTCGATGGCGTCCGGCATCTCCTCGGCCGAGGCCACCCGCTCCTCGCCGAAGATCTCGGCGGCCAGCGCGCCGAGTTCCTCCGTCGGCATCGCCCGTGGCGAGCTGTTGCGGGTGACCACCACCTGGTCGACCACCGGCTCCAGCAACTCCAGCAGCGCTTCGGCGTCCTTGTCGGCCAGTACGCCGATCACGGCCACCAGCTTGCTGAACGCGAACTCCTCCTGGAGCGCGGTGACGGTGGCCTTCATGCCGTGCGGGTTGTGCGCGCCGTCCAACAGGATGGTCGGGGCGTTACGGACCCGCTCCAGCCGACCCGGGGAGCTGGTCGAGGCGAAGCCCTCCCGGACCGCCTCGATGTCCAGCTGACGTCGAGCCCCCGCACCCAGGAACGCCTCCACGGCGGCGAGCGCCATTGCCGCGTTCTGCGCCTGGTGGGCACCGTGCAGCGGAATGAACACGTCGTCGTACACGCCACCCAGCCCCTGGAGGGTGAGCACCTGGCCCCCGACCGCCACCGCCCGACCCAGCACGCCGAACTCGCCGCCCTCCCGGGCGAGCGTGGCCCCGACCTCGGCGCAGCGTTCGAGGAGGGGACCAGCGGCCTCCTCCTCCTGGGCCGCCGAGATCACGGTGGCCCCCGGGTGGATGATGCCGGCCTTGGCCAGCGCGATGTCCTGCAGCGTGTCACCGAGCCACTCGGTGTGGTCCAGGCCGATCGGGGTGATCACGCAGACCCCCGCCTGGAGAACGTTCGTGGCGTCCTCGGCACCACCGAGGCCGACCTCGACCAGCGCGATGTCGACCGGCGCGTCGGCGAACGTGGCGAACGCCAGCGCGGTGGTCATGTCGAAGTACGTCAGCGGCTCGTCCGACCGCGCGTCGACCAGCTCGGCCAGTGGCTTGATCTCCCGGTACACCGACGCGAACCGTTCCTCGCTGACCGGCTCCCCGTCCAGGCTGATCCGCTCCCGGACGGTCTCCAGGTGCGGGCTGGTGTACCGCCCGGTGTGCAGCCCGTGCGCCCGCAGCAGTGAGTCGATCATCCGCGCGGTGGAGGTCTTGCCGTTGGTGCCGGTCAGGTGGATCGCCGGGTACGCCCGCTGCGGGCTGCCGAGCAGGTCGAGCAGTGACTCGATCCGGTCCAGCTCGAAGACCATGCGGGTGAAACCGCGGGCGTTCAGCTCCGCTTCGACGGCGGCGAATTCGTTACGGTCGGTCACGAGGGCAGTGTCTCCAGGGCAGCGTCGATCCGGACCAGGTCGGCCTCGGCGGTGGCGAGCCGGTCGCGGATCTTCGCGACCACCGGCTCGGGGGCCTTGCCGATGAAGGCAGGGTTGTCGAGCTTCGCCCGGGCCTGCGCGACCTCCTTCTCGGCTGCCGCGCGGTCCTTCGTCAGCCGGGCCCGCTCGGCGGCCACGTCGATCGACCCCCGGGTGTCCAACGCGACACCGACCGCGCCGGGCATGGCCAACGTGGCGCTGGCCTGGAAGTCGTCACCGGCCGGGTCCAACCGGACCAGCGAACGGATCAGCGGCTCGTGGGCAGCGATACCCGCACCGGACAGCCCGTCCAGACGGGCAGCCACCCGCTGCGTGGGGCGCAGCCCCTGGTCGGAACGGAACCGGCGGATCTCGGTGACCACCCGCTGCACGCCGACCAACTCGGCCTCGGCGGCGTCGTCGACCAGCGACCGGTCGGCCACCGGCCAGGCCGCGGCCTGCACCGTCTCGCCGCCGGTCAGCGCGAGCCACAGCTCCTCGGTGACGAACGGGATGACCGGGTGCAGCAGCCGCAGCAGCTGGTCGAGCACGTGCCCGAGCACCCGGCGGCTGGCCTCCGCGCGCTCACCGCCCTCGGCGAGCACCGGCTTGCTCAGCTCGACGTACCAGTCACAGACGTCGTCCCAGGCGAAGTGGTACAGCAGGTCACACACCTTGGCGAACTCGTACGCCTCGAACTGCTCGTCGACCTCGGCGGTGACGTGCGCCAACCGGGACAGGATCCACCGGTCGACGGTGGAGAGCTGCTCGGTGGGAGGCAGGTCACCAGTGGTGTGCGCACCGTTCATCAGGGCGAACCGGGTGGCGTTCCAGAGCTTGTTGCAGAAGTTGCGGGAGCCCTGGCACCACTCCTCGCTGACCGGGACGTCCTGGCCAGGGTTCGCGCCCCGCGCCAGGGTGAACCGGGTGGCGTCGGCGCCGTACCGGTCGATCCAGTCCAGCGGGTCGACCACGTTGCCGAACGACTTCGACATCTTCTTGCCGAACTGGTCACGGACCATGCCGTGCAGCGCGACCACGTCGAAGGGCGGCCGGCCGTCCATCGCGTAGAGGCCGAACATCATCATCCGGGCGACCCAAAAGAACAGGATGTCGTACCCGGTGACCAGCACGCTGGTCGGGTAGAACTTCGCCAGGTCCGGGGTCTGCTCGGGCCAGCCCAGGGTGGAGAACGGCCACAGGCCGCTGGAGAACCACGTGTCCAGGACGTCCTCGTCCTGGTGCCAGCCCTCGCCCGTCGGCGGCGCCTCGTCGGGGCCGACGCAGACGATCTCACCCGCCGGGCCGTACCAGACCGGGATGCGGTGCCCCCACCACAGCTGCCGGGAGATGCACCAGTCGTGCATGTTGTCGACCCAGGCGAAGTAGCGCTTGGCCAGCTCGGCCGGCTCGATGCGGACCCGGCCGTCGCGCACCGCGTCACCCGCGGCCTGGGCCAGCGGGGCGGTGTTGACGAACCACTGCAGCGACAGCCGCGGCTCGACCGTGGTCTTGCACCGCGAGCAGTGCCCGACCGCGTGCACGTACGGGCGCTTCTCGGCGACGATCCGGCCCTGCTCCCGCAGCGCCGCCACGATCGCCGGTCGTGCCTCGAACCGGTCCAACCCCTCGAACGGGCCGGGCACGGTGATCACTCCGCGCTCGTCCATCACGGTCAGCGCGGGCAGGTCGTGCCGCTGGCCGATCTCGAAGTCGTTCGGGTCGTGCGCCGGCGTCACCTTGACCATGCCGGAGCCGAAGGACGGGTCGACATGCGCGTCGGCGACGATCGGGATCCGGCGGCCGGTCAACGGCAGCTCGACCTCGGTGCCGATCAGGTGCTGGTAGCGCTCGTCGTCGGGGTGCACCGCCACGGCGGTGTCGCCGAGCATCGTCTCGGCCCGGGTGGTGGCCACCACGACCTCGTCGCTGTAGCGGATCGAGATCAGCTCGCCGTCGTCCTCGGTGTGCTCGACCTCGATGTCCGAGAGCGCCGTGAGGCAGCGCGGACACCAGTTGATGATCCGGTTGGCCCGGTAGATGAGGCCGTCGTCGAAGAGCTTCTTGAAGATCGTCTGGACGGCGCGGGTCAGCCCCTCGTCCATGGTGAAGCGCTCGCGGTCCCAGTCGACGGAGTCGCCGAGGCGGCGCATCTGGCCGAGGATGGCGCCACCGGACTCGGCCTTCCACTGCCAGACCCGCTCGACGAACTTCTCCCGGCCGAGATCGTGCCGGGAAAGCCCTTCGGCGGCGAGCTGACGCTCGACCAGGTTCTGGGTGGCGATGCCGGCGTGGTCCATGCCCGGCAGCCACAGCGCCTCGAAGCCCTGCATCCGCTTACGCCGGGTCAACGCGTCCATCAGCGTGTGCTCGAACGCGTGGCCCATGTGCAGCGAGCCGGTGACGTTCGGCGGCGGGATGACGATGGTGAAGGGGGGCTTGTCGCTGTCGGCGGAGGCCCGGAAGTGCCCGCCGGCTACCCACTGCTCGTACCGTCGCTGCTCTACCTCACCGGGCTGGTACTGGCCGGCAAGGGTCGGGGCGTCGGGGCGTCGGGCATCCAGTCTCTCGGTCACCGGACAAGTCTACGGAGGGCTTCCGCAGACCCGACGTGCGCCACCTGCCGTTCGCGTACGGTGTCGGCTATGTCCGACGCACATCTCACCGAGCAGTCGCGCGACGGCGGCCGCGAGCCGGTCGAGCTGACCGAAGAGCCGATCCAGCTGAGCACCCGGGACTCCGGAGGCGACCCCGACGAGCGGTCCAGCGGCTGGTCACGCCGCCGCAAGATCGGTTGGACGGTCGCACTGGTGGTCGGTCTCGCCGGTGCCGGCGTGCTTGGTGTCGGTGGGTGGCGGGTGGCGCAGCAGAAGGACACCCAACTGGCGTCACCCGATCGGGTGGCGGGTCTGACCCGCGACGACAGCGAGCGCGCGAAGAGCACGGCCGACTATCTGCGCAGCGGCCTGGCGGCGAACATCGAACTGGACAGCAGTTTCGGCACTGTCTACCGCGACCCCGCCGACGAAAAGCGCTCGGTGCTCATCTTCGGGGGCACCACCCTGCTCTGGCAGCCGGAACGGGACCTGGACAGCCTCTTCCGCCTGATGTCGGACGAGACCGGTGCGGTGAACGGTCTGCGGGACCTCCCCGCGGGTGATCTCGGCGGGGTGCTGAAGTGTGGCAGCACCAGCGGCGAGGGCGGGGACTTCGCGGTGTGCGGCTGGGCCGACCACGGCAGTGTGGTGATGGCGATGTTCCCGGGCCGATCGGTCAGCGACGCAGGCGGCCTGCTGCGCAACCTCCGCGACGGCATGCAGACCCGAGACTGACCGGCACCGCCGGGGCCGGCCGCAAGATCGCGCAACATCCTGGATGTAGTGGCGTCCGCACGCCGTGAGGCCGCTACATCCTGGTTCGAGCGTGACCTTGACGGCTTCGGAGCAGCTCGGACCCCTGTTCCCGGCCTCGCCGGGGCATCGGGTACCCCGGGGTATCGGGTAGCCGGGGGTATCGGGTAGCCCGAGCCGATCAACCAGGCAGGGAAACGCAGGAAACGGAGAATGCAGAAAAGGCCACCCCCGTTGGGGGTGGCCTTTTCTGGAAGATTGTCCGGCGGCGTCCTACTCTCCCACACCCTCACGAGTGCAGTACCATCGGCGCTGGAGGGCTTAGCTTCCGGGTTCGGAATGTATCCGGGCGTTTCCCCTCCGCCATGACCGCCGTAACTCTATGAACATATCAAACAACCCCGGCACACAGTCACGGGTGTTCGCTTGTTCAGAGTTGC
>NZ_VITD01000009.1:0-297257 GCF_007827755.1 Micromonospora sp. CNZ322
GTCCCGCCGGTCGACCACTACGCCGACCTGCGTGACTCGATCGTGCGCCGCCTCGTCGACACCGGCTTCAACGTCGAACGCTCACACCACGAGGTGGGCACCGCCGGCCAGTCCGAGATCAACTACCGGTTCTCCACCCTGCTGCACGCCGGCGACCAACTCCAACTCTTCAAGTACATCGTGAAGAACGAGGCCTGGGCCAACGGCAAAACCGCCACGTTCATGCCCAAACCCCTGTTCGGCGACAACGGCTCCGGCATGCACACCCACCAGAGCCTCTGGCTCAACGGCGAACCACTGTTCTACGACGAGACCGGCTACGCCGGCCTGTCCGACATGGCCCGCTGGTACATCGGCGGTCTGCTGCACCACGCCCCGTCGCTGCTGGCCTTCACCAACCCGACGATCAACTCCTACCGTCGTCTGGTGCCCGGCTTCGAAGCACCGGTCAACCTGGTCTACTCCCAGCGCAACCGGTCGGCCTGCACCCGCATCCCGGTGACCGGCGCGAACCCCAAGGCCAAGCGCGTCGAGTTCCGCGTCCCCGACCCGTCGGCCAACGTCTACCTGGCCTTCTCCGCCATGATGATGGCCGGCCTCGACGGCATCAAGAGCAAGATCGAACCCCCGACGCCGATCGACAAGGACCTCTACGACCTCCCACCCGAGGAGTGGGGCGACGTCAAGCAGGTCCCCGGCTCCTTCGCGCAGGCGTTGGACTCCCTGGCTCACGACCACGACTACCTGCTCGCGGGCGGCGTCTTCTCCCCGGATCTGATCTCCACCTGGGTCGACTGGAAGCGCGCCAACGAGGTCGAGCCCATGGCGCTACGGCCGACCCCGCACGAGTTCGCCCTCTATTTCGACTGCTGATCTCGACGTACGGCAGGTCGCCGCGCTGCGCCAGCCCCGACGAGACCGTTACGAGCAGTTCTTCCACGGGGTCCCCCGCAGCAGGCCCGCAGGTCGATCAGCTGTCCGTACGGTCGTCCTCGCTGGGGCACACCTTCCTAGCCGGTCTTCTCGGTTACCAGGACCGCGTCGGTGACGGCTACCCGAGAGTGCCGCGGGCTCGCGCCGCGATGCGGATGGTGGTGCCTGCGGGTCCGCTGTCGACGAGGAGGTAGTCGGCCATCTGCCCGACCACCCACAGGCCCATTCCTCCCGTGTCGGACAGGGGCGGCCGCTGCGTGGGCGGGACGTAGCGAGCGGTGTTGAACCCCCGCCCCTGGTCGCTGACTTCACAGGTGAGCCGGCGGGCCAGGAGCAGGCGTAGGTCACCTCTGCCGCCCCCGTGCCGAACCACGTTGATCATCAGCTCGTTGACCGCGATGACCCAGTTCTCGATTTCGTCGTGGTCGAGGCCGCACCGGCGACTGACGGCCTCAACCTCGTGTCGGACGCGGTTGAGGTCGGCGAGGTTGAATGACGTCGAGAGCAGGGGTTTCCTGGCGGTGGGGGCATGGTGGTCGAGCGGCGGGTTCACCATTGATTCCCCTCCCTGTCGGACGTGACGCCGGTGACCTTGCCGGTGGCATTGGGGTGGACAGCTTCCCGGAACGGGTTCACCAGTCGACCATTGCATCAATGTGACATGGGAAGGTACCCCACGTCGGAGGCACGACACTGTTGATCTCGCTCCTGACGTGCCGTCGGCGGCGTGCCGGCGTCTAGGCTGCCTGAGTGGCTGATGCCGAGGTGGTGACGAACGAGGAGCGTCTGCGACGTATCGAGGCGATCACCGATGCTGCCCTGTCGGGGCTGAACGTCGCCGAGTTGCTCGACGAGCTACTTGAACGGGTCCGGGACCTGCTCAAGGTCGACACCGCCACCATCCTCCTGCTGGACGACCACACCGGCGAGCTCGTCGCGACAGCGGCCAAGGGCTTGGAGGAGGAAGTGCGCCGCGGGTTCCGCGTCCGGGTCGGACGCGGCTTCGCCGGACGAGTGGCGGCGACACGCGCGCCGGTCACGATCCATGACGTCACGGCCGACGATGTGGTCAATCCCATCCTGCTCGCCACGGGCGTACGTGCCCTGCTGGGTGTGCCCATGCTCGCCAACGGCAACCTCGTCGGCGTACTGCACGTCGGCTCCCTGGCCCTGCGGCGGTTCGGCCCTGAAGACGTGAAGCTGTTGCAGCTCGTTGCCGACCGTGCCAGCCTCGCAGGTCAGGCTCGAGGGCAGGTCCTCGACCGACAGGCGGCGCTGGCCCTGCAACACAGCCTGCTACCCGGCCGGCTACCCGACCTCCCCGGCCTGGACCTGGCCGCCCGGTACGTGCCCGGCCACGACCTGGGCATCGGCGGCGACTGGTACGACGTGTTCACGTTGCCCTCGGGCTGGCTGGGCGCCGTCATCGGTGATGTCTCCGGCCATGGGCTGCCCTCCGCCGTCGTCATGGGACGAATCCGCAGCGCGCTACGCGCCTACGCGCTCGATTCCGACGACCCCGCCGCGGCGCTGACCTCCCTCGACCGCAAGATCCACCACTTCGAGGCGGGCACCCTCACCACCGCCGTCTACGCCCTGATCGCACCCGACCGCACGAAGGTGCACCTCTCCTCCGCAGGCCATCTGCCACCGCTGCTGGCGGTCCCCGGCCATCCCACCCAGCCTGTCAACCTGACGGTGGACCGGCCCCTCGGCGTGGGCCGACCATCAACCAGTCGCCGCACCACCGTCCTGGACCTACCGCCGGGCGCGGCGCTCGTCTTCTACACCGATGGACTGGTCGAACGTCGCAGCGAACTGATCGACACCGGCATCGAGCGCCTCGCCGACGCCGTGCAGTCCGGGCCAGCCGAGGCGTTGTGCGACCACATCATGGCCACCACGGCGGAGCAGCACCCTACCGACGACATCGCCCTGCTGGTCATCCGCCGCCAACCACCATCAGATTAAGCCTCCGGGGCAGGCACGTGGCAAAACTGGATCTAGGCGCTATTCTGGCTCGTCTGTGGCCGATGCCTCTCCGGTGTCGGCGATCCGGCGTCATGAAGCGGCGCGGTTCCTGGGTTTCTCCTTTGGGTGCCCTGCAGTGATCCGCATGTCCGGGCGCCCGCTGGAGCGTCTGTCACGTGCCCGTCTGAGGGACACCCAGACATGAGTGACATAGGTGCACTGCTGCCGGCCGTTGCCTTCGCGGAGTTGGGTCGGATCAAGTTCAGCGAAACGGATTTCAGCGGTGTCCTGTCCCGAGTAATCGGCCTGGCCACCCGGACCGTTCCTGGTGCCGATCAGGTCTCGGTCACGCTGGTCGGGGCCGGCGGCGCGCACCCAGCGGCCTTCACCGGCGAACTTGCACTCGCGCTGGACGAAGCGCAGTACGAACAGGGCCACGGTCCGTGTCTTGTGGCGGCAGCGGCCACCGTCAGCGTCCACGTGGTCGACATGGCGACAGAGAGCCGCTGGCCAGACTGGGCCGGCCAAGCCGTTGCAGCCGGCGCGCGCAGTTCCCTGTCAATCGGCTTGCCGATGCACGAGTCTGTCACCGGGGCGCTCAACTGGGTGTCCTCGGCGTGCCCGAGCACCTGCCCCGCCTCCTCGATCCAAAGCATGAGGGACACGGAGGCAGCAATTACCGGGGTGTGCGGCGGGTCAGTTGACCGGTCGTCGTCAGGGACCTCGCGACGTCGACGAGTTTCCGATTGGTGTTCTGACTGGCCCGCGCCAGGACAGCGAATGCCTGATCGGCGGTCAGCTTGTGACGCTCCATCAGGATGCCCTTTGCCTGCCCGATGACGTCCCGCACCGAGATGGCCTGATTGAGCTGTTCGAGGTGCTGCGCGCCCGACATCGCCACTGCGGCATGCGCGGCGAACAGCAGCCCCACGTGCGTCGAGTCGTCATCGAAGGCATGCGTGCGCGACGAGTACAGGTTGAGCGCGCCGAGGTTGTCCTCCTGCACGTACAGCTGAAACGACAACATGCTCGACACGCCCAACTCGGCGGCACGCTCGGTGAACCGGGGCCACCGCTTCTCGACGATCATGTCCGGCACGTGCACGGTCTGCTGCTCATACACCGCGCTCAGGCATGGGCCCTCACCGACTTCGTACTGCACCCGATCCACCGCGTACGCCAGGTCGGCGGTGCCGGCCCGAGTATGGACCTCCCGGCGGTGTTCCACCACGGACAAGGCGGCGTACTCCGCGCCCGGCACCGTGCCCACCGCCGCGCCGGCAATCGCCTGCAGGGTCGCCTCCACGCTGTCCTCGTGCTGCAACGTCCGGGCCAGCTCACTCAGCTTCGCCGCGAGATCGTCCACCTCTACGGACCGTGGCTCGCTGGTGCCCGCATCGCTGTCACTGCCAGCCATCCCGCTGCTCCCTCAACTAGGCGGGCGGCCCCGGACGGGATTTTCTTACCGGCCGGGGCCTGACCGGGGCACTTGTCGCGAACCGGGCCCCAGCTTGCCCCAGGTTATGACGTCAAGACCATCGCCACAGAGCCGGCAACGCCGCTGGCGATAGCTCACGCTAGCTGGTCACCCTCACCTTGCTGCCCCGGATTGCGGCGAAAGCCGGGCGCAAAACCGCACCGTCCGGCGGACTCCTGCAGATCAGTGGGCTCAGCCGGCTGCTCGGATGATGCGTAAGTTGATCCCGATGGGGCACTGAACCATCGACTGTCGAAGGAGATTTCTCATGGCGAAGCCACCGTACTCACCGCCGGGATCCCGACGGGAAGTACGCGGCGCGCTCGCGGATGCTCTGGTCGGTCTCGCCGAAACTCCGAGTGACGCCTCGTTGGTCGATGATCTGTTGCAGTGGATCGTGCAGCTGACCGCTGACCTCGTGGCCCCGGTGAGCTATGCGTCGGTCACCCGGACGCGCGACGGCGCGCCGACAACGGTCGCCATGAGCAGCGAGATCGCACTCGCTGTCGACAGTGCCCAGTACGCCGACCAGACCGGGCCGTGCCTGGACGCGCTCGACGTCGGTGTGCCCGTCTCCGTGCCGGACATCGCGGCGACCATGGCCTGGCCTCGGTTCCGCGAGGCGGCGCTGGGCCTGGGTCTGCGGGCATCGCTGTCCATCCCGCTGTTCGCCGGTGCCGGCGTGCCCGTCGCCGCGCTCAACCTCTACAGCCATGATCCCGACATGATGGCACCGCTGACCGACCGGGTCTGGACGGTGTACGACCCGGAGCGCACCCGCACCGGAGCCTCGGATCCGCCGTCGTCGGACCCGGGCACCGAGGAACTCATCAGCGGCCTCATCGAGGCCTTCGCCGTGCGTGCCGTGATCCAGCAGGCCCTCGGTGTGATCATGCATCAGCGGCGCAGCACAGCCGAGGAGGCCTACCTGATGCTGCGGGTCAAGGCGGCCGAGACCGGTAGATCGCTCATCGAGACCGCGACCTCCACCAGACACCACGATGACAGGCCCGTACCCGAAAGCTAGGGCGCTGGGCCAGCTGCCAAGATCACGAACACCCTCATCGCCACCCGGCCGTTCCGGTAGTACGGCGAGGGCGCCGTCGGACCTGCGGCGGCCGGATCCACCGACCGCCGCAGGTCACCGGCCCGCCCCTCAAGGGATGGCAGTGAGCTGCACCTTCAGCTTGGCCAGCGCGCGGGTCAGCAGCCGGGAGACGTGCATCTGTGACACCCCGATCTGCTCGGCGATGCCCTGCTGGGTCAGGTTGCCGTGAAAGCGCAGTGCGACGACCCTCCGTTCCCGGTCGTCAAGGATCGCCAGCGCCGACGTGAGAGCCACCCTCAGCTCGGCCAGCGCGAGTTCGTTGTCGTCGCCGCCGAGAGTGTCGCCCAGTTCCCTGGAGGTGGTGCCATCGCCGAACGGGGTGGACAGTGAGACCGCGTTGTAGGCGCGGGCGCCTTCCAGCCCTTCGAGGATCTCCTCCTCCGTGAGGTCCAGATGCCGGGCGATGTCCGCGACGGTCGGCGAACGGCCCAGCAGCTGGGTGAGGCTGTTGTTGGCCTCGCCGATGGCCATCCGCCGCTCCTGCAGCCGCCGGGGAACGCGGACGTCCCAGGTGCGGTCACGGAAGTGGCGCTTGATCTCCCCCACGATGGTGGGGACCGCGAAGCTGACGAATTCGATCCCACGCGACGGGTCGAACCTGTCGATCGCGTTGATCAGCCCCAGTGCCGCCGTCTGGGTCAGGTCCTCGTTCGGCTCGCCGCGGCCGTTGTAGCGCCGGGCGAGGTGATGGGCCAGCGGGAGCCATGCCTCGATGGCGCGGGCGCGGGCGGCGGGCCTGGACGGGTGCCCAGCCGGCAGCGCGACCATCACGGCGAGGAGGTGGCTGGCCGGCGACTCAGGCGTGGTGCTGCGGTCAGCCAGGCTGTTCGTCGGTGCGGGCCGGCCTGTCGAAGTGATGGTCATGGTTCCTCCGCTGTCCGGTGTGGGCGTCGTCGCGACCCCCGCGCGGGGAGGTCGCGTCGTGCTCAGACCGGGCGGGTCGCCAGCCGTCCGCAAACCTGTATCAATGGGCATCAGGTGGGCCTTCACGGCCGCTGCGGTTGCTGGCTCGTCGGGTCACGTGCGGACCTCCCGAGACTCGGGATCGTGTCGGGCACGTGGCTTGACCCAGACAAGAGCCTAGAACGGTCGGTGAAGTTCTGCCAGTGGACCGCAACTGCGCCGGCCGCCTGGCGCCGACACGAAACCGCGGCGGCCGGCACGCGGGCTGCGGTGGGTGTCGCTCCACCCCGACAGGCTGAGTCGCCGCTCAACCCAGCTTCGGTTTGTCGGCAAAAGACACGGGTACCGAATTCGCGGCGCTTCGGACGGGCCCGGGGCGACACATCCGCCAGCCCTCTGCTCCGGGAGGCAGTCAATGCGAGCAATGGTCTACCGCGGTCCGTACCGCCTGCGGGTGGAGGAGAAGGACCGTCCCCCCATCGAGCATCCCAACGACGCGATCATCAAGGTGACGCGTGCGGCGATCTGCGGGTCCGACCTGCACCTCTATCACGGAATGATGCCCGACACCCGGGTCGGGATGACCTTCGGTCACGAGTTCGTCGGCGTGGTCGACGAGGTGGGTCCGTCGGTGCGGAACGTCCAGCCGGGTGACCGGGTCATGGTTCCCTTCAACGTCTACTGCGGGTCGTGCTTCTTCTGCGCCCGAGGGCTGTTCAGCAACTGCCACAACGTCAACCCCAACGCCACAGCCGTCGGCGGCATCTACGGCTACTCACACACCTGCGGCGGCTACGACGGCGGTCAGGCCGAGTACGTCCGGGTGCCGTTCGCGGACATCGGCCCGAGTCAGATCCCCGAGTGGATGGACGACGACGACGCCGTCCTGCTCACCGACGCGCTCGCCACCGGTTACTTTGGCGCGCAGCTCGGCGACATCGTCGAGGGTGACGTGGTCGTGGTCTTCGGTGCCGGACCCGTGGGCCTGTACGCCGCGAAGTCGGCCTGGTTGATGGGCGCCGGCCGGGTCATCGTCATCGACCACCTCGATTACCGGCTGGAAAAGGCGGCGTCGTTCGCCCACGCCGAGACCTACAACTTCGGGGAGTACGACGACATCGTCGTACACCTGAAAAAGATCACCGACCACCTGGGTGCCGACGTGGCCATCGACGCCGTCGGCGCGGAGGCGGACGGCAACCTCCTCCAGCACGTCACCGCCGCGAAGCTGAAGTTGCAGGGCGGTTCGCCGGTCGCCCTCAACTGGGCGATCGACTCGGTACGCAAGGGCGGCAACGTCTCGGTGATGGGCGCGTACGGGCCGATGTTCAGCGCGGTCAAGTTCGGTGACGCGCTGAACAAGGGCCTGACCCCTGCGGATGAACCAGTGCCCGGTGAAGCGGCAGTGGCCGCGCCTGTTCGAGCACATCCGCAACGGCTACCTCAAGCCCAGCGACATCGTGACCCATCGGATTCCGCTGGAGCACATCGCCGAGGCGTACCACATCTTCTCCGCCAAGCTCGACGGCTGCATCAAGCCGCTGATCGTTCCGAACCCCGCCTGACCCGATCAGGAGCCCGACATGGCCTACACAGCAGACAAGCCGAAACTGGCTGAGTCCAGCGACGAGCTGCGTGCCCGAATCCCCGGCTGGGGTGTCGACCTTGATCCGAAGGACCGACCCTCGGTGCCGCAGGAGCGGTTCGACCCGACCCTCAACGGTGCGCACTGGGAGTTCCCCGAGCGGCAGCCTGAGAAGTGGCCGAGGGAGAGGTCGATCGAGCACAAGTTCCTCACCCCGGTCTTCGGTACCTCGTGCCCGCCCAGGGGGTTGTCCGGGATGATCCGCCGGTACTCCTACCGCAGGTACAGCGAGGGACGCGCCGCCCACTGGCTGCTCCTGCTCGCCGCCGACCGCGTGGACGTGGTCGAGGCCACCTTCGCTTCGTTCCTGACCCGCCATCCTGACAATCCGATCACCGAGACCGGCGTCCTGAGCGAATTCACCCACCACGGGCTCCCGTCACGGCTGGGCGGCAAGCGGGTCGATCGCGTACACCACCCGCTCGACCCGGTCCTCGTCGCCGCGCCGTGGGTGTTGGCCGCAGGGGTCGCCTATCTGGCCCTCCGCCGAGTCGCCGGCCGCACGAGGAACTAGGTCGGCCTCTGCGGTAGAGCCGCGTCGAGGTCGGATGGGCGTCGACCAGTGTGGTCCGACGGTGGGCGAAACCGTCCATGGCGAACGTCCTCGGTCGTCGGCGGCCGACATGGCACGATGGCCGTGTCCTGCGCCGCCGGTGGCCGGGCACGACGCTGATGGAGTCGGGATGTCAGAGCTGGCCGGCCCGCCGGTGCCAGGGTTGGCGAAACTGTGGACGCACGACCCGGTCACCGCCGGCCCGTATCGCCTGGTCGGGCGGTTGGGCGCGGGTGGGCAGGGGGTCGTCTATCTCGGCGAGGACGACGCCGGTGACCGGGTCGCGGTCAAGATGGTCAACGTCGATCTGAGTGATCCACGGGCGCGGTCGCAGTTCGTCAAGGAGATCGCCGCCGCCCGCCGGGTCGCTCCGTTCTGCACCGCGCAGGTGCTCTTCGCGGAGGTGGATGGCGAGCGGCCCTACGTGGTCAGTGAGTTCATCGATGGCCTGACCCTGCACCGGCACGTCCGCGAGCGTGGTCCGGTGACCGGTAACGCCCTGCACCGGCTCGCGGTCGGCACCGTCACGGCGCTCGCGGCGATCCACAGTGCCGGGGTGGTGCACTGCGATCTGAAGCCGGACAACGTGGTGCTGGGCCAGGACGGTCCCCGGGTGATCGACTTCGGTATCGCCCGGGCGTTGGGCAACACCGAGACGGCGTCCAGCAGGGTCATGGGGACCACCGCGTACATGGCGCCGGAGCGGTTCCGCGACGACGCGATCGGTCCCCCCTGCGACGTCTTCGCCTGGGCGGCCACTATCGCCTTCGCCGCCGGTGGCCGGCCGCCTTTCGGCAGCGATTCGCTCTTCGCCGTGATGCACCGGGTGCTGCACGATCCGCCCGACCTGCCGGCGATGCCTCCCGTACTGGACGAGCTGATCCGGGAGTGCCTGGCCAAGGATCCGGCGGACCGGCCGGCTGCCGAACGCGTGCTGGTGCGGCTGCTTCGGCAGGACGGCAGGGTCACCGAGCCGCTACGTCGGGAGAGCCTGCTCGAGGTCGGCAACGAGACCGCGGGCGCGCCGACGCCGGACCAACCGCTCCCCCAGATCACGCCGACGGCACCGCAGCCATCCCCGACACAGGTACCGGCCCGGCAGACGGTGCCGACCCAGGCCCGACCGGCTCAGCCGGCGCACCTGCCGGTGCAGACCCAGCCGGCGCACCTGCCGGCGACGGAGCCCGGCGTTCGTGCTGAAGAAGGCGGCGCGTCACTGCGTAGTGAGGCCTTTGACGCCTGGGGCATCTCGACCGCGCTCTTCCTCGGTTCGGTTGGCGCCGCCGCCGGCTACGTCGCGTCGAGCGCTGTCGGCCCGGCCGCCGCGGTCGGCGCGGTCGCCTTCGTCGTGGTCTACCTGGTTCGACTGCTGGTCGCGACGGCCCTCGGGAGACGGTCCGACCGCGGGTGACCGGCGCGCTGGGGTCGAGGTCGCCGACTGGCGCCGGATCGATAGGTTGACTGCCACCAGCCGCCCGCCGAGGAGGACGTCCCGATGGCCCCACCCGCTACGCGTACGCGGCAGTGGCTGCCGTACACCGCCGCCGTCACCGCCGGGCTGGTGGTCATCGCCGGGGCGTTCTTGTTTGTCCGGCAGCGCGAAGCGGGCAAAGACTGCGCCACCATCCTCCAGGTCAACTCCTCGACGGAGAAGGCAACGCTGCTGGTCGACCTGGCCGAGGCCTACAACCGCAGCGACAGGTCGATCAAGGGCGGTGGCTGCGCCCAGGTGCACGTCAGCGCATTGAACTCGGGCAAGGCCACCGAGGCGCTGGCCACCGGCTGGACCCACACCGGCCTGCCGCAACCACAGGTCTGGCTGCCGACGTCGAGTCTGTGGACCGGCCAGCTCCGGCTGCTCGACGAAGCCGCCGGGCGGGAGTTGCAGACTCCGGACCACTACCCGTCGATCGCGAACAGCCCGCTGGTGATCGCGATGCCGCAGCCCAAGGCCGAACTGGTACGCAAGCAAGGGCCGCTGGGCTGGGGAGAGATCCTGGGCCTGTCCGGGCGGGACGGGTGGGCGGGCTTCGGCAAGCCGGAGTGGGGCCGCTTCACCTTCGGCAAGGACAACCCCAACCTGTCCACCTCCGGGCTGGCGGCGACCATCGCCACCTACTACGCGGCGGTGCAACGGGCCAGTGACCTGACCCGGTCCGACCTGGCCGACCCGGCGGTCACCCAGTTCGTCCGCCGCATCGAGGCCAACGTGTCGCACTACAGCGACGACTCGGTGGACCTGCTGCGCAGCCTCGCCGAGGCGGACCTGGCCGGCGGGGCGGGCAGCACGGACGACATGAGTGCCATCGTCCTGCAGGAGGAGCTGGTGGACCTCTACAACACCGGCGCACTGAGCCCTCGGCAGGAAGGGCAGGAGCGGGGCCGCCGGCCGAACGTCCCGCTGGTCGCCGTCCATCCCAAGGAGGGCACGTTCAACCTGGACCACCCGTTCGTCGTGCTGCCCTCCGCCGATGAGCGGCAGCGCGCGGCAGCGGCCGACTTTCAGAAGTTCCTGACCGAGGACGCCCAGCAGGAGAGGTTCGCCCGCCTCGGCTTCCGGGACCATGAGCGCCGCGCCTCGGCGGAGTTGCTTGCCAGCGTCGGCGCCGAGCCCACCGACGGCCTGAACTACTTCGAGCCGCCGGACCCGGAGGTGGTCGGCGCGATGTTGGACGGCTGGCGCACACTCCGCAAGAAGGCCAACATCCTGATCGCCCTGGACACCTCTGGGTCCATGCTGGCCAAGGTCGGCACCCGTACCCGTTTCCAGGTGGCCTCGGCGGCGGCGGGCAAGGGCCTCGCCCTGCTCAACACCGAAGACCGGGTGGGGCTCTGGTCGTTCTCCTCGGAGACGCAGCAGCAGCCGAAGAGCCCCTATCGGCAGGAGGTCCCGCTCGGCGGGTTCGATCAGAAGCGGATCAACAGCAAGATCGCCGGCCTGGAGGTCGCGGGCAGCACCGCGCTCTACGCGACGATCCGGGCCGCACACCGAGAACTGCTCGACCGGTACGACCCGCAGCGGATCAACGCGATAGTGGTGCTGACCGACGGCAAGAACGAGTACAGCAAGGACAACGACCTGGCCCGGTTGCTCGCCGAGGTCGCCCTGGACCCGCGGCGTCCGGTGAAGGTCTTCTGCATCGCCTTCGACCGGGAGTCGGACTTCGCCACCCTGGACCGGATCGCGAAGGCGTCCTCGGGCAAGGCCTTCGACGCCACCGATCCCGCGAAGATCGACGAGGCGTTCGTGAAGCTCGTCAGCAGCTTCTGACGGCGTGTAGGCGCGGCCATGGCCGCGCCCAAACCCCGGATGCGGCGCCACTCGTTCTGCCACACCTACGGGGCGGGGCAAGGACGAACACCCGATGATCCGGGGCTAGCCGTACTCGATCGTCGTCGCGTCGGAACCGGCCGTACCTCGAGATCAGGTTCTGTCCCGGTTACGGCGAGCTTCGATGTCGCGCAGCACATCCGGGTCCCATTGGCTGGCGTTCCAGTCGTCACTGGTCGGAATGGGCGACAGCGGCCACGCCGGGTCTTGCCCGGCGACTGGCGAGGAGTGCCCGGCGACGACTCGATCGACTTGGGCGATCAGCCGCAGAACCCGCGCCCGACTGTGCAGCACGCCCCCGATCAGCGCGGCGGCTCCGAGGGTGCGCAAACCCGCCTGGCCGAACAGGACGGCCGGGGCGGTTCGGTCGGTGGCCAGCCAGGCCATGAGGGTGCTGAAGACGATGCAGGAGGAGAAGACGCGTATGCCCCAGTGACGGCTGTACGAGCGGCCGGAGGAGCCGTGCGCCTCGGCAAGCTGGCGAGTGCCGCGGCCCCAGATCAGCCCGCTGATAGCCAGACCGATGAGGGCGGCGATCAGGATCAGGTTGGCCAGGACGAGTCCGATCGGTGCGCCAGCGCCGGACGGGGGCAGTGGCCGAGCACGGCCGCTCGGGGTGCTGCCGAGGACGGCCGCAGCAATCGCGGCTAGGGCGTAGAGAATGGCAAACCCGACAACGAACCAGGTCGCGACGTTCCAACCTGCTGTCCTGAGCGCGGGCGGAGGTGTCGAGGACCGGCACATGTGGCCTTGGCCGGGGTGTGCAAGTTCGGCTCCGCATTTCGTGCAGTGCAAAGTGTTCTCCATCAGCGGCGTAGCCAAGCCTTTGCCAGGCCAGTTGAGCGGGGTATCGCAGATACGTCGCACGGGGTGAAAGGCCCCGCCAGATTCGGTGCGTAGAGGATCATGCCCGGTCGGTGCCGATCCGGCGACCCCGAGTTCCGCCAAACGCTCGCCGGTTGATCCAGGAGTACGTCAGATCGGATTGGCCGTCAGGGTCGTCGCCTCCAATCACCATCGGTTCGGGCATACCGTTCGCCCTGTGCTGGAGTCCCGCGCGGTAACCCGATTGCGCGGCGCTGTTTCGCGGGGCAGCATGGCCGGTCGGCCTGAGGAGAGGCGACATGACGCGGACGTTCCTGCAGTCGGATGAGTTGCACGACCTGGTGGCGGAGCAGTTCGGCTCCAAAAGCCGGCTTGCCGGCCTGGAGCGGCTGACCGGCGGCAGTAAGAAGGGCGTCTACCGGCTTGGTGTCGACGATCAGAAGACCGTGATTCTGTATGTGTGGGCAGCGGGCGAGAATTACTGGCCGCCTTCGCCGACGGTCCCGGATGACCCGTTCACCGACGCGTCGGGCGCAGAACTGTTCGCGGCCAACCACGCGGCACTCGTCGCGGCTGGTGTGCGCGTACCGCGGCTGATCATGCTCGACCGCGACGGCCGCTACCTCGACGCCGACATAGCGCTGCTCGAAGACGCCGGCGCGCTACGGCTGGAGACCCTGATGGAACGCGATCCCGCCGCGGCCGCCGCGCCGCTTTCCATGCTCGGTGACGCTCTGCGCCGCATGCACACCACCTTCGGCCCACGCTATGGCAGGCTCACGGCCATCGACCAGGGCGAGGCGTCCCAGACTCGACGCACCGAAGACATCATCCTGGACCGGGCGCTCGGCCACCTCGACGCCGCAGCGGCCCGCGACCCCCGGCTGTCTGATGCGCAGCACAGGATCGCTGCCCACCTGCATCAGCTCCATGAAAGGGTGGCACCACGGCGGGATTACGCACTGGTGCACGGTGAACTCGGACCTGATCACGTGCTCGTCACACCGGCCGGCGAGCCGGCGATGATCGACATCGAGGGATTGTGTTACTTCGATATTGAATGGGAGCACGCCTGGCTGCAGATGCGCTTCGGCGAGGCGTATCCGGCGCTGCGTCCGGTCGATCTGGACCCGGACAGGTTGGAACTCTACCGGTACGCGCAGGTGCTGTCGCTGATCGAGGGTCCGCTGCGCATCGCGGACACCGATTTCCCGGACCGACGATGGATGCTCGACCTTGCCGAGTGGAACATCGCCAAGGCACTCGCCGCAATCTGATACCGCCCGAGGTCTCGCGCGCACCCTGGCCACCCGGCGAGGGCCACATTCATCGCCAAGCTCGGCGTGGGCCCCCACCGGCTGTGCAGTCAGACCAGTCGGCGGCGGACCCACCAGAGGGAGAACAGGGACAGCGCGACGGTCAACGCGATCAGCACGCCGAACTCCCGCCATTGCAGGCCCCAGAACTTCGAGCCGGGCACGTAGCTCACCTTCAGGCTGAGGTTCTGCTTCCCCAGCCAACTCTGGCACGCCTCGCGCCCACCGGACGCCCTCGGACCGCACTGGGTCATGTCGGCCGGACCAGTGAACTCCGCTCCGGTCGAGGTGATCGTGGTGCTCGACACGATCCAGTCACCCCTACGGTCGGGCTCGACATGGACCGTCATCCGCCCGGTGTCGGGGCTCATCGAGATCCCGAAATCACCATCGAAGTGCAGGGGGCTCACCGTGGTGACCGGCTGGGCCAGCCAGGGGCGCACCACGAACGGCGCGGCGATCTGCAGGCTGATCACCACCAGCAGGGTCACCGCCATCGCGGCGAGAGTCCGCCGCAGCAGCAGCCCGGCGGCGACACCCACCACGAAGGCCAGCGTCGCGTAGCCAACCGGCACAATCCCCCGGGCCGCGAACACCAGCGGGTTCATCCGGTCCGCCGAGGCCCCGTCGATCGGCTGCGCCCACTCGGTCAGCACCAGGCTGAGCAGGCCGGCACCGAGCGCGGCGGCACCGCAGCCGGCCGCCAGTTTGACCAGCAGCCAGCGGCCACGGCTGACGGACTGACTGAAGACCATGCGGTACGTGCCGGACTCCAACTCCCGGGCCACCAGCGGTGCGCCCCAGAAGATGCCCACCAGGGCGGGCAGCAGGTACAGGGCCCCGATGGCGGCGATGTGGAACTCACTCGCCCATCCCGGTTGTAGCGCCTGGAGGAACGCCTCGCCGGCGGCACGACAGGCATCGCCCTGGCAGCCGGTGTATCCGGTCTCTCTGGCCAGCTGCGTCACCTCCGGCCAGGTCAGCGCCAGACCGCCCAGGAGCACCAGCAGCAGGGTGCCGGTGGCCAGGGCCGGGGTCCGGAACTGCCGCCAGGTCATCCAGATCATCGCTGTCCCTCCAGAACCCGGTCCGGCCCGTCGCCGGTGGCACCGCTCATGTACGCCAGCACGATGTCCTCCAGGTCCAGCCGGTCGACCTGCCAGGACGGGTCGACGATCGGCGCGGTGCTGCGCACCACCAGGGTCGACTGCACCTCGGTGTGACTCTGCTCGACCAGGGCTCGCCCGGCACCCAGGTCGGCGGTGTCGCGCCGCCGCCCGACCAGACGGTGGTGGGTGGCGAGCAGGTCGTCCACGTCGCCGGCCACCCGCACCCGAGAGGCGACCAGCACGATCAGGTGGTCACAGACCCGTTCCAGGTCGGCGACCAGGTGCGAGGACATCACGATGCTCATGCCCTGCTCTGCGGTCAGCTCCATCAGCCCCTGTAGGAAGTTGCGCCGGGCGAGCGGGTCGAGTGCCGCCACCGGCTCGTCGAGCAGCAGCAGATTGGGGCGCTTCGCCGCGGCGACGGTCAGGGCCAGTTGGGCGCGCTGGCCCCCGGAGAGCTTGCCCGCCTTCTGCGCCGGGTCCAGACCAACCTGGTCGATCCGCCGCTTGGCGAGCGCAGCGTCCCAGGACGGGTTGAGGTGCGCGCCCATCCGCAGGTGGTCGGCGACGGTCAGGCCGGCGTAGACCGGGGTGTCTTGCGCGACGAACCCGACCTGCGGCGACCCGCTGACCGGCCGCGCGCCGAGCACCTCGATCTGCCCCGCGGTCGGATCGAGCAGCCCACAGGCCAGTTGCAGCAGCGTGGACTTACCGGCGCCGTTCGGACCGACCAGGCCCACGACGTGGCCGGCCGGAATGTCCAGAGTGCAGTCCTTCAGTGCCGAGCGCCGCCCGTAGCGCTTGGTCAGACCGTCCGCGATCAGGGCGCTAGTCATCCTCGGGCCTCCGAAAATGCCCGAAAGCTGCTGAGGAAGAGCGCCTCGATGCTCTCGTCGTCCAGGCCGGCCTCCCGTGCCTCGGTCAGCCAGCGGGCCAGGCCCTGCCGCAGCGGCTCGTGCTTGCTCAGCGAGTCGCCGACCAGCGTGCGGGTGACGAACGTGCCCAGCCCGGGCCGGGCCATGACCAGGCCCTCGTACTCCAACTCGCGGTACGCCTTGGACACCGTGTTCGGGTTGATCGCGACCCGGGCCACCACCTCCTTCACGGTGGGCAGCTTGTCGCCTTCGTTCAGGACTCCGAGCCGGAGCGCGTGCCGTACCTGTCGGATGAGCTGCATGTACGGCGCGACCCCGGACCGTGCGTCCAGGTGGAACTCGATCACCTCGCCACCCCATTCCACTAGTTGCCTAGCACAATAGGGCCATCGAAGGTCTGTTCGCTAGCGAATGACGTCACCTAGCACCACGGGTTCTCGGACGACCACCCGTCGAGCCACGCCAAGGCCCCGGAACGGAGGCAGAGAACGAGCGCAGCCCTCGAGTACCGCCCCTCGACGCGACGAAGCGAGGGCGTACTCGCCAGATCCGCCACCGGAGCCACAGCGGAGATGAGCGCCTCGGTCCCCCGGGATCAGCCCCTCTCGCCCGCCTCGGGTCGAGTCGTGGAGTCCCCGTCAGTGGCCCTTGCACGGGGGTGCCCGGCCGACCTCAGGACATCGGGATCGGGAAGTTGGTGCGTCTGTCGTTTCAGTGACGCCCAGGAATGCCGCTGCCACCAGGGCCTACGCAACGTGTGCCGATAGGCCTTACGAGCCAGCCATTCGAAGTAGATCCACTGATCCGGGCTGTTTTGACGCGAGCGCAGGTCGGCGATCATCGGCGACAGGATGATGAAGAGTCGGACGCACCAGTTCGACCAGAAGTCGAGGAACGCCCTGCGATCAGCGTAGGAATTGCGGAGCAGGAAGCCGATTTGTGAGATCTGTATGCCTACAGCAGTCGCCGCAGCACGCTCCTCCTCAGACCACTGTGCGTATTCCTTGTTCTCCAGTCCGTAGACCACGTCTCGCAGCGCCACGTTCTCCGCCGACCAGTGGTTCATCATCGCGCCGGACAGGATGCCACCGCGTGAGACGGACCGGCCGACCAGCAACTGAACGCACGAGATCAACGCGGCAACGATCGCCACCACGGCCGAAATCTGTGCGGTCAAGGCGCCCTCCCACTGACCGTCAGGAACGCGATCCCATGTTCCTGGGCGCAACCGCCCTGGATCATCCATCTTCGGTGATGTCGTCAAGCGCCCGACCCGCAGCAGCCCTCCATGCCTGGCAGCCTGCACCGGTCCTCCCGCTCAGGTCGGAACGTCCGGCCACGCCCAAGTCGACGACGACGCTGCGATGGGTCCCTCCGACGTCACTACAGGCCCAGGCCCCGCAGGGTGGGTACCGTCTGGCCCACCCAGGCGAGGTCGGCGTCCTCGCGAGCACCCTGAGTGCGTTGGGTGCCGGCCAGGAACCACAGGAAATAGGTCGTGTAGCCGGGTGCGCTGACCACTGTGTGGTACCCCTCGGGCATCATCTGCATCACGTGGTCACGGATGGTGACGTTCTCCTCGTACCCGTCGTCGGTGTAGACCCGGCTGATGCCGAACCCGTTCGCCGGGTTGACGCGGTAGTAGTACATCTCCTCGTGTGCGGCCTCGGCGGGCAGGTCGTCGACCTTGTGCCGGTGTGGCGGGTAGGTGCTCCAGTTGCCCGAGGGCGTGTAGGTCTCGCCGACGATGAGCCGGCGGGCGGGCAGGTCCGGCTGGGAGACTTCGGTGAGGATCTGGTGATAGGTACGGCCGAAGTTGGCCGCTCCCCACCGGCCGCTCACGACCTGCTCCGGTGCGATCACGTAGGGGTCCGTGGCCAGTTCGCTGGGTGCGCTGGGTAGGGCTATCTCCACGGCGGTGACCGCCTCGACGGTCACCGAGGAGCCGGCCGGGATGTAGACGGAGTGCGGCTTGCCGGAGAAGACGTCCGGACGTTGGCCGACCTGCGGGAAGTGGCGCTCGGCGACGGTGAAGCTGGCCGTGCCACCGAGGATGACGGCCAGGATCTCCCGGTCACCGGACTCGCCGGTCCAGGACTCGCCGGCCGACAGCCGCAGCAGTGTGAAGTCCAGCAGTCGGCAGGGATTGAAGGGCAACGTGTTCCGGCCGTCGACGGCGGGAACGGAGCAGTGGTAGCGGTAGTCCATGGTCACCTTTCGGGATGCGGGGCTGAGCGGGTCGGTGCACGGTGGTCACCAGGGGCTGGTCCAGCCCGGGATGGTGGCGCGGGTGAGGGCTTCCAGGTAGAAGTAGTCGCCCCACAGGGTTCCCTCGTCGACGCCGACGCTCTTGGGTTTGTCGTAGACGCCGTGCAGGATCAGCGCGTTCGAGATCGGATGGCCGTCGGTGGAGTAGTGGCCGATGAGCGAGCGCAGGATCTCGGCGGCGGCTGTGCGGTACCGGTCGGCGCTGGCCGTGTCGGTGAGGCCGTCTGCCAGTTCGACCAGGCCGCAGGCGGCGATGGCCGCGGCCGAGCTGTCCCGCTCCTGGCCGCTGCCGTCGCCGAACACCAGATCCCAGTACGCGACGTGGTCGTCGGGCAGGTGGGCGAGGAAACGGTCGGCGCAGGTCCTCGCGGCGGTGAGCAGCGCGGGGTCGCCGATGTGCCGGTGGTTGAGGCTGAACCCGTAGATGCCCCATGCCTGCCCACGCGCCCAGCAGGAGTGGTCGGAGTGGCCCTGTTCGGTTTCGCCGCGTAGCGGCGCGCCGCTGGTCGGGTCCCAGTAGAAGGTGTGGAAGGTGGTGCCGTCCGGACGCAGGATGTGCTGGCGCAGCTGAGCGGTGTGCCGGCGGGCCGCGGCGGCGTAGCGGTCGTCGCGGGTGGTCTGGCTGGCCCAGAAGAGCAGCGGCGTGTTCATGAGGCTGTCGATGATCGTGCGCCCGCGTTGGCGGGGGTCGTTCAGGTCGCCCCAGGCCTGGATGATTCCGGCGGGTTCGAGGACGCGCGTCATCAGGTGGTCGGCGGCGGCGAGGGCCGCGTCTCGGGCCCGTGGGTCGCCGGTACGGCGGGCCGGGGTGACGCAGGCGAGGGTGTAGAGGAACCCGAGGTCGTGGGTGTCCAGGTCGATGCCGCGGGTCATCCGGGCCGCGAAGCTGTCCACGTGGGAGAGCGCTGCCCGCTTGTGGCGCTCGTCGCCGGTCAGGTCGTGTGCCAGCCAGAGCATGCCGGGCCAGAAGCTCGTGGTCCAGCCGACGTTGGCGCCCTCGGGCTGGCCTGCGGTCGGTGGCCGGAGCGGGTAGCGGTTCGCGTCGGTGGTGTCCGCGGGGTACCGGTCGCCGAAGGTGGCGATGTTCGCGTCGACGGTACGTATCGCGGCTGCCACCGCGGCCGCCGTGGCCTCTGCGTCGGAGTTGGGACGGACGTCGGTCGCCGTCATGGATGCTGTTCTCCCTCGTGGGTCCGGTCCGGTGCCGGGCAGGTGTGTCGTCGGCGTCCCGGCTCGGTGGCCGGAACCTGGTGCTCAGGTGGTCTGGGGTGCGGTCGTCGGTGGGTCGAGGGCGGCGCGCAGTGTGAAGCGGCTGTTGGCCCAGACGACGTAGAGCAGTGGCGCGGCGGCGAGGCCGAGCGCGATCGCGGGGCGGGCCGCCAGGATCTGGGCGAGCAGCACGAGGACGAGCAGAGACACGGCGGTGAGGTACCAGCGGCGCACTGCCAGGTACACGCAGGCACGGGCCACGTCACGCAACCGCGCCGTGGGTCGGTCGGCGAGGGTCACCAACCCGAGCAGCGTGGTCGCGACGGTGAGGACGATCAGGGTCGCGAGGACCGGCAGGGCCAGTGCGCCGACCCGGTGGCCCCAGGCGGCGCGGGCGTCGACGGCGAGGACGACCAGGGCAACCATGGCTGCCGCCGTCCAGAGCATCGCCGGCCGGGCGGTGGCGCGCCAGGCGCGGCCGTAGGTGTGCAGGACGCCGCCGGTGTCGCCGGCCGAGTAGGCGGACATGACCGCGAAGACCGCACAGAGCCCTGGCGCGCAGAGCGGGGCGGTCAGCGCGTAGAGCGGCCACGAACGCGCTGCCTCGGTGGTGAACGCGAGCATCACCAGTGGCAGGCAACCGAGCACCAGCAGCAGATTGGTGACGAGCGCGACGTAGAAGCCGTCGAAGACGGCGGTGATGGTGTTGTGGCGCGAACGCATGGGCCTCAACCCTTCAGTCCGGTCGAGGCGATGCCCTCGATGAAGTGGCGCTGGCCGAGCAGGAAGATGACGGCAACCGGCAGCACTGACAGCACCGAGCCCGTCATGATCAGCGCATACTCGGCGTTGTACTGCGAAACGAAGGTGTTCAGCCCCAACTGGATGGTGCGCAGCTCCGGACTGCGCAGGTAGATCAGCGGGCCGAGATAGTCGTTCCAGGTGGTCACGAACGTCAGCAGGGCCAGGCTGGCCAGCGCTGGCCGGGACAACGGCAGCATGATCCGTCGGTAGATGCCGAACTCGCTGAGCCCGTCCACCCGAGCTGCTTCGCTGAGCTCCTCGGGAATCGTCTCGTAGAACTGCTTCATCAGGAACACGCCGAACGCGCCGAACGCCTGCAGCGCGACGATCGACCACAGCGTGTTCGACAACTGCAACTTCGACATGAGGATGAACTGCGGAATCATGTACGACTGCCAGGGCACCGCGATCGTCCCGACGTACGCCAGGAAGAGCGCGTTGCGGCCGGGAAAGCGGACCCGGGCGAAGCCGTAGGCGGCGAAGCTGCCGGTCACCACCTGGAGAAGGCTGACGACCACCGACAGCAGCAGCGTGTTGCCCAGCCACGTCGTCATGTCCGAGCGCTGCCAGATGTCGAGGTAGTTTCGCCACACCACGGGATCGGGGAGCCAGGTGATCGGGATGGTGAAGACGTCGCTGTTGGTCTTCAACGACGCCACCACCATCCAGTAGAACGGCAGCAGCAGCCCGGCCGCCGCGAGCACGAGGGCGGCGTACCCGACGAGCCGCCAGCCCCGGGACCGGACCGGTCGGCCGGGCGCGTCGCGGTTGCCGGGCGCGGCGACGGCCGGGGCGGGCAGCGAGAGGTCGGTAGCGGTCATCAGCTGTTCCTCCGCTTGTTGACCATGAACTGGATGACCGTGATGCTGAAGCAGATGGCGAACAGGACGACCGAGACCGCCGAGGCGTAGCCGAACTGGTTCTCCTCGAAGCCCTTCTGGTAGATGTACTGCGACAGCACCAGCGTGGACTGGCCCGGGCCGCCGCCGGTCATCACGAGGATGAGGTCGAAGACCTTGAAGCTTTCGATGGTGAGCAGCACCGTGACGAAGAAGGTGGTGTGCCGTAACCCGGGGAGGGTCACGTGCACGAACCGCTGCCACGGTGAGGCGCCGTCGGTCTCGGCCGCCTCGTAGAGCTGGGCCGGGATGGTCTGCAGGCCGGCCAGGAACAGCAGCATGTAGTAACCCATGTACCGCCAGGTGCCGACGATGATGACCGCCGGCATCGACCAGGTCGACGACGTGGTCCAGCCCGGCGCGTCATCCACCCCGACGGCGCCGAGGAGAGCGTTGATCGGGCCGTACTCCGGGCTGAACAGCTGGTTCCAGACGATCGCGATCGCCACGATCGAGGTGATGTAGGGGAAGAAGGCGACGGTGCGGAAGAACCGTACGCCGCGCAGTTTGCGGTTGAGCAGGAGCGCCAGCCCGAGTGACGCCGCGAGAGTCAGCGGGATGTGGAAGACGGTGTAGTAGACGGTGTTGCGCAGCGCGGTCCAGAAGCTCGCGTCGCTCCACATCCGCCGGAAGTTGGCGGTGCCGGTCCACTCGGCCACCCCGAAGACGTTCCAGCTGGTGAAGGCCACGTAGAACAGCACGACGACGGGTAGCAGGGTGAGCACGGCGAAGCCGACGAAGTTGGGCAGGATGAACGACCAGCCGGCGACCGTGTCGCGCGACACCAGCCGCCGGTTCCTGGGTCTCGTGCGCGGCAATGTTGCCATGGGGAGTCTCCGGAAGCGTTCGGCATGGTGGCGGGACCGGCGTGCGGTTCAGGCGCGCCGGACCCGCCATCAGCTCACTGGTTGAGGACCTCGTTCTTGGCGCGGGTCTGCGCCTTGCTCAGCTCCGCGTCGACGCCCTTGCTGTCGGAGAGGATCGCCGAGTGCGTCTCGTTGAGGAGGTTCTGAAGGCCGGCGGTGTGCTTCGACACCGGGTTCTCGGGCTTGACGGTGTGCTTGGCGTAGGCGAACTTCGACAGGTCGTCCTGCGGTACGCCGTCCAGCCCGAACAGCGTCGCGGTGACCTCGTCGGTGACCTGGGCCGGAGTGATGCCGATCCCGGCCAGCGCCTTGCCGGCGTCCGGGCCGGCCGCGTACTGGAGGAAGGCCTTGGCCGCGGCGGTCTTGGACTTGCTGATCTTCGGGTTGATCCCCAGGCCGGTCGGGTCACCGAAGGTGACAGGCGTGGCGGAGGTGCCGGTGGTGGACTTGTCGAACTGCGGCGCCGGGGCGATCCCCCACTGGAACGTGTCGGCGTCACCGCTCTTGCGCTGGTTGAGCAGCGTGGCCATGTACCAGGTGCCCATCAGCAGCATCGCCGACTGCTGCTTGCCGAACTGCGCCTGGTAGGTGAGTTTGTTGGTCTTCGCGGTGCCGAAGGTCGGCTGCGCGCCGGCCGCCTGAAGATCCAGTGACCGCTCGTAGTACGGCTTCAGGTAGCCGAAGTCACCGGAGAGCAGGTCCGCGTTGGGGGTCTGGGCGAGCGCGAATCCCTGCACTGTCGACTGGAAGGTGTGCTGGTACGCGCCGGTCGCGTTCGAGCCGGCCCCCTTCAGCCCGGTGTGCAATCGCTTCGCCGCGTCGGTGTAGTCGTCCCAGGTCCAGCTGCCGTCCGGCGGCGCCACCTTCGCCTTCGCGAACAGGTCCTTGTTGTAGAACAACACCCAAGAGTCCTGCCGGTACGGCACCGCGTACGCCTTGCCATCCACCTGGTACGGCGCGAGTGCCGGGCTCGAGCCGAGACCGGAGGCGGCGTCGGAGACATCGAGCAGCTGACCACCGCTCTGGTACGTGTAAAAGTTCTTGAGGGTCTTCATGACGTAGACGTCCGGGGCGGTGCCGGCGGCCAGGTCCGTGATCATCTGGGTGTCGTAGTCGTTGCCTGCGGCGTACTCCTTGAGCTGCACCGTCACGTTCGGGTGGGTCGCCTTGAAGCCGTCGGCGAGCGTCTTGAACTCGGGCGTGGACGACAGGGTCCAGCCGGCCAGGGTGATGGTCACCGGGGCATTGGGGTCGACTGGCTCGTCTCCGCCGCCGCAACCGGCGAGAACGAGCGTCAGAGCCGTCGCAGCGCTGATGACGGCCGGTATCGCACGCTTCATCCCTCTCTCCTTCAGGTCAAGGGGCCCGGACGGGCCCGCACTGCTACCAGGACGCCTGGGTGGGCCTGGCATGCTCCGTGTCCAGACGGGTCGACGTGCTGATCCCGTCGGGCCAGTCGACCGCCAGGTGGAGGCCGCGACCGTCCTCGTCGGCCACGGCCTGGCATGCCTGCCCGGGCGTGGCCACCGGCGCCCTGGACAGCTCCGTGAAGGTGGCGACCCATGTGCCCGGCCGGACAGGGTGGTCCAGCCAGGGCACGACCAGCCCGCCGGCCAGGGGCCCGCCGTGCGGAACGTCGGTGACACCCGCCGTTCCGCCGCCGTGAACGCTGTCGAGCCGGCTGGTCAGGTCGGCCCCGGTCACGACCGCCACACCGCCGCCGGTGGTGGCCGTCGCATCCCCGGCAATGGCCCAGCCGCCGATCCGTAGCCTCAGCGCAGCCACCTCGACGCCGTCGGCGAGGTCGTCGACGCGGGTCAGACGTAGTTCCCAGGGGCCGCGGACAAGCGAATACACAGTGAGGTGCCCGGCCGGTCGGGACCGGCCCACGCGGCCGCCGCCGTGATCGCGCTGACCCGGATCCGGGTCGACCCAGTGGGCGAGGGCACGTGACCCGGCCACGCCCACGCCGTCGGTGTCGACGTGAACGGTCAGCAGGCGCATCCCGGCGCGGTGGGTGACCTGGCCCGCGTCGTCGACGAGAGTGACGGACTGGTCGAGCGGACTGGCCCAGCCGCTGTCGTCGAGGACCGGGGTGGTGGCGGTGGAGTAGCCCAGTCGGGCGTAGAGCGGGGAATCTGAGACGGTGGCACCCTCGACGGCATGGTCGGTGCCGTGGTTGACGACGCGGACGATGCCGTCGGCACGGGTGCTGGAGACCAACCAGCCCGGCGCGTGTATCGCCCGCACCGCGTCGCGCTCCTCCACCGGCAACGGCTCCTCGGGAGTCGTCCAGACCGGATGGTCGGCGGGTAGCGCGATGCCGAGCAGGCCCTTGCTGGCCCAGTACGGCGAGCCCGGCCCGGAGTACGACTGCGCCAGACGCGGCCACGGCCGGTGCCAGCCGAGGGTGAGCAGACCTCGTTCGTCCAGGGCGTCGTTGGCGACGAAGTGACGCACGATGCGGGTGGCCGCGCCGCGCAACCGGCCGAGGCCGACCGAAGGCACGCCGGCGACGGCGCCGACCCAGAACGGCGCCGCCGCGGCGAAGCGGTAGGTCAGGCTTCGCCCCTGGATCAACGGTGAGCCGTCGGCGCCCACGAGTGCGACAGCGTCGCCCAGAAAGCGGTCGAGGCCGGCCAGGTCCCGTTCCCGGCGCTGCTCTGCCAGGTCCGCGGCGCCGGCCATGCGGGCCCACAGTGTCGGGTAGAGGTGCAGTGCCCAGCCCACGTAGTGGTCGTAGGCGCGGTCCGGCCCGTCGGACATCCAGCCGTCCCCGCGGGCGAAGCCGTCATGGGTGGTCAGGTCCTCGTTCATCTCGTCGAGCGAGTGCGGCCCGCCCACCGAACGCAGGAACGTCTGTACGACCAGCCGGAACCAGACCCAGTTGATCCGTGGGTACGTGTCGTCGCCGACCGCCGGGCGCAGATAGTCCACGACCCGCTCGTGCACCACCGACGGAAGTCGATCCCAGATCCACGGGCGGGTCATGTCCAGGACCAGCGCGATGGAGGCGGCCTCCACCTTCGCCTGGGGGTGCTCGTCCAAACGCACCCAACGGTCCGGAGAGCTCGGGTCGGTGCCAGCGGTGATGCCTGCCGTGTACCGGTCCACGAGTTCGTCCAGGCCCACGCCTCGTGCACCCGCGATGCGGAATCCCGCCAGCAGGAACGTGCGGGCGAAACCCTCCAGTCCGTCGACGGCCCGCCCGTAGCCGCCCTCCGGTCCGGGAAAGGTGACGAGGGCGTGTCCGGGTGACGCGAACGGTCGGGCAGCGGCGAGCATCCGGTCGGCGAGGGCCAACCAGTCGTTCCGGCTCCAGGTCGGGGCGGTAGCGACATCCGAGGCCGTCGCCGGTGCCACCTGGCCCGTCGTTCCGAACATCATCCGTGGTCCTGTCGCATCGATCCGTCTCCGTCGACTGTGGCGAGCGGGGCGTTGCCCATGAATGTGACGCGCAGGCATCCGCAGGGTTTCCGAAGTAAAACGCTCACAAAGGAGCAAGTCAATGCCGTTCCCAAACCGATGTGAACACACTCGATCAAGAGAGCGCACAACATGGTCTTGCCGCGCCAAGTGCTCTGATACGATCACAATCGTTCAGAGCCGCTCCATCAGTCCGAGGAGCCATGACCGACGCCGCGGAGCACGACTCCTATGCTCTTCGTCGGATGGGGAGATCAGCCGACCCGGCTCGCGATCGACGTCACCGCGTTCGGCCCGGCCGGCGCGGTCGTCCGCACCATGCAAGAGCTTTCGCCGCACGATGCGTTCCCCGGAGGTCCCCATGACCAAGGACAGCCCCGTCGTCGCCGCGACGGAGGCCCCCCGGGGGCCCCTTCAGGTCGCCCGCCGCCAGCAACTGTTGGCAGCCCTGCAACGCGACGGCTCGATGCGCGTCTCTGACCTGTCCCACGTGCTTGGCGCCGCGCCGGTCACCATCCGGCGCGACATCGCGGAGCTCGCCGCCGAAGGGCTGGTTCGCCGGGTCCACGGTGGGGTCGCCCTGATCCTGCCGGACGACGTCCCGGCAACCGACGAGCCACCCGCCGCAGGCCTGGACCGGCTGGTCGGGCGTGCCCTCGGCATGCTCGTGCCCTCCTTGGACTACTACTGGCCGGACGTGGCTCGCGGCGTCGAGGGCGCCGCCCGCGAGCTGGACATGCGTGTGGTTCTGCGCGGCTCCTCCTACGACAGTGAGGACGACCAGCCCCAACTGGCCCGCATGGTGGAGCGGATGGGCGTCGACGCGCTGATCATCGCGCCGAGCATGGACACACCGACCGCCGAGCGCACCATCGAGTGGCTCGACCAGATCGGCGTCCCGGTCGTCCTGCTGGAACGCACCGCCACGGTAGGCAGCCACCACGCTGTCATGGAGTCGGTGGTCACCGACCACGCGCTCGGTGCGGCCATGGCGGTGCGACACCTCACCTCGCTCGGACACCGCAAGGTCGGCCTGGTGCTCGACGCCAACAGCCCCACCAGCCAGCACGTGCGGCGCGGCTGGCTCGACGCCACGTCCGAGTGCGGCCTCGACTCGGCCGCGACGGTGGTGGCCGTGGCACCCGACGCACGATCACCCGAGCGGGACACAGTGCTCGACGGCATCCTCGACCAGTGCCAGGCGACCGGCACGACGGCGCTGCTGGTGCACGCCGACGCCGAGGCGATCGCGCTGGTGCAGCACTGCGAGGAGCGGCACCTGTCCGTACCCGGCGACCTCTCCATCGTGGCGTACGACGACGAGGTCGCCGGGCTCTTCAGCCCGCCGCTGACAGCGGTCCGTCCACCGCGACGCTCGATCGGACGAGCCGCCGTGCGTCTCGTCACCGACCGGCTCGCCGACCCCGACCGCCCCACCCACCGGGTCGTCATCAGCCCGTCGCTGCGGATCCGGGGGTCGACAGCGCCGCCACCCGCGTAGGCGGTCATCCCCCGGTCCGGGACGTTCGCCGATCAGGGACCAGCCGGGTGACGGGCAGCCGGCCTCCCCATCGGATGGAGTGCGCCCGCATCCTGCCGACGAGCGCCCATTCACCGGATGCGATTGCGTGAGCGCACCGCTACCATGGGTCAGCAGTCCAGAGGGAAGGGATCGTGCCCGCGTGCGAAGTCCCGTCAGCGGAGCCGCGCCGGCGTCTGCGCCGGACCGGTCCGCGCCGCTTGCGGCCGGCCGGCTGCGCCGGCTCGCCCGGCGGCTGGTGCTGCTCGCGGCCGCCGTCGGGGCCGGTTTCGTCATGGCCGCCCTGTTGCAGGGGCCGGCCGCCGCCGACGGGATGCGCAGTGGGTCCGGTGACGAGCCTCATCGGAGGATCGGCGGTCTGGTCGAGTCGGTCGCGCGGCTCACGATCGCCGAGCGCCCCAGCCAGGACCGTCAACGAGCCGCGGCTGCCGACGACCGCCGCCACGACAGGCCCCGTGCCCCGCTGGTGGTGCCCACCGGTGGGGTGGCCGCCCCCCACGAGGATCCACCCGCGACGGAGCCTCGACGGTCGGCGGGTGCGTCGAGGTTCGGCGCATCCGTCCCACCCGGCGCGACGGAGCGCGAAAGGCTCCGACCGGCCTCCGTGGCCCGCGCGGCCCAGCGTGTCGACCTGCCGCGACCGGCCGCGCCTGCACCGCGGCAGCCGGCCACCGCCGCCCCCGATCCGTCGGCGGTGCGTACGCCGGCCGGTCCGCCCGTTGTCGGCCTGGTCACCGCTCCCCTGCCGTACGTCGTCGACATCGTGGGCACCGTGCCGATCAGGCCCGTCGTCATGGGGCTCCTCCGGGTCACCGATGCCGTTCTACCACCCCCTCTCTGCCCCGTGATCGTTCCGGCGGCGGCACCTCGACTGCCCGCTCCCCCAGCGTTCGTGCCGACCGCCGTGCCGGTGACCGAGCCGGCTCCCGTACTGACAGTTCCGATGCCACCGGCGGGTCCGACGCTGGCCCTCGTACGCGCCGCAGTGCCGCCGGCCCCGGCCGCGCCACCGCCGATGTCCGTCGTCGTTCCCACGCGGGCCACGGCCCCGACGGGGCACCTCGCCGCACGCCCGGCACCGGTGGCCGCGCCGGGTTTGCTTTCTGGTGAGCCAGTCGCACCCGCCGACCAGGACGCCGCCGGCGTCGATAATCGATCGACGCCTGCACCGGGGCTGGTCCGGCCGCTCGACCGGCAGTCGCACCTCGGTGCCGGGCAACCCTGCGATCTCGTGCCGCTTCTGGTCGAGAGCCGAACTCCATCTGCGATCGCCCGCCCCGGCTGAGGCGGGTCGACCGACCCCGGTGGCTGGCCCGAGCGGCCACCTGTTCCACCCGCTGGTCGGTCGATCAGTGCCCGCTCCCGTCCTTCGTGACGGTGCGGCGGGCCGATGCCCACCCGTCTGTAGCGCACGACCGCCCTGACCAACCCGAGGATGTTCCGGGATCGGTGGCCGTCGTGACGCGTACCGGAGATCGGAGAAAACGTGGTGATCCACGTTGTCGTCGCCGAGGACATGGGTTTGCTCCGCGGGGCGCTCTGCGCCGCGCTGTCACGCGAGGAGGACATGGAGGTGGTCGCCGACGTCGAGGGTGTCGGCGAACTGTTGACGGTGGTCCGGCGGTGCCGACCACAGGTGGTGGTGCTGGCACTGACACCGGAGCTGCCCGACCCGGTGGAGGTGGTCGCCCGCATCGACGTCGAGGCGCCGCACGCAGCCGTGCTGGCGATGAGCCCTCGGTGGAGCCCGGCACTGGTGGAGGCGGCGTTGGCAGCCGGCGCGCGCGGCCTTCTCGGGAAGGACAGCTCGCTGGCCGAGTTGGTGCGGGCGATCCGCGCGCTCGCGGCCGGGGAACGGGCGATCGACCCGGCCGCGGCGATCGCGGTGTTGAGCCCTCCGGAGATGCCGTTGACGCCTCGGGAGATGGACGTGCTTCGGATGGCGGCCGAGGGCCTGCCCCTGAAGGAGATCGCCGTACGCCTCTACCTGGCACACGGGACGGTGCGCAATCACCTGTCGGTGATTCTGCGCAAGACCGGGGCCCGCAACCGGTTGGAGGCGGTGTCGCGCGCGCGGCGTAACGGCTGGTTGTAGCCGTCGGGGCGGGTCCGGAAACTCCACCGGACCCGCCCCCGTCGCCGTGCGGCGCCGCCGGATGCGTGTTTGAATGTTGACGTTGTGTGATCGCCATCGCAGTGCGGGAAGGTTCATCGTGATCCGTACCCTGCTCGCCTTGGACGGTGCCCTGGTTCTGGGCGCGCTGTCGTTCGTCCTCGCCGCCGAGGAGGACATCCGTGTCGTGGCGGAGGTGGATCGCGGCGACGCGGTCTCCGCGGCCGTCCACGCTCAACGCCCCGACGTGGTGGTGGCCGACCTCGATCTCGTCGAACAGGTCGATCCCGACCGTCTCGGCCGGTGCTCCGTCCTGGTGCTGGCCCACCCGCATCGGGCCCGGCGGTTGCGAGGCATGCTCTGCCCGACCAGGGCGGTCGGCATCCTGCGCAGTGACGCCGCCCCCCAGCGGGTCATCGACGGGATCCGCCGGCTCGCCCGCCGGGAGCCCGTGCTCGACGCGGATCTCGTCGTCGCGGCGCTGCACTCGGACGGCCCACTGACGAGCCGCGAGACGGAGGTGTTGAGGCTGACGGCGGCGGGTGCGCCGGTCGCGGAGGTGGCGGTGACGCTCGGGCTCACCCGTGGCACCGTCCGCAACCATCTCGGGCGTATCGCCCGCAAGGTGGGCGCGCGTACCCGGGTGGAGGCCGTGCGGATGGCCGGCGAGGCGGGCTGGATCTGACGGGCGTCGTGGGGGCGAATGGGCGGGGTTCAGCCCTGCCGCGCCGACGCCGCCGGGGACGGCAGCACCGAGTCCTCCCAGCAGCCGACGAGCACCCGGTAGGTGGCCGAGCGGGCCAACAACTGTTCGTGCGTCCCTACCACGGGCTCGTCGCCGTCGAGGACCAGCACCCGTCCGGCCCGCAGCGCGGAACTGATCCGGTGCGCGATCACCACGAGGGTGCCGGGCCGCCGGGCGAAGGCGGCCTCGACCCTCGCTTCCAGCACCGGGTCCAGGTGGCAGGTCGCCTCGTCGAGGACCACCAGCGGGGCGGGTGCCAGCCAGGCCCGGACCGCCGCGATGAGCTGCCGCTCGCCGGCGGAGAGCAGGGCCGGCGCGACCGGCGCGCCCAGGCCGCCCAGGCGGGTCGCCAGGGGACGCGCGCCGAGCGCGTCGAGCGCGACCTCCAGCGTGTCATCGTCGGCGTCCGGCCGAAGGTAGCGGAGGTTGTCGGCGAGACTGCCGGTGAAGACGTACGCCTCCTGGGGCACCAGCACTCGCATCCGGGCGAGAACGGCCGGCTCCACCTCGGCGACCCTCGTGCCGGCCAGGTGGACCGCGCCTGCCTGCGGCGGCACCAGACCGGCCATCAGAGCGGCCAGTGTGGACTTGCCCGCACCGCTCGGGCCCACCACGGCGAGATGATCCCGGTCGGCCAGTGTCAGCGAGAAGTTCTGCAGGACGGGCCGGGCGCGCGGGCCGTAGCCGAAGGTCAGGTCCCGGATCTCGACGGCTGGCGGAGGGCCGGCGGGACCGGTGGGCGGTCGGCAGCGGGGCATCGCGGCGGCGAGGGCTGACGGCTGGTCGTCGGGGACCTGATAGGTGCGCAGGATGTTCTCCAGGGTGACCGCGTAGCGGAGCCCGCCGCCGCCGAGACCCTGCACCAGGGTGTGCAGGGCCGGTTGCAGCCCGGTGGAGACGTAGATCAGCGCGCCCAGCACCGCGCCGGCGGTGAGACCACGCTCGACCAGCCACGGGGCGGTCACCATCAGCACCAGCAGTGGCAGCCAGCCGCCGATGCCGAGGCTGAGGCTGCGGATCGCCGCCATCCGGGCGAGCATGCGTTCGGCGGCGGCCTGCGCCGACACCCAACGTGCCACCTCCGCCGTCACGCGTGTCTGTGCGCCGCAGGCCAGCACGTCGCGGTGACCGGCCAGCGCGGTCGCCGCCGACTGGCCGAGCTGCTCACCGGCCCGGACGTAGGCGCGCTGGTGCGTGACCATCGCCGGCAGCGCGGCGAGAAACACGACCAGACCGGCGACCAGCGGCGCGACCGCCAGCGCCGCCACCACCGGCGCCAGGGCGAGCAGGCCGAGCAGGGCCGCGCCAGCGGAGAAGAGGAAACCGCGGGTCACCATCAGCAGACCGGCGAAGGTGTCGCGGACGATCTCCATCTGGTGGGTCAGCCGGGTCACGGCGGCGCTGTCCGGACGACCACCCGCCCTGGTGGCATCGCGTAGCGCGCCCCGGATCACCTGAGCGGCCACCTCGTCGCGGAACGGCTCAACCACGGCGCCGAGACTCCGGTACGTCCGACCGGTGGCCGCCGCGCCGACCAGTACGGCCACGGCGAGGACCCCCAACCAGGCCAGGCCGTTGAGCAGACGTCCGGCCAGAAATCCCTCGTCGACGGCACGGGCGACCAGGTAGCCGGCGAGCAGCGCGGGCAGCGACTCGACAAGCGACCAGCCGCCGAGCCCGGCGAGTTCCCGCCGACGGGCCCGTAGCGCCCGCCAGGTCACCCGGCGTACGCCGGGACGGCTCACGACCCACCGCCGGCCGGCTGGAAGACGGCACGGTAGTCCGGGTCGGCCCACAGTTGCCGGTGCGGTGCGAGGCCGCGCAGCCGACCGCCGTCCAGCCAGGCGACGAGGTCGGCCGCAGCGGCCGCCGCGGTCCGGTGGGTGACCACCAGTCGGGTACGCCCCCCGGCGCGCCCGAGAACCGCCTCGGTGATCCGGTGTTCGGTGGCGGTGTCGAGGCTGGACGTCGCGTCGTCCAGGATGAGCAGCCGTTCGGCGGCGAACGCGCGGGCCAGGCCGAGGCGTTGGGTCTCGCCCCCGGAGAGCGGTGTGTCCACCAGCGGGGTGCGGTAGCCGCCGGGCAGACGGTCGATCACGTCGGCGACCGCCGCCATCCGGGCCGCTCGCAGAACCCCCTCGGTGGCCGGGCTCCGATCGGCCGGCGGCGCCGCCGCGTCGACCGGCAGCGCCAAGCCGATCGCGTCGTGGACGGTCGCGCCGATCAGCACCGGCCGGTCGAAGGCGTAGCCGACGGCCCGGCGCAGCGCCGCCGCGTCGAGGTCCCGCAGCGGCACCCCGTCCAGTCGCACCTCACCGCGGTCGGGGTCGTACAACCGTCCCGCCACGGCCGCCAGGGTCGACTTGCCGGCACCAGACGATCCGACGACGGCCACTGTCGCGCCGGCCGGCACGTCCAAATCGACGCCGTCCAGGATGGGCCGGCCGTCGTCGGCGTGCACGCACACCCCGCGCAGTCGCAGGGCGCCGCCGCCGGGTGGAAGGGGCCGCTCGCCTGCCAGCGTGGCGGGCTGCGTCAGCAGCTCGGCGACCCGGTGTGCTCCCGCGCGGCTGCGGACCAGGTGGTTCAGGGTGGCGAGCACCGCGCCGAGCCCGGCGCCCATGGCCGCGTACCGGACCGCGGCGACCAGTTCGCCCGGTGTGAGCCAGCCTGCGGTCAGGGCGTACCCGCCGACCGCGATGACGCTCAGGTTCAGCAGCGGCGCCACGGCGGAGGTGCGCGCACTCGCCCGGGCCAGCAGTCCCCAGGTACGCCGGCCGTGCCGGTCCAGCTCCGGTAGGTCCGCCAGCACCCGGTCCTCCTCGCGGCGGGTGGTGCCGGCGGCGGCGATGGTCCGGGCACCGGTCAACGACTCCAACAGTCGGCCGGCGATGCTGCCGAGCACCCGCTGGTACCCGGCGGTCGCGGCCGAGGCGTCGGCCACGAAGGCGCGCATGAGGACGGCGAGCACGCCGAGACCGGCGAGCAGGGTGAGACCGAGGACCGGTTCCATGATGGCGAGCGCGACGACGCTGCCCAGCGGCGGAAGCACCGCCACGATGGCCAGGACCACGGCGTTGCCGGCCTGTCCCGCGTCGGCGGCCTGGCCGACCAACCGGCCGACGAGATCACCGACCGGGTGCCGGCGGGTGGCGCGGACGTCCACGGCGAACAGGTGACGCAGTAGGCGCTGGCGCAGCGCGGCGGTGGCGCGCGCCGCACCGAACCCGCTGGCCAGGTCGGTCAGGGTGTCGACGCAGATGAGGACGACGACCAGGGCGCAGGCGGACACCGCCCACCAGGCGGAGCCGCCGTCGAGGGCGGCGTCGACGGCGCGGCCGAGGGCCGCGGGGAGCAACAGTTCGGCGGCCGCGCCGAGCAGCGCGACCGCCGCGAGTCCGGCGGTCCAGCCGCCGCCCGCCAGGACCGTCTGCCGCAGCAGCCTGTCCCCCACGGCGAACGTCGGCATCGGTCCTCCCGTTGGTACGCGGTTGCCCTGGGTGGGTACGTCTACCCACCCAGGGCCCCACGTGTGCGTGGATCAGTTGCAGGTCGTGACGGAGAGCGAGCTGTCGCCGCAGAGCAGCAGGCTCGCCCGGCTACCGCCACCGGTGCGGTCGGCCGGAGCCATCTCCAGGCCCTGGAGGTCCAGAAGTGCCATGTCGTTCACCTCCCTTCCTTCCGTTCGCCGATCAGGTCGCCCCCGCTGTCGCGGGGGAGTCTGTCCGCGCCCGGCAGGGGCGCGAGAAAGGGCAGCGCCGGCGGCTGGTCGTGCTGCGCGCTGGCCAGCGCGTACAGCACGCCGGCGGTGCCGGTGCCGAAGTCCATCGAGAGCCGCAGCAACTGCTCACCGGGGAATGCGGTCCCCTCCTGGTACGGCAGTGCGTGCCAGGCCAGCCGATCCAGCTGCGCGCGAAGTTCGCGGGGGTCGGCGTCGTCGGTCGAGGCGGCGAGGTAGGCGATGATGCCGGCCCGGCCGGCGAACAGCCCGGACTGTGCGTAGAACGGTGAGCGCGCCGCGCGGCGGATCCCCGCGCTCGCCTCGGCGAACCGGTCGTCGGCCCGGTGGCGCAGGTACTGGTCGAGGACCAGCCCGATACCGACACTGCCGTGCGCCAGGTAGGGCATGGTGCGCCAGCCCTCGTTGACCTCCAGGGCACCGTCCGGACGCAGCACACACCGGCGCAGATCCTGACGCAGCGCCGTGGCGGCGTGCCCCAACAGCTCGTCGTCGCCGCTGAGCTCGTAGAGCCGCAGCAGCATCAGCGCCGGTCCGGTCCGGCCCCGCAACAGCCCGGCGTACGGGTTACGTCCGCCGCTGACGTCCGGGCCCGGGTCGTCGGCCAGCTGCCCGATCACACGCTCGGCGGCCCGCCACGCGGCGTCGCGCAACGACATCTCCCCGGTGCGCGCGGCCAACTCGGCCAGGTTGAGCGCGATCCCGGACAGTCCGCTGGCCAGGCTGTGGTCGAGCCCGTCCAGGGGTTCCCGCAGGCAGATGTCGAGAACGTCCAGCGCGTCCTGCCGGCGTCCGAGGTGAACGAGTGCGTACGCGACGCCATGCAGCCCGTCGTAGAAGCCGCAGCGGGTGCCGGACGGGGGCGCTGTCGCCCGCCGCACCAGCCAGTCTTCGTGCTCGGGCCACCGCCCGGCACCGCTCTTGTCGAGCGCGTACAGCACGCCCGCCGCCCCGTGGGCGAGGTTGAGGCCGCCGCTGCGGAACTGCTCGATGTCACCGGGAAAGAGCCGGTCGTCGCGCTCGGGGGTGGCGCTGGCCACGATCGCCGTCGTCAGCCGGGCCCGCATGGTGCGCCAGTCATCCGCGTCGAGATTCCCTCGCGGTTCCGCTGTGACGCGCGGCTCACCGGTGATCTCCTCGACCGCCGGATCGAGGAAGGACCTCGGCACCGGGAAGTTCGCGGCGATGATGTCGGCCAGGTGAGTGACCTTCTCCGGGGCAAGCCGGACCAGCTGGGTCAGTGGCAGGAACAGCGCCAACCGCAGGCACGCCAGGGCGTACCGGTCGACCGCCGGCCCGCTGCGGTCCCTCGGTGCCGCGAAGCCCTGATTGCGCAGCCCGGGTCGGCGGTGCCCGGCGATCGGGGCGGCCACTTCGAAGTCGACCAGGGCGACCCGGTCGTCCGGCCGGATCATGATGTTGAACAGGTGCAGGTCCCCGTAGACCAGGCCGCGCTCGTGGATCGCCGCCACGACGGATTCGACCTGCTCGTAGGTCTGGCGGGCCCACCGGGAGTACGCCGCCCGGTCGTCGTCGGTCGCGTCGGCGTCGATCAGCGGGTACCGGTCGACCAGCACCTTGTTCAGCGGTCGGCCCTCGATGAACTCGAGCGCGAGGAACCGGTGCTCGCCGAGGACGAACTCGTCGTGCACCCGGGGCACCTGCGGCAGGTCGGCGAGTTGCCGTAGGGCCTGCGCCTCGCGGGCCAGCCGGGCGACGGCATCGGTGCCGTCGGCGTCCAGGCCGGCGTGCGGTCGGGCCTCCTTCAGCACCACAGCGGTGTCGGTACGCAGGTCCCTGCCCACGTACAGGCCGCCGCCGTTCGAGAAGTGGATCACCCGCTCGATCCGGTACGGCACCTCGTCCGTGCTGGTGCCGCTCCGGGCGGCCAGGTGCGGGCCGAGGAAGTCGGGCAGGGTGACCCAGGACGGTACGTGAAAGACGGGCTCCCGGCGGTCCGGTACCAGCGTGCCGCCGTCGTCCTCGATCGCCGGCACCACCTGACCGTCTGGCGAGTGGCAGTAGCGGGCGGCGAAGCCGCCGTAGCGCACGTAGACCGGGCCCGCGCCGTAGCGGAGGTCACTGAGGATGTACGGCCCGGTCTCGCCGGTCAGCAGTTCGTCGAGCTCCTTGCAGGCCAGCTCCAGCTCCGCGTCATCGCGCGGATAGACAGTGATGAACTTGCCGCTGGCGGCCCGGGCGGCGTACTTGGAATTGCGCAGCAGCAGCGTGCGCGGCCCGCGCAGGAACTTGAAGGACAGCCCGCGGGGGACGCAGTAGTTCCAGACCGCGTCCAGCACCCGCTCGGCGTTCCCCAGACCGGCCGACACATGAATCTTCCAGCCCTGCTGCGGCAGCGAGCCGCCGTCGGGCGCGTAGATCAGCCAGTCGTCGAGCGGCTCACGGCGCCAGCCGGTCGGCGTCGGCCGGTCGGCGGCCGGGAAGACGGGCTGTGCGACGGCGCTGCCGAGCGAGTCGTAGAACAGCCGATCCGCGGCGCAGTAGCTGTCGTAGCGTTCGTCCACCGTCTCGCCGCCCCTCGAACTCGGCCGGCTGTTGTTCCGGCGTTGAATCGAGTCTCATCGACGGGACGTGGTGGGCTCCAGTGCGCTTAGTCACGACGTTCGATGCGGGGTGCACAGGTACTCATGACATTAGTCAGGGCCGCGCACCGTAGACGGCGGCGCCCATCGGCTTGTCGACTTCCAGGTCCGTTACCGCGGCGACCCGGGCGATCATCATGTACTGCCCGATCACCATCAGGAGTTCGACCACCTCGCGCGGGGAGAGCAGCCCGGTCAGTGCGGCGGTGGTGTCGTCGGGCGGGCGGACGTCGCGGACGACTTCGGTAGTGAAACGCAGGACGATCTGCTGGTCTGACGTGAAACAGTCGTCGCCGATCTCGTCGCGGCCCAGCGCGTGGATCATCTCGTCCGTGGCGCCGACAGAGCGAGCGATGGGCTCGTGCTGAGCCCACTCATATGCGACGTCGCTCAACTGGGCAACTCGCAGGATCGCGATTTCGCGGAGCAGTGGGTCGAGGGCCAGGTCCTTGAGCAGCGTGCCGCCCCAGCGCATCCAGTCCGGAAACGCCGTCTCGGCGTGGGCCATGACGCGGAAGAAGTTCAGGGGAAGCGCGGCCTGCAGCGCCTCGCGGACCGGCGCCGGGGCCTCGGCCGGGTTCACGTACGGCAAGCGACTCATGTTTCCCCTTACAAGCGGCAAATCGGGTACAACAGACCATATCCAATCCCGGTTGCGCTCGCCGCAGATCTGTTCCGGGGCCGGCGGCGGTGCGGCGATGAGCACCCGCCTACGACGAAGGTGCGGGTGACCGGGCCGAATTCACGCTGATGTTCGTCGATGTTGCCAAAGTCGATCCAGACGTGTTGGAATGGCTCATATCGCCGCAGCGCGGGGGCAACCGCGCTGGGAACGGCCAGCACGGGAGCATCGCAGCGCCGGCAGCGCGCCGCCTTGGCGGACGCTCGCCTGGCGGATCGCCGGGCCATCTCTACGACGACGGGCGCCTTGCCGGGCAGTCATTCTCGCCCGCCGTAGGTAACCCCCGGCACGTGTCCCCGACGGCTGACGCGCTCGACGCCTGACCCGCCGGGGGCGTCGATTCGGCCTGCCAGCACCAGAACCGGCGACGAGGTGAGAAGCAATCATGATTTCCCGAGAGAACTTCGCGGGTTGGTACCGGAACCGCTTCGTGTGGGTGGCGGTGATCGTGCTGGTGGCGTCGACCGGCGCGGTCGTACTGGTCAACCGGGCCGGCCCGGAGGCGAAGCCGGCGGATCTGCAATCGCAGATCATCGCCCGGATGCGCACCACGCTCGAACAGGCGGACCCGGGACAGCACAATCACGCCGGACACGGGGCCCAGCAGGCGGCCAGCACCGCGAAGCCGGCAGTGATCTGCGGGGTCCGCGTCTACGGCTATGAGCCGACCGAGGCCACCGCGCTCGCCGACGTGCGGACGGTCTACGGCTTCCACCTCTGCGGGGTTGCCGAACAGAAGCGCCCCTGGGACGTGGCGGTCAAACTGGCCGGTCCCGTGATCATGGACATGTCCACCGAGCCTCCGGGCATCCAGGTGGTCGAGGCGACCGCCGAGGTCATGTTCACCGACCGGGTGCGGCAGATGCTCCCGCCCAAGTACGCGGAGCTGGCGCTCAAGGAAGCGCTGACCGAGTCGGAGATGGCCGACCAGCGCCGCCGGTACGACGCCGCAGCCGACCTCTGACCATGCCGGCGGCAGGTGGGGCGGTCGCTACCCGCACCCGGATCCGAACCGGGCGGCTGCGGACACCCCGGTCAGCTCGATCCACATCCGACCATAGATCGATAAACATTGATATCTAGGCCGATAGATGCAACAGTTGGTTTGGGAGCGTTCCCATTCTGATCTGTACCCGAAGAGCGGAGGATTAACAGTGCGTTCACTCAAGTCCGATCGATCCGGCGGACGATCCCGGTCACCAGTCCGTCGGTCCCTGCGAGCATTCGTCATGGTGTTCGCCATCGTGGCCGGCATGCTGCCCTTCACCGGGGCAGCCCAGGCGCACGGCACCATCATCAACCCGATGAGCCGCGCCTACCAGTGCTGGAAGACCTGGGGAAGTCAGCACATGAACCCCGCCATGCAGCAGCAAGACCCCATGTGTTGGCGGGCGTTCCAGGCAAACCCCGACACCATGTGGAACTGGATGAGCCAGTTGCGGGACGGCCTCGGCGGCCAGTACCAGGCTCGCACCCCGGACGGGCAACTGTGCAGCAACGCCCTGTCCAGGAACGACAGCGTGAACCAGCCCGGGGCGTGGAAGACGACCACCGTCAGCCGCAACCTCACGGTCCAGCTGTACGACCAGGCCAGCCACGGCGCTGACTACTTCCAGGTCTACGTCACCAAGCAGGGGTTCAACCCATCCACCCAGAAGCTCGGGTGGGGCAACCTCGACCTGATCACGACGACCGGGCGCTACGCGCCGGCGCAGAACATCTCGTTCAACGTCTCGCTCCCGGCGCGCAGCGGAAACCACATCCTGTTCGTGCTCTGGAGGGCGTCGCACCTGGACCAGACCTACATGTGGTGCAGCGACATCAACGTCACCTGATTGGCAGTACCAACAACTGCGACACTGATCCGGCTCAGGGCGTTGACGCCCTGAGCCGGATTGGTCCTTCCGTCGGAGGTCACGCGTCGGCTTCGAGGGCGAAGGTGTTGCCGTCCTGGTCCTGGAACCATGCGATACGTCCACCTCCGGCCCGCGCGGTGATCCCCTTGTCGTCGTGCTCGAACTGCTCGTAGCGAACGAACTCGACGCCGGACGAGGTGAGCTCGTCGACGATCTGGTCGATGTCCTCGACGTACCACGTCGCCACCGTCGCCGAGGTCTTCCCGGCGGTGACCGACTGGTACACGTTCAGCGCCGGACCGCCACCGGAGCCATAGACGCGGCTGCCGTCGGCGATGGTGGCGCTGGGGCCGGACCGCAGCGCCCGCAGACCCAGCACCCCTTCGTAGAAGGCCACGGCCTTCTGAATGTCGGACACGGCGACCGAGGCTCTGAGGTGGTACGTACTCAAGGGCATGAACCACTCTGGCAGGTGCTCGACGAATCGGGGCGCCGAATCGGAGACCCTCAGGCCCGCGCACTGCGGGAGATGCGGTACAGCACGTTCGAACGCAGTGCCCCTTCGGGTTCGGTGGGATCGTCGAAGTCGTCGGCCGGGTTCCGGGTCATGCCGATCCGGCGCATGACGGCCTGGGAACGAAGGTTGGTGGCCGTTGTGACAGCGAGGATCTCGGGAAGCGCAAGAGCGTCGAAGCCGTGGGCCAGGACCGTCAGCGCCCCCTCGGTGGCGTACCCCTGACCCCAGGCCGAGCGGGCGAGCCGCCAGCCGATCTCCACTCCTGTGAACGGCATGTCCTCGTCCACCTCATCCAAGCCCGCGAAGCCGATGAACTCGCCCGTGACCTGCACCTCGACCGCCCACCACCCGTAGCCTCGCTTGTCGAAATCGGCCTGGAACCGCGACACGGAGGCATCGCTCTGTTCGCGGGTGAGCAGGTCGCCCAAGTGCTCCCGGACCTCGGGGTCGGCATTCATGGCCGCCCACGGTGCAAGGTCGGAGTCACGCCATCGGCGCAGGACGAGACGATCCGTACGTAGTTCAGCCATGCTGACCAGCCAACGTGAGCCCTGGCCCCGGGGCAATCTCTTTTCGTCCGCACCCACTGTCGGCCTGCCCGGCGCCCGGCCCTACCCCTGCGGAGGGCCGTCGCCCGCAGTGGCAGCGCGTAGCTCCTTGAGCACGTACGTGGCGGCCTTCTCGACGACGCGGATGCCCGCTTTCTGGTTCACGTGATGGTCGGAGAGCACGGCGATCAGCCAGTCATGACGGGCCTCGACGATGCGTCCGATGCTGTTGACCAACCAGCGGCCGCCGTCGACATCAGCGGTGTCCCAGCCGTTCTTGACGTACTCGGAACGACTGCCCGGCTCCCGCGCGGCGGTGACTCCCCATCGCTGCTCGGGGACCACCTTCTTCATGAGGCCCATGATGAAGGTACGGTCCTGCGGGGTCAGCGGTCCCGTCGGGGACGTCAGCGCGGTCAGCAGACGGAGCTGGTCGGCGACCGTGGTCGTGGTGAGTCCCCAGTGCGAGTTGGGCTTCGTCTCACGCAGACCGAGCGCGCGGTTCGCGGCCTTGAGGCCGCGCGAGCCCTCGATCCGCTGCCACAGGGCCACCGCCGCATCGTTGTCACTGGACACGATCATGGCCTCGGCCAACCGCCGGGTGTCAGAACCCAGGGCCTTGCCCGGCGGGTTCTGGCGCAGCAGAAGAGCCGCGAGGATGTTGACCTTGACGATGCTGGCGGTCTCGAACCGTTTGGCACCGACCGTCACCGCAGCCGTTCCTTGTCGATCCAGTGCCGCGACCGCCAGGTGGCCGTCGTACCGTTGCACGTAGGCATTGATGCGCGTTCTCGCCTGGTCGATCCGGTCGATGGCCGGCGTCGTGGGAATCGGACTGGCAGGGGAAGAACCGTGCGAGGGCCGGGCTCCCTCGCCGTCGCGACCGCGCGTGGCACCGAAGGCGGCCGTCGCGACGCCGGCCAGCGACATGGTGGCCGCGGAGAGAACCCAGCGTCGCGGCAGCTGCCGACCTTTCCGCTCAGCCAAGGCGGGCCACCGCCCGCGCCGCGATCTCGTCCACCACAGCCCGGCTGCCCGGATCGGGCAGGCGGACCGTCGAGACCGTCTCGCCTCGTTTCACCATCACGAAGTACGTGACGGTGTTCGGGGTGTCCGCATGCGCGATGCGACCTCGAACGAGCATGGCGGTGCCCTCCAGATATTGCGGATCGACGACGTCGAAAGAGACCTGCGATCCGAGGACCGGGTAGGTCGCGCACCGTAGGAGGACCCGACGGACGTCATCGACATTCCGCTCGGCCCATCCAGGTTCGTACGTCTCCACGACGTGGTGGGCCGACGACGAGCCGTCAGACAGCCGGTAGTAGCGCTCCACGGCAGCGCGCCGATGCGACTTGGCCGGGTAGTCGCTGCTCTTGTAGTTGGGGCAGCCGTCCTGTTCCCACGGCCAGGACGCCAGACCGGTTCGCGCGTCGTCCTCATGCCAGTCCGCTCCCAGCTCGCCCGCCCCCAGCAGCGGGCTCGGATCGCCCCGTTCCGCGTTCGCGGTGTGTCGCTCGTCGGGGCCGACACCGGACTCCCCCCGATGGCACCCTGCGGCCATCACCAACAACGCCGACAGGACCGCCGGCACGACGGCGATCGAACCTCGGCCTCTGCCGCGAATCCGGCCTCGGCTCGTCCTGCTGCTCGATACGGACACCGAAAACCTCCCCCAAACGCACATACTTGCCACCGCAGGTGGCGCTTCAGCCGACGACGCTCGGCGGCACTTTCGTCGCCGCCGCAGCACCGACGCGGCGGTTGCCGGCCTGCGGTCCCACACCACCGGGACCCGCCGCACCCCGGCGGCAGACGAGAACGGTCAATGGCGTTCCTCGGCGAACAGCTCGGAACGGGTCTCGCCGAGCAACTCGCGCAGGCGGTTGAGGGAGCGCATGCTCTGGCTCTTGACGACGGCGGTGGAGACGCCCACAACCTCGGCGGTCGTCTCCACGCTCAGGTCGTCCCAGTAGCGCAGGACGATGATCGCCCGGTCCCGCAACGGCAAGGTGGCGACCGCGTCCAGCAATGTCATGCGCAGCTCGGCCGGATGTTCCTCGCTCCGCTCCGGCGGCGCCGACATCGCCAACTCGCGGCTGGAGCGACGTCGCTGCTGGTCGATCATGCAGCGCAGCAGAATCTTGCGGGCGTACGCGTGGGGGTCATCGGCCCGACGGACCCGCCTCCAGTTGGCGTACACCTTGGCCAGCGTCGTCTGGGTGAGGTCCTGGGCGAGATGCCAGTCGCGGCACATGAGGAACGCGGCGTCACGCAGCCGGCCAACGGTCGCCTGCGCGAACTCCACGAAGTCTTCGTCAGCCATTCGACCGGTCCAGCGTCGGGAACCGCTTGGCACCGTTGAGGACGAACTCGGCCGGCAGTTGCGTCCCCCAGATCGGGTTGCCGGCGATCTCGGTCGCCTCCTTCACGGAGAGGACGGGTGGTGCCGGCACGGTTCCCTTGGCGTCCCAGAACAGACAGGTGGAGATCATCAGATCGACCTGGAGTCCGCCACGGTGGTGCACGGTGACCATCTGGTTCTGCACGCAGTTGTCGGGTATTTCGGTCAGCTCCACCGTCCCCGGGACCGGGTTGCCACCGAGGTTGTCCCGGTAGATGGAGAGCCGCACCATGCCCGGTCCATCGCCTCGGTCCAGGTAAAGCTGGACGTACGGCATGCCGGGGCCCGCCCCGCTGCTCTCCAGACTCGCATAACCGCTGGTCTTCCCCTTTGGCAGCAGCCGGGTCAGCAGTTCCAGGGCGCCCTGCGGTGTGGTGGTCAGCAGTTCACCGTCCGGCCCCGCCCCCATCCTCAGGGTGTCGATCACCGTGGTCGAGCGAGCCGGCGGCGCTGGCCGACGGGGGTCCCCGCCGGTGCCCGACTCCATCCCGCCCGGGGCCCCATAGGAGGACCCAGCCGGGGACGGCGTGGCGGTGTCGATCGACCCACCCGGCGAACCGACGTTCAGCCCGCCAGGCTGGCGGTCGTCATCCGCTCCGACGCCGAGCGGCCCGGCGGCCAGGCCGATCACGAGCAGCATCGCCAACGCCGATCCGCCGGCGCCGAACTGCGCCAGGCGGCGCCGGCGGCGCAGCCGACGGCCCTGCACCACCGACTGCTGGACCAGGTCACCCAGCGGCGGGGCGGGATGTTGGGCCAGGTCGTCCCTGAAACGCCCACGCACGTCGCCCATGTCCTTACCCCTCCTCGGCCGACCGCCCGCAGTGGCGATCCGTCACTGACCTGACGGGTTGACCCGCCGATTTGGTTACCGAGTTCCGGCACGAATTTTCAGCCACTCAAGTCGTCGGAACCCGGTGTTTTCAGTGCGTGTGCGGCCACCTCCTCAGCGTCACGCTCCCCTTGCCAGGTGCGCTGCTGCGGGCGGTTCGAGCAGCTGAAGCTGCTGGTGGTCCCGGCTCCGGTCGCAGGGGCGACACAGTGGGTTGAGGCACAACCCGCAGAGCGTCCTAGGAGGTTAGGTCGTCGACGTGGAGGCTGATCGAAGGCCGCGGTATTCGGGCAGCTCAGAAATCTGGATGCTCGACGCTCTCCGGCGATCCGGCGTGCGATTGACCTTCATCGAATCAGGCCCATAGGATGACCATCGATGAGGATCGCGGATTGGAGTCGCGCCACGCCAGCCGACGCAGCAGCGCTGGCAGCACTCTTCCAGCGCGCCGAGGCGGTCGCCAGTGTCGGCATGGAGCAGCGCGCTGAGGACGTCCGGAATCGACTGGCCTCTCTCGGGCCGGACAGTGCCGGACGCACCCGGGTTGGCCGCGATGACACCGGCAGCGTCGCCGCATACGGTGAGGTCGCCGACATGGGAACAGCGGACGACGTTCTCCGCATCCGCCTGACCAACGTGTTTCATCCCGACATTGCCGACGACGTCCGTGCAGAGCTGCACCACTGGCTCATCGACCAGGCGAAGCAGTTACGGGACAGCCGAGGATCGGCGCGGGCCGTCCTCGGCATCCGGGGTGCCGAGAACGACCGGGCCGGCCGCGAGCTGCTGATCCGTGGCGGCTTCGCGCTGGCCCGTCACGAACGGGACCTCGTCCTGGCGGTGCCTGATGAGCCGCCGGCTCCCGCGCTACCGCCCGGTCTGGTGCTGACACCTGTCGACGAGCGCTACGACGAACTGGCCCGGCTGGCCCACAATGAGGCCTACGCCGACAGCCCGACAGCGGTTCGACCAGACCAGCGCACCTGGCCGCAGCACGCGACCGGACATCCGCGGTTCCTGCCCGACCTCTCCTGCCTGGTGCTCGCCGAGGCCGACCGAAGCGACAACCCGGTGGCCGCCTTCCTCTTCGCGCTCGCCGACGGCAGCACCGACACGCCGACGGCGGTTCTGCACTGTCTGGGCACCCGAGCAGCCTGGCGCCGCAGTGGCTTGGCCACAGCGATGATCTCGCAAGTCCTGCACCGTGCGCGCTCAGCAGGCGTCAGACAACTACGACTCAAGGTCACCGACAGCAATCACCCCGCTCTGGCGCTCTACCGGAAACTGGGTTTTGTGGAGTCGGGGCAAGGGTTCGCGGTGCTGATGCGGCAGCTCACACCCGAGGCCGACGAGCAGCCGTAAGCCCAACGGTTCGTCGACTCGCGCTCTGCGCCGCGTACGCGGAATGTTCCGCGATCTGCCACAGCGCGTGGAGCCCGGCGATGCGTACGTCCAGCTTGTCGCTGCCGAGCTGGTCCATCGCGTAACGCGGGTCGACCAGCCACGGTGCGCGGAGAGTCCAACACCACCGCACTGATCCGTAACAGGTCCGAAACTACCGGTTGAAAACTCTGGAATTTTCTGCCAGCCTGAGAGTCATCGACAAGTGTGAACGTTAACAAGATCCCTTAGCACTGGAGGCGCTTCACGCGACCGTCGGGCCCACCCACCTGCCAGGTGACCACGTCCACCACCGAAAGAGCCCAACGCCCGCAACCACCCCCCGACGGGCGACCGGGCCACCTGTCACCGCCCTCCACCCGCTGGCCAGATAGCCCGAACAACTCGCATCTGGGCTGGTGCCCGACGTGATTCCCGGCCCGCTCGGGCGGACTCGACATCGTGCCCGCCGCCATCCGAGCGGGGCCTCCCAATGGAACAGCGACAGGAATCTCTTACCCCCACCACAGGAGGATCAGCATGGTTCCCCGGACCCGTCCCATCAGGCGCACCCGACTGCGAACGCTCACTCTTTCCGGAACAGCCGCGATAATTCTGACCCTGATCGTATCGCTGCTACCCAATCTGGCCCAGGCCGCCGAGACGACCCTCGGTGCCGCCGCAGCCCAGTCCGGCCGGTACTTCGGTGCCGCCGTGGCCGCCAACAAACTCAACGACAGCGCCTACACGACGATCCTGAACCGCGAGTTCAACAGCATCACCCCCGAGAACGAAATGAAGATCGACGCGACCGAGCCGCAGCAGAACAACTTCACCTTCAGCAACGCGGACCGGATCGTGAACCACGCCATCTCCCGGGGTTGGAAGGTCCGGGGCCACACCCTGGCCTGGTACTCGCAGCAGCCGGGCTGGATGCAGAGCATGGAGGGCACCGCGCTGCGCAACGCGATGCTGAACCACGTCACCCGAGTGGCCACCTACTACCGCGGCAAGATCTACTCGTGGGACGTGGTGAACGAGGCGTTCGAGGACGGCAACAGCGGCGCCCGCCGCAACTCGAACCTGCAGCGCACCGGCAACGACTGGATCGAGGCGGCGTTCCGCGCCGCCGACGCGGCCGACCCGAACGCGAAGCTCTGCTACAACGACTACAACACCGACAACTGGACCTGGGCCAAGACGCAGGCCGTTTACAACATGGTGCGCGACTTCAAGTCTCGTGGGGTGCCGATCGACTGCGTCGGCTTCCAGTCGCACTTCAACGCCAACTCGCCGTACAACAGCAACTACCGCACCACGCTGTCCAGCTTCGCCGCCCTCGGGGTGGACGTGCAGATCACCGAGCTGGACATCGAGGGATCCGGCACGACGCAGGCCAACACCTACCGCAGTGTGGTCAACGACTGCCTTGCCGTGGCTCGCTGCAACGGGCTCACCGTGTGGGGGGTGCGGGACTGCGACTCGTGGCGCTCCAGCGGCACTCCCCTGCTCTTCGAGTGCAACGGCAACAAGAAGGCCGCTTACAACTCCACCCTGGAGGCGCTGAACAGCGCGGGCCCCACCAACCCGCCCACCGACCCACCCACCAACCCACCCACCAACCCGCCCGGCTCCGCCAGCGAGATCGTCGGCACGCAGTCGGGCCGGTGTGTCGACGTGCCCAACGCCTCGACCAGCAACGGCACCCGGGTGCAGCTCTACGACTGCAACAAGCAGACCAACCAGGCCTGGACCTACACCTCGGGCAAACAGCTGCAGGTGTACGGGAACATGTGCCTCGACGCGGCCGGGACCGGCAACGGTGCGGCGGTGCAGATCTACAGCTGTCACAGCCAGACCAACCAACAGTGGAACGTCAACTCCAACGGCACCATCAGCAACGTCCAGTCCGGACGATGCCTGGACGCCTGGAGTACCACCAACGGAGCCCAGATCCAGCTCTACGACTGCCACGGACAAACCAACCAGCAGTTCCGGCTCGCCGCCCTGGGCGGCGGCTCGACCCCGACCCCGACGTCGACCCCGACGACGCCGCCGCCGACCGGCGGCACGTGTGACCTTCCCTCGTCGTACCGCTGGTCGTCGTCGGGTGCGCTGGCACAGCCGAGGTCGGGGTGGGTGTCGCTGAAGGACTTCACCGTCGCGCCGTACAACGGCCAGCAGCTCGTCTACGCCACCACCCACGACACCGGCACCACGTGGGGCTCGATGAACTTTGGCCTCTTCAGCAACTACTCGCAGATGGGCTCGGCCAGCCAGAACGCGATGAACTCGGCGACCGTCGCACCGTCGCTGTTCTACTTTGCGCCGCGCAACATCTGGGTGCTGGCCTACCAGTGGGGCGGCCCGGCCTTCTCGTACCGGACCTCCAGCGACCCGACCAACCCGAACGGGTGGTCGTCGCCGCAGACGCTGTTCAGCGGCAGCATCTCCAACTCCAGCACCGGTCCGATCGACCAGGCGGTCATCGGTGACGACCAGAACATGTACCTGTTCTTCGCCGGGGACAACGGCCGGATCTACCGGGCCAGCATGCCCATCGGGAACTTCCCCGGCAGCTTCGGCTCCAACTACACGACCATCATGACCGACACGACGAACAACCTCTTCGAGGCCGTTCAGGTCTACAAGCTCCAGGGCCTGAACAAGTACCTGATGATCGTCGAGGCGATCGGTTCGCAGGGCCGGTACTTCCGTTCGTTCACGGCCACCAGCCTCGGTGGTACGTGGACGCCGCAGGCGACGTCCGAGAGCAACCCCTTCGCCGGCAAGGCGAACAGCGGCGCCACCTGGACCAACGACATCAGTCACGGCGAACTGATCCGCAGCAACGCCGATCAGACCATGACCGTTGACGCCTGCAACCTGCAACTGCTCTACCAGGGGCGCTCCCCCAGCTCCGGCGGCGACTATGGCCTCCTGCCGTACCGGCCGGGTCTGCTGACGCTCCAACGCTGACGACGGACAACGCCGGGGCGGGCAGGTTCGGCACCACACCGGGCCCGTCCGCCCCGCACCCATCCACCACCAGGAGGTAGCGATAGTGCGAGGACACGGACACCACCCCCCACCCTCGGGAAAGACCCACACTGACCGAGTGGCGCCCCGTTTTCGGGGACGGCTGTTCAAGCTCGCCGCGGCCGGGATCGCCGCCGCAGTCGGGTTGTTCACCATCACCGTGGCGACCGGGTCGGCGTCGGCCGCCGACAACCCGTACCAGCGGGGCCCCGACCCCACCCGGACCAGCGTCACCGCCGTGAACGGCCCCTTCGCCAACACGTCGGTCAGCGTCCCGACCGGGTACGGCTTCAACGGCGGCAGGATCTACTACCCGACCGACACCAGCCAGGGCACCTTCGGTGCCATCGCGATCTCGCCGGGTTACACAGCGTTGTTCTCCGCCGAGCTGGCCTGGATGGGACCGTGGCTGGCGTCCCACGGCTTCGTCGTGATCGGCATCGAGACCAACAGCCGCAACGACTTCGACACGGCCCGAGGCACCCAGCTGCTCGCCGCACTGGACTACCTCACACAGCAGAGCCCCGTACGCGACCGGGTCGACCCCAACCGGTTGGCGGTCGCCGGTCACTCGATGGGCGGCGGTGGCGCGCTGAGTGCGGCCACCCGACGCTCGTCGTTGAAGGCAGTGGTCGGCATCGCGCCGTACTCGCCGTCGTCGAACCTGGCCAACGACCGCGTGCCCACCATGATCTTCTCTGGGCAGGCGGACACGGTGGTCACCCCGTCCTACGCCACCGGCCTGTACAACAGCCTCCCGGCCACGACGGAGAGCGTCTACGTGGAGGTCGCTGGCGCCGATCACGGCTTCATGGTCGGACGGTCGAACCCGGTGATGGTCCGGACCATGCTGCCGTTCGTCAAGATGTTCATCGACAACGACACCCGGTACAGCCAGTTCCTCTGCCCCCTGCTGGACTCCAGCGGCGTGGTCACCTACCGCAGCACCTGCCCGTTGCTGCCCTCGACCCCGACCGACCCGCCGACCCCCACCGACCCGCCGACCCCCACCGATCCGCCGACCGTTCCGCCCGGCTCCGCCAACGAGATCGTCGGCACGCAGTCCGGTCGGTGCGTCGACGTACCCAACGCCTCACGTACCAACGGCACCCGCGTCCAGCTCTACGGCTGCAACAAACAAACCAACCAGGCATGGACCTACACCTCAAGCAAACAACTCCAGGTGTACGGCACCATGTGCCTCGACGCGGCAGGCACCGCCAACGGCGCGGCAGTCCAGATCTACAGCTGCCACAACCAGACCAACCAACAGTGGAACGTCAACTCCAACGGCACCATCAGCAACGTCCAGTCCGGACGATGCCTCGACGCCTGGAGCACCACCAACGGAGCCCAGATCCAGCTCTACGACTGCCACGGACAAACCAACCAGCAGTTCCGACTCGCCGCCCTCGCACGTTGATCACGGCCGACTCCGCGCAGCACCCGTTCGAGGGTGTGCAGATCGGCCAGCGGCAGGGCGGGATCCAGCACGCCTGAAACGGGCGGACCCGGCATCGCGCCGGGTCCGCCGGGTCTGTGGATCTAACGGTGTTTCCGGCCCGGCCCATCGGGCGTTGTGCCTGGTGAGGAGGGTGCCGTGATGACCGCGACACTGGACGACCAGACCGGACGTAAGAAGCGGCCTGAGCCGTCGGCTGAGGCGAAGGCCGCCGCCGAGCTGGTCCGGGCGGCCAAGGAGCAAGGGCTGTCGCTGACCGGCCCGGACGGGCTGCTCAGGCAGTTGACCAAGACGGTCCTGGAGACCGCGCTGAACGAGGAGATGACCGAGCACCTCGGCTATGAGAAACATGAGTCGGCTGGGGTGGAGTCGGGCAACGTCCGCAACGGCACCAGGGCGAAGACGGTGCTGACCGACGCGTCGGGGCCGGTGCAGATCGACGTGCCGCGGGACCGGGCGGGCACGTTCGAACCGCAGATCGTGCGCAAGCGGCAGCGCCGGTTGTCAGGCGTCGACGAGGTTGTGTTGTCGTTGTATGCCAAAGGCCTCACGACCGGGGAGATCAGCGCGCACTTCGCCGAGATCTACGGCGCCTCGGTCAGCAAGGAGACGATTTCGCGGATCACCGACAAGGTGATCGAGGAGATGACCGACTGGTCCCACCGGCCTCTGGACGAGATCTACGCGGCCGTGTTCATCGACGCCATCGTGGTCAAGGTGCGAGATGGGCAGGTCGCGAACCGGCCGTTCTACGCCGCGATCGGGGTCACCCTCGACGGGGAGAAGGACATCCTCGGGCTGTGGGCCGGCGCGGGTGGTGAGGGCGCGAAGTTCTGGATGAGCGTGCTGACCGACCTGCGCAACCGGGGCGTCAAGGACGTGTTCTTCCTCGTCTGCGACGGCCTGAAAGGCCTGCCCGAGGTCGTCACGAACGTGTGGCCCCGCACGGTGGTGCAGACCTGCGTGATCCATCTGATCCGCAACACGTTCCGGCTCACCTCCCGCAAATACTGGGACGAGATCAAGCGCGACATCAAGCCGATCTACACCGCCGTCAACGCCCAGGCGGCCCGCGCCGCGTTCGACGACTTGGCGGAGAAGTGGGGCGGGCGGTATCCGGCGGTGATCCGGTTGTGGGACAACGCCTGGGCCGAGTTCATCCCGTTCCTCGACTACGACGTCGAGATCCGCAAGGTGATCTGCTCCACCAACGCGATCGAGTCGTTGAACGCCCGCTACCGACGGGCGGTGAAGGCCCGCGGCCACTTCCCGAACGAACTGGCCGCGTTGAAGTGTCTGTATCTGGTGACCCGGTCCCTGGACCCCACCGGAGCAGGCAGAACCCGATGGACGATGCGCTGGAAACCCGCGTTGAACGCCTTCGCCATCACCTTCAGCGACCGCTTCCCAGCCGCTGAAACCTACTAACCAAGATCGCCGGAAACACCGTTAGCGAGACAGTCCCGGTCCGCCCGCATCACGTGGCCGGAGGGCGGCGACGCCTGGCGTCTCGGACGAGCGTCAGGGCGATGACGAGAAGGCCGAGCAGGGCGACGACGGCATTGGCGGTTGTGAGGAAGGCCTGCTCGCCACGTGTGGCGTGGTGGAGGTGGGTCAGGTGGAAGAAGAAGTGGGGTATGGCGAAGGTGGAGAACGCCGCCGCGGCGGGGATGGTGAATGCGGCTCTAGGTGCGGCAAGCGCTATGCCCAGGACGACGGCCAGGCCGAGGGTGGCTCCGCCGAAGTCTCGCGCGTAGTGCTCGCTGAAGGGCGGGGTGAGGGTGACGGTCGGGAAGTTGTCGTAGAAGCTTGCGGGAAAGACCTGGTTCCAGAACCCGACAACGAGTTCATCGAGGAAGAGGACGGCCAGGGCGATCCGGATCAACGCGGTCAGCGCGGTGTCCCGCCCGTCTGTTGACGTTGCCCGCGGTGCGGCGGGGGTGGGTGACCGGCCTTCGTTCATCGGGTCCGCCCGGCGTCGTTCTGCGCTGCCGGGCTGGCCAGCCACTGGTCGAAGGTCTGTGTGCCCCGCGGACCGGCGCCGGTGGGCAGCAGGCCGTGTCCGGCCATGGCTCGACCGGTCGCTCCCGGAAGGCGGACGGGCAGGACAAGGCGGTGACTGGCGCGGGTGCGTAGCAGGCGGCGGGCCATGTCAGACATGCGCAACTCTTGCGGGCCGGCGATGTCGGGCGCCCGGCCGGTCGGGTCTGCCACTGCGAGGTCGACGAGACAGTTGGCGACCTCGTGGGCCGCTATCGGCTGCATGAGCATCTGGGGCACCACTGCGATCGGACCGGGAATGGTGGCGAGCATCTGCGCGGCCAACTCGTAGAACTGCGTCGAGCGGAGTACCGTCGCGGGAACCGCACCGTCCAGGACGAGCTTCTCCTGGCGTCGTTTGCCCGCGTAGTAACCCCAATTCACCCGGTCGGCGCCGACGACCGACAGCGCGACGTGGTGCCGCACCCCGACGCGCTGGCCTGCGGCGAGCAGGTTGGTTGTCGCCGTACCAAAGAAGTTCTCCGATTTCTTCCGGTTGATCGTCGACACGTTGCTGACGTCGATCACGACCGGTACGCCGGTCAGCGCCTCGTCCAGCCCGGAACCGCGGATCAGGTCCACGCCCGTGGAGCGGGCGAGGATGACCGGCTCATGGCCGGCAGCCCGTACGGCGTTGACGACGAGACGTCCAACCCCGCCGGTGCCGCCAGCTACCGCGATACGCACCGAGCTACCTCCCGATCCGTGTTCGCCGTAACGCCGCGATGGCGCGTAGCCCGGACCGGGGGCCGGGGTGAAGGGGGGATGAACCGCTGTGATGTCACTGTTGGTTCTACCTCTCCGAGGCTTCTCGTCCAGTAATAGACTGCGCAGACAGCCCTAAAGGGTGGAACCGTCATCTGTATCGGTGCGCTTGTTGGCGGCATAGACACCGCGTGAGAGCGTCATGATCGCGAGTAGGAGAGCGATTACGGCTACACCTGAGGCGGCGTACAACGCGACGACTCCGCCATGCGTGAGACGGGCCCGAAACGGATTCGCCGCGGCGGCCGCCGCGGCTTCCGCTCCCACAGTGAACTCCGCCGTGCCGGCCACCGGGTGTCCGTCGGTGAAGGTGGCTCGCCAACTGATCTCGTACCAGCCGTCAGGCATATCCGCTCTCACCTGATGGCGCAGCGTCGCTCCGTGGACAACCGGCCGACCGCCTGCCCAGTCCGTCCCCGTGTGGTCCGTCACTGTGACACTGCTGTCGGACGTGATCTCGGCGGCGAACACCACCTCGACCCGTTGCGGGGCCTTCGCCAGCGCGGCGCCGGCGGTCGGCGTGATCGAATGCGTCGCGCCGTGCGCGAACGCGGGCGCGGGCGTGACCGCCAGCGGGAAACCGGCAGCAAGCGCGACCGTGACGATCAATCTGATGCGACGACCAGTGCGAGGCGCCCGACCGGTGTCTGACGTGTCGGTCACGCGCGTCGCAACGCTTCTCTTCATGGTGTGCTCCCCTCCGCCGCGAACGACCGCGACGTCTGCGAACTGGACCGAGCGGCCCCGCGATTCGTGACAGCAGAGGTCGCGGCCGGGGCCGTGTGTCACGAATCGGAGCCCTGCTCGGTCCGTACCTGGTGACACTCGCCCACCACCAGCGGGCTCCTGAGATGTCCAGCCACGTCGGCTGGCGTGTCAAGGACGACACCGCGGACGCCGAGCCGGTACAGCGCAAGGAGCGACGATCATGACCGCCATCATCCGCATCGCACTGGCGATCTTGTTTCTCGACAATTTCGTGGTCGGAGCCTGGAACGCGATCTGGCCGGCCAGCTTCTACGCGAACTTCCCGACAGTGGATCTCACGCCACCGTTCGGCGAGCACTATGCGCGGGACTTCGGTACTGCGTCACTGGCAATCGCCCTGCTGCTGGGCATCGCGGCGGTCAAACCCAAGGCCCACTTCGTCATCCCTGCCGCGGCCGCCTATTCGGTCTTCGCGCTGCCGCACTTCTTCTATCACCTCACCAACATGCAGGGGGCGACCGTAGGTGAGGCGATCCTCCTCACCACCGCAAACGCGGCCGTGGCGCTCATCGGCCTGGTGATCATCTTGCTGACGGCGCTGCGCGACCGTTCGGCGGCTCGGCGCGACCTCGCCTCGGCTCGGGCCGCCCACTGAACCTGCTGCGTCAACCACTGGGAGAGCCGATGGTTCCCGAACCCCTCCGACCACTTCGGTCAAACGCGCTACCCAGCGCGTTCTGCGTCGTCGTCGCCGAACGACGCCTCCTCAAGAACCTCGCCCACCACCTGCTCGGTTCAGTCGACGCCGCCGAACACGCGGTACAAGCCACGTACACCGTCTGGTACACGATGCCGGACCACAAACAGGATGGCGTCGACAGTCCCTTTACCTGGCTCGTCGGCATGCTCGTGCAGATCTGTATCGGTCTGCTCGAATCGTCGCCGACCCAAGCCGCTGGCCATAACGCCGTTCACGTGCTGTAGTACGGCCCCGCAGGGGTACCTGTGTGGCTGGTGCTCGACAGACAGAAGCGATATCGGCGGTAGTTCCAACTCACCTGCACATTCAGGGATGGAAGCGACGAGGCGGCGGCCATGGTAGGGCGAGGAAAAGACGGGGCACTTGTCGACGCGTTAGCGGCGTTCGACGCGGTCCGTCCGCGGCTCTTCGGCATCGCCTACCGGATGCTCGGCAGTGTCGCGGAGGCGGAGGACATCGTCCAGGAAGCCTGGCTCCGGTGGCAGCAGACCGAACGCAGCCGGGTACGGGACCCGATCGGGTTCCTGGTCACGACGACTTCTCGGCTCGCTCTGAACGCCGCGACGTCGGCTCGCGCCCGCCGCGAGCTGTATCCCGGACCGTGGCTACCCGAGCCCGTCGACACCTCCGCCGACCCGACACTCCAGGCCGAACGCAACGAGTCACTCGAACTCGCCGTGCTGCTCCTGTTGGAACGGCTCACCCCGGTCGAGCGGGCGGTGTACGTGCTGCGGGAGGCGTTCGACTACCCGTTCCGGCGGATCGGCGAGGTACTCGACGTCAGCGAGGCATACGCACGACAGCTCGGCCACCGCGCCCGCACGCACCTGGCCCGGCAGCGGCGCGAGCCGGTCGGCCACGCCGACCGCGACCGCCTGCTGCATGCCTTTCTCGCCGCAGCCCGATCCGGTGAGCTGACCCAGCTCGAGGAACTGCTCGCCGAAACAGCCATCTCCTACGCCGACGGCGGTGGCGCCGTCCGGGCCGCCCAGCTACCCGTCGTCGGACGTGACAACGTCGCGCGTTACGTCCTGGGACTGATCCGGAAGTTCGGCCGCGACCTCTCGCCGGAGATCGTCGAATCCAACGGCCAAGCCGCGATCCTCGTCTCGCGGCCCGGGACAACTGTCGCTCTGGTCACCATCGACGCCTCACCCGCCGGGATCGAACGAGTGTTGATCATCCTCAACCCGCAGAAACTAGCCCAGTTCCAGCGGTGACCGTCGGCACCGGCGCCTGGTCGTCGACGGCACGTACGTCGAGGTCGATGGTCTGGCGCCTGAGTCGTCGCCGAACCTGCCGGCGCTGCTCACACGAATGGGATCGTTGCTGAGTGACGAAGTCGCTTGACCTGCATCTGGAGTTCGATCGGAGTGCGGGTTTCCCGGGTCGCTCGCTGGAGAGCGCAATACGGGAGAGCATTCGGACAGGTCGGCTGCGAGCCGGGTCACGCCTACCCGGGAGCCGCAGCCTGGCCGCCGACCTGGGCCTGGCCCGGGGCACTGTGGTGCAGGCGTACGCGCAGCTGGTGGCGGAAGGGTGGCTGCTGGCGGCACCCGGCTCGGGCACCCGGGTCGCGGACGTACTCCATGATCCGCCCGACTCGCGCAGGCAACCGCGGCCGTCACCCCCGGCCGGGCCATTGATCGAGTTGCGGCCGGGGATTCCCGACCTCGCGTCGTTTCCCCGAACGGCCTGGGCGGACAGTGTCCGCCGGGCGTTGACAACGGCTTCCCGCGGCACGCTGGACTACTCCGAGCCGACCGGGCTACCCGCACTGCGCGCGGCGGTGGCCGGCTATCTCGCGCGCACTCGTGGAGTGCTCTGCGACCCGGATGCGGTGGTGATCACGGCGGGCTTCACCCAGGGCCTCTCCCTTCTGGCGCGGACGCTGCACCGGCGCGGCGTCCGCGCCATCGCCACCGAGAACCCCGGTCTGGCCCATCACCGCATGGTGCTGCGTGCCGCGGGCCTGACAGTCACCCCCCTCACCGTCGGCCCCGGCGGGGCCGAACCGGATGACGCGGCGGGTCAGGCCGCGCTACTCACCCCGGCGCATCAGCATCCGACCGGAGTGGTGCTCGCCCCAGGGCACCGCTACCGGCTCATCGCCTGGGCACGCAAGCACGACGCGTTTCTGATCGAGGACGACTACGACGGCGAGTTCCGCTACGACCAGCGGCCGGTGGGCGCCATGCAGGCGCTGGCACCAGAGCGGATCGTGTACGCCGGCAGCACGAGCAAGTCGCTGGCGCCGGGCGTCCGCCTGGGCTGGTTCGTCGTACCCGAGCCACTGCGTCGCGAACTGACGACGACGATCGTGGAGGCCTGCGCGGCAGTCTCCGCGATCGACCAGCTCACCATGGCCGACCTGCTCACGCACGGCGACTACGACCGGCACATCCGCCGCATGCGCCTGACCTACCGGCGTCGCCGGACCGAACTGGCCGGCCGCCTGGCCGAGGTGACCACCACTGCGCTGGAGGGCATCGCTGCCGGCGTGCACGCGCTGCTACCGCTGGCGTCCGTGGCGGAGGAGCGCTGGCTGATCCAGGCCGGGCGCCGCGAGGGACTGCACCTGATCGGCCTGCACAGCAACGGCTACTGGCACGACCCCGCGGATGAGCGGCAGTCGGCAGCCCTGGTCCTCGGATATGCGGCGCCACCGGCTCATGCCTGGCAGGAGGCACTGTCCGGACTCTGCCAACTGGTCCATCAGACCGGTCACCAACTGGTTCATCCTGCTGGTCCGGTCGGGGATACGTTCGATTCATGCAGACCATGAAGATCGGAAACAACGACATCGTGCTGCTGGGCACGGCCATGCCGCCGGAGTTGCCGGAGGGCTCCCATGTGATGACAGCGACGATCGAACTGCCACCGGGCGACCCGGGCACGCCGCCGCACCGGCACTCCGGCCCCGTCTTCGGCTATCTGCTCGAGGGCGAGATGATCTTCGAGCTGGAGGGCGAGCCCGAACGGGTGATCAAGGCCGGCGAGGCGTTCTGGGAGCCTGGCGGCGACGTCATCCACTACCGGTCCGCCAACAACCTGTCCGATCGGGTGACCAAATTCCTGGTCGTGATGGTGTGCGCGCCAGGCCAAAAAATGCTGGTGCTGGTGAGCCCCGAGGAGCTCGAACAGCGTAGGAACCGCCGCTCAAACCGACCGAACTGACGGAGAGGCACGTCATGCGAATCGTTCTCGCCGGTTCGACCGGCGTCATCGGCCGCCGTCTCGAGCCGATCCTGGCCGCCCAGGGGCATGAGGTCATCGGGTTGGCCCGTAACGGCCCGGTCGCCGTCGACGTGCTCGACCGGGACGCGGTGGCGGCCGCCGTCCGCGACGCCCGGCCTGACGTGGTGATGCACCAGTTGACCAGCCTGAGCACGGGCGACTTCGCCGCCAATGCGCGGCTGCGTCGGACCGGGACCCGCAACCTGGTCGACGCGGCGCTCGCCGCCGGGGTACGCCGCATCGTGGCACAGAGCATCGCCTGGGCGTACGAGCCGGGCGCCGAGCCCGCGACCGAGGAGACCCCGCTCGACCTCGGCGCCCCGGAGCCACGCCAGACCAGTGTGGGTGGTGCCGCCGCGCTCGAATCCGCCGTCCACGAGGCGCCCGAGTGGGTCGTGCTGAGGTACGGCACCCTCTACGGCCCGGGCACCTGGTACGCCCGCGACGGTCTGATGGCCCAGTTCGCCGCCGCCGGCAAGATCCCCGCCGACGCGGACGTGAGCAGCCTGCTGCACATCGACGACGCCGTCGACGCCGCGGTCGCGGCTCTGGAGTGGCCCGTCGGCGTCGTCAACGTCTGCGACGACGAGCCAGCCGCCGCCTCGCAGTGGGTGCCCGCGTTCTGCGCGGCGGCCAACGTGCCAGCGCCAGCGGCGACCGGGGGCGAACGGCATGGCTGGGCGCGGGGAGCGAGCAACCACTACGCCCGCACGCACCTCGGCTGGAACCCGGCCTATCCGTCCTGGCGGCAGGGATTCGTCACCCTGTGAGCCGTCCGTACATCTTGATCTTGTAGAAGCAACGGAGACGAAGAGTCATGTCGGATCAACCCGAACTGGCCGCGCTGAGCGACGACTATGCCCGCTTCGGGCTGGAACGCGATGTCGTACGCGAATGGGAGGACGGCGCCCGCACCGACAATCGCGCCGGGTCGTACGAGTGGTGGTACTTCGACGCCCACCTCGACGACGGCGCGAAGGTGGTCGTGGTGTTCATGAACAAGGACCTCGGCGCGGCGGGTAGCCCGCTGTCTCCGCAGCTGCGGGTCAACCTGGAACTGCCTGACGGGACGATGTCCAACAACACGATCGCGATCCCCGCGGCCGAGTGGTGGGCGGCGAGCGGGCGTACCGACGTCCGGATGGGGCCGGGCAACCGCTTCCAGGGCGAGAACCTGCGCGAGTACCGGATCCAGGCGACCGCCGGAGGGTTGCGGGTCGACTTCACACTGACGTCCGAGGTCCCGGCCTGGCGTCCGGCCACTGGGCACATGCTGTTCGGCCCGGAGCGCGACCTCGAGTTCAACTGGCTGCCCTCGGTGCCCCAAGGAGCCGTGCGGGGCTCGTACACGATCGGCGGGGTACGGCACGAGACGACCGGCGTCGGCTACCACGACCACAACTGGGGCAACGTCGGGCTGCCGAAAATCCTCAATGACTGGTACTGGGGGCGAGGGCACGCCGGACCGTACACGGTCATCGCGTCGTTCATCACTGGCGCCGAGAGGTACGGCTTCGCCGAGATCCCCATCTTCATGCTGGCCCGCGACGGCCGGATCATCGGCGACGATCCAGCCAAGATGACGTTCGAGCGAGACGGGGTCTACACCGACGCGAAGACCGGCAAGCCAGTGGCGAGCATCGTCCGCTACACGTACGTGGACGACGACGACACGTACGTGGTGACCTTCGACCGCGAGCGCGACCTGGTCCGCAACCCCCTCACGAAGGACCTGCCCTGGCTGAAGCGGACAGCGGCGCGGTTGATCCGGTTCGACGGCGCCTACCTCCGCTTCGCCGGCCTGCTCACGATCGAACACCACAAGGGCGGGCACGTGGTCGAGGAGTTCGCCGAGGACGCAATCTGGGAGCTCATGTATTTCGGGCGCGCCCGAGGCACTGCCGGGGATCCGTCACTGCCCGGTCGGCGGGTCGCCCGAAAGCGGCCCTGAGTCCACGGGCTGGCGAAGGCGCTCGATCAGCTCGCGGGCCGCGTCGGCGTACCGCTGCTCCGATCCGCGGGGCCGGTGTCCCTGGATCGGCGGCGGGACGCTGTCGCCAGGTAGCGGCACCACGTCGGCGGGATCCCGTAGCCGGCGGTCCACCGTTGCCGCGGTCCCGTCGACGGTTACCGGCGCGGCTGTCCGGTGGGCGGTGAATACCCAGCCGCCAACCGAGTCGGTGTCGCGCCACAGGTTCACCCACCGCCAGTCGACGCGAGCGCCGATCTCGTGCAGCACCTCGTCGTCGACGAAGGCGGGGAACAGTCGCGCGTAGAGTCGGCTCAGTGGTGACCCATGGGTGAGCAGAGCGACTCGACTGCTGACCTGCGGCGGTAACTGGAGCACGGTCGCGGCGGCCAGGACCGAACCGTGGCTGTGTGCGGTGAGCAGCACGAGGTTGCCGCGTCCGACCAGGTACGTGATTCGTCGGGTCAACTCCGGCACGGCTCGTTCGGCGTAGCAGGGTGGCGCGAACGGGTGGGCGGCCCGGGGCCAGAACGTGCCCAGGTCCCACAGGACACCAACGTGGCGCCTGAATTCGGCTGTCCGGTAGGCGAAGATTCCACCGAGGGCCAGGCCGAGGATGATCGCGGCGATCCCCCAGCTTCCGAACGCGATGGAGAAGGTGATCAGGTCGCCGGGCACCCGTGCGTACCGCTGCACAGACTCGCTCGGCAGCAACTCCAGCAGACCGAGGGTGGTCGTGGCCGTGCCGATCCCGGCCAGGCAGGCGTAGACCACCGCCAACGGAATCAGTCTTTCCGTGAAGCGGGCCCTGGCTATCGCCCTCTGCACCTGCCGCAGTCGGGTCGCGGCTGCGGGCGGGCGGTCCGGGTAGTCGCAGGCGACGATCGCCGCAGCGGCACGAAGTCGACGGCGTCGAGAGATGAGGATGACCGGGACCGCTACCACCAGCGTGAACAGCACTGTCCGGAGAAAGCCGAAGATCGCCCAGGTGAACGCCGGCGGCAGACCGGAGGCCAGGCCCGCTCCGGTCGGCGCGTCGCGATCCAGGAAATCCGCCACCCGGTAGACCAGCTCGGCGGACACCGCCACCGCCAGACTGACCGCGCTGGCCGCCATCACCAGTGCGCCCAGCCCGAGCAACGGGATGGCGTCCCGCCGCCGAACCCGGCGCCAGAGCAGCACAGCGCCGAGGGCGGCCAGCAGGGTCGTCTGGGCAACGAACAACGAGGTGAGAATTGCGCCGTAGCCGGGTAGGCCGCCCCCCTCGTGCCACGGCGCTGGGCTGGCGAGGACGTGGGCCGTCACCACGATGGTCAGGGCCACGGCTACCGTCCGCACCGTGCGGGTGATCCGGTCCAGTCGCTGATCCGAGGCGGCCCGGTCGAGCAGCGGAGGCATGCAGAGCAGGACCACGCAGCTGGCCAGCACCGTCCCGGTGGCCACGGCCAACGCGATCGTGCTGGCCGAGGCGCCGTTCGCGGCTCGGGCGGCGAGCAGTGCGACGTCAAGTGTCGCGAACGCCGCCGCGACGTGAATCGAGCGCAGCCGACCCACCAGCGGCCCCGCGTCCCACTGACCGATCCCGCTGAGTCGATGCTCGGAGACCTCGTCCGCGGGAGCGCGGAACGCGTCGAACATCTTTCGCGGCCGGGTGCTGGCCCGCCAGAGCAGACCGATGGCGACGGCCGGAACCACAGCGAGCACGGCGAGGCGCAGGCCCACGGGCTGCCCACCCAACCAGGACAACCAGGAGCGCCCGGCCAGGCAACGTGGCGAGCCCATGCACTTCCACGCGATCAGGTCCAGCGTGACGCCGGCGAAGGCAAGGACATACAGCACGGTGAGAGTGAGCGCCAGCAACCGGCACAGAGATCTGACCATCGCGTCGGAGCCAGGGCTCGCCGGTCGCATCCAGATCGCAAGGTTGGCCAGCATGAACGGCAGGAGGAACACCAGCGTCAGTGTTCGGACCACGCTTCCGGCGGGCAGGTCACCCCAGTGGTACGCCTCCGTCACCCGTTCGCCGCTGCCGCACGAACATGGGCGGTGGGGTCGGTAGAAGCCCCCACTGCGGTCGCCCGCGACCTGCTCGACCTGCGCCACGTTCAACACCTGGGCGGCGCTTGCGCTGGCGGCCCCGTGTACCCGCAGCTCCACCACGTCATCGGACATCCCGGGCCCGCTTGACCGCGCTGACGCACCCGACATCGGCCCCTCCGAAGCACCTTCGGTGGCCAAGCCGGGTGAACCCAGCCCCCGCGCCACTCGCGGCGGTGTACCCCGCCCGCCCGGGACCAACCGTGGGCCCCGCCTCATGGTTGTTTCGGCGCTTACAGGTCCTCGGCAGCACAAAATTCCCGTGTCGATCTGGTAGGCGGTGGCTAGCGTACGCGGATGAGCATTGTCCCGAGAACCGGACTGCGGCTGCGGTTCCTCAGCGATCCGGGCGAGTTCCTGGCCGTTGCGGGCGACTACCTGGGCACCGATCCGGTCATCAGCACGGTCGTGACCACCGTCGCGCACCGGCTGTTGTCGCAGCGGGCCGAGGGGATCCCGCAACCCGACCGCAACTGGTGGCTGGTGGTCAGCGACGACTCCGGCACCGTGGTCGGTGCCGGGATGCGCTCGGCGCCGTATGCCCCCTATCCACCATTCCTGCTGCCCATGCCCGACGAGGCGGCCGTTGCGCTGGCCCACGCGTTACACGATCGCGGGGAAGAGGTCCTCGCGGTCAACGGGGCCCTGCCCACGGTCGACCTGTGCGCCACCGCGCTGGCCCGGCTCGGCGGGGGCGAAGTCCAGGTCTCCCAGCACACACGGCTGCACGAGCTCGGCGAACTGACGTGGCCGCCACCGGTGCCTGGCGGCTTGGTGGCCGCGACCGAGGACGACGCGGGACTGGTCACGGAGTGGCTCGCCGCGTTCGTGGGCGACGCCGACGAACAGGCGGGCCGCCCGCGCGGTACGAGTGCGCACGAAGCGCCCGACCACGCGGAGGTGCTGCGTCGGCTCCACGCCGGACGGCTGTGGTTCTGGGTCGACGAGACCGGGGAACCGATGCACCTCACCGGCGCCAACCCACCGTCGTTCGGGGTGGCCCGCTTGGGCCCGGTGTACACACCGCCGGCCCAGCGCGGGCGCGGTTGGGCCAGCAACGCGGTCGCCGAGGTTTCCCGCCGAATCCGGGCCGAGGGCGCGCGGGTCTGCCTGTTCACCGACCAGGCCAACCCGACGTCGAACAAGATCTACGCCGCCCTCGGCTACCGGCCGGTCGTCGACATGGCCAGCCTGGTCATCGTCCGATGAGCAGCTGGTGGAGCGGCTCCACAGAGCAGGTCGAGGTCTGCTCGCGCACTGCACTGGTCGAGTTGGCGGCAGTGTTACCGGCAGCGGGCAGATTCGTCGTCGCCCGGCTCGACGGAACGAGGATGACGGACGCGGACCACGCCTTCTACGAGTTCTCCGACGCGCTGTTCTTTCCGGGCTACTTCGGCTGGAACTGGGACGCGCTGTCCGATTGTCTCCGCGATCTGCACTGGTTGCCCGCGGACGGGTATCTCATCGTCGTCGAGAACGCGCCCCGGATGCTGTCGAGCAGTGCCGAGGATCGGCGCACGCTGTTCCGGATCCTGTCGCAGGCCGTACATCACTGGGCGAGCCCGTTCGGCCAGCCAGAGTTCAAGGTGCTGCTGCTCTGCGACCGCGACGACGAGGCGACTCTGTTGCGGCAGGAGATCGCCCGCGCGGGCGCCGCTACGCCTCACCGAGACGGGTCGGCTGATCGTCGGCCGTAGGAAACGGTCGTCCCCACCAGCAGCACTGCTCCTGCGCAGAAGTAGGTGTTGATTCCGATGCCGGTCCAGAACTCGCCAATCGAGATGTCCGCCACCCCCACGACACCACCGCGACGGATACCGGTGACCATCAGAAGATTCTCGACCATTCCTGGAACACCACGGATGACGAGCAGGATGCTGCCGAACAACAGTGGGGTCAGAAGGAGCCACCGGGGAAGGCGTCGAGCCGGCGGGCGGACTGTGGCCAGAACGACGGCTGCTCCGATGGCCGACATCGAGATGAGCACCACGTTGAAGATCACGTAGGCCCTCATGCCCCACGGCCCATCACCGGTCGGATCGGGCCCAGGGAAGAACACCAGGATCACGTGGGACACCACAAAGAAGATCAACCAAGCCAAGGCGCCGTACGCCCAGCGACGGCCTTTGCGAGCGGGCATACCAGCACCCTCGCCGAGGCAGCACCGTGACGCCTCCCGCCCTGGGCGGGTTCCACTCCCCCAGCAGAGCGAGGTGCGGGAGTGTCAGATGCTGCTACCGGGGTGCCACTCTCGGCATGATTCTCCGTTCGCCGGTGGCGGCCATCGAGTGCATCGCGCCGCTGGCGAGCGGGATCAGCCGGGCCAGGCCCGGCTGCCCGTTGCGTCGGGCCAGGTCGGGCCCGAGGCGAGCCATCAGCAGGGTGAGCGCTGGCAAGGGTCGGACGTAGAGGGTGATGTCACTGATCAGGCCGTCGGCGCCCAGGCGCAGTCGCTGGGCTTCGTGGAGACGCACCGCGCCGACCTGCGCCTCATAGAAGAGCGCCACGGTACGGCCCTCGGCGACCTGGTCGGTGTAGGTGATGTCATCGATCGCGGCAGGGCCACCTCGAGCAAGGTGCGTACCTGCTGGCGGCCCTGGAACGTGAACTGCTCCGTGATCGGCGAGACCACTGTGACATCGGGGCTGAGGGCGGCAACCGCGCCGGCGGCGTCACCGGCCTCGCCGGCGGTCCGCCAGGCGGCGACCGAGTCATACGACTGATCCACTGGTACTCCCCCATGTGTGCTGTGGACATCAGAAGCTCTGGTGCTGCATACCGCTGTCACGGTCCCCCGGTTGACAGGCGGGATCGCCGCCGCCCTGCTGGATGTCCTGCCCGCCGTGGCGGACGACCTTCCTCCTTTGGCAGCCGGAACTCACGGTCCGCGACTGTGGACGCGTCTACAGCCAGTCGTGTTCGCGGGCGTAGCGGGCCGCTTCGTGGCGGGTCCGGGTCTGGGTCTTGCGCATCGCGTTGGAGAGGTAGTTGCGGACGGTGCCCGGAGCGAGGTGGAGCCGAGCGGCGATGTCGGCGACCGAGTAGCCCTCGCCGGTGACCCGCAGGACGTCGGCTTCACGGTCGGTGAGGGGGCAGTCCTCGGTGACGGCGAGCACTGACACGTCCGGGTCGATCCAGCGCTTTCCCGAGTGCAGGGTGGCGATGACCGAGGTGATGTGGGCTGGCTCGGCGGACTTGCTGACGAAGCCCTGGACACCGAGCTTCAGCGCCTTGCGCAGGACGCCGGGGCGGGCATGCCGGGTCAGCATGAGGATCACCTGCTCCGGTCGCTCGCGGCGGATCTCGGCGACCGCGCCCAGGCCGTCCACGCCCGGCATCTCCAGGTCGATGACCAGCACGTCGGGCCGGTGCCGCAGGGTGGCGGCGATCGCCGTTCGGCCGTCCTGCGCCTCGGCGAGAACGGTGATGTCGCCCTCCATCGGCAGCAGCGCGGCCAGGGCCGTGCGCAGCAGCGCCTCGTCGTCGGCGAGCACGATGGTGGTCATCGGCCGTCCTCCCCGCTGACCGTCGGGGCCGCGTCGGCCCGAGCGGGTGGGAAGACCGCGGCGGTCAGGAACCGCCCGTCCTTCTGTTCCACAGTCAGCTCACCCCCGTCCCCCGCCACCCGTTGCCTCAGCGCCGCAAGTCCCCTGAGCTCGAGGGCCGTGGTGGCGGTCACGCCGTCGTTGACGATGGTGATGCCCGACGCGGCGAGCGTGATCTGCACCTGGGTGGCCTGCGCGTGCCGCAGGATGTTCGTGGTCGTCTCCCGCAGCACCTGCCCGAGCAGTTCGCTGGCGCGGGCATCGACTTCGGCCTCCCGGGTCACCCGGACCCGGATGCCGGCGGCCTCGAACAGGTTCTTCGCGTTCTCCATCTCGGCGGTGAGGTTGAGCCGCCGTTGCGCGTAGGCGAGTTCCTTCGTCTGTGCGATGGTGTCGCTGACCAGCGTGTACGTCTCCCGCAGCTCCTTCTCCGCCCGAGCGGTGTCGCGGAGCAGCAGTCGCTGGGCCAGGGCGATCTTCAGCTTGACCACGTGCAGAGTGTGGCCCTGGATGTCGTGCAGGTCGCTGGCGAACCGCACGCGCTCCCGGACCACTGCCAGCTCCGCCTCGCGTTCCCGGGTCTGTTCGAGCTCCCGGATGAGGTCGTAGAACCGCTCGCCCACCACTGTGAAGACCGTCACGATGACGGTGAGGGCGGTCGGGATGAGAACGTAGGTGACCAGGACGTGAGCGATGTCGTCCCGCTGCACCAGCAGCCGTGCCGCGCCGACGGCGGCGACGTAGGTGAACAGCCCGGCCATCACCAGCTTCCGGCGTCGTCGCACCTCGCGCAGGGCAAGCGAACCTACGGCGCAGACACCCCAGTAGGCGTTGGGGCTGCCGGTCACCAGAACCCCGAGCGGCCAGACCGCCGCCGCTACGACCAGGCAGGGCAGCGCGACCCGGGCGAGGTCGTTGGCCGTCCACCGTTCGAAGGCCACCACGGCCGCCACGGCCCCCGGCGCCAGGACGACGACGTGCCACCAGGTACGCGCATCGGTGTAGAGCAGGACCACCGCGGCGAACACCACCGGCGGCAGTGACGTGGCCAGGTTGAGCCGCCGCAGTCTTCCCTGCGTCGACTCGGTGAAGCGCGGCGATCTCCCGGTCACCACCTCAGTATCCGGCAGCCAGGGGCCACGACCAGTGACACCACGTCACATGCGGTGATGACGTGGTGCCACTGACGGGTCGGCCGCGCCCGCGCTGTCATAGGTGCATGTCCACCACACCCGTCATCGAAGTCGAACGACTGAACCTCACCTACGGCGACTTCCACGCCGTCAAGGACCTCTCCTTCGAGGTACGACCCGGAGAGCTCTACGCACTGCTGGGCACCAACGGAGCCGGAAAGACCTCGACCATGGAGGTTGTCGAGGGACACCGGAGGCCAACCTCGGGCACCGTACGCGTCTTCGGGCACAGCCCCGACGACCGACGAGCGGTACGTCCCCGAATGGGTGTCATGCTCCAGGAGAGCGGATTCTCCCCGGACCTCACCGTCCGTGAGTCCGTCGGTCTGGTCGGTCGGCTCACCCGGCGCACCGACGACGTCGACCGGGTGCTCGACCTTGTCGACCTCACCGGCCGAGCCGGCCGCAAGGTGTCGCAGCTGTCCGGCGGGGAGAAGCGGCGGCTGGACTTCGCCACCGCGGTCTACGGCACCCCGGAGCTGATCTTCCTGGACGAGCCGACCACCGGCCTCGACATTCAGTCCCGCGACGCCGTCTGGACGACGGTGGACCGGCTCCGGGAGAACGGCGCGACCATCGTCCTCACCACGCACTACCTGGAGGAGGCACAACAGCGCGCGGACCGGATCGGGCTGATGCACGAGGGCGCCTTCCACCGGGAAGGCACCGTCTCCGAGCTGACCCGCACCCTGCCCGCGGTCATCCGCTTCTCGCTCCCGGCACCGGCGCCGGCGCTGCCGGTGCGGGCCGCCGTCGACGCGGACGGAAAGGTCACGGTCGAGACCTTCGAGCTGCAGAAGGACCTGCACGTCCTGCTCGGCTGGGCGCAGGACCACGCCGTGGAACTGCGGGACCTGGCGGCAGGGCCGACCCGGCTCGACGACGTGTTCCGCGCCATCAACAGTTGATTCTATCTTCCGCGAGGAGCCTCACCGTGTTGTCCATCGCGTCCAGCGAACTCATCCAGATCTTCCGCAACCGGCTGGTGCTGATCACCAGCCTCATCATCCCGGTCGCGGTCTGTGCGTTCTTCGTCCGTCAGCACGAGACCTACGCCGCCATCGGGAGCCTCGGCTACATCGCCGCGATCGTCGTGTTCACGGTGGCCGCGTTCGGGCTCTACGCCACGGCCGTCACCACCCTGGCGTCCCGGCGGCAGAATCTCTTCCTCAAGCGGCTGCGCTCCACCGCCGAAAGCGACGCCGGCATCCTCGCCGGCCTGCTGCTGCCCGTACTTCTTCTCGCCGTGGTGCAGGTGACCGCGATCCTGACCGCCCTGGCCGTGGTCGCCGGCGGACCGGCGAACGTAGCCCTCCTGGTGGTGGCGGTCCTCGCGACCGTGGCCATGATGATCGGCCTGGCGCTGGCCACGGCCGGGCTGACCAACTCTCCCGAACACGCCCAGGTCACCACCCTGCCCGTTACCCTCGGCGTGATCGCCATGGCCAGCTGGGTGGGAATCTCCGGCACCGAGAACCTCGCCTGGCTCAAGCGGCTGCTGCCCGGTGGCGCGGCCACCGAACTGACCATGAACGCCTGGAACGGCGGCGTCGCCGTGACCGACTCCCTGCTCCTGCTCGCGCCCACGCTCGGCTGGGTCGTCGTCGCCGTCGCCCTGGCCAGCCGACTCTTCCGCTGGGAGCCCCGCCGATGACCACCGAAGCCCGGTCGGACGCGCCGACCCTGGTGGAAGATCTCCTGCTGCTCCTGTTCCAACCCCGGTCCGGGACCATCGCGGGAGAGAACACCCTCTTCTACGTCCTCGGCGGCGCCGTCCTCGCAGACCTCGCCCTCGGCGATCACCTGACCACGACGGACCGGGAGCGGCTCAGGAGCGTGTCGGGTCACCCACCATCGGATGGTCTCCTGCGCCCGGCGTGGGACTACCTCGCCGAGAAACCGAGGGGGGTGCAGACGGCCCTGGCCGCGATCGGTCCCGCCCTGCGCAAGCCGGTGTTGAAGCGGCTCATCGCGCGAGGCGACATCGACCAGGAGCCCCGTAAGGTGCTCGGCCTGTTCCGGACGACGGCCCTGCGGGAGGGCAGGACCGAACGACGGGCCCGCCTGCTCGCCGACGTTCGTCGGGTCCTCGTGGACGGCGCGGAGCCGCAGGCCCGTGTCGCGGCGCTCGCGGCGTTGCTCTCGGCGAGCGGAACCCTCCCGCAGTTCCACCGCGAGATCCCGTGGACGTCACCGGTGATCAGCCGAGCCAGGGAACTCGAGCGGGGCAACTGGGGTGCCGACGCCGCGGCGGCGGCCGTGACCCGCACCGTGACGGCCACCGTCGTCAACAGCGCCGTCGTGGCCATCACCGTGCTTCCTCGAAACTAGGGCGCGTCCGCCGCTCACTGCCTGGAGTTGGCCGGGTGCGGCCGTTCGGGCGGTCTTCCCCTGGCGTGGGCGGCGTCGGAAGCGGCGATGCCGCCGAGGACGATGACGGCGGTGACGGCCACGGCCAGCGGCGGCAGAAGGATCATGAACGGCGAGGCGCCGGCAAGCGCCAGAGCGCCGATGATCCGGGAGTGGGACACCCTGGCGAATACGGCATGTTCCACCAAGGCTCGCCCGATCAGGAAAAGCATCGGTCCGCCGAGGACAACGAGGATCCACGCGGCGTTGGTGTGCCCGAACGGATGTTCGATCACGATTTCGTATCCGACGGCAACGGCGACAATCCCGGCAACCATGAGTACGTGCGCGAGGAAAGCCTCCCGGATGAGGTGCGCCGGCTCAGCGGCGGCTCTGATGGCTTCGGGCAACAACTGACCCGCCCTGAAGACGTAGACGCGAAACAGCAGCACAGTGGTGATGAATGAAACCGCGAAGGCCGCCGCGGCTCCGCCCTGCCGGAACGATGTGTCGCTGTAGGCCGAGCCGGTCGTCAGAATCAGTTCGCCCAGCGCAATGATGAAGAATTGTCGGTAGCGCTCAGACAGGTATTCGGCCAGGACGGGCCACCGCCGTTGGGTGGGGCGGGACCACGGCGCGGGGTAGAACAGCAGCAGTGCCGCGCCGTCGATGGCGATCGCGAGCGTCCACAACAGGCTGCGGGCCCAATCCGTCACGATCGCGCCGGCGATCCAGGGCACGGCCGACAACGTGAACCAGAAGAACACTCCAGCCGCTCGGCGCTGGGCTTCGTGGCCACGCAGTATCGGCACGATGACCAGCCCACGAACGATGTGGACGGCGACGTACGCGCCGGCGAAGGCCAGACTTCTGTCCCCGAACGCCTGCGGCACCGCGACTGCCATCACCAGCGCCCCGAGCATGGCGGTGTAGACCAGCACCTGAAGCTGCGGCCGCTGCGGATCATAGAGGTCGGTGACCCACGCCGTGACGAACCACAGCACCATGAAGGCCAGCAGCAACAACAGCGTCTCGCCAGCCTCGATGAGGACGACTCGCTGCTCGGTGAGCTCCTCGACCAGCCGCTGCGAAACCCGGTTGAGGGCAAAGATAAAGACCAGGTCGAAGAAGAGTTCCAGAAGGCTCGGTCGTTGCGGTTGCCCAGGCTTTCGAAGCAGCGCTGCTGCCCTTGTCGACATGGGCCGCCCATTCCTGCCGGCTTCGCCTTTCTGGGTATTGGTACCACGCCGGGCAGGTCGTCGAGTCGATACCCGAAGAACGCCGGCGCAGCAGACCCGAGGCGCGCCGATGTCGAGGCACTGCTCAGAAGTTCGGTCACGGGTAGCGGACAGCCGACACCAGAGCACGATGTAGCCGACTGTGACCATCGGATCACTACGCGCACACTCCTCTCCGACATGTTCCCGTCGACTGGAGGAACAGATGCGTCTCCGATCGTTCGTCACCACAGCACTGGCCGCCGTCCTGGCCGCCGGCGCGCTCGCGCCGCCGGCGCCGGCCGCGGCGGCCACCGCCGACCGCTGGGGCTTCGCGTACGTCAAGGACCCCACAGTGCCGGCCTGGACCGTGCTGGACACCAGCCGGCAATGGGGTAGCTGGAAGACCGCGTTCCCGGCCGCCTGGGCCGACGGCATCAAGCTCGCGCCCGGCCGGTTCCAGGTCCGATTCCCGCAGATAGGTGCCAGCTCACGGGGTGTGCCGCACGTGACCCCGGTGAACCGGACCGGTCACTACTGCGAGGTGGTCCGCTGGTTCCAGTCGGGCGCCGACGAGATCGTGGACGTGCAGTGCCACAAGCCGGGCGGCACGCGCGATGACACTCCGTTCACAGTGCTCTGGACGACCAGCTCGGGCGTGCTGCCGGCCGCTACCGCCCACGCGTACGTGCAGTGGAGCAGCGGCCTGGTGGCGCAGTCGTACAACTCCACCGGCGTGGTGAACACTGCCGGGCCGGTGGGCGTCGGGCAGTACCTGGTGCGGCTGCCCGGGGTGGGATTGGCCGGGCTGCTCGCCGGCAACGTGCAGGTCACCGCAGTGCAGCCGAACGCCGGTCCCCGCCGCTGCAAGGTCAACTCCTGGAGCGCGGTCGGCACCGGTGTGCAGGTGTACGTCTTCTGCTACGACCAGGCCGGCGCGTTCATCAACACCGACTTCGTCCTCTCGTACCACCGTCGGCGGCCGGTGATCGGCTCCCTCGGCCCGCCCTCGTACTTCGGTTACCTGGGTACCGCCGTCGGCGGGCCGACCAACGACAACTCGGTGCTCGGCGTCGGTGCGAACACGGTGGCACCGCTGGCGCCCGCCGGCCGCTACCTGGCGACCTTCCCGCAGGTCGGCCTCAAGGAGACGCACGTCCAGGTGGTGGCGCAGGGCGCGGGTAGCAACTACTGCCACCTCACCCAACCCTGGACCTACACCACAAACGCCGACGTCGACGTCATCTGCTTTGACAACGCCGGCGTCGTCACCCCGCACCGCTTCCTGGCCACCTTCACCTCCCGGCTCTGACGTCGGGCCGCGCCGGCGGTGGCGGTTTTCCGTTGCTGCCGGCGCGGTCAAGGGCCAGCACTCTCGCGGCGAGGCTGAGCCCGCGGTGCCGGTGGTCGTCGTGGCCGCGCGCGAGGCGGATTCCGTCATCGCAGGAGCGGGGCGAGGCCGTCGAGGAGGCGCTGGAGGCCGAACTCGAAGAGCGTGTCCAGGCTCCAGACCATGTCGTCGGCGCTGATGAAGCGGGCCATCAGCGGGAGCCGCCCGTCGGCCAGGACCGCACCGATCCGTTCTCCGTGGGCCGCCATCCACTGGGTGTCGGTCAGGCCGCTGTCCTGCTCGGCCTGCGCCTCCTCGGCCAGGTTCACCGCCGTGCCGCGCACGTAGTTGGCCACCGTCACCGCCGCCGTGAACTGTGCGTTCAGGTCGAGCCCGCGCCCGTCCAGGGCCCGCATCGCCCACTCGGTGTGGGCCATGGCGTGCGGGGCCGGCAGTGGCCGGGTGAAGGAGAGTGCCTGGGCCAGCCAGGTGTGCCGACGGTACATCGCCCACTGCAACTGGGCGAAGGCCTCCAGGCAGACCCGCCAGCCGTCGTGGTCCGGGGTGAGGGCCGGGGGCGGGTTGTCGGCCATGACCTTGTCGATCATGAACAGCACCAGCTCTTCCCGGTCGGCCACGTACCGGTAGATCGCCATCGTCGGAATGCCGAGCTGGCCGGCGAGCCGGCGCATCGACAGGCCGTGCAGCCCTTCGGCGTCTGCGATGGCCACGGCGGCGGCGACCACCTGCTCGCGGTCGGGGTCGGGTGCTCTACCCGCACCAGCGGCGGCGACCACGGTGCCGACGCCCCGCATGGGTTCAACGAGACCTCGTTCGCGCAGCGTCGCCACTGGTGGTGGCTTCCCCGGCGAGGTTGGCCAGGTGTCGGCAGCGGGACGGCCCGACGATCGTCGGCCCTCCGCGGAGGGTTGATCGCCGGGCCGTCCCGGTGACGAGCCGCTCGTGGCGGCCCGCCGGTCAGCCGGTCAGAGACCGGCGGCGTGCGCGGCGGCGGTACCGCCGACCACGGGTAGGACGATGTTGCTGCTCTTCAGCGCGACCTGCAGGTTCGCGGCGGTGGTGTCCGCCTGGCTGGAGTACTGCGGGTAGCTGGCCACGATAATCACGCCGATCCGGTGGCCGGGCTTGAAGACATAGTCCTCCGGCAGCAGCGGGAAGCTGAAGTTGTACGACTCCCCCTGCACCAGCGGCACGGCGACGCGGATCGACTGCCGGTTCTGGGCGTCCATGATGCCCTTGGTGACCAGCTCGTAGTCGGCAGTGGCCACCCGCTTCGTGGTCTGCTTGTAGCAGCCGTCGTCGGTCGGGCTGCTCTGGCCCCAGCAGTCCTCAGCGGTCAGGGTGATGATCCCCTCGCCCGAGGCCCGGTGCGCGACCCGCTCGTCGGTGCCGTAGTCGACCAGGATCGCCCCGAGGTTGGTGTCGGTCTGGTCGGCGGAGGCCCGCAGTTGCACGGTGGGTGTGCCGGAGATGTGCAGCGGCGCGGAGAGTGGCGCGGAGAGGAAGGCCAGCCGGTTGGGCTGCACCACGTCCGGGTTGAGGATCATGGTGTTCTGGCTCTGCGTGCGGCTGTCCTGGAACGCCCCGGTCGCCGGCTTCGCGGTGGGCACCAGCCCGAGACCGCCCGCGCCGGTGGTGCCGGGCTGCAGGAACACCTCCGTGTCCGCCTGGCCGGGGATCGGCCAGTCGGCGTGGGTCTCCCACACGTCGGCGGACCGCTCCAGGTCCACCCGCGGCTCGTCCATGATGCCGTTGGCGACGTTCTGCAGCCAGAAGTCGAACCACCGGTGCAGCGTCGACACCCACACCGCGCGGCGCGAGTCGAACGGGTCGACGTGGCCCTCCTGCGACAGCCACAGCTTGCGCGGCACGTTGTTCTCCGCCAGGGCGTACCAGAACTTGCTGAAGTGGTCCGGCCGGACGTTGTCGTCGTTGAGGCCGTGGTAGAGCAGCACGCTGGCGGTGACGTTGGGGACCTTCTTGACGTAGCTGCGCTCGTTCCAGAAGGCCGTGTAGTCGCCGTGCTCGTCGCCGTCGGCGGCGCCTATCGCGTCGCGCACCGGCTTGCAGTACTCCCGGCGCTCGGGGTTGGTGACCGTGTTGGCCAGCGATGCCACGTAGCTGTTGCCACGGGTGACCACGCCGTTGCTGCGCACGTAGTCGTAGTACTCGGTCGGTCCGCTGATGGGCACGACAGTGGTCAGGCCCTTCACGCCGGTCACCGCCGTGGCCATGGCCAGCGAGCCGTCGTACGACTTGCCGATCATCCCCGTCCTGCCGTTGTGCCAGTCCGCCTTGACGACCTCACCGGCGGCGTTGCGGGCGGTGGCCCGGCCGTTGAGCCAGTTGATGGCCTGCTTGGCGCTCAGGTTGTCCTGGTTGGCGTTTGTGGTCGGGCAGCCGGTGGAGTTGTTGGTGCCGACCATGTCCAGCAGGATGACCGCGTAGCCGCGCGGCACGAAGTAGTTGTCGTAGAACAGCGGCCACTTGTCGAGCAGCCCGTCGCCGTCGAGGTCCGCCTTGCATTCGGACTCGTTGCCCCGGCAGACCGTCGAGTAGTAGGGGCTGGCGTCCATCACCACGGGGGCCTTGAGCCCCTGCGCCGTGGCCGCCGGCCGCATCAGGTCGAACGCGATGATGTCGCGCAGACCGTCGTTGTCGCTGTCGAAGGTGGAGTCGATGAACAGGCGTTCCCTGATGGCGTCGGCGTAGCCGAACACCGGCTGGGTGACGCCGTCCTGAACGACGATCGACGGCGGGCCGTCCGCCGCCAGCGCCTGCGGCGCCGCGCCGAGGGCGGCGAGCACAGTCGCGGACAGTACGGCCACGCCCGTGCGCCAGCGCGTTCCCACTGTAGGCATGCAGTCTCCTTGATGTGTCCGAGGCTGCGTACGCTACGAGCCGGTGGCCTGCACCACCATCTGCACGTGTAGGAACTTCACCGGGTGTGGTTCGACGCGGGCCGCACCGAGGTGCCTGCGCGACGGGACTACTGCTGGTCGGCCAGCACCAGCTCCCGCAGCCGTCGGTCGAGTGTCGGGGCGTCCAGCCCACCCGGCCAGCCGCGGAGCAGGGCGCCACCCTTGGCCACCAGCACGACGGCCGGGGGTTCCCGCACCGCGTACGAACGCCAGATCGTCTGCTGGTCGTCCAGGACGACCGGGTACTCCACCCGGTGAGCGCGGAGGTAGTCCTGGACCTCGTCGGCCTGGTCCGTGCCGGCCACGCCGACGAAGACCACCCGGTCCCGATAGCTGCGGGCCAGCTCGCTGAGCGCGGCCTGGCTGCTGGCGCAGGTGGTGCACCAGGAGCTGAAGAAGGTGAGCACGACGGGACGCTGCGCCCACAGCTCGGCGGCGGCGAACGGTGTGCCGTCGGTCAGCGCGCCGGTGAACGCCGGGGCGGCCGGGGCGGTGCCGGGCGCCGGGCGCAGCGCCAGGTCGGCGGGGACCGGCCCGGGTAGCGCAGCCGCCCCTCCGGCGGGCGCCGGCGCGGGCTCGGGCTCGGGCGTGCTGCATCCGCCCAGCAGCGCCGCGGCCAGCAACAACGGCAGGAGTGCCCGCCTCATGACGGGACCACCGCCACCAGCGCCGGGCCCTCGCTGCTGTCCGGCGTCAGGTCGAGCGCCGGGCGGCCGTCCACCTCCAGCCGATAGGAGGTCCGCTGCGGCACGCGCACTCCGACGGCGAACTCGCAGTAGGTGGGCAGGCGCTCGACCCCCAGATCCTCGGCGAAGGCGGCCACCGCGGTCCCCGCCGGCAGCTGCCCGCTGGCCAGTGCCGCTCCGTCCGGGTCGAGCACGCGGAACGGCGCCCGGTTGTGGAAGTGCTGGTACGGACCGGTGCCGGCGCAGTCCACGCCTGCGGCCCGGATGTTGATGTCGCGAACCAGGACCCGGACGGTCGTCGGATCGACCGCCTCCTGGGCGGCGCCGACGGTGCCGCAGCCGGTCGCGCCGGCCAGCAGCAGGGGCAGCAGAGTCGTGATGCTTCGCCGCACGTCATCCTCCTTCCGTCCGCCTGCCGGGTCCACGGCGGTAGGCCGCCACGGACCCGGCAGGAACGGGGTCAACCTCGGGCGTCGGTCAGGACTTCTCGACCCGGCACTGCTTGGTCACCGTCTTCGTCGGGTCGCTCTCCGAGGTCGCGGTGAGCTTCACGAAACCGGTGTTCGCGGCGGCGGCGGTGGCACCCACCGAGACCTTGACCGTGGTGGCCTTGCCGAACTGCGCGGTGGCGAGCTGGTTGGGCAGCCAGGTTCGCCAGCCCTTGCCGGCCACCTCCGCCGACAGGCGGTAGACGTCCGACTTCAGGTACGCGCTGACGTCCTCCGGGTGCTGCTGCCCGCCGGCCGAGTAGGAACCGGTGTTGGTCAACTCGAACGAGCAGGTCACCCCGCGGTTGGTCGGCTTGCCGCCGCCGTTCACCTCGCCCTTGCCGAGCAGCACGCCGTGAGTGCTCGGCCCGCCGGTGCCGTCGAGCGAACGTACCGCCACGGTGTAGGAGAGCGAGCCGGCCGAGTCCCGCTTGAGGTCGATGATGTAGAAGTGCAGCCGGTTGGCCTCGTCGACGTACTCGTACTGGCTGCCGGTGTCCGCGCCGGCGTGGAACAGCGCGTCGGAGAGCTGCCGGTAGTCACCCATGGTGATCTTCTGCGGGGTGCCGTCGGGGCGGTAGAAGTCGATCATGTCGATGTCCTGCGGGTTGGCGTCCACCACCCACTGGAACGGTGCGCTGTCGGCGTTCTTCGTCTTGCTGACCAGCACGCCGCTGTCCGGGGTGAAGGAGTCCGCGCCCATCCGGTCAACGACCTCGACCGTGTAGTTGTTGAAGTTGCCACCGTCGCACAACGGGTCGGTGGTGACACCACACGTCGGCGACAGGTCTTTGTTCAACGCGATGTTCACGCCGCTCAGGCCCTTCTGGCCGGCGTCGACCGCCCGGGCCGTGACCTGGGCGACCACGAGGCCCGAGGAGGCCAGCGACTCCCGCGACAGCCGCAGCACGTGCTCCTCACCGAGCAGGCCGATCTTGAGCTTGTCCCGCACGGTGTGCAGCGAGCCCATCGAGCCGCCGTTGGTCGGCGGGATCTGCCAGCGGGTGTGCGGACCACCCGGGCCGTTGAACGACCCGCGCGACATCATGCTCCAGATCCCGGTGTACGCCCTGCGCAGCGGCTCGCCGTACGGGTTGTTGTAGTTGTCGCCGATGCCCAGCAGATGGGTCAACTCATGGGCGTAGACGCCCATGCCGGAGCTCTCCCCCTGCGTCGAGGAACCGCCGCCGGCGTTCGGCCACAGTGTCGCCGCCGCCTTCCACGAGGTCCAGTCCACGTAGCGGGTCTTCGCCCAGTTCGGCAGGTTGGGGTCCGGCGGGCCCCAGGCGTCCGGCACGTCCTCCTTGTTCTGGAAGATCATCTGCCCGAACTCCTGCCAGGTCGACGACTCGTCCTGGCCGGCGCTGAGGATGAACACCAGTTCGTACTGGTTGGCGACCTCCTCGCCGACGGCGGCCCGCCAGGCGCCCAGGCCGTCGGTGCGAATGTTCTTGCCGCACACGTCCCCGCTCGGGCAGGCGCCCGGGTTGAACCCGTTGTCCAGCCCGTACTGGTAGGACTTGGACGGCACCTGGTACGGCCCGAACCCGGTGAGGTCGACGCCGTAGCGGCCGTTGGAGTCCTGCATCCAGTACTCGTGCAGGGTGTGACCCTTGTTGAGGGTGTTCGGGGTGTTCAGGAAGTCCTGGTAGAACTTCGGCACGTCCGCCCGGGGAATGTTGGTCGCGACGGACTGGGGGTTGCCGAAGACCGTCGAGCGGGCCCGCTGGGAGACCGCGAACGTCTCGTCAGGATAGTCGAGCGCCACCAGGGCGATCTTGAAGTTGCGGACCGAGCCGGACACGCTCGGGTCGGCCCAGTTCTTGTCGGGCACGGCCTTGTAGTCGTTCCAGGTCATGGTGTCCGGGTTCTGCCAGGCCTGCGGGTCGAGGACCTGGAACGGCGCGGTACCGCCGGCCGGGTTGGCCGGTGCCGCGGCGGCCTGCGCCGCGCCGGTCGCCACGAGCGTGGTCACCACGGCTGCGGCCAGCACGGCCCGCCTCAGTCGGGTGCGGTGGGGGGTAGCACGGTGCACGGAACCACCTCTCGTCGGAGGGAACGCGGCGCTGGCGTCCCGGTGGGGGTGCCGTGGAACATCTGTCAGCAGGCCGCGCAGCGAATCTAGGAGTACGGGCCGGTGCCGGTCACTGTGCAGATGTCGGCAGGTGGGCCGGCGACTTCCGACACCTGAATGACCGGCGCCCACCGGCGGATCAGCCAGGGCCGGCCCCGGAAGCCGGATCGGCCGTTGCCCCGAGGGCCCGCAGCACGTCCCGGCGCACCCGGTCGGTGGCAGTCCCGGACAGGGGTCCGCGTGGTGGGCGGCACCGCCCACCGAACCGTCCGGTGCACTCCATGGCGAGCTTGACGGCCTGCACGGCTTCCGGCCGGGAGGCCCAGCCGAGGATCGGGTGCAGCTCCGAGTAGAGCGGCAGCGCCCGGCCCAGGTCGCGGGCGACGCACAGCTCGTACAGGCGCACGGCCTGGCGGGGTAGCGCGTTGGGCAGGGTGGCGACCCATCCGGTGGCGCCACACAGCACCAGTTCGAGCACCACGTCGTCGGCGCCGACCAGCACGTCGACGTGCGGGCAGAGGTCCCGCAGGCGGTGCAACCTGCGTACGTCGCCGGTGACCTCCTTGACCGCGACGATCCCGTCGATCTCGGCGACGGTCGCCAGCAGGTCCGGCGTGAGGTCCAACCGGTAGTCGTACGGGTCGTTGTGGGCGACCACCGGCAGGCCGACCGCCGCCACCTCCCGGTAGTGGGCGACCACGTCTGCGGCGCGGGCGGCGGGCCAGTCGGGTGGCCGTGCGAGCACGCCGTTGGCGCCGGCCTCGGCGGCCTGCTCCGCCCACCGGCGGGCCTGCCTGCTGCCGTAGCCGCCGACGCCGGGCAGCACCGCGCAGCCGGACGGCGCGGCCTGCACCGTCGCCCTCACCACGGCGGCCCGCTCGTCGTCGGAGAGGGCCCGGTACTCCCCCATCGACGCGCAGGGCGCGACCCCGTGGCACCCCTCGGCGGCGAGCCAACTGACGTGTTCCTGGAGCTTGTCGAAGTCGACCGACAGGTCGGCGCGAAACGGCGTGGTGATGGCGACCAGCACGCCCCGCCAGGGCCTACCAGTTCCCACTCGGCAATCCCCTCCCCACCGGCGCCGCCCGTCATCCCGCCCGGACCGTGCGCGGCGGCGCTGGTGCGATCCGTACCGGAACCCTAGGAACGTCTGTCGCCCCCGGTCTTCGGACAGATGCCGGAACAGTCGCGACGCCGCCCGTCTTTTTGTCGTGACTTCGACAGTGGACCTTGCGCGATGACCCACCCGCACCGGAGGGTAAGGACTGGCGGTCGCGCGATCCCTGTCACGCAGCGCAACCTGGGGAGTTACATGCACGGTGAGCTCCAGCGAATCGTCGACGCCGTCGCCGCCCGGGTGGGGCGCCCCGCCCTCATCGAGGACCGGCGACAGCGAGTGGTCGCCTACAGCGAGCACGACGGCCCGATGGACGACGTCCGCCGGACGTCGATCCTGCGCCGGCAGACGACGCCGGAGGTGATCGCCTGGTTCCGGGGCATGGGGGTGCTCACGGCGCACGCGCCGGTCCGCACTCCCGCGTGCGCCGAGCTGGACCTGCTGGCGAGGGTCTGCGTGCCGATCCGGCACGACGACCTGCTGCTCGGGTTCGTCTGGTTCATCGACGCGGACGGTTCGATGACCGACGCCGACATCGCGACCGCGACCGGCCCCTTCACCGACCTGTCGCTGGCCCTGTACCGGGAGAACCTGCTCGGTGAGCTCGCCTCACAGCGGGAGACCGAGGCCACCCGCACCCTGCTGGTGGAGAGCCGGCAGGCGCGCGAGCACGCGGCGCGGGCGCTGTTGGAGGAGGGCGTGGTGGTCGCCGACGGATCGACGGTCGCGCTCGTCGCCCAGCTCGTGCCGGCCGCCGGGCGGCAGCCCGACGAGGTGGCCCGGATCGCCCTGGAACAGGCCCTGGTCACCACCCGCCGGTGGATCGGCGTACGGGAGACGCTGCACCTGGTCTGGCACGACCACGGCGTACTGCTGGTCTGCGGCGACCGGGTCGCCGGCCGGCCCTCGCCGGAAGCCTCCGCCGGGCACCTCAACGACGCGCTGGGCACCGCGACCCGGGGCCTGGCCTCGGTGGACCGGACGGTAACCGGGATCGGCCAGCCCCGCGCCGGGCTGTCCAGCGCGGTGGAGTCCTACCAGGAGGCCGCGCAGGCCGCCCGGGTCGGCACGCAACTGCCCGCGCTGGGCGGGGTCGTCTCCTGGGCCGGCCTCGGCATCTACCGGGTGCTGTCCCAGCTGGACAGCCAGCACCTCGACGTCGCCGGTGTCCATCCCGGGCTGGAGCGGCTGCTGCGCGACGACGCTCACCAGGTGCTGCTGGAGACCCTGGAGGCCTACCTCGACCTGGCGGGCAACGCGCACGCGACCGCCGAGAAGCTCCGACTGCACCGGACGACCCTCTACTACCGGCTGCAACGGGTGGAACAGCTCGCCGGGACCGACCTCAAGGACGGTAACGAACGGCTGTGCCTGCACCTGGCCATGAAGCTCGGCCGGCTCAGCGGCGACTACCGCACGCCGTGACGCCGCCGGCGCCCGTGGTACCACCACCGGCAGCCGCGCGGCTGGACGGTCCTCGTCACACGAGGCGGGTCATCCAGCCGTACGGGTCGGCGGCCCGGCCGTACTGGATGTCGAGCAGATGGCGGCGCAGCCGCATGGTCACCGAGTCCTCGGCGCCGGCCTTCGGGGCCGTCACCTCGCCGCCCTCCCAGACCAGGCGCCCGACCGGCGTGACCACCGCGCCGGTGCCACACGCGAAGACCTCGGTGATCGCGCCGGAGGCCACGCCCTCCTGCCATTCCCGGATCTCCACCGGGCGCTCCTCGACCTCCAGGCCGAGATCCTTGGCCAGGATGAGGATCGACCCCCGGGTGACGCCCTCGAGGATCGTGCCGAGTTCCGGGGTGATGATCCGGCCGTCCGCCGTGATGAAGTAGACGTTCATTCCGCCGAGTTCCTCCACGTAACGGCCCTCGGCGGCGTCCAGGAAACAGACCTGCTCACAGCCGTGCTCGGCGGCCTCGACCATCGGCGCCAGGCTGGAGGCGTAGTTGCCGCCGCACTTCGCCTCGCCCGTGCCGCCCCGCGCCGCCCGGGTGTACTCGGTGGACAGCCAGATGGAGACCGGCTTGACGCCACCGGAGAAGTACGCGCCGACTGGGCAGGCGATCACCATGTAGGTGATCTCCTTCGCCGGGCGGACCCCCAGGAACGGCTCGGACGCGAACATGAACGGCCGCAGGTAGACGCTGTATTCGTCCTCGTCCGGCACCCACACCTGATCGGCGCGGACCAGCCCCTCGACCGAGGCCATGAAGTCCGGCACCGGCAGTTCGGGCAGTGCCAGCCGCCGGGCGGACCGGGCGAAGCGCTCGCCGTTGGCCTGCGGCCGGAACGACCAGATCGAGCCGTCGTCGTGCCGGTACGCCTTCATCCCCTCGAAGATCTCCTGGGCGTAGTGCAGTACGGCCGCCGCCGGGTGCATCAGGATCGGACCGAAGGGGATGATCTCGGAGTCCTGCCAGCCGCCGTCCGGTCTCCACACCGCCCGTGCCATGTGGTCGGTGAAGTACGTGCCGAACCCCGGATTCGCCATGATTTCGGCTCGCCGCTGCGCGCTCGCTGGGCTCGGATTCTGGTGCAACGGGAACGACAGGCTCATCGCCGGGTCCTCTCAATGGCCGCATCCCTGGGCGCTCAGGTCACCGAGAACGAACACGCAGGGGAAGGTTGTCGGATGACCGGTGCAGAATACCGACCGTATTGTCGCCGGTCGTAGACCGCCGAGCTGCCGCCCCGCTTCGTCGAGATCGCGCATCGCACCGGCATCCAGCTCGACGACGAGGCCGCCGCCGAGGTGACGGAATTCTGGACCGCGGTGGTCGAACGGCGAATGGTTGGCGGACTACCGCCCGGGTAATCGGCGGACTCGGACGCCGATGACCCGAGAGGCGGCACACATGCCCGATCAATACGTCATGCGCGACCCGACCACCCAGTACCCCAAGTCCGGGCCGGAGTTCAGCCAACAGCAGCCGGGGCCGGGCCTGCAACAGCAGATGGGGCCGCAGCCGGACGCCGGTGAGCACAGCTACCGGGGCACCGGCCGGCTGACCGGGCGCAAGGCCGTGGTCACCGGTGCCGACAGCGGCATCGGTCGAGCCGTGGCCATCGCCTTCGCCCGCGAGGGCGCCGACGTCGTCCTTTCCTACCTACCTGAGGAGGAACCGGACGCTCAGCAGGTGGTCCAGCTGATCGAGGACGCCGGGCAGCGGGCGGTGACCATGCCGGGCGACGTCACCGACGAGGCGTACTGCACCGAACTGATCGAGACGGCGCGACGGGAGTTCGGCGGGGTGGACGTGCTGGCCAACATCGCGGGCAAGCAACAGGAGGTCCCGGACATCGCGGACCTCACCACCGAGCAGTTCGACGAGACGTTCAAGACGGACGTCTACTCTCTGTTCTGGCTCTGCCGGGCGGCGGTGCCGCAGATGCCGGCCGGTAGTGCCATCATCAACACCACCTCGGTCGAGGCGTACGAGCCGGCACCCATCCTGCTGGACTACGCCGCAGCGAAGTCGGCCATCAACACCTTCACGAAATCCCTGGCCCGACAGGTCGCACCGAAGGGCATCCGGGTCAATGCCGTGGCACCCGGTCCGGTGTGGACTCCACTGCAGGTCGTCGGTGGTCAACCGGCCTCCGCGCTGAAGCAGTTCGGTGCACAGACCCCACTGGGACGTCCCGCGCAGCCGGCGGAAATGGCCCCGGCATTCGTGTTCCTCGCCAGCCAGGAGGCCAGTTACGTCATCGGGGAGACGCTCAGTGCGACCGGTGGCATGCCCACCCCCTGATCGCCGGCGGTGAGTGCAGCACCTCCCGACGGCCGGTGGCCTGGTTCGAGAGACGGCGTGACGGGTAGTCCGCCACGTGGCCGCTTCCCGATCCGAATCCGGTGATCAGGCACCGCTCGACGCGGTGGGTGGCCGCATCCGGAGCCTGACCGCCGGTACCCGACGTCGGGGAAGTCGGGTGGGGCGGCTGCGGCGGCGCCAAATGGAGATCATCGGGCTGATCGCGGTGCAGGCAGGACTCGCGGCGGCACTCGCCTGGTGGCTGGCGCACGACCTGTTGGGTAATCCGAACCCCGTCTTCGCACCGACAGCGGCGGTGGGCACCATCGCGGCGGCGATCGGCCAGCGGACAAGGCGCACCGTCGAACTGCTTGTCGGAGTGGGGCTCGGCATCGCCATCGGCGACGGACTGGTCCGGCTCATCGGCACCGGAGCATGGCAGACAGGCATCATCGTCGCCTTCGCCATCGCCATCGCCCTCGGCCTCGTGGGCCGAGGCGGCACCGTGGTCAGTCAGGTGGGCGGTACGGCCGTGCTGATCGCCACGCTCTCCTCCAGCCAACGGAATCTGGAACTACCCCGGGTCGTCGACGCAGTCACCGGCAGCGTGGTGGGCCTGGTCGTGGTGGCGTTGCTGCTACCCCTGAACCCCATGCGCGTCATGCACCGCGCGGCCGCGCCGGCCTTCGACGCGCTTGCCGCATACCTGTGTGACATCGAGACGGCGATGCGCACCAGCGACCGGAACCGCGCGAGACAGGCACTGAACGGACTCCGCGCCATGGGACCGGATGTGGAACGACTCCGCGAAGCCCTCAGCGGCGCCGAAGAGGTGGTGACTGTCGCACCGGCCCGGTGGCACTGGCGGCGCCACGTCGAACACTACGACCGAGGTGTCAACTACCTGGTTCGGGTCATCGACGACAGCAGAGCGCTGGCCCGACGGTCAGCCACGATGATCCAGTATCAGGAAAAGCTGCCCGGCCACCTTCCCGACGCCGTCGCCGCCCTGGCCGAGGCCATTCGCCAGTTGCACCGGGAGACACGGGCCGACAAGCCCCACGAGCGCACTCGACGCCATGCCCTGCAAGCCGCGGACGAAGCCGGCCGGGCCATGGCCACCGGTTTGCAGAACTTCGGTGTCACCACCGCCACGCAAATCCGGGTGACGGCCAGTGATCTGCTCAGGGCAACCGGCTGCTCGGCGGACGAGGCGAATCGGCAGGTTCGGCAGACAGCACGTCACGCGGAACAGGCGGCCTCCGCCGAAGGGTGACCATCGACTCGTAGCCGCGCCGACCCGCCGGGACCTACCAACCAGCCAGCATGCTGCGAACGCGTGCGGTGCCGGCACCCGAGAGGGTGCCGGCACCGCCGCATTCGTCATCGCTTGGCGTCGTGTTTGGCCATCTGGGGCCGCTCGCCCTTGCCGACCTTGCGCAGGGCATCACGCAACTGGTCCTCGGTCATCTTGGAGTTACCCTCGATGCCCGCGTCGTGGGCCTGTTGGCGAAGATCGTGCAGCTTATCCCGGTCACCCATGTCACCCTCCCCGTGGTGTCGTGGCGCAGGCGGCTCCGCGCCCCCGTCGCCCATCGCCTTCCCGTCGGTTGGGAGCGCAAACTGCCTCAGCCGGCACCTGCCAGGCGGTTTGTCGGGCGTTGCGGACGCGAACAGGTCGAGCAGTGGACTACCGTCCGGTGCTCCGGTCCACCGCGCCGGGGAGCGGGGTGCTGTCCGGGAATGCGTCGTCGAGCAGCGCCACCCCGTCCTGGGGATGTGCGTGCTCAACCAGCTCAGACCGGGAGGCGCGCTTCTTGGCGCGGTCAACGTCCATGGCCTGATTGCGGTGCTGCTCCAGGGCCGGATCACACTGCCCATCGCGGTTGAACGACCACATCAGCATCGGCTCGCCCAACGGCAGCGTGTCCCCTGGGCCGGTGTCGAGGCGACCGGTGTGCCAGGTGTGCCAGGTCTTGCCGTAGCTGTTCATCAACATCGCCATCAGCGCCCGCTCGGCGGGCTCCGGCAGGCCCGGGGCGATCAGCGAGCCGCCGAGCACCTCGAAGTTGTGCGGGTGCCAGTACCTGCCCTCGCCCTCGGGCAGCGTCCCGTACAACCGTTCGGAGACGATGTACTCGACGCCGATGAGGTTGGCCTCGGCGGTATTGCCGTCGAACAGCACGCACTGCAGGAAGTCGTCGTTGACCTGACGGCAGTAGTGATGCGCCTCCATCTGCATCGACGGGTCGTCCTTGGCGGGGTGGAACCCGACAACGTAGGCATCGAAGCCCTTCAGCGGCGTCGTCTCCTGAAGGGCTTTGGAGCCGAGCGACAACCCCTGGTGCCACAGGCTCGTCGACTCTCCCGGCGGTCGTACCGGGCTCGGGCGCCGTTGCATCAATCACTCCTTCGCCAGGATCGTGTCGTCTTCAGCAGGCTAGGTGGGCTGAGGACCAGCTTCCGCGTTTTCGGGGTGCCGCCCCGCGTTCGGGTATTCCTCTTCTCCGCCGTGTGCTACCACAGCGCCGGCCGGACCTACCCCGCCGTGGCGGCGGCGCGAGTTACCAGGTCGGCGAAGATTGACGGGTCGTCGGAGGTGGCCGGTGGTGGCTGGGTTACACCGGTGACGTACCCGGTCCCGGCCGACGAAACCGTGCCAGCCCGACCCCTGCTTCGACCGTGTGATGGACGGCCGACCTGACGTCGAGGCAGTGCCGCGGGAGCCAGCATGGGCGGCATGGGGTTTCCGGGAGGTGGCGGACGGGATCTCCTGGAACGCCGCGAGGACGTGCGACAGGCGAACTTCCTGGAACTCTTCGTCGACCTGGTGCTGGTCTTCGCCCTCTCCGGAGTGGTGACCCGGGTGGCACGGGACGCCACGGCAGTCGATCGCGTCGTGCAGTGGCGTTCGCTGGCTTACCTGCTGGTGCTCGCCCTGCCGTTGATCTGGTTGTGGATCACCACCGCGCACATCACCAGCTGGTTCGACCCCCGCCGCCGCAAGATCCAATGGGTGGTGCTGGCCAGCGCCTTCGGCCTGCTGGTCATGGCCTCGTCCCTGCCCTATGCGTTCACCGGCAAGGGCTGGTCGTTCGTCCTTCCCTACGTGGTCCTGCACTGCGTCCGTCCACTGATCCTGCTGCCCAGCCTGCACGGGCACGCCCTCCGCGATCTCTACGCGAGATCGGTGGCGTGGTGCACGGCCGGCGCGGGCATCTGGGTGGCCGGCGCGTTGGTCAGTGGAAACGCCAGAGCCGCCCTCTGGGCAATCGCCGTTACCGTGGACATCGTGGCCGCTCAACTGCGATGGCCGGTCTACGGCCGGGCCCGACCACCGGTCAGCGCCTGGGCCATGGACAGCGGCCACCACCTGCCGGAGCGCTACCAGCAGTTGCTGATGATCGCCCTCGGCGAGACCGTCCTGGCCGTGGGTATCACCTTCACCGACCTACCGGCCACCACGTCCACCTGGGCGACGCTGGTGGTGGCGTACCTGTCGACAGTGCTGCTGTGGCGGATCTACTTCTACCGGTCCGGGCAGGTCCTCGCCGAGGCGGTCGCCGCCGCCCGGGACCGGCTTGCTGCCGGCCGCGCCACCGGCATCGCCCATGTCGTCATGGTCGTTGGCATCGTCACCACCGCCGTGGGCTACGAGATCGTCCTCGAACACCCTGCGGACCGGCCGGAACCAGTCTGGCTCGCGATGATCCTCGGCGGTCCGGCCCTGTTCCTCTACGGCCGCATCCGGCTGGAACGGATCGTGTTCAACCGGCTGTCGATCCGCCGGGTCGTCGCCATTGCCGCACTGGCGGCGGCTGCCGGGCCGCTGCATCACGCCCCGCCGCTGACCGCCTCCGTCGTGGCCGCGTTCGTGCTGCTCGGTGTCGCTGTCGCCGACGCCCGCCGCGCCGCCCACCAGCCGCCCGAGAAGCCTTCCCCCGCGAGCTGAAAACGGGCGTCCCTGGGTTCGCCGCCGCTGTCCGACCCGGCCACTCCCCAACTTCCCGGAATCTGTAAACAACCCTTGATATTAAACGTCACGAACGTCAATATGTGGAGGTCGCGGGTCGCCGAAGCCTGGGGAGTGAGCCATGAGAAGCCGTCGGATTTTCGCAGTGGTAGCCGGGGCGGCGATGACCGTCACGGCCGCCGTCGCCTTCGTCCCCAGCAGCATGGCGGCCGTGCCCTCGGCCAACGCCGTCCCGATGGTCGCCTGCACCGCCCCCACCTGGACCGAGGGCCCCACCTACCAGGCGGGCGCCCAGGTCACCTACAGCGGCCGGCTCTACCAGGCACTGGTCACCCACACCGCGCACCCCGGCGCCGGCTGGAACCCTGCCTCGACCCCATCGCTCTGGCGTGACCTCGGCGCGTGCTCGGGAACCACGCCGCCGCCCACCACACCACCACCCACAACCCCGCCGCCCACCACGCCACCACCGACCACACCTCCCCCCACCACGCCGCCGCCAACCGGTGGGACCTGCGCCGTGAAGTCGCGGCCCACCGGCAAGGTGTTGCAGGGCTACTGGGAGAACTGGGACGGGGCCTCCAACGGCGTACATCCCGGCCTCGGCTGGATCCCGATCACCGACAGCCGGCTCAACCAGCACGGCTACAACGTGATCAACGCGGCGTTCCCGGTCATCCGCTCGGACGGCACGGTCCTCTGGGAGAACGGCATGGACGCCGGCGTGAAGGTGGCCACCCCGGCCGAAATGTGCCAGGCCAAAGCGGCCGGCGCCACCATCCTGATGTCAATCGGCGGAGCCGCGGCGGGCATCGACCTGAGTTCCGCCGCTGTCGCCGACCGGTTCATCGCGACGATCGTGCCGATCCTGACGGCGTACCACTTCGACGGCATCGACATCGACATCGAGACCGGCCTGACCGGCAGCGGCAACATCAACACCCTGTCCACGTCGCAGGCCAACCTCATCCGGATCATCGACGGCGTGTTGGCCCGGATGCCGTCGAACTTCGGCCTGACCATGGCACCCGAGACGGCCTACGTCACCGGCGGCAGCGTGGTCTACGGCTCGATCTGGGGCTCGTACCTGCCGATCATCAAGAAGTACGTGGACAACGGCCGGCTCTGGTGGCTGAACATGCAGTACTACAACGGCAGCATGTACGGCTGCGCCGGCGACTCGTACCCGGCGGGCACCGTGCAGGGCTTCACGGTGCAGACGCAGTGCCTGAACAACGGGCTCACCATTCAGGGCACCACCATCCGGGTGCCGTACGACAAGCAGGTCCCGGGCCTGCCGGCGCAGACCGGGGCGGGCGGCGGCTACATGTCGACGTCACTGGTCACGCAGGCCTGGAACTCCGTGCCCGGCCTGAAAGGCCTGATGACCTGGTCGGCGAACTGGGACGGGTCGAAGGGCTGGACCTTCGGCGACAACGTGAAGCGCCTGCAGGGCCGCTGACGGGTGACGACGCCGGGCCTACCGCCAGCCGGTAGGCCCGGCGCTTCCCTTTCGGGAGGTCGGCACCGGAACCGCGCTCGGTAACTACGAGTACGGGCTGCGCGCGACCGGTTGGTTCCTGCCGTCGCTCACCCTGACTGTGCTGTCGCTGCTGCTCTCGCCTCGGCTCGGCGCCGGTAGAGACCCTTTCAGGAGTCGCCCAATGCATGCCCCGCAGTGCTGTCCACATGATCAGGAACCTCACCCTCGTGGCGATCGCCGGTGGTGGAGGTCCCGGTTGGCTCGAACATCAGAATCGAGCCGCCCGGCGAGGAAGGCTTGTGCTCGATGCCCTTGGGAACCACGAACGTATCGCCCTGGCACAGGACGACGGTGTGTTCCTGCCCCTCCGCGTCGCGGTAGGCGACATTGAACTGGCCGTCCAGGACCAGGAAGAACTCGTCGGTGTCCTCGTGGACGTGCCAGACGTGCTCGCCCCGGGCGTGGGCGATCCGAACGTCATAATCGTTTATCCGGGTCACGATCCGTGGGCTGTAGATGTCGCCGAACGACGCAAGCGCCTCGGACAGGTTCACGACGGCCAGGTTGACGGGAGTGATCGACATGAGCCGAGCCTCCACCGCGGCCGCCGCGCCGGTCTTGGACGTTCTTGACGCCGACGGCACACGACCGGCCGGTTGCCGAGTCCGGGCCTGGCGGCCACGAGTCCCAGGGATCAGCGAGGTGTTTCACGCCCAGATCGTCGACTACGCCTACCCGCTGCATGCCCACGACACCTGGACGGTGCTGATCCTCGACGCTGGTGCCATACGCTACGACCTCGACAACCGTCACTGCGCAGTAAGCGGCGCCGACTATGTCGCTGTCCTGCCACCGGGAGTGGTCCACGACGGCCGCCCCGCCGCCAACGCGCCCGGCTTCCGCAAACGCAACCTGTACCTCGACCCGACCTTCCTACCCGCCAGTCTGATCGGCTCCGCCGTCGACCACACCACTTTCCGCGATGGGCCACTGCGTCGGGCCCTCGCCAGGCTCCACGAGGTCCTTGACGCCGACGAGGACCCGCTGAACGCCGAAGCCAGGCTGGCCATGATCGAGCAACGGCTCACCGACCACCTGGCCGCCGCCCCTTCCACGTCCACACGTCCGGAGCCGCAGGCCGCCCGCGCGCTGAGGGCGCTGCTCGACGAGCACACGGTGGAGGCTGTCAGCCTTGCCGCCGCCGCTCGCCTCCTGAACCGGTCGGTACCTCACCTGGTCCGCAGCTTCGGCCAGGCTTTCGGGATCAGTCCGCACGCATACATCATCGGTCGACGGATCGAGACCGCCCGCAAACTACTCCTCGCCGGCATCCCGCCGGCCGAAGTGGCGACCACCGTCGGCTTCTGCGACCAGGCCCACCTGACCCGGCACTTTCGCCGACACACCTCCACCACCCCGGCCCGATACGCCTCCGTCACCGGTAGCCGCGCTTCGTCCATCTGACGTGCAAGCTCATGAAGAAAGACCAAGGGAGTACGCCGGGTCTGGTAGCGGACCTGCCCACATGGCGGTCGCACTACCGGGCCGGCTGAAAGGCGACGACAGAGGTCCAGTCCTCCGGCGGCCGAGTTCGCCGGAGGTCATTCCTCAGCGGTGGGTCGGCTGTGCACCACCAGTTCGTCGATTTCCAACCGGCCGACGCGCAGCTCCCGCACGACCGCCCGGCGGATCGCCAGCCGCCCGATGACCAGCGCTCCGACGGCCACGGCCCCGATGGCCAGCGCCCCCACGGCGAGGGCGCCGAGCGAGGCCGCCCCCGCAGCCCGCGCCCCGGTAGCCGCCGCACCCGTCGCCACCGCGCCGTTGGCCCGCGCCCCGGTCAACCGCATCAGGCTCACGTCTCGCTTCATTCCCCCATTGTCCGCGTACCCCGTGCCGCCCGCTCCCCACAGATTCCGAAAGTCACCCCCACCGCTCCGTCCTCGCCCGTATCCCCCAGTGGTTCCCGCCGTCGCGTACCGGGCGGCCAGGGGAACACGCCCGCTGGAGACGTGCCGCAGGTTCGCGTTCATTCTGTTGGACGTACCGAGTGGTGTGTGCCGCTGTCCTTCGTCCGGTCCGCGATCCAGGCATTGCCCCGTCACGCCGCCGCTGCCGGCAGACCATCGCGGCGCGCGTCTAACTGGAGGTCAGCTGCTGAGTCAGCCGATCCAGGCCGCCCTTGATCAGCTGCCCGTACTGGTCATCGCCGAGCGCCCCGATCCCCGCCTGTGCACGCTGGACGTATTCGCGGGCACTGTCGAGTTGGCCGAGCTGGCGGTAGCACTCGGCCAGGCTGAGGTGCAACGACGGATACAGAGCTGCCACCGACATCGGCACCCCAGCCTGCGCCAGTCGGGCATCGGTGAGCAGGTCGGCCGCCGCCAGCGCGCGTTGATCCCAGATCAACTCCTGCTCGACGTCGTCCTGCACGTCGGCCATCGAGTGCGCGAGAACGCAAACGTGCAAGGGATCGCCTCGTTCCCCGCCGATCTCGTCCCAGATCTGCGTGAAGAAGTCACGGGCAGCCCCACGCTGGCCCTGACCATGATGCAGCTGCACACCTCGGTTGACACGGGCGAGCGTCACGTCGGCGGTCAACGGCTGCTCCCGCACAGCTTCATCTCGCGACGAGGACATGGATCTCATTCTGCCCCAACACCAGCTACGTCTTGTCGGTCGATCCGTCGGTGCGGGCGGGGTGATGTCGGCGATCACGTTGAGGGCCTGCGCATCCCTACCCAGAGTTCAACGCCGCTGTCGGCGCACCGGGCTCGCCCCATCTGGGGCGAGCCACAAGAACACCTTCCACTGAATCCGCTGCACCGATCGGGGTGGTCTCTTAGGCTGCGTGGGCGGGGCGCCCGGTTCGACGAATGCGTCGCTGCGGCGCTGTACAGGCTGGTCGGGGTGCTCCTCTCGGCAGCCTGGCAGTACCGCTACCTCAGTCGACACGGGGAACTGCCCCGACGGTGCCTGAGGCCCCTGTTTGTTCGCCGTCAGCGGCCGAGCCTGGCTACCGGTGAGGAGCACCGATGACGCAGAGTGAACAGGACCGCCCGGAGGTCGTCGTCGGACTGGTGGCAACCCCGCCGGACCAGCCGGCCCGGGTGGCCGAGCGGCTCACCGCCGAGCTGACCAGCGGGCTCGCCGAGCGGGTGAACGCCGACGTGCGGTGGATCGTCCGGGAAGGTTGGGGCGAAGTGGCGCCGCGCCGCGACGGCGGCGTTGAGGCACTACTCGATGATCTCGCCCGACGGCGCGCCGACGACCACTGGGACGTCGCAATCTGCCTGACCGACCTGCCGCTGCATGCCGAGCGGGTGCCGCTGGTCGCGCAGACCTCCGCTCGGCGTCGAGTCGCTGTGGTGTCCCTGCCCGCGCTGGGACTGCACCAGCTGCGAGCGGCCCGCGCGGCCGTTCCGGATCTGGTGAGCCGGCTGCTGACCGAGGCTTCCGACCAGCGGGTGCCACCGGCCGGCTGGGCACCGGCCGAGATGACAAGCCGGGTTCGCGCCGTCCACCGGGTGGTCAGTGAGGCCGGCACCGGTGAGCGGCGCTACGTCGCCTCGCGGCTCATCGGCCGGTTACGGCTGTTGATCGGCATGGTTCGAGCCAACCGTCCGGGGCGGGCACTGCTGGGCCTGTCGAAGCTGCTGGTCGGCGCGTTCGGCACGGCCGCGTTCGCGCTCACCACGGACACCATCTGGCAGATGGGCGATGCGCTCGACGGACTCCGACTCACCGTGATCATGCTGCTCGGGCTGACAGCGTTGGTGGCCTGGTTGATCGTCGCGCACGACCTGTGGGAGAAACCAGGCCGCGAGACGCCGAATGAGCTGGCACGGCTGTTCAACCTGGGTACGATCCTCACCCTCACTCTGGCCACGGTGCTGTCCTACGTGGTGTTGTTCGTGGGAACGGTGCTCGTCGCGGCGCTGCTGATTGACACATCAGTGTTGGAGCAGACCTTGCAGCGGCCAGTCCACCTCACCGACTATCTGACGCTCGCCTGGATCACCAGCTCGCTGGCCACCGTCGGCGGCGCGATCGGCTCTGGGTTGGAAAACGAGGAGACGGTTCGGGCTGCCGCTTACGGCTATCATCCCCAACCCGATGGTTGGCGGGACGAGAAGAGCGGGCAGTCCCACAGCGGGAGGTAAGCGGGCCGCCGGGCCTGCCCATTCAAGGCTGATACTGACTGCGGGTGCGGGGCAGCCACTGGGGATGGCGGTCGCGAAGGTAGCGAACCAGTCCCTCGCGCAGGTCGCAGCGCAGGTCCCAGGCGCTGGCGGGGTCGGCGGCCGAGGCCTGCACCTGGATGACCGCTGTCTGGGGGGTGGAGTCGACCATCTGGAGCACCCACTGGTCGCGATCCCACAGCGGTGAGGACTCGACCAGCCGGCGCGCTTCCCGGCGTAGGTCGTCCAGGTCGGCGGTGTGGTCGACATGGATTTGGATCTTGCCGACAATTCTGGATTCGTTCCGGGTCCAGTTCTGAAACGGCCGCTCGGTGAAGTACGTGGTCGGCAGGATGAGCATCCGCTCGTCCCAGAGCCGGATCACCACGTTGGTCAGCTTCACCTCCTCAACTCGGCCCCATTCGCCGTCCACCACCAGCACGTCGCCGACGTGCAGGCCGTCGGCGAACGCGACCTGGACACCGGCGAACGCGTTGCCGAGCGCGGTGCGGGCCGACAGGCCGATCAACGCGCCGACCACCCCCGCCGACGTCAACACGGAGACGCCGAAGAGGCGTACCGGCCGGAAGGTGATCAGGATCAGGCCGATCGCGACGATCGTGACCACGGCGACGGTGAGCCGCCGCACGGGGCGAATCTGCGTCCGGGCCCGCCGGACCCGCCGGCTGGCGACCGCGTCGCCCGGCAGTCGACTGAACACGACCGCCTCGGCGACGTGCAACGCCTTGATCACTAACCATGCCCCGGACACCACCAGAGCCACCAGGACGACGTGCCGCAGATGACGTTGCCACCCGGCCGGCCCCAACGGCAGCACGTAGTACAGCGCCCCGACCAGCAGCAGCGCCGCCGCCGGGCGGCGGCAGGCGTGCCGCAGGGGCTCCGCCAGCCACTGGTAACGGCCACGGGCTACCCGGCGGACGACCATGCCAGAGATCAGGTCCACGACCACCGCCGTCGCCAGCGCGGCTACTACGATCAACGCGGTACGCATCAGAGGCCGTTCACCGTAATCCCGATGCCAGCTTCCCCCGGCTCACTGCCCAGTTCACGTGCTCAGGGTGCCACCCCGTCCAGTGGCAGGCAGCCAACATCGGCGAACAACCGTTGACCACAGCTGCGTCAGTCGCCCGACGGTCACTTTCCTGGAGCAGTACCGAGGACCCTGCACTCGTACGGCGTGGTCATAGAACTGGTCCAGGCGCAACGCCCTGCGGCGAAGACTATTGCAGCAGCCCCCTCGCCGATCGGGGTCGGCCGTGCTGCGAGAAGGATCCCGTGACGCGAGGGTACTTGTGTCCGAGCAGCGAAAAGCGAGATCATCACGCATGCTCGACCCCTCGCCCGAGGACGACGGGACCTCACCGACCGTCTCCACTCCGCATTTCGTGGGTCGTGATCGGGAGCTGGCGGCGCTTCGGGGCGCCCTGGCCCGGCCACCGGCGATCGTGCTGGTCGAGGGCGAGGCGGGGATCGGAAAGAGCCGACTGCTGCGAGAGTGGCTGGCCGCACCGGACCAGCAGACTGCCTTGGTATCGGTGTGCCCACCGCTTCGCGAGTCGCTGACGTTGGGGCCGATCGTCGACGCGTTCCGTGGGATCGACCGTCCGGTGTCGCGATTGCGGCTCACCGAGCTTGCGGGTGCGTTACGGCCCCTGTTCCCCGAGTGGTCCACGGACCTGCCGCCCGCATTGCAGCCCCTGGACGATGCGAAGGCGGCGCGGCATCGCCTGTTCCGCGCCCTGGAGGAGCTGCTGCGGGCTCTGCGTGTCGACGTTCTCGTGCTCGAGGACGCTCATTGGGCCGACGAGGTGACCCTGGAGTTCCTGCTGTTCGTCACCTCCCGACAGCAGTCGCACGGTCCCAGCCTCGTGATCTCCTATCGGCCCGAGGAGGTGGACGACGGTTCACTGTTGCTGCGGCTGACGTCCCGGTTGCCTGCTGGCGTGACCCAGCTGAGGATCGCCCTGGCACCCATGCGACCCGACGACACGGCAGCGCTGGTGTCCTCGATGTTGGACGGCAACCCGATATCCCAGGAGTTCACGACGTTCATGCACGAGCGGACCGGCGGCGTTCCGCTGGCCGTGGAGGAGTCGGTTCGCCTCATGTGCGACCGCGCCGACCTCGTCTTCCGCGACGGACAGTGGGTCCGGCTGAAGTTACGCGAGCTGCAGGTGCCGCCAACGGTGCGCGACTCCACCCGAGAGCGGGTGGGCCGTCTGTCGCCGACGGCGCAGCAGGTGTTGCGGGCCGCGGCGACGTTGGCTGAGCGGTCATCGTTGGAAACGATCGCAATGACCGCCGGTCTGTCACCAGCCGCGTGCCGAGGCGCTGTCGCGGAGGCGGCCGGCGCCGGTGTCCTGGACGGAGACGACCGCGGCCGGTGGCGATTCCGTCATGTGCTGGCCGCCACGGCTGTCTACGAAGCGATCCCGTTGACCGACCGCAGGCACTTCCACCTGCGGGCCGGCCGGGCCGTGGAGCACATCCATCCGCCGCCGGTGGCACAGCTTGCCCACCACTTCCGCGAGGCGGGCGAGACGCGGTCCTGGGCACGGTACGCCGAGCAGAGTGCCGAGCTGGCCATGGCCTCGGGCGACCACACCAAGGCCGTCGATCTGCTGGTCGACCTGTTGACGTGGGCCGTGCTGGCGCCGGTGGACCGGGCACGGGTCGCGCGCATCGCCGGAGTCGCCGCACTGGGCCGTCGTGAACCGGTCGACGAGGTCTACCACCGCGTGATTCGTACCTTGCGCTCGGTGCTGGAGACCCCCGGTCTCTCCGCCCGCCAGCAGGCCGAGATCCGCAACCCCCTGGGTCGGCTCCTGATCACCGGGGGTGAGGCGCAGGCCGCACTCAGCGAGCTGGAGCAGGCGGTGGCCAACCTCGACCATGACCCGGTCGAGGCGGCTCGGGCAATGACCTACCTTGGCTGGGCCTATGCGGGACCGTGGCCGGCGTCGACCCATCGACGTTGGCTGGATCGCGCCGCTGAACTCACAGCCGACTTCGATTCTCCCGCGGAGCGACTGAACCTGGCCGGCAACCGGGCCGCGGCGTTGCTCATGCTCGGCGAAGAGGAGGCGTGGGACGTCGTCGCCGACCTCCCCATCGACGGCGCGACGCCGGCGGAGCGTCTCGACGTGGCCCGCATCCACGCAAACGTCGGGACCGGCGCACTGATCTGGGGTCGGTACGCCGACGCGGAGGAACACCTAGCCGTGGCCATGCGCCTTGCCGAGGCCGAGCAGGCGTCCCGGTTGCACCACAACGTCGGACTCGAACAGGCCAACCTGGCGTGGCTCACCGGCCGGTGGGAGGGCCTCGCGGAGCGAAGCACGGCACTCGCCGATGCCGACCGGGACCGGCCGGCGCACTACCTCGGCAGCATTCGCCTCGCTGCGCGGCTGGCCGCCGCAGCCGGTCGGCGGCGCGCGGCGGAGGAACAGTTCCGGCTGGTCCTCGAGGAGTCTGCCCGTCTCGGCGCAGCTGACGACACGATGGAGGCAGCCGCCGCGTTGGCCAGACTGTGGCTGACGGACGGAAACAGCGGCCGTGCACTGCAGATCACGAATGAGCCGATGGACACCGTCCGGAGGAAAGGCATCTGGGTCTGGGCGACGGACCTCGTTCCCGCCCGGATCGAGGCGCACCTCGCCGCGGGGGATCTGGAGGCCGCGACCCGTCTGGGCGACCAGTTCGCCAGAGGACTGCGTGGCCGTACGGCGCCTGCGCCTCGCGCCGCGCTCACCGTCTGCCGTGCCCTGCTGCTCGCCGCAGCCGGAGACCACGTCCGCGCGGCTACGGCATATGGTCGGGCGGCCCGCGCCTGGAGCGCGTTGCCGCGCCCCTACGACGCCATGCTCGCCCGCGAGCGTCAAGCCGAGGCGCTCATCGCGCAGGGCCAGATCGAGCAGGGCCGAGAGCTGCTGGCGGCACAGTACGAGCAGCTGTTCAGGCTCGGGGCGCGCGGCGATGCGGACCGGGTCGCACAGCGGCTTCGCGAACAGGGCGCTGACGTCCCGCGACTGTGGCGCGGCGGCCGACGCGGGTACGGCGACCAGCTCTCCCCTCGCGAGCTCGACGTGGTCCAACTGGTCGTCGCCGGCAAGACGAACCGGGAGATCAGCCGGATCCTGGCCAAGTCCCCGGCCACAGTGGATCAGCAGCTTCGTGCCGCGATGCGCAAGTTGAAGGTCAGCTCCCGGACCGCGCTCGCGGTGAAGGCAGTGGAGGCCGGAGTGTTCGCTGAAGAGGACTCCCTCCACGACGCGTCGTGAAAATTGACGTATCCGCTGGATAGCGACGGTCACCCGTCCCGCCGAGCATGACTCCATGATTCATAGCCGTCGGGCAATGCATGCCTGAGCGACCTGTCGCGGGTGACGACGCCGCCATCGAGCACCCGCCACCACCCGAGCTGCCCTGCGAGCCGGACGTCAGCGGCCCCGATGCCCGTGACGTTGACGGTGCCTACGACCACAAGAACCACGACCCCTACCAACCCCTGTAGGTCAAAGGACTCTCATGAGACTCAAAGCCCTCGCGGCTTCGCTCGCCGCAGCGGTCGGCCTGAGCATGCTCCAGGCTCCACCGGCGTCTGCTGCTGAGCCGGATCCCGGCGCCGCCGCCAACAAGATCGCCTCAAGCCTGAAGGACCGCTTCCGAACGTCTCCGGCTTCCGACTTCTGGATCACGTTCGAGACCACTGCCGACCTCGGGCCAGCGAAGAAGATCACCGATTGGACCGCTCGTGGTCAGTTCGTCTACGACGCGCTGACCGCAGCGACGAAGGACTCCCTGGCATCCGTCTCCACCGACCTCGACCGGGCGGGCGTCAAGTACACCTCCTACCCGATCGCCAACGCCGTGCTCGTCAAGGGGGGCACCGAGAAGCTCGCCCTCAACGTGGCCTCCAAGGTGCAGGTCGCCGAGATCCACGCGACGCCGCAGGTCGCGCTGGTCGAGCCCGTGGAGGAGAAGATCCCCACTGACCGGGCTGCCCGCCCCACCGCCCCGAAGGCCGCCGCCGAGGCGGGCACCGTCTCGTGGGGTCTGGACGCCATCCACGCTCCGCAGGCGTGGGCCATGGGCGCCACCGGTGCGGGCATCACCGTGTCCAACCTCGACTCGGGCGTTCAGTTCGACCACCCCGCCCTGGCTCACCAGTATCGGGGCACGAAGCCGGACGGCACCGTCGACCACAACTACAACTGGATGGCCGCCCGGGGCACGTGCACGGGCACACCGTGCGACGACAACGGACACGGCACGCACACCATGGGCACCATGGTCGGCGACGACGGCACCAACCACGTCGGCGTCGCCCCGGACGCGCAGTGGATCGCGACCAACGGCTGCTGCTACAGCACCGGCGTCGAGTCACTGCTGCGGTCCGGCTGGTGGCTGCTCGCCCCGACCGACGTCCAGGGGAACAACCCTGACCCGTCCAAGCGCCCCCACGTCATCAACAACTCGTGGGGCCAGACCGTCGAGCACAGCTTCGACGACTTCTTCCAGGCCATCGACGAGGCCTGGAGCGCCGCGGGCATCTTCAGCGTCTGGTCATCGGGCAACACCACGCCGTACGCGGCCTGCGACACCGTCTCCTCGCCCGGCTCCGCCGAGAGCGCCTACTCCGTCGGCGCGTACTCATCGGACGGCACCCTCGCGTTGTTCTCCCGCAAGGGCGAGGGTGAAGGTGGCCGGATCAAGCCCGAGATCTCCGCTCCGGGCGACGCCGTTCGTTCGTCCTATCCGAACAACAGCTACACCGAGATGTCCGGCACCTCGATGGCGGCACCCCACGTCGCCGGTGCCGTCGCGGCGCTGTGGAGCTACGACCCGACCCTCATCGGGCAGGTCGAGGCAACCCGCCGCCTGCTCGCCGAGTCGGCCGTGGACGTCGACGACACCGAGTGCGGAGGCACCGCCGAGGTCAACAACAAGTACGGCGAGGGCCGGCTCGACCTCGTCCGCCTGCTCGAGCTCGCGCCCCGACAGGGCGGCACCCTCACCGGTGTCGTCACCGCCAACGGTGCGCCGGTCCCCGCTGCCGAGGTGACGATCAGCGGACCGTTCAGCCGGTCGATCGGAACCGACAAGGACGGCCGGTTCACGACGAACCTTCCGGTCGGCGCCTACCAGCTCAGCACCAAGGTCTTCGGCTACCTGACCGCGACCGCCAACGTCACGATCACCCTCGGCCAGGACACCTCGGTCAAGCTGCCACTCACGGCCGCCGTGCGGCACGACATCAGTGGCAGGGTCGTCGATGACAAGAAGCGGCCCGTCCCGAACGCCGACGTCTCCGTCAGGGACACGCCGCTGAAGCCGGTACGCACGGATGCCAACGGCGCGTTCACGATCACCGCTGTCCCGGAGGGCGGGTACACGCTGGGCGTCAAGCCCAACGCCTGCTTCTCCCCCACGTCCGTCCCGCTGACCGTGGGCGCGCAGAACGAGTCGCGGGAGGTCCCCGTCGGGCTCGTCGTCGACAAGGGCGGCTACAGCTGCGCCGTCTCGGACGGCGCGTACCTGCGCGGCACCGACCCTGTCGCGTTCACCAGTGGGGTGTGGGCGACGGTGAAGCTGCCGTTCCCGATCGCGCTCTACAACGGCAGCCACGACACCCTCGGTGTCGGCCTGCGTGGCGTGATCTCCCCGGACACCAGCACCGGCCCCGGCAGCGGCGGCGCAGGCATCTTCCCGTTCTACGTCCAGAGTCCCGTCGAGTTCGCCCCCGGCGGGGGTGTCTTCACGGCAGCCACCAAGGTCAACGGCGAGGATGCGTTCGTCGTCGAGTACCGCAGGGCCAAGCTCTGGGCCTATCCGATCCGGTCGGAGTACACGGAGCCGGTCAGCTTCTCGGCCACCCTCACCCGCTCCGGCACGGTGATCTTCGGGTACGGCGACGGCGTCGGGTCCGACGACCCGGTGACCGCCGGCGTGCACGCCACCACGGGCATTCAGGGCTGGGCCGGTGTCGACGGCATCCGGTTCTCCGACAGCGCCCCGGTGCTGCGCGACGGGATGATCGTCACCTACGACATGCCTGACTTCGGGTACCTGGACGCGACAGTCGTCGACCAGAACGACGGGCTGCCGGTGGCCGGGGCCAAGGTCTCGTTCACGGACAAGCTGGGCCTCGTCGAGACCGTCACGACCAACGGGACGGGCATGGTGCATCGCCAGCTTCCGGTCGGCGACTACACCATGACTGTCGACGCGCCGAACTACACGACCGCGGCGTACCCCTTCTCCCTGGACAAGCTCTACGCCAGTGCCAAGATCGACGCGCGGCTGACCACGGGTGCCGCCGGCCTGAAGGCCGACGGCCTCGACGCGCTGTTGGGTACCGACCAGAACGGCGCGGGCACGCTGACGCTGACCAACAACGGTTCCGCCCCGCTCACGTACAACCTGGGCGAGGCCGCGCGCCACCCCGAGCTTGACGCCGCCGGCGCCACCGCGCGCACCGGGACGGGTGCGGCCAGCACGATCGACCTCACCGCCTGGAAGGCCGGTGCGAGCGGCATGAAGCCGTCGAACGTCGACGGCAAGGCCGCGACGGCACCGGCCGCGGAAGCACAGGCGGCTGGCAAGGTCGGCGCGACCTCCGGCGGTGACGTCATCACCCGGATCGCCATCCCGGGCACGATCGCGGAGAAGGAACCGTCCGGCGTCGGGTACGACGGCGACGTCTGGGTCCACGACTACAACGCGCGGACCAACACCGCCTGGACGGTGACGGGCAAGCCGACCGGGAAGGTCTTCGACGCGTCGTGGAACCCCGCGTACCGGGCGTTCGACATGGCGCTCGACACCAAGACCGGTGACATGTGCCAGATGGAGGACAGCCCGGCCAGCTTCATCCACTGCTTCGACCGGCAGACCGGGAAGGAGACCCGGCAGATCAAGGGTGACTGGTCCACGCTGCAGCTGACCGGCCTCGCCTACAACCCCACCGAGGACGTGTTCTACGTCGGCGGCCGGGCGAACGGCATGATCGGCACCGTCGCCGGGACGTCGCACGACAACCCGGGTGCGCTGCTGTCCTTCTGCGCCCCGCCGCTGCCCGAGGTGATGGGCCTGGCCTACAACCAGGCGTCCGACACCATCTGGTACACCGACCTCACCTCGAACCGGCCCACACGCCTGCTGCAGGTCGACCCCGACGACTGCTCACTGGTGAACGCGTGGTGGTTCCCGGGCCAGAAGGCGGGCCAGGGCGGCGGCCTCGAGACCGACTCGACCGGTGCGCTGTGGGCGGCGGACCAGGTCGCCGACGACGTCGTGCTGGTCGACGTCGAGGACGACCTGCTCACCGACCTGCCGTGGCTGTCGCTCTCCTCGACCGGCGGCACCCTCGCCCCGGGTCAGTCCACGACCGTCAAGGTCTCGATCTCCTCGAAGGGCACCAGGCCAGGGGCCCTCGGCGCGAACATCGTGGTGAGGTCCGACTCCGGACGCCAGTCCAAGACCTACGTCCCGGTGACGCTCACGACCACGAAGTACCAGGTCGGCGTCAACGCCGGCGGCCCCAGGTTCACCGACGGCTCCGGCTACACCTGGTCCGCCGACCAGGCCGCCAGCAAAACGACGTGGGGTTACGAGGGGAAGACCAAGGACGCCTCCACGAAGGCCGGGATCGCCGGCACGACGGACGACACCCTGTTCCAGTCGCAGCGCACCACGCCGGACAAGCAGTTGTTCTACCGCTTCCCCGACGCGCCCAAGGGCACCTACGCGATCGATTTCGGGTTCGCCGAGATCGAGAAGGTGGCCAAGGGCAAGCGGGTGTTCGACGTCCTCGTGGACGGAACGCTGACGGAGTACGCGTACGACCCGGCCGCGGCCGTGGGGCCGAACGCCACCGACTGGCGCACCGCCGTGGTGAAGCACGAGGGCGGTCCGCTGACCGTGGAGCTACGGGGCTCGAAGGGCCTGAAGCCCCCGACCATCGCCGCGTTGCGGGTGACGCTCGACCCGCGGGCAGACACGGCGGAGCCCGAGCCCCAGCCCGAGCAGCCGGAGCCGGGCCCCGTGCCGGTGGCCCCCGCCGGTCGCTCGTACTCGATGAAGGTGACCGACGGCCTCTACCGCCAGGGCACGCAGGAGTCCGGATGGCACGGCGACGACCTCTGCGGCGTGCTGTGGTTCGACTCCAGCTTCCTGGCTCCGTTCTACGACACGGCCTGGGACGGCGTGTGTGTGACGACGAACGGCGCGCTGACCTTCGACCGCGCCAGCACGCAGGGGAGCAACACGGCGCTGCCGTCGCCGTACCCGATCGACGCGATCTACCCGCTCTGGGACGACCTCATCGTCGACGACGAGGCGGGCATCTACTTCGGCACGACCGAGGTGGACGGGCTGGCGGCGCAGGTCATCGAATGGCGCAACGTCGCCTTCTACAGTGACCGGGCGGCTCGGGTGAGTTTTTCGGTCACCCTGATCGCGGACGGACGGATCCAGATCGGGTACGGCGACGGCGTCGGCGGCGACAACCCCCTCACCCGCGGGTCGTCGGCGACGGTCGGCGTGGAGAGTCTGACGCGCAACCCCGCGAGCCAGTACTCCTTCGACCAGCCCGTCCTGAGGGCCGGTCTGGGGTTGGAGTACACCCTCCCGGCCGCGGGCACGATCGAGGGTACGGTCACCGACAAGAACGACGGCAAGCCGATCGAGGGCGCGATCGTCACGCTCAAGGGGCCAGCCGGTGAACGGGTCATCACCACCGACGCAAAGGGCCGGTGGAAGGCTCAGGCGCTGGTCGGCGAGAACACCGTGCAGGTCGAGGCGCCGAACTACATCACCGCCAGCCACCCGGTGACCATCGCCAAGAAGGATCAGGCCGAGGTGGTCGACACGGCGTTGACGACCGGCGTCGCCACCGTCACCGGAGGTGACTTCGACTGGCTCCTCGACAAGACCCAGAAGGCGACGGCCGACGTGACAGTGACCAACAGCGGCTCCGCCCCGCTTGAGGTGCGGATCAGCGAGCAGAAGCGCACCAGCGACGGTGGGCACGAGGCTGCCGACCTTGCCTGGCTGACCCTCACGGGCCCGGCCGCGACCGGCACGGTCACGCTCGCGGCCGGCGAATCCACCACGGTCACGGCGACGGCCGACAACGCCGGGGTCCAGCCCGGCGTGCTCGTCGGAGACGTGCTGGTGACGTCGAACGCCGGCAAGGGCGAAGCCCAGCTCAAGCCGGTCCGCCTGGCGACCTCGGCCTACTGGAAGGGTGTCGACGTGGGCGGATCCGGACACGTCGGTGCCGACGGCTTCGTCTGGTCGCCCGACCAGCAGCTCGGCTCGCGGCCGTGGGGCTACGTCGGCGGCAAGACGCGCGCCACCACTGCCGACATCGCCGGCACCGAGGCCGACGCGCTGTTCCGCACCCAGCGGACCGGCGAGACGTTCAGCTACGTGTTCAAGAACGCCCCCGCCGGTAAGTACCGGATCGGCCTCGACTTCGCCGAGATCGAGAAGGTCAAGGTCGGCAAGCGTGCCTTCGATGTGCTGGTCGACGGCAAGGTCGTGCTCTACGACCACGACGTGCAGGCGAAGGTGGGTGCGCTGACCGCGGACATGAACGCGGTCACCGTCGAGCACACCGGTGGCGATCTGAAGGTCGAGCTTCTCCGCGAGAAGGGCGAGAGCGACCCGATTCTCAACGCCCTGAAGGTCCAGCAGGACCCGCGCCTCTGAGGTAGCCAGACCTGTCCGCCAACAGTGGTCAGAGCCTCCTCGGAAAGGATCGCCGGGGAGGCTCTGACCACGACGCCCGCAACCGTCGACTGACACGCCGCTGAAGGCCACTCCTGGCACCTACGCCAAGAGCACTGAGGCTTACGCCACCGATAGCGAGCGAGGTTTGCCGGCAGCCGCCACATCAGCGTAACCTGGACGATATGGTCCAGTTGATTTACGCCAGAGTGCGGCCACGCGCCCTCAACTCAGGGCGGGGCGCATGGCAGTGATCACACGCGGTTTCGGTGGCCGCAGACGCGACGACGCCGACCTCCCGCCTGGCCAGTACCGCACCGACGACTTCCCGGTACTGTCGGCGGGACCGACACCGCGCATCGGCCTCGACGAGTGGGAGCTCGCCGTCGTCACCGAGACCGGCGAGCGGAGCACGTGGTCATGGGCGGAGTTCACCGCCCTTCCTGCCGACGAGCCGACTGTGGACATCCATTGCGTCACGCGCTGGTCGAAGTTCGGCACGAGCTGGCGAGGCGTCTCCGTGGACACGCTGCTGGCAGACGTCGACACTGCGGCCGAGTACGTGGTCGCCCACTCCTACGGCGGCTACACCACGAACATCCCGCTCGAGGGCCTTCTCGACGGCCAGGCCTGGGTGGCGTACGAGTTTGACGGCGCGCCGCTTGCTCCTGTGCACGGCGGGCCGGCTCGCCTCCTCGTTCCTCACCTGTACTTCTGGAAGAGCGCGAAATGGCTGCGCGCTCTGGAACTGCGTCTCGACGACGAGCCCGGGTTCTGGGAGACGGCCGGCTACCACAACGACGGTGACCCATGGCGCGAGCAGCGGTACCTGGAGGACTGACCTGGCAGCCGGCGACCGTCGCCGCCACCCGCGCGGAGACTGCGACGGCGCGGACCCTGGTCCTCGACGTCGACGGCTGGACAGGTCACGTGCCGGGCCAGCACGTCGACGTCCGGTTGACGGCTCCCGACGGCTACATGGCGCACCGCAGCTACTCGATCTCGTCCGCCCCGGGGCCCGACCGACTCGAGGTGACCGTCCAGGCGGTGATCGACGGCGAGGTGTCGCCACACCTCGTCGAGGTTGCGGAGCCGGGTGACCGCCTCGAGATCCGAGGGCCGCTCGGGGGCTGGTTCGTACGCCGACCCTCCGACCCGCGCCCGGCGTTGCTGATCGGCGGCGGCTCCGGCGTGGCGCCCCTGATGTCGATGGTGCGTGCGGCGACGAATCCCACCAGGCTGCTCTACTCGACCCGCTCCCCGTCGGATGCGCTGTTCACGGCGGATCTTGCGACTGCACAGGCCACAGGCAATACTCCTGTCGCCGTCACCCACGTCTATACCAGGGTCGCACCCCACGGCTGGCCGACCCCACCTCGACGACTGGACGCGGACATCCTTGCCCGCGTGGCCTGGCCCCGCGATGCCGACGTTGTCGCGTTCGTCTGCGGGCCCACCGGATTCGTCGAAACCGTGGCCGACCTTCTCGTCGAAATCGGCCACAACCCCGCGAACATCCGCACCGAGCGTTTCGGACCCACCGGAGGATGACCGTGCCGACCACCAACGTCGGAGCAGACGATCCACCCTGGGTGGACGGTAATGCCCTCGCCGGACCGCTCGGTGAGATCATGGGGACTGACCTCACCGTTGCCGAGCTCACCTGCGCCGGCTGCCGGATGACGCGTCCGCTGGCCGCGATGCGCGTGTTCGACCGAGCGCCGGGCCTCGTCGCCCGATGTCCCGGCTGCGAGGACGTTGTCATGCGCCTGGTGCGCACGGCTGATCGGGCCCTGGTCGACCTGCGCGGGTCCCTCGTCGTCAGCATTCCGGTGCCGATTACCTGAACACCAAGGAATCCGCACAATCGGGGCGGAGTGATAATAAGGAGGAAAAATTGGCGAACAACACCGGAGAGACGATCACGCTGACCAGCGCCGAGCAGGACTCTGGTGGCTCGAACCTGTCGGTAGCCACCCCGGCCGGCGCGGAAGACCTCGTCATCACCAACAACACCGCGAGCGGCATCTACGAGGCTGCGATAGGGGGCCGGACAGCCGCAGGGTTGGTCTACAGCATGGTCGGAAGCCGCGTCATCCTGTCGGCGACATCCGTGTTCCCCGAGTTCCGGGGGAAGGGAGTAGCGAGCAGGCTCATCGGTGGCGTCCTCGACGAGCTGCGCATGCAAGGGAAGACCGCTACCTTGACGTGTCCGTTCGCGGCAGCATTCGTCAGTGCTCATCCGGAGTACGCCGACGTGCTGGACCTGGCATCCCCTCGGCCGGACCCAGCCAAGGGGCATTGAACACGGGTCGTCGGGCCTGAACGCAGGCCGGCCGCCGGAGAGGCTCAGGTGTCCAACGGCCGGCGGACATCGCATGAATCGCGCTTCCCGCCGAGGGTGCGCCCGGCTTCCCCGGCGGCCGCGGGCTGCGAACGCGTGGGCACGTCCGCAGCTCCGCTCGCTGTCCTCGGATTCTTACGAGTGAGCGCGGATGATCGTCTTCCCGGTGACCCGCTCGGTCGGGTTGAGAGCGGCAACGGCGTCGTCGAGGTCCGCGACATTGCCGATGTTCGTCCGCACTCGCCCGTCCCGTACCCGCCGGACGATTTCCCCCAGTTGTCCACGATCAGGCGTCACGACGAAGTCGATCGCCAGGCCGTCTGCGGGCCGCGCCTCGGTCGGCCCGACAACGGAGACCAGTGTTCCTCCGGCTCGAATCAGGCCTGCCGACCGCTTCCCGATGTCACCGCCGATGACGTCGAAAACCAGATCGACTCCGCCGACGTCTTCCAATGCCTCGTTGCCGAGGTCGACGAACTCGTGTGCGCCGAAGTCGAGCGCCCCTTCACGGTCGGCAGCGCGCCCGGTGCCGATGACATAGGCGCCGAACTCACGTGCGAGCTGCGTCACCATCGAACCGACCGCGCCGGCCGCACCGTGCACGAGGACGCTCTGCCCCGCCTGAAGGCGGCCGTGCTCGAATAATCCCTGCCAGGCGGTCAGGCCGGAGATCGGCAGGCTCGCGCCCACCGTGAAGTTGACGTCGCCGGGCAGCGGCGCGAGGTTACGCGCCTCGACGGCCACATACTCCGCCAGAGTGCCGTCGCGGGTCCAGTCCGTCAGGCCGAACACCCGCTGTCCCACCGACAGTCCCGTCGTGCCATACCCGAGAGCGCTGACCACTCCGGCCAGTTCGTGCCCGGGAATCGACGGAGTCCGGTCACGGCCGAGGCGATCGGTCCAGGTCGAGGGCCATGCCAACTCGGTCGGGACGAACCCCGACGCATGAACCTGAACGACGACGTCGTTGAGGGCCGGTTCGGGCTCAGGCCGCTCCGCCAGCGTCATCCCGGCCGTTCCCGCAGCCTCGTCCGTCACCACAATCGCCTTCATCAGGTACCTCCTTGCATCCAGCCCCCGTCTGCACTGCCACGAGGAGCACCATTCCGTTTCCCAGCAATGACGGCGCCACGCCTCGGCGCCGCACCACGCCAGGGTGATCGGGCGCGGTTGGGGCGCGAGGATTCGCCGTAAGTGGCGGGGATGTCTGCCGAACCCGACGTCGGCGGGCAAGTCGGGCAGCTCGCCGCTACCCGGAGGCCCCCCGTCGGACGTCCCGAACCTAGTGGCGGCAAAACTGGTCTGTCAAGTCCACTACTGGGTCACGTGGTTGTTGATGTTAGGACGAGAAGCACCAGCTCAAGCCCCATGTATACGGACGGCCTAGCGCCTGCCGAACCCACATTTCGGACCGAGAGGTCCAGGGAACGTGGGGGCTGCGGGAATACCACCGCCCCAGAGAGTGTCTGTACTTACGCGTCCAGGTGCACGCACTCCACCTGGCTCCGCAGCCGTGCGTCGCAAGGCCGTGAGGGGAGAGCTGTGGCCCAGCAGACCCAGTACCGCAAGAACCCGGAGGCCGTTTCGGGGCTCAACCCGGAGCAGTACCGCGTGACCCAGCAGGACGGCACCGAGCGACCGTTCACCAATGCCTACTGGGACAATCACGAGCCCGGCATCTACGTCGATGTGGTGTCCGGCGAGCCATTGTTCGCATCGGTCGACAAGTACGACAGCAACTCCGGCTGGCCGAGCTTCACCAAGCCGATCGCCAAGCCGAACGTCGTCGAGCGCGAAGACTCCAGCCACGGAATGATCCGGACTGAGGGCCGCTCGCTGCACGGAGACAGCCACCTGGGTCACGTCTTCAACGACGGCCCGCCCGAAAAGGGTGGACTGCGCTACTGCATCAACTCGGCATCGCTGCGGTTCATCCACCTCGACGACCTGCAGGACGCAGGGTACGGCGAATACCGCACCCTGTTCACGAGTGCCACCAACACCGGCACGACGACACACAAGGAGACGACGTGAACACCGAAAAGGCAATCCTCGCCGGCGGCTGCTTCTGGGGCATGGAGGAGTTGTTCCGCCGCGAGCCCGGCATCGTGTCCACGCGCGTCGGCTACAGCGGCGGCGACGTCCCGAACGCCACCTACCGCAACCACGGCACCCACGCGGAGTCCATCGAGGTCGTCTACGACACCGACAGGACCGACTTCCGCGCGCTGCTCGAGTTCTTCTTCCAGATCCACGACCCTTCGACAAAGAACCGCCAGGGTAACGACATCGGCATCAGCTACCGCTCGGCGATCTTCTACACCAGCGATGAGCAGAAGCGGGTCGCGGAGGACACCATCGCCGACGTCGACGCCTCGGGTCTGTGGCCCGGCAAGGTCGTCACCGAGGTCACCGCAGCAGGCGACTTCTGGGAAGCCGAGCCTGAGCACCAGAACTACCTACAGACCTACCCCAACGGATACACCTGCCACTTCCCCCGCCCCGGATGGAAGCTTCCGAAGCGGGCGACGGCCTGACACCTCCGGCGCGCGGACCCCGGGTCCGCGCGCCGGTCCGGGCCGAGGCGGTCGGCCCGGACAAGGAGTCCAACCGGATGGGTGCGGGCTTTCGCCAGAGACCCACTCACGGCGCGTGGCCAGCAACAGCGAAACTTCCTGGAAATAGGACCGAATAGTCCAATACAACTCCCGCTGACGATGATCTAGCATGTCGGCCCCGCTCATCGAGCCAACGGTGCCAGGCCCGCCCTTCACCGCCGCGTGAATGCGACATGACATCGGATGGACTCCAAGGTCCTATTTTCCCTAGATTATCTGGCGCGCTGGATACACTTGACAGATGAGCGACGAGCAGGTGGCTGCGCCGACGAATAGGCGGAGGATCAGTCAACGGGGCATCGCGACGCGAGAACGGATCCTCGAGGCCGCGAACCGGCTGATGCTCGTGCGCGGAGTGAACGCGACGACCCTTGACGACATCCGCGAGGCAAGCCAGACGAGCAAGTCTCAGCTCTACCACCACTTCGCCGACAAGCAGGAACTTGTGCGCGCCTTGGTCAAATATCGAGGCGCGCTTGTGCTTCAGCGTGAGCGTGCAGGGCTCGAACGACTGAGATCATTCTCAGGGCTGGTCCGGTGGCGCAACGCCCTGGTCCAGGCCAACTCGCTGAACAACGGCAAATACGGGTGCGGCCTCGGGTCGATGGCTCTCGAGCTGTCCGATCAAGATGAGCAGGCTCGATCGTCTCTGTCGGAGACGTTCGCGGCATGGGAAGAGCTGATCAGTGATGGCCTGCACCGGATGCAGGACAGCGGTCTGTTGCGCCATGACGCCGACCCGGAGAAGTTGGCCACGGGCTTGATGGCCGCATTGCAGGGCGGCTACCTGCTGGCGAACGCCTCGCACGACATCGCACCCATGGAAGTCGCTCTGGACATGGCGCTGGAACATATCAAATCGTTCCTCACGCAGCCGTCCGGTGAGCCGACCCGCTGATTGGGCCCATTAGTTGTGATCAGGCTGCTCACTGCGGGTGCCGAGCAGCCCGGAGGTCGATGAGAGCGAGGTCGTGAGAGCGAGGCGCCCCATTGAGGCCGCCGTCGAACCACGATCCGATGTCCCGCCGTCGCCCGCCTACCCCCTACGTGGCACGCGCACCAGTGCCGACACGTCGACGCCCAACTGTTCGAGCAACGCTGCTACATCCGCATCGACTTCCCGGGCCGACGCGCCAGCGAAAGGGACCCTTCGGTCCATTTTACGGCTTGGATCCGATCGGGCCCAGTCCGGGAGTGTTGGACCTAGTCGCCCCTCGGTGCAGTCTGCGCCATCACACCGTCCAGGATCACCAAGGCGCAGGGTTCGGCCAGCGAACAGTCATTTGGACTATTCAGTCCACAGGGGCTAGCCTGCGGAGGTACCGGCCCAGGGTGATGCGCCCGGCCACAGCCTCCGCTCGGACTGCGTCTCGGCTGTTGCTGGGTCCGTGTCCCTGGACCCTCACCACTGGATCCACAGGAAGGCGCGGCTGATGAAAACCGATCAGGATCATGTCGTCGCATCGGCCCGAGTTGTCCTTCCGGCCACTGAGCGCCGGCGCACGGACATGACGACCCGCGGCTTCACGTTCATCGCCGATGAACCGCACAGCGGCGCACTCGGTGACGGCCCGACGCCGACGGAGTACCTGTTGATGGCGCTCGCGTCGTGCACTGCTCAGACGCTGCGGCAGTACGTCGACTACAAGTACGACACAGCCGGCGACATCACCGTCGAGATCGACTACCACGAACCCGAGCAGGAAGGCGCAGAGCGCTACCTGCAGCGCACGATCACGCTCAGCGAGGAGCCCGACCCTGACGACCTGAAGGTGATGCACGACATTGCCGAGAGGTCACCGGTGACCCTGCTGATTCAGTTCGCATGGAGCGTGCGGACCGCGTTCGTCGGGCCGCGCTGAGAACAGAACAGACCGTCTGCTGCTCGGCGATCACGGCCGTGCAGCAGACGGTTGCCATTGCGCCCCAGCGGCGACGGTGTTTCCGTCGACCGCGCCCGCTGGGGCGGCGCGATCAGTACCGAACCGGACGCCTGGTGCTGCTGAGTGGCGGCCAGCAGCGCCGGGTCCGGGGGTCGCGCGCCTCATTGCGCCACGTGGTCTAGCTGTCCGTGCTGGCCCGGCCAGCACGTCGAAGGGTGACGTGTGACCGAAACCAAGAGCGGCCGAACGATCTGGAAGCGGAACCTGGCGTCACCGCTGTGGGCATTCTTGCGAATCGAGTCCGGCAGCGCCGGCATACTCGTGGCCGCCATCGTCGCCGCACTGTTCTGGGCCAACATCGACCTTGGCTCCTACGAAGCCGTATGGCGCACCCAGTTGTCCCTGCGCCTCGGGCACCTCGAACTCTCCCGCGACCTGCAGACCTGGATCAACAGTGGCTTGATGACGCTGTTCTTCCTTGTCGTCGGCCTTGAGGCGCGGCGCGAGTTCGACCTCGGCGACCTCCGCGACCGGCGACGTTTCGTGCTGCCCAGCGTGGCCGGCCTGATTGGCATGCTGATCCCGGTACTGATCTTCCTGGGGATCAACCACGGTGGGCCGGGTGCGCATGGTTGGGGCGTGGCCATGTCGACCGACACGGCCCTTGCGTTGGGTCTGCTGGCACTGCTCGGCCGAGGTGTGCCCGACCGGGTCCGGATCTTCCTGCTCACCGTGTTCGTGGTCGACGATGTGATCGCACTCATCGTCATCGCCCTGGTCTACAGCGAGGACATCAGGGTTCTGCCCATCGTGGTGGCCGTTGTCGCATTCGCGGTCATGTTGGCCATCCACGCAGGCGGCGTCCGACGGGGCTGGGCGTACGTGCCGGTCGCCGTCGTGATGTGGGGCGCGTTGCTGGTCAGCGGAGTCGACCCTGTGGTGACCGGCTTGGCCATCGGATTGACCGCGTTTGCCTACTCCCCCGGCCGATCTGACCTCGAAAAGGTCACGGGGCTGTTCCGGTCGTTCCGTGAGCAGCCGACGCCCACGCTCGCGCGTACGGCCTCGATCGGCTTGGCGAACACGCTGTCGCCCAACGACCGCCTTCAGCGCATCTACCACCCATGGTCCAGCTACGTCATCGTGCCGCTGTTCGGCCTGGCCAACGCCGGCATCAGCATCGACCGTCCGTTCCTGGCCCAGGCGTTCGCGTCGCCTGTCACCTGGGGCGTGCTGCTCGGGTATGTCGTCGGCAAGCCGCTCGCCGTGATCGGCACCTCGGCCGGGCTCACCTGGCTCTCCCACGGGCGTATCCGTCCGGCCGTGGGCTGGGCGGGCGTGCTCGGCAGCGGCACGATCGCCGGTGTCAGCTTCACGGTGTCACTGCTGGTCGCCAGCCTGGCCTTCACCGGCGACCAACTGGCCGAGGCCAAAGTCGGGGTGCTCAGCGCCGCGATCATATCCTCAGCACTGACCTGGGTCGCGTTCCGCGTCACCAACACGTTTCCCCAGGACAAGCGCGTCCGTGCGCTCTTCGGCGACATGACGGAGCTGATCGATCTCACCCCAGCGGTCGACGAGAAGCAGGACCACGTCCGCGGCCCAGCCGGTGCATCGGTAACGCTGGTGCAATACGGCGACTTCCAGTGCCCGTACTGCGGGAAGGCCGAACCAGTCGTCCGGCAGCTGCTGGGCGACGCCGACCTGCGCTTCGTGTGGCGTCACCTGCCTCTGTCAGACGTGCATCCGCAGGCCCGACTGGCAGCCGAGGGCGCCGAAGCAGCCGCCGCTCAGGGAAAATTCTGGCAGATGCATGACCTGTTGCTCGACCACCAGGGCGAACTGGACATCACCGCTCTGATCAAGTACGCCGACGACCTCGGTCTGGATCAGAGACGATTCCACGATGATCTGACCAGCCAAGCCCACGCCGCCCGCATCGACAGTGACATCGACTCCGCCGACAACAGCGGAGTGTCCGGCACCCCGACGTTCTTCATCAACGGCCGCCGCCACTACGGCGCCTACGACATCACGGCCTTGACCGCGGCCATTCGCATGGCCCGAGCCCGCGCCCGCCTCGGCCACGACGCACCACCGATTCGTCATTAGACGCGTTCCGTTGACACGACGGCACGCCCCTCGGCCCGTCGACCCGGGCCATGCTCCTGATTCATCGCGCTCGCGGGCCGGTCAGCAGGGTGGCCGCGCGCAGCGACTCGGCAGCTGTCAGGAGGGCGGCGCTGAGAAGCACTGTGTCTTTGAGCAGGAATTGTCCCAGCTGAGAAAGGCTCAATATCCCCTGCCCTTCCTGCCGGGCCTCAGGCGTCGTGGCCAGGAAACTGAGCGTGGTAACGAACATCGCCATCGCACCGAAGCTACCGATCGCTGAGGCTCTGGGCGCAAAGGGCTTGGCGACGATCAGAGAACCCAGAGCGATCTCCGTGACCCCGATGAGTCGGTTGAGCTTTTCTGCGCCCAGCCTCGCGCGGAGCCGCGAGAACAGCGGACTCGAGGTGACCAGGGGCTCGTCGTTCTCCACCTCGTACGGCTTGAACTTGAGCGCACCGATCCACAAGATGTTCGTCGCCAACGCGCAGCGCAGGACTGAGAAGCCTACGGAGGCGAGGCCATCGGCGTACGAGTGTCGTGTGCCCATCGCTCGCTCCTGTTCGCTGCGTCGACGCTCGGCCTGCTGGGGACCATTACCCGCTGGGACCAGCAACACGCATCGAGGGCGCGCCTCCGGAGGGGCCGGCGAGTGATCCCCGCCGACCCCTCCGGGCGAGGTCACTTCCCGTACACCTCGAATTCGTAGAGCGAGAACCCGTACGAGGTGGCCCGCTTGACCCCGTACACCCGCACGTAGCGGGCGGTGACGGGGGCGAAGGTGGCGTTGTCGACGCCGCCGTTGCCGGTGGCGGTGGTGAACACCGGCGTCCATGAGGTGCCGTCGCCGGACACCTCGATCCGGTAGGAGGTGCCGTGCGCGGCCTCCCAGCGCAGCACGACCCTGCTGACGCTGCGGGCCGCCCCGAGGTCGGCCCTGAGCCACTGGTTGTCGTTGTAACTGCTGGCCCACCGGCTGCCGAGGCTGCCGTCGACCGCCTTGTCCGGTGTGTGGCTGGTCAGAAACTGGGTGCTCGACGCGGTGGTCGGACGGCCCTGCGCCAGGTTGGTGACGTCGTCGCCCCGGCGCGCCGGGAACGAGACGACCTGCTGGTAGGTGGGGCGGTTCTGCCAGGCGATCACCGGGTGGGTGATGCCGCCGAGCCCGGACTGGGCGATCGAGTCGGCACACCACTGGTCGCCGGCCCCGCAGGACTTGTCTCCGGGGTAGACGGTGGTGGCCGGCACCGCGGCGGCCTGGCCGAGCGCGTCGAGCAGTGCCTGCCGGCACGCGCCGAGGTTGCCGTTGCCGCAGTACGCGCGGCCCAGCCCACCCGCCACCGGGTCGCCGAGCACGGTGCGCAGGTCCTTGTCGACGTAGCCCCACCAGCCGTACTGGAACGACGAGCCCTTGTGCGCCTGCCCCTGCAACGCCCAGCTCGCGGCGCCGTCGCGTCCGCCGTTCTGGCCGCCCGACGGTGCCTCGTTCACCTCGATGGCGTCGACCAGCGCGGCGTAGAGGTCCGACCCGAGGCCGGGGCGGAACTGCGCCGAGGCCAGCAGCGGCCACCAGGCGTCGAAGATCCGGATGGCGTCGGCGTGCTGGTAGACCTTGGAGCCGGGGGACGTCTCCACCCGGCGGGCCCCGGCCTGCTGCCAGGCCCGCAGCTTGCCCACCGCGTCGACCAGCGCCGGATCCGTGACCGGTGTGCTGTCCAGCACCCGCAGCAGGTCACCGAGGACCTGCTGGCCGCGCAGGTCGGTCACCGCCGCATCCGCCATGATCGTGACGACGTCGGCGCGGCCGAGCTTGCGCTGGGCGATCGCGGCGCGCACCGGGCCGTCGAGCAACTGAGCCCGGTGTACGGAGCCGAAGCTGAAGTTGCCGTCCGCCGCCCCGAAGTCCCGCGCCTGCTTGTTGTTCCAGCTGACGTAGTAGTCCTGGTTCACCGACTGCGGATGCGCCGACGCCGGGGTGTAGGTGGCGTCGTTGGTGTCCGGGTTCCAGCCGGCCCACTCGTACGCCGGCTCGGCCTTGGTGGGCAGGTTCGGGTCGGCGGTGGCCGGACGGACCGGGTTCGAGCCGGAGTTGAAGTACGCCGCCTCGGTCGAGTTGACGTAGAACCAGTTGAACGCATACCCGACGGTGGCCGCGGAGGCCTGGAAGGCCGCGGCGCTGCCCATCGCGGACGGGTCGTTGTAGGCCTGGAAGCCGATCGCCGAGTCAGCCTCGTGCCGGTAGGTCGAGCGCAGTTTGGTGAACGCGGTCGGCTGCCCGTTCACCAGGCCCCGGTGGGCCACCAGCCCGTACTTCGTGCGCAGCGCGCGCAGGGTGTACGAGCCAGCCGGGGTGGAGTCGGCCAGCGTCGGGGACCAGGAGTTGCGCTGCTCCAGCGCCTCCATGGCGAGGCACTGGCCGTGGTAGAGGTAGCGGTTGGTGCGCAGCGTCGGGGCGCTGCCGTCGGTGGTGCACAACGGCACCGCGTACGTGTCGGTGAGGTCCTGCGAGGCGGAGGTCGCGCTCCACGCGTAGTCCTGGCCCCGGCCGAGCAGCACGTAGAGGTTGAGCCCGGCGAACGCGGCGCCGCGAGCGCTGATGCCGGGCCCCTGCAACTCCTGGAGCATCAGCAACTGCGGCGCGAAGTAGCCGGTCTGCGGCCCGAACACGGCCACCGGGTTGCCGGTGGTGGTGTGTCGTCCGGAGACCACTACCGCGTTGGACATGCCGTGCGCGCGCAGGTTGGCCAGGCCGCCGAGCAACCCCGGGGTGGCGGTGCTGGTGCCGGTGCGGGCGGCGGCCCCGCCGGTGGCGTCGTAGGCGAGGGGCTCGGCGACCACCGAGCCGGCGTCGGGGAGCACCGCGCTGGTCGCGCCGGGCGGCGTGGCCCCGTACGGGAAGCTCTGTCCGTCGTGCAGGGTGAGCACGGTCTCCGGGTCGTTCTGCGAGCGGAACGCCGCCCACACCCGGTCGCCCTCGGTGGCGCCGTACTTGGCGCGGGCGGCCACCCGGACCAGCGCGGACTGGATCTCGCTGCCGCCGCCCCCGCCGAAGAGCCCGCCGATCACGCCAGCGGTGGCGATGAGGTCGGTCATGGTGAAGTGCTTCGGCTTACCCGCGCCCGCGAGCACATACTCGCCCGGGTAGTTGTCGTCGGCGATCGACTTGTCGATGTAGGCGTTGATGCCGGCGATGTAGTCGACCACGTCGGTGTAGAGCTGCTGACCCCGGGCGCCCTTGAGGCGCAGCGCGTCCACCTGGGCCTGGAGGTCCGCCTCGGTGTAGGGCGAGTTGGCCCAGACGCTCTGCTCCAGCTCCCGGTTGCCCGGCGCGCCGCCTGCGAACGAGGTGACGTTGCCACGACCGACGTGCCGCAGCAGATCCATCACCCAGAGCCGGTCCTGGGCTCCGGCGTAGCCGGCGCCGAACATGGTGCCGGCGCGGGTGGTGCCGGTGACGTGCGGGACGCCGGTGGCCTTGTCCCGCACGATGGTGACGTCCGATCGCGGCGAGACGGTGCTCTCCACCTGTGCGGCCGGGACACCGAACGAGGCGTCGTTGTAGAAGTGGGCGATCTGCTCGTCGGTCAGCCCGGCGTAGTTGTAGACCAGGTTCGCGTACTCGTCGAGCTGGTCGCTGGAGTGCGCCGGGCGGGTGCCGAGCGCCTGGTGCGCCAGGATGGCGACCAGCGTGGCGTTGCCGTTCTGCCCAGGGGGCAGGATGTCGGCGCACTGGCCGAGGCAGTAGTCGTTGGCGGCGAACGTTGTGGCGGCCAGCGCCGGTGACGGCGGGGTCACCGTCAGGACGCTCGCGGTCAGGACGGCGGCGGTGAACGCCGCGAGCCGGTTACGGAGAGCGGGACGGGGCATGGCGATCCTCCGGGGACGCGGAGTCGGGCCGTTCGGTCACGCCCGGCTTCCGGTGCCGACGTCTCGCCCTCCGCGCCCGGGCGTTCCGCCAGGAGGTGAGAGTGACTCGCATCTATCTTCCGGCAATGATCGACGTAGGACCCCCGCCCGGGATACCCGTCGTTCACCACGCGCCAATGCCGACGTTTCGCCGCATTGCGCCGTCAGCAACAGGATCACGCCGTAGATCCCGGCGCGGCGAAGTTCGAGGTTCAGCGTCGTCGTTGTCGAAGGGGCCTACGTCCCACAAGCCCACCGCAGCCACCGTCAGCGGTCACGCCAGGTCTTCACGCGGAAGGTGGCTTGGAACGTGACTGGACGGAGCCCCATTCACCTGGGACGTATGCCGGATTGGATCACACGATCGAGGACGGCACGAGCGGCCGTGAGCTTCTCGATCGAGCCGGTGATCCGGGCGCGTTCCTGGGTCAGTCCCTCTATCAACTCCGAACAGGTGGGAACAAGCGTGGTGGTCTCGTCCGGAATGCAGGGCAGGATCTCGGCGATGGTGGTGGTTCCAAGCCCGGCAGACAGCAGCAAACGGATGTGGCGCACGGTGTGCAGCGCTGCCTCGTCGTACTCGCGATAGCCGCCTGCGCTACGACGGGGATTCAGGAGGCTCTGCTCCTCGTAGTACCGCAGGGCTCGCGGCGTTACTCCGCTCCGGCGGGAGAGTTCACTGATCCGCACGCCGTGAGCAGAACACGCCTTGACCTTCACGTCAACGTGAACGTTTACCGTCCCCACATGCCCAAGTCTGAGATTGAGAACAGTTCCAGCACGGCCGTCGCGGTCCTGGGCCTCGGCCCGATGGGCCAGGCGCTCGCCACCGCAATCGTCAGCAGCGGTCGGCCTACCGTAGTTTGGAACCGTACCGAAGCCAAGGCCGCCCGGCTCGTGGAGCGCGGCGCGCGGCTCGCACCGAGCCCCGCCGACGCGGTGTGCCAGGCATCGACGGTGATCTGCTGCGTGATGAACTACCGCTCACTCAGCACCATCCTCGAGGCCGTGAACGACTGGTCCACGACCACGCTCGTGAATCTGACCAGCGGCCACTCCAGTGAGGCACGGGCCATGGGGGCATGGGCGGCCGAGCACTCCGTTTCGTACCTCGAAGGAGCGATCCTGACCCCCGCCCCGACCATCGGAACGTCGTCGGCGTCGATCCTCTGCAGCGGACCCCGACCGGTCTTCGACCGCAGCCGCCCCATCCTGCAGACGCTCGCGGCGAGCACGATGTTCGTTGGCGAGGACCACGGCGCCGCGGCTGGGTATGAGACGGCACTGCTGGACCTCTTCGCGACGGCCGTCGGTGGAGTGGCGCACGCCTTCGCCATGGCCACCGCCGAGAACATCGCCCCCCAGGCGTTCGCCCTTCTGGCCAAGGGAATCGGGGGTCTGCTCACCGAACAGATAGACCGGTTCGCTGACCAACTCGGCGAAGGGCACTTCCCCGCCACCGTCTCGAGCATCGCATCGTTGTCGTCCACGACCGAGCACATCATCGAGGCGGCTGGCGTCCATGGCATCGATGCAGGGCCGCTGCGCGCCCTTCAGGCGATCATGGGTCGCGCCGTCGCCGCAGGCCATGGCGACGACGGATATCCGAAACTCGCCCAACTCATCACCGAGGGCAACACCAACACCCACCGACACCATCGCGCTCCCGTCGGCTGACAAGACACCGACGGCGGATCGCCAATCAGCTCTCTCTGAACACCAGCATCCGCACGTCAACCGTTTCGGACTGCGACATCAAGGCGGCAGCCTTCTCGATGACCGGCAGGATCTCGTCGCCGGACGGCAGACCGGGAGCACGGTCAGTGACGCTCAGGCTGACCGCTGCGCGGTGTCGCCGCTGCGAAGGCGGTCCAATTCGGCGAGGTACATCGCCTGCATGCGGTCGTAATGCCGGACCAGCAGCATGACCTCCTCGACGCTGTAGCCCTCGATGAGCTGCTCAGCCCGCTCGGCGAACCGCTCGTACGGTCGCTCCAACTCGGCGATCCGCTCCGGCCGCAGGGCGACGATCACCCGCCGCCGGTCCGCCGGATCGCGCTCGGCCGTCACGTAGCCCGCCTGCTGGAGCCGGCGGAGCATGCTGGTCACCGCCCCGGTGGTGAGGTTGGTCCGCTCGGCGACCTGCCCCGCGGTGGCGGATCCGATGTCCGCCAGGTAGTCCAGGCACTCCAGGTCGCTCACGGTGAGGCCCAGCCGCTCCGCGATGGCGTACCGAAACACCATGGACAGCCGCGACGTCTCCCGTCCGGCGCGCATGAGGTCGTCGATCGCGGACGCACGGGCCGGCTCGTGGGACATGCCCGCAATCATCCCTCCGGCACGGTGACCCGGTGCAGCCGAGGTAACACGCGGGTCAGCACCCAGTGCGGTGCGGCCGCTCCCCCGGTGAGTCGGCGCATCAGCCTGGCGGCGGTGTCGACGGCACGGAAGGCATAGGGCACCATCTCGTCCTGGTAGCTGGCGATCGCCTCCTCCACCGGCGTGCCGCTGGCCCGGGCCTCGACCAGCTTGTGGCCGAGCAGGGCAGCGTCGCGCAGCGCGGTGTTGCCGCCGTGCGCGCCGAACGGCGGCATGACGTGCACGGCGTCGCCCATCATCGTCGCCCGGGGCACCGCCCACCGGCGCGGGCGCTGGCCGGTGGCGAAGAGGTTGAGCACCGTGGCGTCCAACTCGGCCGTGCCGACCAGCCGCCGGATGACCGGGTGGAAGTCCATGCTCATCCCGGAGGCCAGTCTCCACAGCGCCAGCAGGTCGCCCCGGATGCCCATGGGCACCTCCTCCTGCCGGAGCAGCAGTCCCCACATGACGTAGTCGTCGCCGGTGGGCGCATAGCTGCCCGGGGCCAGGCGCGCGAACGCCTCCGGCGGGCTCTCGCCGAACCGCATGGAGGTGAAGAAGAAGGCCCGGCCCGGCCGGTCGGCGATGGCCAGGACCCCGCTGGTACGCAGCGCGTCCGGGATGATGCTCTCGCCGTTGCGCCAAAGGGGCGACCGGCCGTAGATGCCCACCATCGGGGTGTTCGCCGGATTCGCGTCCGGCATGATCTGCACGCGCAGCGCCGAGCCGACGCCGTCCGCGCCCACGACGATGCTTGCCGAGGCTGCCCCGCCGTCGGAGAACCGCAGCTGCGGCCGTGCCGGGTCGCCGCTGTCCACCGCGACGGCGTCCTTGCCGTAGTGGATGCGCCCGTTCAGTCCGGACTGCAGGATCGACCGCAGGGTCAGCCGGTCGACCTGGCGGGTCGCGTGCGGCTCGTCCTTGAAGGTGATGGTGAATGCGTCCCGCAGCCGGCTGTCGGTGAAGCGCAGGTGCCCGCCGGGCTCGTCGCCGGTGGTCAGCGCCAGGTTGTACAGCGAGCGGGGCAGGCTATCGCGCAGCGCCTCCAGGCCGTACCGGTCGAGAATGATCCGGTATCCCTGCCGCCGGACGAAGGGGCCCTGGTCCCGCTCGTAGACGTGCACGTCGATGCCGGCGCGCATCAGGTACTGGGCGAGGCAGAGGCCGGAGAGTCCGGCGCCGGCGATCGCCACCGAGAAGTCCGTCGATATGCTCACACGGTTATCTTAACGACTAAGATGATTTGGGCAAGGCCGCCGGCATGCCACGCCGCGGCCCGCCAAGCCGCCCGGCGGGGGTGGATTAGTGTCGATGCATGACGCCAGTCCTTGCCGCCAGCGCCTTCGACTCGCTGCGCCTCGACGCCGTGCCCGACCAGGAGGCGCTGCGCCGGGCCTACGAACTCCCCAGCGACGCGGCCGTGCGAAAGCAGATGACCGAACTCACCGAACAGACCCGGCGGTTGATCGGCTGCTCGTCGCTGGTCCTGGTCGCCACAGTGGACGCCAAGGGCAACTGCGACGTCTCCCCGCGCGGCGGCCCTGCCGGCTTCGTCGCCGTCCTGGACGCACGGACGGTGGCAATACCGGATGCCACCGGCAACAAGCGCCTGGACAGCCTGCAGAACGTCGTCGCCACCGGGCGAGCCGGGCTGCTGTTCATCATCCCAGGGCGCGCCACGACGCTCAGGGTGAACGGCCGGGCCTGCGTCTCCACTCGCCCCGAACTGCTGTCGCAGCTGACCGCCGTGGGCAAGCCACCGGCCAGTGCACTGGTGCTGGGGATCGATGAGGTCTACCCGCACTGCCCCAAGGCGCTGCTGCGCAGCGGGGCTTGGAAGCCCGAGCAGTGGCTGCCGGCGGACGCGCAGCCGACCTCGGCCGAGGTGACGCTGGCCCAGCTACGAATGCCCGAGCTGACGATCGCTGACATCGAGAAGGTCGAGGCAGACTCGCTGAAGTACCGGTACGAGTAGCAAGCCGCACAGCGATCGTTGTGGCGTCTCGCGCCTTTTCAACAAACGACTGGCGAACATTGCCGAGCTTCGATGAATTCGGGTTTGTGTCTGGTGGGTTTCCGTGGGACTGCTCTAACCTCGACACATGGTCTCGCGTCGATCCGTATTGCGGGCGCTCCCCCTTGCAGCCGCTGCCCTTACCGCCGCCCCAGGTGATTCCCGTTGGTTCGGTCCGCCGCCCACCTCGACGGCTGTGGACCGCGTACCACCCGACCCGGCCACGATGCAGGCCGCCGCTACCGCCGTTAGCGGCTTCACGGCCGACCTCTACCGCACGGTGGCGGCGACCCGGGCAGGCGGCAATGTGGTGTGCGCGCCGTACTCGGTCGGGCTCGCGCTCGCGATGACCAGGGCGGGCGCCCGCTCGACCACGGCGGACGAAATGGACGCGGTGCTCCATGCGCCGCATCCGCGCCCCCGCGCGCTCGACAGCGGGCTCAACACCGTCGAGCAGACGCTCGCCGGCCGCTACCAGGACGGTGACGGAGTCAAGCAGCCTCGGCTGACCACGGCCAATGCGCTGTGGACACGACTCGATCTTTGTCTGCGACCCGGGTTCCGGGACGCCCTGGCCGGCTATTACGGCGCCACGCCGCGACCGGTCGACTTTCGCCGCGCGCCGGAGGTAGCCCGGCAGGAGATCAACACCTGGGTGTCCGATCGGACCAACGCGAAGATTCCGGAGCTGTTGCAACCCGACGCCGTGAGCCCCAACACCAGCCTGATACTGACCAACACGATCTACCTCAAGGCAGCCTGGAAGTACCCGTTCACCGCTACGGCCACCGCGGTCGGACCGTTCACAAGGGATGACGGGACCGTTGTCGACGTCCCGATCATGCGCGGGCCGTTCGACCGGATGGGTTACCTCGAGGGCGACGGGTGGCGCGCGGTCGACGTGCCGTACGCGGGCGACGGGCTTGCCATGGCCATCGTCATGCCGACCCGGGACGATCTCGCAGCGGTCGAGGCGAGCCTCGATGCGACCTGGCTGGGCGCGTTGCTGACCGGGTTCCGGATCACCGACGTCGAACTGCGCCTGCCCCGGTGGACGTTCCGCCTGCCGGCCGAGCTGGGTGCCGCGCTGGGCAGCCTCGGCATGCCCACGGCGTTCACGTCACAGGCCGATTTCGCCGGCATGAGCACCGAACCGGCCCTGTGTATCGACGACGTGGTGCACGAGACGTTCATCGGGGTGGACGAGAAGGGCACCGAGGCGGCAGCCGCGTCGGCCGTCATCGTCCGGCCGCCGTCGATCCCACAAGGGCCGCAGTTCTTCGTCAACCGGCCATTCCTGTACGTCATCCACGACCGGCTCACCGGCGTACCGCTGTTCCTCGGCCGGGTCCACGACCCGCTGGTCAACGGCCCAGCCTGACCGGGCGGGACCAGACGACATCAGGTGCGAATCGCTGGACCGCCGCCACGAATGCGGTTGCAGCGCCCCGTAGGATTCCTGTCATGAGTTGCTTCGCCGCTTGGCGTACCCGCCACTGAGGGTCGGCTCGCCTCCGTTCCGGCCGCTGGCTGACCATCTGATGCCCGGTTTGTTGGCTTTCAGAACCTCGGCTCGAGAGGCGCACTCACATGCGTATCCGCTCGTTTCTTCAGCATGACCTGGCCCGGCTCACCGAACTGACCATCGAGACGTTCGGACCGTTCTACGAAGACTCCTTCCGCCCCCTGCTGGGCGAGGTGGTCTTCGCCAACCAGCACGGGAAGTGGCGCGACGACTACGTCAAGCAGGTCGCCGGGCTCCACGACCCCGCCGAGCACCGGTACGTTGCGGTCGCCGAGATCAACGGCACCATCGCCGGTTACGTGGCCTGGGCGGTAGAGCCTGAGCGCCGAAATGCCAGCGTCACCATCCTCGCCGTGTCTGCGGAGCACCGCCGGCTCGGCGCGGGCACCGTGCTGTGCGAGCATGCGTTCGCCGCGATGCGGGACCTCGGCGCCGAGGTCGTCACGATCGGCACGGGCGGGGACGGATTCCATGCGCCCGCCCGAGCCCTGTACGAAGCACTGGGCTGCACGCCGCTGCCGGTCGCCGTCTACTACCGGGAACTCTGATCTGATCCGGGGCGGGTTGCGGCGACGCACCCCGCCCCGGTCACAGCGTCTTCCATCTGGACGGCGGCCTGCTCAATACCCGCCAGCCCGCTCAGATCGGTCAACGGCGCACCCGATAGCGCAGGTGAAGCACCCGGTCGCCCTGAATCACCACGTCAGGATCCTCCAACAGGTGCTGCGCGTGGACCGACCCGAAGTAGCGCTTGCCGGACCCGAACACCACGGGTACGACGTCCATGCGCACCTCGTCGACCAGGCCCGCGGCAAGCACCTGGCCGCCGACGTCGCCAGCGGCGACCTCGACGATGCGGTCACCCGCGAGCTCCTGCGCCTTGGCCACTGCTGCCTTGACGCCGTCGACGAAGTGAAACGGCGCCTCCGGGTCCCAGCCCTCGGGCTTCGGCCGGTGCGTCACGACGACCACATGGTCGATCCCGCTCGGAGGCTTCCCGTCCCAGCCGTCCGTCATGTCGAAGACGCGGCGGCCGGCGATTGTCACCCCGATCTGGTCCCAGTATGGCCGGATGTAGTCGTGGGACGTCCGTGACACTTTCAACGCGCCGCTGTCGTCCAACGGGACGTCACCGCTCGTCAACCAGTCGAACAGCGGTCCCGGCTGGTCATTCTCGTCCGCGATGAAGCCGTCCACCGACACCGAGCTGTACATGACTACTTCGCCCACGGGCGCGCTCCTCTGCTTGGGGATGCCCTCAGGTTAGAGTTTCGTGGGCTGTCGCTCTTGTAAGGAATCAATCGGTCGGTAGCGGCCAGCCGTCCAGCACGTGGCCGGGGTGTTCGCGCAGGAACCGCCGCCTGACCTCGACGTACCGGGTCGGTGTGAGCCCGGTGAAAGCCCGGAACTCGTGGCCGAAGTGGGCCTGGTCGAAGTAGCCGGCGCCACCGGCGAGGTCGGCCCAGTCGATCGGTTCGGCCGGGTTGATCGAGAGCACGGTGGCGGCGAAACGGTAGGTGCGGGCAAACCGCTTCGGCGTGACGCCGATGAGCTCCTTGAACCGCTGTGCCAGGTGAGTGCTGCTGACACCGGCGGAAACCCTCAGGTCGTCGATCGCCACCGCCCCGCTGGTCGCAGCGATGATGCGGCTCGTGTGGCGGACCAGCCCCAGGCCGGCCGCCTCGCCCAGCCGTCGCGTCAGCTCCTCCTCGAGCAGCGTCAGCATCTCGTGAGGTCCCTCGGCCGTGGCCAGCCGGTCTCGCAGCTCAGCAGTGGCGGGCCGGCCCCACACCTGCTCTATCGTCGCCGGCCGGTCACACAGCTCCGCTGCGGGCATCGGCAGGAACGGTGCCATCCCCCACGGCTTGAAGTGCACGCCGACGGACCGGGTCCGGAGTGGGTAGCCGAACTCGAACGCGCGGGTGGGCGTGGTGACCACGCAGCCGTCGGCGTACTCGGCCGTCTCGATGTCGGAGCCGGCACGAATGCGAAACGGTGCCCCGAGGTTGACGACGAGGATCGCCGCCGGACTTGCCGGCAGCGTCAGCCGGGCGTACGGCGGTGCACCCTCCAGGTAGTAAAGGTCGTCGATCAGCCCGTCCAGCGGCGGTCGCGGCACTCTGGACACGTACTCCACGCCGCCAGTATCGCCGAGGTGACCCCGGGAAACCTGGGTCACCACCAGTCGAAGTAGCGGCCTGCGTGGAAGATCCCCACGCCGATGGCGGCGACGATGCCGACCACGAGCACGACCGGAGCGATCACCACGCTGCCGGCCGCGATGCCGATAGCGCCCGCGGCGATGGCCAGACCCGCCCCGATGCCGACGCCGCCGGCCACCACCCCTGGCGTGTCGCCGGCCTCGGCGGCCCGGTTCATGCTGACGTAGGAAACGGCGGCCAGACCGATGCCACCGATCACCAGTCCGGCGGTCATCGCGCTGACGGTGGCGACAGTGGCACCGGGCACGGCGATGGCGTACAGCTCAAGGCCACCGCCGACCGCGCCGAGCGCGTCACCGACGCCCATCTCCCAGTCGCCGTGCTGGTAGTCGCCCCAGAGGGCGAACGCCGACAGGCCGAACCCGACGACACCGAGCCCCTTGCCGAGCATGCCGGTCCGGCCCGGCAGTCCGCGTACGTGCTCCGACGCCGTGGCACTGGCCGGGATCTTCCGCCCGCGTCCCGGGTTGGTCGCCGTGCGGATCGCGTTTCCGGCGCTGGCCGGCGCGTCGGTCTCGGTGATGATGACGGCCTGGGATCGCTTGCCTGCCATGGTGCCGCTCGGGTTGGCCTGGATCGCGGCGTCCGCGTCCCGGGTCGCCGACCGGGCGATGTCACCGACCTTGTCGTACACGTCGGTCGACTTGATCTGCTTGACCGCGGTGCTGGTCTCCAGGTCGAAGTTCGCCGTGTTGTCGCGCCACGGCATGCCGTACAGCCATTCGAGGATGTTGCCGCGGAACGTCCCCCGGCCGCCTTTGAACTTGAAGTTCCAGATGAACTTCTCGGCGGCGGGCGCGGTGTGCGCGGCGGCCCCGCCGACGGCGCCGGGTGCGGCCGGAGCTTTGCCGCCGGTTTCGGCCGGCGGCGCGGCGGGTGGCGGTTCGGGTGGCGGGGCCGGCGCGGGTGGCGGCGGCTCGGCCGGTGGCGGCTCCGGTGGTGGCGGGGGTGGCGCGGGCTTCGGCTTCGGCGGTGCCGGCGGCGGCAGTACGGCGTGCAGCACCCAGGTGCCGCCCGGGTGCTCGGACCAGTTGCCGCCCTCCAGGTTGAGGGTGACGTTGGCCTGGTAGTAGATGACCGAGTTCTTGTTGTTGATCCGTGGGTCGAGGGTCGCGCCGTGGCTGCTGAGGTAGCGGCGGAAGTCCTCCACTGTGGGGTTCTCGGACCCGGTGAAGTGCGACTCCGTGATGGAGATGTTGTGGGTTTCCGGCCCCTTGACAGTGGTGGGCTTGAACCCGGACGGGTCGACCATTCCCACCGGGTTGTTGCGGCAGTACCGGAACAGGTTGCCCCCGTCGGCGAAGCCGCCCGGGTCGCTGCTCGCCCACCTGCCCAGCCACGGCACGTAGTACCGAGCCCCGGCATAGCAGAAGCCGGTCTCGTCGTCCACCTCGTGCCCACCGAAGCGGTACCGCTTCAGGCTGAGGTCGGCGCCCGGCCGGCCGTACCGGTAGGCGGTAGTGCCGTACGGGTGGTACTCCTCGTAGGAGATGAGGACCCCGGCCGCGTCGGTCTCCAGTGCGGCCGAGCCGAGGTGGTTGGTGAGCTGGTAACGGATCAGCGGAACGCCGAGCGGGTTGGCCGGGTCGAAGCCGCCGACGTCGACGGTCTTGACGTCCACCTGGGCGACCGGGCCGGTGTCGTCGGCGATCGTGGTGGTCCACCGTTCGTGCTGGAGGGTGCCGGTGACCCGGTTGCGCCGGCGGAACACGGTGACCGCACCCAGGAAGATCCATTCGAGTTGGACGCTGCCCGGCCGGTCCACGACCTTGCGCAGCCGCTGCCCGCTCGCGGCGTAGACGAACCGGGCCTCGCCACCGCCGCCGAGGTCGACCCGGCGGAGCTGGTCGTGGACGTTCCACTCCAGGGCCGGCAGGTGCGGCATGGCGGTCAGGTTGCCGACGGCGTCGTGCGCGTACAGGGCCGAGTAGGGGCCACCGTCCGCGTCGCCGGGCAGGCTCGTGGAGGCCAGCCGGTTCGTGGCGTCGGCCGGGTCGTCCTGGTACGCGTACCGGTGGTGCCGGGTCCAGCCGGCACCCACCCCGGCCTGCGTCCGGAACCGGTGCCGGAGCACTGTGAGGTTGCCCAGCGGGTCGTACTCGTACTCCTCGGTGTAGGCACGTACCGCGCCGGCATCGGTCAGGCTGCCGGCCGGCGGCACGTCGGTCTGGTCGCGGATCGCGTCGTTGGGCGCCCCGGCCAACTCCCGCCCGCTCGCCCGGACCAACTGGTAGAGCGGGTCGTACACGTAGTCGCTGGCGGCCGGCACCGCCGCGTTGCCGAAGAAGGTGGGCGCGCCCGGTTCGGCCACCCGGGTCAGGTTGCCCACCGGGTCGTACGTGTAGCGCAGGTCGCGTACCCCGGCGGTGAGCAGACGTTCCAGCCGGAACGTCATCGGGTCGTAGAAGTACTCGGTGACCAGTCCGTTGCCGTGCCGGGCGAACCGCCGCCGACCCAGCGCGTCGTAGTCCTGCTCGGACAGGAACTCCACCTCTGCGCCCTGGCCGCGCAGCCGCGCGGTGAGCCGGCCCAGCATGCCGCCCTCGAGGTAGGTCGGTCGTAGCTCGGTGGCGTCGGGCAGGGTGACCACTGTCGGGCGGTTCACCGCGTCGTACTCGGCGGCGGTGCCGAAAACCTCGCTCTCCAGCAGTGGCGCCGCGGCGGCAAGCAGCGCGGCGTGGTCGGGCGCGGCGGCCACCGGTGACCAGTCCGGGCCGTCGACGTGGTCGGTGGCGAGTCTCCGTTCGGCGCGGCGCGGGTTGCCCTTGAAGTCCACCTCGGGCACCCGCACCTGGCCCGCCGGGTCGAACACCAGGTACGGCACGCCGTGCAGGCCCAGCGCCGCCGCGTCCGGATGCCGGTCGCCGAAGACCACGTACTGCACGCAGCGCTCCGCGTCGGCGGACTCGCTGACGTACACGCCGACGGGCCGGTGCAGGGCGTCGTACGTGGTGCGGAAGGTCCGGCCGTGTTCGTCCCAGATCCGGCGCACCCCGCCGAGCACATCCTGGAACACCCACCGCTCGCCCTTCTCGGCGCTCCACGACCGCACTCCCGCGCCGTGCATGGCGGTGGCCGCGTTGGCGATGTGCCGGCCCAGCGCGTCGTACCCGTCGGAGGACCGGCCGGTCAGGTCTCCCCTGGTGCGGACGCCGAACCGCTGGCCGGCGCCCCGGTCGGCCTCCGTGTAGACGGCCCGGCCGAGGCTGTCGAAGTGGATCACGGAGGGCGTGTCGGCGTGCCCGGCGGCGAGCCACGCGGCGCGGGTGGCCGGGTCGGCCGGTTCCGGATCGGACACGGCGGGGCTGCCCCGCTCGGCGTACCACTGGCTGTCGAGCACGGTGTCGTTGGCGTCGAACAACCGGTGCGACCAGGCCGTGGACTCGACCCGGCTGAGGGTGCCGTCCGGATAGCGGGTCAGCACGGCCCGGCCCAGCGGGTCGTAGTAGCGGATCGCGGTGGCACCGATCTCGCGCAGCGCCGCCGCGTCCTCGTACTCGTGGGTGGTGCTGAAGTAGGGCTGGTACCGCTTCACCGGATTGCCCTTGTTGTTGACCACCGTGCGGCCGGTGCCGACCCAGCGCGGGTCGGCGTCCACCTCGACGGCCACCCCGTCCTCACCCACCTCCAGGGCCCTGCCCGGATGCACCCGCGACTTGGTGATCGCCACCCCACCGGTGCCGGTGCTGTACTCGTAGCTCTCCAGCCAGCGCGAGTTGGTCGGGCCGTGCCGTTCCCGGTGCCGGCCCCGGCTGTACGCGGGCTGACCGTTGACCACCCAGTTGAACGGGTCGTAGGTGAACGTCAACGTCGGATCGTCGAGCGTGTCGCCGTCCCCGGCGCCGGGCCGGCCGAGCAGCGCCGAGGCCACCACCCTGCCCAACTCGTCGTAGCGCACCGCGCGGCGCTGCCCGTTCGGGTCGGTGACGAGGCTCGGGCCGAGCACCAGGTAGTCGTTGACAGCGGTGGTGACCGACCAGGTCGCCTGGTCGATGGTCACCCGCTCGGTGAGCAGGTGGTAGGCGTCGAAGGTGACCGCCGTCGCCATGCCCAGCGCGTCCCGGGCCCCGTCGGACAGGTAGAAGTGCGCGGCCGGATCGGCGGGATAGCGCATCTCGCCGGAGGGGATCCACCAGTCCGGGCCGCCGCCGAGGTGCACGTAGCCGGCGGCGGCCAGGTCCGCGTCGGTCACCGCCGTGCCGTAGCCGGCGGCCAGCGCGGCCGGGGTGAACGCGAGCTGGTACGTCTGGTGCCCCAGCCCCAGGCTGTCCCACTGCCCGGCCGGCAGCGGCGTCAGCGCGTTGTCCCGGAACCGCACCTGTGACCGGGACAGCAACCGCCGCTGCGCGCTGACCTCGTCGGCCACCACCTCGTACCCGATCGGGGTGGCCGCGGCGAACCCGGCGAGCAGTTCGGCGCGGGTGAACAGTGGGCCGGCCGGGGTCAGCCCGGTCAGTTCGTACCCGAGGGCCTCGTACGCGGCGCGGATCCGGTACGCCGGCACCGGCAGCGTCTCGTCGATGTCCGGGGTGTACCGCTGCTCGCCGTACGTGACGTGACGGCGCCGCTGTTCGGCGGTCACCTCGACGGGCAACTCCGGGTCGGGCGTGGTGCGGCCGTAGACCACCGCGGCGGCCTCGACCACGGTGCCGTACGGGCCGAGGACCAGGTTGAGCCGGTGGCTGATCCGGGGCTCGTCCGGCTCCCGGTCGTAGGAGAGGCTGACCGCCTCCCGCTCGACAGCGACGAACACGTGCGCGTCCAGCCGCTGCACCTGGTACGTCTGCTCGACCACCCCGTACGGGTGCTCCTGCGCGGCACTCCCGTCGTACGAGTACACCTCCTGCCGCAGCGGCAGGCCGCGCAACGCTCGCCGGCTCTCCCGCAGCTCCGCGGCGGAGACTCCGGCCGGCAGCTCCGCGGTGGGCAGCTGCCGACCGGCGTACCACTCGCCGGACAGGTCGACCGGGGCGCCGGTGTGGTACCAGGTCTTCGTGGTGACCGGTGGCTGGTACAGCTCGGGCGAGGTGTCCTGGTTCCCGTCGACCGCCTCGACGCCCAACACGTGGTCCACGAACGACTCGCCGTCGATCTGCTCGACCATGCCGAAGCCGGCGAACTCCCGCTCGACGCCGTCGTAGTGCCCGTGGTGGTAGCGGTAGCCGGTGACCAGCCGGGTCCCGGCGATCCGGTCCACCTGCTCCACCCGCTCGACGACCTGCACCGGGAACGGCAGCCTGGTCACCCACGGCTGGCCGGCTCGCCGGTCGGCCAGCTGGAAGGCGGTGGAAGCGGCGTACCGGATGGTGGTCTCGCCGCCCAGGTTGTTCACCACCCGGGTGAGCAGGTGCGGCTTGCCGTCGGCGGCCAGGTCCAGGTAGCGCACCGGACCGGCGGCGTCGCCGGGCAACGGCGACGACCACACCAGGCAACCGGTGCCGGCACCCAGCAGGTCGGTCACCGTCACCGTCGAGTCGGGGGTGACATGCGGCAGGTCGGGCAGCTCGGCGGGGGCCGACCAGCCGTTGCCGGACTGGTTGTACCAGAGCCGGATCTCGCGTCGGCCCAGGTAGCACAGGTCCATCGCGCCGGTGCCGTCCACGTCGGTGAGGAGCACCCGGGCCGGGTCGAACTCGTCCAACCCGGTGAACCACGGCGCGTCGTCCATCTCGACCTTTGCGCCGAATCGCCCGTAACCGACGTTGGGCCAGTAGCAGACGGATCCGTCGCGGACCCGGACCAGGTCGGTGAGCCCGTCGCCGGACATGTCGGCGAGGAAGATGCTCTGCCGGTCATCCGAGCGCAGCAGCCGCGGCCCACGGTCCTCGTCGGCGGGCCAGAGCGCGGGCCGCGCCGGGCCGTACCCTGCCTCGGCCAGCGACTCGTGCCAGGCAAGCACTGTGTCACCGGCGATCAGCAGGTCGGCCCGGCCGTCCCCGGTGAGGTCCAGCAGCAGCAGGTCGGGGCTGGCCCAGTCGACGGCGGGCAGCTCGCGGAACGGCTGGAAGCCGGACCAGCCGGCGTCGTCGGTGCGGCGGACGAAACCGGCCGGTACGGTGCCGAGCTGGACCAGCTCGATCCGCCCGTCACCGTTCACGTCGACCAGTTGTTGGCGTCCGCCGGCCAGGTCGGTCAGCGACGGCACTGTGGGCAGCGCGGCGACCGGGCCGATCCGGCCGGCACCGAGGTTCGGCCGGTAGTAGAGGGCACCCTCGTGCCCGGTCAGCACCCCGGCGAGCCCTTCGCCGTCGAGGTCCACCCACAGCTCGGTCCGCCCGTCCACGCCGGCCGGCAGGTTCTCCAGGCTGCCGCGCTCCAGTTCCCGGGTCGTCGCTGCGATGGTGGCCGGTGTGTATTCGAAGGTCACCGGGGGCAGTGCGGCGCTGGTGTGCCCGCCGCCGGCGGCCGGGGCGTAGCCGCGCTGGGTCGCCTCGACCAGGGTGGACAGCACCGGCCCGGCGGCGTATTCCAGCTCCACCGCGCGGACCAGGCAGTTCGCGCCCACGTCCGGCTCGTCCGGGAAGTGGTGGAACATCAGGATGCGGTGGCACAGCCGGTAGGTGCGGACCTCGAATCCCGCGCGGTAGGTGGAGAACGGGTCCGGCCGGCAGGTCCAGTCCCCGGTGTCAGCGGGTAGCGGGGTGTCCGGGTGGTGCTCGCCGTAGTCGAGCACCACCTCGAACAGCCAGCCGGCGTCGGCGATCTGGGCCGGCGTCAGGTCCACCGGGCGTCGGCCGTCGGGGTCGAGCAGCGGCACCGTGTTGCCGTACCGCACCGACTTGAGGTAGCGGTTGACGTTCCGGTCGGTGCGGTGTCGCTCGTGCGGCCGGTCCAGGTCCAGGCCGGCGGTGTCCTCGGCCTTGTACGTGTAGGTGACCGCGTTGCCCCGATCGTCGCGGGTCTCGCAGAGCAGCCAGGTGTGCACCCGCCCGCCCAGCCCGATGCGGGAGCCGCCGTCGCGGCCGTACACGGCCAGCAGGTTCGACCCGGACAGGGTGCGCCAGTGCACGTCACCGTCGGAGTCCCGGGTCCACCGCTCGATGCGGGCGAACGCCCCCTCGGTCCGTGGCCGGAACCGCTGCACCGTGTGCCCGGCGACCGGAGTGCCGCCGGGCACCGGGATCAGATCGTCCTCCCCGGACAGCAGGAAGGTGTCGGTGTCGTCGTAGCGGGGCAGACCGCGGTCGGTGCGCCGGCTGATGGCCGGCACGGGCATCTGCCAGCCGAGGCCGAACGGGCCGTTCCCGGCGCCCGAGTCGTAGCTGAGTGTCAGGTCGGGTTGGAACCCGGACCGTCCGCCGCTGACCGGGATGGGAACGGACATGCCGCCGGTGCCGGTGACCGGGTGCGCGGCGAAGGTCTCGCCGATGGCCCGGATCGCGCCGCCGCCGGTGGGCAGGCTGATCGCCGGTCCGCCGAGTCCCGGCCCGGTCGCGCCCCGACCGGCCGGCGGCGAACCGGCGCCGGTCGCGTCGGTCGGCGCCCCGCCCGGTCCGAATGCCCCATCCGCTCCCCCGGGAGCGCCGGCGCCGGTCGGGTCGGCGGAGCCGCGCCACCGGGAGCCGGGCCCCGGCCCCCACGATCCGCCGCCGACCGGGTAGCTGGTCGTCACCGCGCCCCCTCAGCCGTCGAGCCGGTAGTGCAGCAGGACGACCAGGTCGGCCAGGCCGTCCGGGTCGGCCGCCAGCGTGACCGGGGTGCCGAGAACCAGCGGATCGGACTGACCCGCGCACTGCCGCAGGTCGGCGTCCCGGTTCAACGTCACCGGGTCACCGGCCACCGTGAGGTCGTACGTCCCGGGATCACCGTCCACCCGGGCGTACCAGGTCACCTGGTCCACCACCGGCTGGTGGTCGCGGGCGAGGTACGGCAGGTGCTCCGGGCCGATGGTCAGCGCGGTGCTCTGCTGCTGGGTGAGCTGCCACCACTCGTCCGGGAAGTGGTGGCGCAGGCTGTATGCCTGGTACAACCCCGTCCGGCCGGCGTCGACCAGCATCTCGTTGAGCGACTCCCGCAGGGAGTCCTCGACCAGGCCGCGCAGCGTCGAGCCGCCGTCGCGGGCCGTGTACCGCAGGTGCAGGATGATGTCGCTGATGCTGTCGTAGTCGAACTGGCGGACTGCCGTCGGCAGTTCCAGGCGCCAGGTGCCGATCGCGCCCTTGCCCTCGAACGGCAGGTAGCGGTCGTCGGCGAAGTTCAGCTCGAACATGCCGCTGTCACTGAGGCCGCTGCTGGTCGCGATCGACTCGATCCCGCCCACGTTGTACGCGAACCGCTCGTCGCCGGGCACCTCGGTGTACTTGTCCTTGGCGCTGGTGGCGCCCTGCCGGGCCGCGGTGGCGGTCCGGTACCGGTTGCCGATCAGGGAGAGCTTCGCGGTGACCGGGGTGTACGGGCCGGCCACGCACGGGATGGACAGGCTGACCGTGCGGAGCCGGCGGAAGTAGTGGCCGGGGTGGTCCAGGTCGAACAGCGCCTCCGGCACGTTGACCACGCAACTGCCGGTGGCCCGCAGCTCGATCAACGCCGCCGGGTCGAGCTGTGCCAGCGAGACGTGCCGGGTCAGCTCGCGCTCGCGGCTGTGCCGGTCGAGGTAGGCCACCTCCATCCGCTTCAGGTCGTGGCGCAGCGCGTCGGCCACTGTCAGCCCCTTGCGCAGGCTGTCCCAGTAGCCGGGTTGCAGGAACGTGGCCTCGCTGCCCAGCTCGTGGGCGAAGCACCGCTCGGCCTTCTTCGCCACGTCGAAGGCGAGCTGGTACGCCCCGAAGTAGACGGAGCTGGCCCGGCTCACCATCCACTGGTACAGCTCGGTGTTCGTGTACTTGCCGCGCAGGTACTCCTCGGTGGCCCGGGCGTTGTCGGCTTCCCGGTCGTGCGCCGCCAGCTCGTCGGTGAGCATGGCCACGTGCAGCCGCCCGGTGAGGAGCTGCTGGTCGAGTTGGGTCAGTTCGAGACCGGCCAGCGCCGCCTGGTGCTCCCAGTCGTCCATCCGGCGGCGGTAGCCGCCCTGGTTGGCTGCCATCCCGGCGGCTTTGTCCAGGGCCCGGGCGATCGCCTCCAGGGTCATCACCGCCGAGTCGGCGGCGGCACCGACCTTGTCGCCGCCGAGGGTGAGGGTCACGGTGGGTGAGCCACCGAAGCCGGCGCCGCCGGCGGTGAAGTTGGGAATCAGCTTCAGCCCGCCGGACAGGATGTAGCCCACCATGATCGCGGTCTCGCCGAGCAGCGACACCCCGGACAACGCGGTGGCGGTGATCTCCCAGGCGTTCATGTACGGCCGGCCGGCGTAGTAGCGTTGCCGCTCCTCCACCACCTTGCGGCTCAGTTCCAGCGCCGCGACGTTGCCCTCGGCCTCCGCGATGGTGGCGAGCTTGACCGCCCGTACCGCGTCGAGCAGGGCGATCTCCTGGCCGGCGCGCAGCCGGGCGAGGTGCTCGGCGTCCCGCTTCTCCATGGCCGCGAGCAGCCCGCCGCCCAGCTCACCGACGTACCCGACGAGTTCGGTGGCCTTCTGGGCCAGCACCCGGAACCGGTAGTTCGGCAGCGGTGCGCCGAGCCCGGCCAGGAACGACGAGACGGACATGCCGGCGGCGGCGGCCCGGACCAGCGCCCCCGGGTCGATCGGCGGCGAGAACAGGGCGAGCATGCTCTCCACCCCGTCGATGTTCTGGCAGTTGCGGATCTTGAACAGCCGGTCGGCGATCAGGTCCCACAGCCGGAGCATCTCCTCGTTGGGCGGGACGCAGAAGTACAGCGCCGAGTAGCTCAGCGGGCTGGGCAGTTCCGCCCCGCCGTGCGGCAGCAGGTCCAGGTCGGGGATCAGGTTCTCCAGGTCCAGCAGCGCGTTGCCGAACAGGTCCACCTTCGCCTGGAGCTGGTTGACGGTGGCCGGAGCCGGACTGACCAGCGGCGGCACCACGCTCGGCTTCGGCCCGAGCAGTTTGTCGGCCAGGATGTAGAGCTGGGTGGCCTGGGTGACGGACTCCCGGGTGAACTGCCGGAACAACTGGTCACCCCAGTCGACCAGGTTCTTGATGTAGCTGACCACAACGGCGAGCTGGTAGGCGACCGGCCGGCTGCGGGCCACCACGTGCGGGTTGAACGGCTTCGCCCGCCACTGCTCCACAGCGAACTTCAGGTCGGTGATGCTGGCCCCCGACGGGTCGGCGGCGATCGCCGTGAGAATGTCGCCGATCCGCTGGTTGAGCAGCTCGGGCACTCCGGTCTGGAAGAAGGGCTTGGTGACCCAGTACTTCTGCGGGGCGGCGGCGCCGTCGGCGGTGCCGACCGGGTTGAAGATGTGGTGGAACCAGTTGCGCGCCTCGGCGAACCGCTGGTCCCGGTTGAGCCGCAGCGCGATGTCGAACGGAAGGTGGTAGAACAGCTCCCAGTTGTAGCCCGCGTACGCGCCGTCGGCGGCGAAGTCCAGGTCCTCCACCGGGTACGGCGACACGACCACCGGCTCCGGCTGGTAGGTGGCAGCGAAGTCGAAGCCCGTGTTGGTGAGCTGGGTGGTCCGACTCAGCATCGCCGGCACGCCCGACCGGTAGACGGTGGCCCGGAGGAAACACAGCAGCGGGTGGTAGAAGTTCGCGAACCGCACCCCGTACGACAGGGTGCCGTAGACCTCGAACTCGACGACCAGCCGGTGGTACTCGGCGTCCTCGGTCATCGCCTGCACGGCGGCCGCGAGGTCGTGCGCCGGGTCCTCGGCGTATCGACGCAGGTACTCGGTGAGCAGCGCCAGCACGTCGCGGGCGAACTGGTCCACGTCGCTGTACGTCTTTTCGATCCGGTCCGCCGGGTCCTCGGCCCGCCGGTCGTAGAAGCCCGGGATGATCACGTAACCACGGTCGTAGTCGCCGTAGAAGTACGGCATCAGGGTGCCCAGTGGCAGTACCGGCCGGCGGTCGTGGGTGCCTCGGACGCTCTGCGCCAGCCCCAGCAGCATGATGATCCAGTCCAGCAACGACATCTGCATGGGGTACGTCACCCGGAACCGGCCGGGCGTCTGCGCCACCAGCGTCTGGAACGCGCCCATCAGCGGGGTGCTGATCGCCAGGTCGTTCTGTTCCCGGAAGACCAGTTCGGTGAACCGTTCGGCCAGCAGCTCGGTGTCCTTGAACACCGGCGACAGCAGCAGGTTGCCGGAACCGCCGCCCGGCACCGGCTCCGGATAGCCCCGGCAGCCGGTCAACGCGAACGAGCCGACGAACTCGGTGCCGGTGAGCACGCTGATCGCCTGGCCGGCCGCTCCGGCCGCGTACGCGAAGCAGGTGAACTCGTCCGCTGCGGGGAGGTCCTCCCGGTAGCCGCTGGCCGGGTAGTACAGGGCGTCCTTGGAGATCTTCTTCGGCTGCCAGCGGTCCTGCGTCCGCTCGCCGATGGCCAGTTGAATCCGCCACCGCCGGCGCGGCCGCTCCGTCTCCGTGCCGCCCGGCGGGATGCCGTCCGGGTCCGGAATCTGGGAGGTCTGCGCCGTGTCCGTCTCCTGCGTGAAGACCGGCCAGGCCAGTGTGAGACGGCTGTTGCGGTCGAAGGCGAGCAGGTGGTCGCCCGCTATGTCCAGCGGCACCCGCCGCCAGGGCGTCCAGTACCGCTCCCGCTCGAACTGTCTGTGGTAGTACACCGTCGGGTCGCCGCCCCGGGTGCGGGCGAACACGTGCATGAGATGCCTGTCGTGCTGGTAGTAGCAGGCCATCACGTCCAGGTGCGCCAGGTCGTCCAGCTTCTCCAGGTACGCGATGGTGGCGTTCTCCACCGCCAGGTCGGTCAGCTCGTCCTGCTGCAACTGGTCGTCCAGCTCGGTGAAGAGCTCCGACTTGTCGTCCCGCAACTCCGGCAGGATCCAGTTCTCCGGATACAGGAAGATCTTCCGGTTGGCCTCCCACACCCGGTAGTTGGCCATCCAGCTCCACTGGTCCCAACCCGGATCCTCGGTGACCGCCGCGACGCTGTCCGGTTCCAGGCCCAGCAGGCAGCGCTGCACGAACAACTGAACGGTGGCGTGTGCCTGCACGATGCGCGACGTCGCCATGCAGGCGCCCATCTCGACGTCGATGAGGAAGTGGTCGTACAGGTCGTTGGTGTCGCGCAGCCCCGGGTTCTCGGCCAACAGGTACGCGACCAGCGCGTCCCGCTTGGCCACCCGCAGCCGGTCCTGCACCCCTTGGAGCACCCCGAACCACTCGGCCTCGGCGTAGCGCGCTTTCAGTGCCTGCCGCATGGTGGCCGCCCCCGCCGCCGTGGTGACCGGCTGGCCCAGCGGCACCGCCGCCGCCACCGGTAGGCCCAGCCGGCGCAGCACTGTGAGCGCATGCGCCAGCCGCTGGATCGTCGCCGGCGACCGGTACGCGGTGAGGTCCACCGCCGACAGTTCGAGGTGGGCGTCCAGGTCGGCCAGCACTGTGGGGTCCCAGCCGCCGAGCTGCGCCAGATGGGTGTGGACCTGCGCGGCGGTGGTGCCGGCCGCCAGGACCAGGTCGAACAGCCCGTACACCGTCCACGGCGCGGCCGCGTCCAGCGGGTTCGCCACCGGCGGGTAGGTGCGGGCCAGCTCGACCCCGGCGGCCAACCGGATCCAGTCGGCCAACGGGACCGGCGGCCGGCCGGTCTGGTAGGGCACCTGGTCCGGGGCCAGCCAGCCGAGCGACCCGGCGTTCGCCAGCAGCCAACCGAGGTCCGCGTCGGGCACCGCCAGGTGCTCGACGAGCCGGCGCAGCACGTGCAGCAGGCGCAGCGCCCGGTACTGCTCGTCGAACCCGGCCGGGGTGACCGCCGGCGGCGCCGGTGGCTCGTTCGCCAGGTCCACCAGCGCGTCGTCGGTGAGCACCGCGAGCAGCGGCCGGGTCAGCTCCGCGCCGGCCAGCACCGTCGCTGCGGCGTCCGCCGAGAACCCGAATGTGTCGGCCACCGCCGCCACCGCCAGCTCCTGCTTGGTACGGGTGTACGCGTAGCTGGACAGGGCAGTGGTGATGGCCAGCAGCAGCGTGGTCTGCTGGGCCTCGGTGGGGTTGGCCACGATCGCCGCTGTTATCGGTGTGGTGTCCACCAGGGCGGCGAGCTTCGCGTCGACGAACTGCGCGGGGGTGGTCACCGCGTCGGTCCAACCACCGTCCACGATCGAGGCGAAGCCGGCCAGGTCCGCCTCGGTCATTCCGGGCACTGTGGCCAGCAGGGCACGCATGCCCGGCAGGTTCTCCTCGGGGGGTGCCGCCGGGTCGACAGCGGGTCGGGTCGCCGCGTACCCGCTCTGGTAGCCGGCCTGCAACCCGGTGAGCACCGCGGTCAGCGTGTCGTCCGGCAGGTCCCGCTCGGCCAGGTCGTCGGCCTCGTGTCGGAGCAGGTAGCGCAGGTCCGCCGGGCGGATGCCGGTGCCGGCCCGGGCGGCGTCGAACAGTTCGACGAAGGCCAGCGCGGCGGCCGGTGCGGTGAGCGGATCCGACCCGATCAGATCCTTCATGATCAGGTACTCGGTGGTGGTGAGCCCGAGCGACCGGGCCAGCAGCGTCGCGGCGTATACCGCGTGCAGGCCGACGTTGCTGACGATCGCCGGGGACGGAAGGTCGGCCACCAGCAGCGCGGTGTCCGCCGTCGTGGCCCCCAGGCAGGTCGCCAGGTACGCCTCGTGCGCCGACAGCGGAGCGCCCGAGCCGGGTGTGGTCAGCTCGACCTGCTCGTTGGCGAGCACGTTGGCCGGCTCGAACGCTTCGAGGACCGGGCCGTTCGCCGTGTTGCGGAACACCTCGGCGTACCGCGCCTCGTCCAGCGGGGCGAACAGGTCGACCACCTCGGGCAACGGCAGCCCGAGCCGCGCCGCCAGCCGGTGCAGCGCCGCCACCGCGACCAGGAGGTCGTCGTCCAGGGCGCCACCGCCCAGCGCGTCGGCCCGGATCGCCCGGTCCAGCAACGGCGGCGTCCAACCGGTGCAGGCCGGCGCGCGCAGCAGGCGCAGGAACCGGTGGATCCGGTCCAGGCGCGCGTCGGTGAGCTGCTGGATCCGCTTGGCGCTGAGGTCGGACCCGGTGTCCAGGTGCTTGACGAACATGGCGTTCCCGGGATTGACCCAGGCCAGCGCCAGCAGCTCGGTCAACTCCCGATAGTCCAGGCGCGCCCGAGCCAGGAAGTTGTCCACCCGGGCGATGCCACCCAGAGCGCCGAGCGGCGCGGTGTTCCAGATGTCGTCCTGAGCGGCCGGGTCGGCGGTGACCACCAACTGCCGCTGCGCGTCGCTGATCCCCAGTTCCTCGGCCGCGATGGCCTCGTCGGTCGGGCCCGCCGACCTGCGCAGCGCCCGCATCACGTCGGCCCGGGCGATGTCGAACTGGGCGAAATAGCTACGGGTCTCCTCGTGCGCCAGGTCGAACGGCAGGGCGAACGCGTACCGGCTGCCGGCCAGCAGGGTGTAGGCGGCGGCATTCACGTACTGCGGCGCGGCCGCCAACTCCAGCGCGGTGCCGGTGGTCTGGCGCAGTCGGCGCACGAACCACCCGCCGGCCCCGTCCGGGGTCGCCTTGGCCACCACGCCGACGTCCCGTACGACGCGGGCCCCGGCCAGGTCCGGCTCGTAGACGAGGGAACGGTCGGTGAACGGCCATCCCTGGCCCTGCAACAGGCTCAGCAGCCCGGCCGACGGCGCCTCCACCGGATCGACGCCACCGCTCAGCGGACCCCCGAACGCCAGGCCCGCGTCCGGCGCCACCGCCTCCTCCAGCAGCTCGCACACCAGATCCAGGTAGGGCAGCGGAAGGTCGGTGTTCTCGCAGCTCAGATCCAGGTCACCGAGGTCCGGCCGGCGACCGTACAGGACGTCCCGGGCGACCTTGGTGGCCGGACCCGGCGTGTCGGCGTCGGTGACCAGCCGGTTGCCGAGGAACTGAAGGACGTCCACCAGGTACGCGGCGGCGCTGTGCACGCTACGGCACGGCTCGCAGTAGCTCGAGTCGGCGAGCTGGAACAGGCTGCTCAGGTTGGGAAAGTCGGCGCTGACAGGGGTCAGGTCCGGGGCCGCCGAGCCGCCCAGGGCCCGGACCGGCAGCGCCCGCGCCGCGCTCTGGAGTTCGCCGGCCAGCAGCCCGCTCGCCACGTGCACGTCCACGGCCCGGCGATACACCGACCGGGCCTGCTCGTCGGTGAACCGGCCGGTGTTCACGGCGGTGGCCACGAACCGCGTCTCGCCGAGGGCGTGGATCCGGGCCGCCGACGGCACTTCGGCCGCCAGCAACGCCGTCGTCTGCCGATAGGTCGGCGCCAGCTTGAAGATCCGCTGCGCGGCCTTGAGCGCCGGCCGCCCGGTCCGCAGCCGCTCCGGGTGGTCCCGCAGCAGCCGCTCCACGTTGCCCGTCGCGAGGTCGAAGTCCGGATTCGCGGTGAGCAGTTCGAGCACCGCGTCCCGGTGCCCGCCGAAGGCGCGCTCGGCGGCGCTGGCCCGCTCGTCGTTGCCGGGCTGTTCGTCGGTTCCAGCCCGTCGACCCGGGCCGGACCGATCGCCGCTGCCGTCGGATCGTTCGCCTCCGGCGTCGGCTGCGGCGTCGGCGTTTGCTGCGGCGGCCACGGCGCCCGCGTCGCGTTCGAGCTGCGCAGTGAAGGCCGTGGTGGGATAGCGCCTCTCCAGCTTGCGGGCCAGCGCGCCGGCGTGCAGGTCGATCAGCTCCGGCCGGACCGGCTGACCGGCGACCCGGACATCCGTGGTGCTGTCCCGCAACACCCGCCGCCAGTCCGCCGGCGCCAGCCGGGCCAGCCGGCGGACGTCGGCCGCCCCCTCGATCCCCTCGCGGTCGCGGACCCGGTCGACAATCGTCTCGTCGTAGCCCAGCACGTCGGCCAGTACGCTCGCCGCGCCGGCCGCCTCGGCGGCTGACCGGTCGGGAAACGCCGCCGCGTCAGCCAGCCGGGCGATCAGCCCGGGCAGGTCACCGGCGGCGTCGGCGGCGAGGAGACTCTGGACCCGCTCGTGCGCGCCGTCGGCGAGGAACCGCTCCACCCGCCCGTACAACACCTTCGGTCGTTCCTGCGCGACGTACTCCTTGGCCTCCGGCCGTACCCGGGCCAGCATGTCGAGGATCCGGTCCAGCTCGCCGAGCAGGTCCTCGGGAACGAACCGGTGGCGCACGGCGTCGGCGACGGCGTTCCGGACGGTGTGCTCGTCGAGCAGGGCGATGTCGTAGTACAGCGGCCGCAGCTCGGTGTTCAGGTCGACGTCGAACCGGGCGAGCGCGGCGCCGGTGCGGCTCGTGGTCAACAGTGTCCGCTCGGCGAACAGCGCGTAACCGAACACCGCAGGCAGCTTGTAGGACGCGGCCAGTTTCTGCGCCACACCGAAGTGCGCCAACGCCGTCGCGGGCAGTCCGGTCTCTGCGGCCAGGAACGTCACGTCCTCGGCCTCGTCGTCCTGCCGCAGCTCGTACAGCGGGACCTGGCCGAGCAGCGGGACAATCGTGGCGAGGATCCGCTCGTACTCACTGCGTTCCCGGTCGCCGCCACCGGACAGATCCACAGTGAGCACGGCCAGCTCGGGGGCGTTGAACAGCACCGCGCTCAGCGGCGGGTCGGACAGGAGGCGATCACCGGCGGACACCCGGACGAACAGGTCAGCGGACTGCTTCTCCGAGCGGGTGAACCGGTCCCGCGAATAGTCGACGCGGTACAGCCCGTCGTCCCCGGTGGTCGCCTCGCCGAGCTGCTCAGCGTCCCGCAGGTCCCGGTCGAACGCGCCGACCGTCAGAGCGTTCGCCGGCTGCCCGTCGACCCAACGCACCCGACCCACCACGACGAACCGGGACGGCGGCTCGGCCAGCACCATCTGCACCGCGTCCCGGGTCGCCCCGTCCACAGTGCCGGTCACTGGCAGCTTGTGCGCCCGTTGAAACTCAGCCACCCCACGACGGGTGGTCGGCCCGTACCGGGCGTCGACCAGTTCGTCGGTGGCGATGTCCACGGGCATCCGCAGCAGCGCGGTGTGCAGCTGCCGGACGTCGTCGCTGGGACGGTGCCGGCGCGAGCCCATCGGGGTGGTCATGAGCATCTCCGATCGTCCGGCAGCCGGCGACGGCGGCTGTCTGACGCCGGTGCGACCGGGAGCTACCTGGCATCCTGCGGATCAGAGGAGCCGCCAGCATCGCACTGTCCAAGATCCGCCTTCCCGTCTGACTGATCGGCAGCGGGCACTGCCGGTACGGCCGGTGGCGGGGCCGGGTCTTTCCGGGACAGCACCCGCACCCCGAGCGATAGACCATCCAGCCGGGCCTGTCACCGCGCCACCAGGGCCGAGACCGCCGTCCTCAGTGGTGCCCCGACCGGCGACTCCGCAGGCGGGCGTTCAACAGCGATTAGGACCAACTCTTTGCGGAAATTGAGGGACTCGTCGTGCGAGTGCTACCGGTCCAACCATGGCCCTGCCGGTTGGCAGGGGTCGACGGCTTGCGGTGGTGGTGACTCGGACAGACCGAGGGCTCCGAGGGTGGTGTCGAAGTTGGCTTGCCAGCCGTACTCCAGGAAGTCGGTGATCACCTTGCTGAGTTCGCCACACAGCCGTGGCATGTTGTTCGGTATGCCGATGGCGTACTTCTCCGATCCGTACCCCAGCGAGATCGGTGGACTCACGCCAACCGCTCTGGCATATCCGGCGAGGACCGAACGGTCGCCCGACACGGCATCGATCTCCCCGCTCTTGTACCTGTTGATGCACTCGGCGATGGAATCGGCCGGAACCGGATTCCAGTTGATCTGATACAGCCTGTTGAAGGTGGTCGAGCCCTTGATGGCACACACCTTGCCACGTGGTATCGCCGCGATGGTCTTGGCATCGCTCCGGCTGAGGAATCCCTGGGTGTCGACGAAGTAGGGTCCGGCGAAGTCGATCACCTCGGCTCGTTCCGGGGTTATCGGGAAGTTGGAGATCACGAGCTTGACGGGTTCCTGGAGCGGGCCCTGCTTAGCGGCACGCCACTTCCCGCGTAGCGCGTTGATCCGGTTGTCCAGTGTGCCCAGGTCCACCCACGTCAGGTGAGCATCCGCGAAGTGCGACTGGACCTCGTTGGCCAGTGCGACATCGAACCCCGTCCCACCATCCTTGTCGGTGTGCCAGCCCTCGTACTCGAACGCGTTGTAACCGATCCGGACCTCGCCCGACATGTAGTCGAACGGGTCGGGCTCCCGTTGGAACCACCAAAAGGCGGCACTGAGGACGAGGGTGCCCGCGGTGAAGTAGACAGCGCCCTTCATTCTCCGCGACTTGCCACCCGGTTTGCGGAGGGCGGGAGTCTTGAATGCGCCCCGGTCAACGAGGACCGTCACCACGATCGCCGCGATGTTGATCGGCACACTGATGATGGCCGCGGCGTTCGCACCCCACGCTTCATTCTTGAACAGCAACACGCAAATTCCGACCGAGGCCAAGACGACGGGCAGTAGCCAGAAAAGTTGCCTGCTGATTGAATTGTGCACGGGGACGGGTTCGGTGGGGGTGCTGTTCGCTGTCGTCGTTTGGGTCATGGTGATCATCCTCGTGCCGCTGGTGCACTGCCCGGTCGGTTGGCCGCGATGCGTGTGGGCTGACGCGTACACCAACGTCATGACGAATGAATTTCGTGTTCATGTTCAATTGAAGCGCGTCAGTCATTGACAACCCCCACACGGCGAGTGAATTTTTGCATGACCGGAGCTTGATGAACGAGGTCAGCCGCCCCCGGAAAAAGTCCGATAGGCGACTGATCTCGATCGAAATCTGTCCTGACTCCCGACAGGAGTCCGTTGATCGATGTCTCCTTTAGTGCCTTCGTCACGTGCGTCTCAACAACGCGCACACCGCGTCTGACTGCGCTCGTTCCGGGTGAATGATTGAGCGGGCTGTCGGTCGGGCTGGCTGAAGTTGCGTCGTTGCTATCGCCGGGCCGGGTCGCATCCGGTGAGTCGGCGGACCACTGAGGAAAGGCTGACGCTGTGGCAAGCGGAGAGTTTCGACCAGGCGATCGCGCTGGCAGAGGCATGAGGCACTCGGGTACGCGGCTGAACAGACGGACACGGTTTTCGCGGGACTCGCCCAGACGTACCGAATGTTCGACGCCTCGGGACATGGGGCAGAGATCTTCTCACTGATCAGGGATAGCGAGCTTGACCCGCAGGCATACCTGACGGCTTATTTCGATACGGGCCGGGAGAGGCAAGGTGACATCTGCGCTGCATCCGACGAGGGGTGTCCCACGCCCCACCAGGAGCCATCGGCGTGAGCTGGATAGTTGCTTCGATACTGCGGCGGCGGGCTCCGCTGCGGCAGAGCGACCGCCTCGTCGCTGATCTGCCGAAACTTCCGCACCTGCCCAGCTCGTGGGCGCAGATGGCCGGGCTCGACTTCGGGTCAATCCTGCGGCGCGATCAGCCGGTCGTCGGTGGTGTCGTGGACCGTGATCGCCTCCACCGGGCACGAGTCGGCGGCGTCGAGGATGACGTCGGCCGGGGCGACCACGTCGGCCAGCGGCGCGGACAGGCCGTCGACCAGGCGGAAGTGCTCGGGCGCGGTACCGGCGCAGATACTCGTGCCGATGCAGCGGCTCGAGTCCACCCCGATTCGCCAGGCGGCACTCACCAGGCCACCGGCATGCCGAGCAGACCCCGCACCAACATGCCCCGCTTCCACTCCAGCTCGGCTTCCGGTACGGCGAGCCGCAATCCGGGCAGGCGTGTCACGAGGGTGGAGACGGCGACCTGCAACTCCATGCGGGCCAGCTGCGCGCCGACGCAGTGGTGTACGCCGTGCCCGAAGCCCAGGTGCGGGTTCTGCTCACGCTCGAGATCCAGCCGGTCCGGGTCGGCGAAGACGGTAGCGTCCCGGTTCGCCGATGACAGTGAGCCGAGAACCGGCTCACCTGCCCGGACGAGCACCCCGCCGACCTCGACGTCCTCCTTGGCGTACCGGGCGAAGGAGGAGCCGACGCCGAGCGGCACGTACCGCAGCAGTTCCTCGACCGCGGCCGGCACCAGCGACGGGTCGGCCCGTAGCCGAGCGAGCTGGTCCGGATTGTGCAGCAGGACGTAGACGAAGTTGGGGATCTGGGTCACAGTGGTCTCGTGGCCGGCCGCGAGCAGCCCTCCGGCCAGCTCCACCAGCTCGGTTTCGCTGAGCCGATCCTGATTCTCGTCGCGGGCCCGCACCAACGCGCCGAGCAGGTCGTCGATCCCCGGCTCACGGCGGCGCTCGGCGACCAGACCACCGATGTAGCCCCAGAGACTGTTCAGGTACTCCTGGATCGTTTCCATAGGCAGGGAGGTGGTCGAGACGATTGCCTCGGACCAGATGTGGAAGCGGTCGCGGTCGGCGTACGGGACACCGAGCAGCTCGCAGATCACCTGGATCGGCAGCGGCGTGGCGACGTGCTCCACCAGGTCGGCCGGAGGACCGAGCCGGACCATGTTGTCGACCAGTGTGTCGGCGATCTCCTGGGTTCGGGGTCGCAGCGCCTCTACCCGACGTGCCGTGAACGCCTTCGCCACCAGCCGGCGCAGCCGGGTGTGATCGGGCGGGTCCATGGTCAGCATGCCGCTGTACTGCTGGCGCGGGGTGAGCCTGGGTTCGTCGCGCTGGACGGCCGGGGCACGGCCGAACCGCACGTCGCCGAGGACCGTACGGACGTCCTCGTACCGGGTGGCGAGCCACGCCTCCTCGCCGTAGGGGAGCTTCACCCGGGTCATCGGCTCGTTCTCACGCAGCTCGCCATAGGTCGGGTCGACGACGAGGCGGTCGGGCACACTGAACGGGTACGGCCGCGCGGGCGGGACGCTTCGGCTCTCGGTGGTCTGCGCGCTCTCCGTCATCGGATTCCCTTCGTCGAGACGGCGTGATCCTCAGGCCGCACCACGTTCGTGGCGGCGCCGGATTGCCAGGTTCCAAGGCTCGCCGACAGACACATCAACGCTCAGTAATCCGTCGATGTCGGATCGTAGCGAGAGATGTCGATGATCGCCATGGAAGCCGGTCCGCCGCCGGGGTGCGGCGGCAGAGCCGCACCCCGGCAGGAGCAACCATCGGGACTGACATCACGACCACATGTGTCGAGAGCTCCCCCGAGCCACCCGGGCTCCAGATCAGCAGCCGAGCCGCTTGCTCGAAAGGGCGATGTCGTCAATCCAGAGGTCGAACTCGCCCGGTGTCGTGCCGCCCTGGTAAAGCTGCCAGCCGATCTTCACCGTGTCGACCGTCGGCAGGACGAAGGGAACGTCGTTGCCACCGTGGTCGCTCGTGGAGGCTGTCAGCTCCGGGTTCGCCACGCCATCGATCCACACCGCGACGCGGTTGTCCGCCGCGTCGATCTTCCACTCGAAGCACTGCCAGGTGTCCTCAGCGACCGGGGCGGACTCCCGCCAGTTGGTCCAGTCGCCAGTCGGACCGCCGTCGGCGCCGACCCCCCAGAAGGTTCCGGGGACCGTGGGCGCGTACTGCCCACCGACCGGACGGACGACCTCCGCGCTGCCGGTGCCGGTCGCTTCCACCAGCGTGAAGTGCGCCCAGTCCGGGGCCGTGGGGAAGGCGTCGACGCGCAGACGCATCCGGCCGTAGAAGCGGTTGCCCGGCGCGGCGAAGTCGTCGACGCGCAGGAAGGCACGTCCGTTGTCAACGGTGTGGATGTGCAGCACCTGGTTGCCGCGACGGGCACGTTCGACGGTGAGCGTGCCGTGGCGGGTGTCGACGCCCCAGTTCACCGTGCTGGGCCCCCCGGGAGGCAGTCGCTCGAAGTCCTCACAGAAGAGCAGGCCGCGGGGGCACGAGGGCGGGGAGGCCCCCGACGCGCCGGCCGGAACGCCGCCGACTGCGGCACCGAGAATCAGGGCGGCGCTGAACACCGCGAGAAGTCTGCGCATTGTCATCCTCCGAGACGGCTGGCTCCCCAGCAAGGGGCCGGGCCAGCAGGAACTTTCCGGCCATGCGACGCTGGGGTGCTCCCGCCTGCACCGTTGCGGCGCGGTTGCCTCCGCGCTGCGGTGATCCGAGCCATTCCGGCACCACCGCATCAGCTACGACCACATTGATGTGTGTCATTGTATGTGATGAGGTTGACTTCGGTCGGCCGGCACTGGGCTTGCCTTCCGGCGTTGACTCGGAGCCAGGAAAGCGCAACGCTGTGGAAGCGCTCCCATCGTCGAGCTCCTATGCGAAAGGAATGCTCGTGCGACCCACCACAGCTCTACTTCCGGTCGTGCTCGCCACGGCCCTCGGCGGTCTGGCCCTGCCGGAGCCCGCCCTGGCCGCGGCCGGCCCGGCGCTGGCCGTGGACACCACTGCCGCCCGGCACCAGATCAGCCCGTACGTCTACGGCATGAACTTCGCCGACGAGGCTCTCGCCCGCGACCTGCGGCTGCCGGTGCACCGCTACGGCGGCAACGCCACCACCCGCTACAACTTCCGTGCCGACACCACCAACCGCGCGTCGGACTGGTACTTCGAGAACATCCCCAACGACAACCCGAGTCCGGACGACCTCCCGGAGGGCTCGGAGAGCGACCGGTTCGTGCAGCAGAACAAGGCCACCGGTGCCGCCACGGTCATGACAATGCCGATGCTCGGCTGGATCGCCAAGGACCGGTCGCGGGCGTGTGGCTTCAGCGTCGCCAAGTACGGCCCGCAGCAGTCCACCGACACGTGGGCACCGGACTGCGGCAACGGCATCAAGCCGGACGGGTCGCCGGTCACCGGCAACGATCCGGAGGACACCAGCGTCGCCGTCGGTGCGGAGTACGCCACCGACTTCGTCAACCACCTCAGGGGGCAGTTCGGTGCCGCGGCCGACGGCGGGGTCCAGTTCTACAACCTGGACAACGAGCCGGACCTGTGGCACTCCACGCACCGCGACGTCCGCCCGACCGGGCTGGGCTACGACGAGCTACGCGACCGCACCTACGAGTACGCCGCCGCGATCAAGGCTGCCGACCCCGGCGCTAAGACGCTCGGTCCCGTCGGCTGGGGCCTGAACTCGATCCTCTATTCGGGCCTCGACCAGGACACCTGCTCGCGCACCGGCTGCTGGTCGAACCCGCCGGACAAGGCCGCGCACGGCGGCCAGGACCTCGGCCCGTGGTACCTGGACCGGATGCGCGAGTACGAGCAGCAGCACGGCACCCGCATCCTCGACTACTTCGACGTCCACCTCTACCCGCAGCAGTCCGGTGTGTTGGGCGAAGCGGCCGGCGACGCCAACACCCAGGCGCTGCGACTGCGCTCGACCCGCCAACTCTGGGACCCGACCTACGTGGACGAGAGTTGGATCAACAGTCCGGTCCGGTACATCCCGCGCCTACGCGAGCTGGTCGACCAGCACTACCCGGGCACGAAGATCGCGATGACCGAGTACAACTGGGGCGGCCACGGGTCGCTCAACGGCGCGCTCGCCCAGGCCGACGTACTCGGCATCTTCGGCCGCGAAGGACTCGACCTGGCCACCCTCTGGACCGCACCCGAGGCCGACCAGCCGGTGGCCAACGCCTTCCGCGTCTATCGCAACTACGACGGCAAGGGCGGCGCGTTCGGCGAAACCTCCGTCCAGGCGACAAGCGCCGACCAGAGCAGGCTGGCCGTGTACGCCGCCGAGCGGAGCGCCGACAAGGCGCTCACACTGGTCGTCATCAACAAGACCGGCGACGACCTGACCAGCCCGATCGCCCTCACCGGCGCCTCCGCCAGCACCGCTGAGGTCTACCGTTACAGCCTGGCGGACCTCGCCGGCGTCGTCCGGGAGGCTGACCAGCAGGTGACCGCCGGCGGCCTCACGGCCACCTTCCCGGCCAACTCGATCACCCACCTGGTGCTGCCGCACGACACCACGCCCGGCGACACCCAGGCGCCGACCGCCCCGGGCAAGCCGACCGCCGGCACGATCACCGGTGACAGCGTCGCGCTGGCCTGGACGCCGTCCACCGACGACACCGCCGTCACCGGGTACGACGTGCACCGGGTCGACACCACCGGCACCGTGAAGGTGGGCAGCGCCACCGGCACCACGTACACCGTGGCCGGGCTGACGCCGGACACCCCGTACACCTTCGTGGTGACCGCCCGCGACGCGGCGGGCAACGTCTCGGCGGCCTCCCCCGGCCTGACCGTACGGACCGCGCCCACCACGCCGACCGTCGGCTGCACGGTCAGCTACACGGCGAACAGTTGGCCGGGTGGCTTCACAGCGACCGTGACGGTCAAGAACACCGGCACCACCGCGATCGATGGCTGGAAGCTCGCCTTCGACTTCCCCACGACCGGCCAGAAGGTCGGCCAGGGCTGGTCGGCCACCTGGAAACAGAACGGAACGAGCGTCACCGCAGACAGCATGAGTTGGAACGGCAAACTCGCCCCCGGCGCGTCCACCAGCACCGGCTTCAACGGCACCTGGAGCGGCACCAATCCGGCGCCAACCGCCTTCAGCCTCAACGGTCAACGCTGCGGGTGACCTGAGAGATCCCTACTCCGTACCGACGGAGCAGGCCGGAGGGGGCCGGGGCGCAGCGGCACCCCGGCCCCCTAGCTCTCGACCGCCAGTCCCGGCCACGGCCGTGGCCGCGTTGGGCGGGCTGCGCCTACAAGGCCGCAGTGGTCTTGCTCAGGAAACTGGCGAGTTGGCCATAGTCGACGTCTTGTCCTTCCGTGATGTCGACAGTTTTGCGTTCACCCTTGCCCATCGACCGCAGGAGTCCCTTGACCTCGGGGATGTCCGTCGCGTTGAAGACCATGAACGACACCTTGGACTTTGCTACCGCGATGACGGCGGCGTAATGGCCGTTCTTCAAGTAGTGCGGCTTGCCGTACTGAAGCCGCTCCTCGACGTCTGGAACAGTTTCGTTGATCATCGCACGCAGCTTTTCGCATACGTCGATCTGCCACGGTTGCGTCTTGTTGATGTACTCGGTGACGTCGTCGTTCACGGCGATCCCCTTCATGGTGCTCAGTTAATGTTGCGTCTGTGGTGGACGAGGGTGCAGTGCCGCCGCGCTCTCACCCTTCACCGCTTGGGGCCCCGGGCTCCTGACCCCACCCGGCGAACTTCTCCCCGGCCGGAGCGTAGGCCAGCACGACCACTCGGAATCAACGCCTGCATGAGACCCTCACGATCAGTACGGCGGCGACCGCGGCCGCCGCCCAGACGCTCAACCGCACCGGCCAGGCCATCGCGCTCTCCGGCGGCGGGGGCAGCAGCACCATCTGCAGCGCGGCACCGGCGGGAACAAGTAGGACGGCGAGCGTTCCGACCGGACCAGACCGCTGGATCAACGCCCCGACAGCCCCGAGCAGAGGGCCGAGACACACGCTCACGGACAGCCAGTACTGCGTCGTGCCGCCCCACCAGATGTCGCCGTCGAAAATCACGTCCACGCCGTAGTACACGGTGGTGGCGAAGATCAGCGTGCAGCCGCCCGCCAAAGCGCCGCGCAGCATCCCCGCCGCCAGTCGTACGCTCCGACTCACCAGCCAGCCCGCCAGCACGGCCGTCGCCGCCCAGGCCCATCCGGCGTCGAGGATGAGACTGGCGAACTCCGCGGCCTGTGACCAGCCGCCCCGCTCAGCACGCGCGGTGCCGACGTCGCCCAGCAGCACCGGCACATGGTTGACGATCGAGTCGACGGCGCCCAGCGCCACCCCGGCGGCCGGACCGACCACCACCCACCACGGCCCATCACGCCACGAGATCATCGCAGTCATTGTGCCGCAACGAACCCTTCTCGTCGGCCCGACTCCAAGCCAAGATCAGGTGGTCGTGCCGATGCCGATCAAGCGCAGTCCCGCGCCGCACGGTCGCTGGCAACTCCCGGCAGCGACGAGTCCGACGCCGAGCGCGAAGCCACCGGAGAGCATGACGGCGGACCCGCACCGCTTCGCCCCGCGGCGATTCGTCGGGCGTGCTCCCGATTCGTACGAACTCATCCCCCGAGGCGGCGCCGACCCGAGCACCCGCCACCGCTGTCCTGGCGAGGGCGTCAGCATGGCCCTGCTGGCGGGCTTCGCTAGGTGGTCGGCGCGCCTGGGGGCGGTGTGGGTGTGGGTCAGCGGCGGTCGGCGGGTCGACGGGTCAGCGCGAGCCCGAGGGCGATCATGCCAATGCCGAGGAACAGGTGCAGCCAGTTGTCGGCGTTGTTGAGCGGTACGAAGTTGGCCCCGCTCTGGTGGTCGACGACCAGCCCGTAGAGCCAGAGCACCAGGTAGATGGCACCGCCGGCCACGAGGTAGGTGCGGGCCCCAGAAACGGTACGGGCCAGGGCGAGTCCGGCCACGCCGAAGGCGAGGTGGACCAGGTTGTGCAGGATCGACACCTGGAACAGTCCGAGCAGCTTGGCTTCGGACTCGTGCCCGGCGAACTGCATGGTGTCGTAGTTGCTGGTGATTCCGGGGATGAACCCGAGCACGCCGACCAACAGGAAGACGACGCCGACTGCCTGGGCGGCGGTGCGGACCGGGTGCTTGGCTGTGGTCGTGCTGCCGGAGCGGGACTGGTTGGCCATTGTTACCTCCATGGGAGACGGTGCCGGTTGTTGTCCCCCACCAGGCCGACCCGAAACCGGACGGGAAGGTTCAGTGGTGACGCAACCTCCGTGCGAGCTCGACGCGGAGGTGGTCGATGCCGGCGCCGGTGCGCGCGGAGACCGGCACCGCGTTGGGGTGGACGCGGCAGAGCGCGTCGACCCACTCTGGCGGCGCTATATCGATCTTGTTCAGGACCAGAAGTTCGGGAACGTCCCGCGCGCCGATCTCGTGCAGTACGCCGTGCACAGTGGTGATCTGGTCCAGCGCGTCGGGGGCGGAGGCGTCGACCACGTGCAGGGCGAGGTCGCTACGGGTGACCTCCTCCAGCGTCGAGCGGAACGCGTCGACGAGCTGGTGCGGCAGGTGCCGCACGAAGCCGACGGTGTCGGTGACCGTGTAGGTCAGCTCGCCGGTGCTGATCCGGCGGACGGTCGGGTCCAGGGTGGCGAACAGTACGTCCTGCACCTGGGCGTCGGCGCCGGTCAGCCGGTTGAGCAGGGCCGACTTGCCGGCGTTGGTGTAGCCGGTGATCGACACCGAGGGCACCTGGTTGCGTGCGCGCCGGCTGCGGGTGCGTTCGCGGCGCCGGGCGAGTTCGGAGGCGTTGCGGCGCAGCCGGGTCGCTCGCTGCCGCAGGGTGCGGCGCTGGGTCTCGAGCCGCATCTCACCGGGACCACGCACCCCCATGCCGGCGCCCCCGGCCGTCCGGCCACCGCCGACGCGCGACATCGCCCGGCCGCCTCCGCGCAAGCGGGGCAACTGGTAGGCGATCTGCGCCAGCTCCACCTGCACCCGGCCCTCGCTGGTGCGGGCGTGCTCGGCGAAGATGTCGAGGATCAACGCCGTGCGGTCGACCACCCGCACGCCAACCCGCTGCTCCAGGTTGCGCACCTGGCCGGGGGAAAGTTCGCCGTCGGCGATCACCAGGTCGGCGTGTGCGCGTTCGGCCAGCGCGGCCAGTTCGTCGACCTTGCCGGAGCCGACGTAGGTGGCCGGGTCGGGGTGCGGCCGGCTCTGCACCACCTCGTCGGCGATGGTCAGGCCGTCCGTGGCGGCGAGTCGGCGCAGCTCGGCCAACGAGGTCTGCGAGCCCGGTCCGCTGTCGGCCGCGCCGTCGTCGTCGCGTACCGCCACCAGCACCGCCGTCGGATGCTCCCGTCCGGCACCGACATCCGGGCCCAGCAACCACGATCCCGCCATGGTCCCCCACCTCGCCTCGTCTCGGGTGTGTCCACCTACCCCCGTCGCGGCCGACCATGCCCAGCGCGCTGCTCGGTCGTACGTGCGGCGATCCGGGACGGCGGCGAGGTGTACGCCCGGCTCGCAGGGGTACGGACGTGATCGGGTCAAAAGTGCGCCCCGCCCAGGCCGGCGCAGCCTTTCCCTTGGCGGTTCGGGCGGGTAGGGGCTCTTGTCGCGGATGCAGGCCGCCGCACCACAGACGCTCGTGGTTGCCGACTGACCGCCCGCGCGGCGGTCCGGTCAGTGTCCGGTCAGGGAGGCTGCGCGATCCGGTCGAAGTATGCGATGGTGCAGGCGCGCCGCCTCCTCGTGGTCGGTGATCTGACGTAGTGCGAGCCAGGCGGCCCCGATCGCCGGGTCCCCGGCGGTCGCGGCCGGGCCGGCAAGGGTGGCCAGGACTGCCGTTCGTACGGGCGTGGTGTTGGTCAGGAGGCTGCCGGCAAGCACGACGGGGCCGTCCGGTTGGCCCAACTCGTCGAGCGTGGCGACCAGTCGAGCAGCGGCCTCGGTGGTCAAACGCTCGGCGAGGGCATCGCCGGCCGTGGCGCCGGCGCAGACCAGGGGTGCCAGCGCGGCGAATGCCGCGGGTCGCTGGCGACCGGCCCACTGCACGAGCTCGTCGCAGGTGGTCACGCCGGCCCGCGCCGCGATCGTGGCCGCCAGCCCGGCGTCCACCGTCGGACCCGACCAGGCCCGGGCGATCAGACGTACCGCCTGCAGGCCCAGCCACATGCCCGAGCCTTCATCCCCCAGCAGCCAACCGAGGCCGTCGACGGTGCGGCTGACGCGCCAGTCGTCGATCCGGGCGGCGACCGCGCCGGTGCCAGCGATGAGCACGGCTCCCGAGGGCGCCGACGTGCCTGCCGCGAAGGCCGTCACCGCGTCGCCGACCAGGGTGACGGGGCAGGTCAGTCCGCATTGGGCCCACTCGACGGTGAAGGCGGCCGTGATCTCCGGATCCGCCATGACGCCCGCGCCGGCGATGCCGGCGACGCCGCTGCACACGGATGCCGGGTCGTGCTCCCCCAGGGCCTCACGCACCGCCGCGCCGATCGAGCGAGCGGCTGCCGTCCCCGCGGCCGTCGGATTGCCCGGACCCGCCGCGCCGCGCCCCACCACGGTGCCGTCCCGGGTGGCTACTACCGCCCGGGACGCCGTGCCTCCGGCGTCAACACCCAGTACCAGAACCATGCCCGAAATCGAAGCATAGAAATTTTCTATTGACTAGGCATCGATGTGGTCGTAATTTTCATGCTCATAGTTAATCGATGAAAAGGATGATCAGCAGTGACGGGTGAGAGTGGTGGGCTGCTGGTGCGGCTCCGGATGGAGGGGCCGACCATGCCGGAGGCCCTGGCGAAGATCGCCGAGGCCATCCTCGACGATCCGGAGACGGCGGCGCACGCCAGCATCGTCGACCTGGCCGAACGATCCGGGACCTCCACCGCGACGGTCACCCGCTTCAGCCGGGCACTCGGCTTCAAGGGGTACGCCAACCTGCGCGTGGCCGTCGCGACCGAGACCGGGCGCGCCGAGCAGGCACGCTGGGAGACCGACATCTCCGGGGACATCGCGCCGGAGGACCCGATCGGCGGAGTCCTCGACGTGATCACCGCCGCAGACACCCGGGCCATCCAGGCAACCGCGTCCGGCCTGGACACCGCCGCGGTCGAACGAGTGGCGGCCGCCATCGCCACCGCCGGCCGAGTGGAGATCTTCGGGCTCGGCAGCAGCGGCACCGCCGGCAGCGAGATGGCGTTCCGACTCGAACGCATCCGCGTCCCGGTGCGGTACCGCGCCGACACGCACACCGCCCTCACCAACGCCGCACTGCTCGGGCCGGGCGACGTCGCGATCAGCCTGTCGCACTCCGGTCGGACCCGAGAGGCGATCGAGATGCTGGCCGAGGCCGCCGATCATGGAGCGCTGACCGTGGCGGTCACCTCGTACGCCCGCTCACCACTGGCCGAGGTCGCCGACGTCGTCTTCACCACCTCGGTGCACGAGACCACGTTCCGGCTCGCAGCGCTCTCCGCGCTGCACTCGCAGTTGCTGATCCTCGACCTCATCTACGTCGCCGTCGCACAGCGCACCTACGAGCGCACCACCGAAGCTCTCGAACTCACAGTGCGGGCCGTCGACGCACACCGGATGCCGGACACCAATGCGAACCGCAAGCGAGCACGGAAGGAAAGGCCGCTGTGACGATCACAAGCGCGGACTATGTCGAGGTCATCACCAAGGCCATCGAACGTGTCGGGACCACCCAGGGCGACCGGGTGGCGCGGGCCGCCGATCTGCTGACCGCGACACTGCAGGCCGGCGGGGTGATCCAGGCGTTCGGCTGTGGACACTCCGAGGCACTCGCCATGGAGATCGCCGGTCGGGCCGGCGGCCTGGTGCCCACCAACAAGATCGCCCTACGCGACATCGTCCTGTACGGCGGCGAGCCGACGAGCGTCCTCGGTGACCCGCAACTCGAGCGCACGCCCGATGTCGCCCATCGCCTCTACGCGCTCGCCCCGATCAAGCCCGACGACGCGTTCGTCATCGCGTCGAACTCCGGCGTCAACGGCGCGGTGGTGGAGATGGCACACCTGGTGAAACAGCGCGGACACCCGCTGATCGCGATCACCTCGGTCGAGCACTCCGCCCGGGTCGAGTCGCGGCACGACAGCGGGCTCAAGCTCGCCGACGTCGCCGACGTCGTGCTCGACAACGGCGCACCGTACGGCGACGCGTCCCTCGACTACGGCGACGGCGCGGTCGGGGCCGTCTCGTCGATCACCGCGGCACTGCTGGCCCAGCAGATCGTCACCGAGGTGGTGGCACGGCTGTTGGCGCTCAACGTCACCCCGCCGGTCTATCTGTCCGACAACGTGCCGGGCGGGCGGGAGCACAACAAACTCATCGAAGCGCGGTACGCCGGGCGCATCCGGCGTACCGCATAGGGAAAAGGCCAGCTGATGAACCGTTCACCCCTGTCCGGACCGTACCCCACAAGACGAACCGTGCTGCGCGCGGCGGTGACCGCCGGTGTCACACTGCCCCTGCTGAGCGCCTGCGTGACCGGTGGTAGCGAGGACCAGGACCGAGCCGCCGGAAACACCGGGGCCAAGAGCGCCGGCAACCCGCTGGGCGTCAAGGCGGACGCGCCGCTCGAGGTCGTGATCTTCAAGGGCGGGTACGGCGACGAGTACGCCAAGCGCGCCGAGACGCTCTACACCCAGAAGTACGCGGGCGCGAAGATCGACCATCAGGGCATCCAGAAGATCGGCGAGGCGTTGCAGCCCCGATTCGTCGCGAACACCCCGCCGGACGTCGTGGACAACACCGGTGCCAGCCGCCTCGATATCGCGACGCTGGTCTCCGCCAAGCAGGTCACTGATCTCAGCGAACTGCTCGACGCTCCTGCCTTCGACGACCCGGGCAGGACGGTGCGCGACACGCTGCTGCCCGGCGTGGTCGACGACGGCACGTTCGACGCGGTCCCGCTGACGCTCAACTTCACGTACACCGTCTGGGGTCTCTGGTATTCCAAGCCGCTCTTCGCGGCGAAGGGCTGGACCTTCCCGACGACCTGGGACGACATGCTCGCGCTCTGCGCGACCATCAAGGCGGCCGGCGTCGCGCCCTGGACCTACCAGGGCAAGTACCCGGAGTACATCAACGACCCGCTGCTCAGCATGGCCGCCAAGACCGGCGGACCGGCGCTGATCAAGGCCGTCGACAACCTGGAGCCGGACGCGTGGAAGGCGCCGGGGCTGATCGGCGCCGCCGAGGCGTTCGCCGAGCTGGCCGGCAAGGGCTACCTCATGTCCGGCTCCGAGGCGCTGTCGCACACCGAAGCGCAGGCCGCCTGGTCGCAGGGCAAGGCAGCGATCATCCCCTGCGGGTCCTGGCTGGAGAGTGAGCAGAAGGGTGTCACGCCCGCGAATTTCGACATGGTCATGGCCCCGGTGCCCGCACGGACGACGGCGGACGCCCTGAAGCACACCGCGGTGCAGGCGGCGAGCAGCGAGTCGTTCCTGGTGCCGGCGAAGGCCAAGAATCCCGCCGGTGGCATGGAGTATCTACGGATCCTGTTCTCCAAGCAGTCAGCGAAGGCGTTCGCCGAGACCGCCGGGACCCTGCCCGCCGTGGCCGGGGCCACCGACGGCCTCACGCTGAGCAGCGGCCTCGGTTCGGTTCGCGACGTGGTTCAGGCGGCCGGCACCGAGACCTTCACCTACCGCTTCCGCACCTGGTACGCCCCGCTGGCCAAGGCCGTCGACGACGCCACCGGCGAGCTGGTGAACAGGCGGATCACCGCCAGGCAGTGGTCCGACCGGATCCAAAAGGCGGCCGACGGGCTGGCCAGGGACTCCACGGTGAAGAAGTACACCCGCTGATGAGACACGGTCGGTGGCGGTTTCTGGCCGGCGCGCTGGTGCCCGCGCTGGTGCTGCACGCCGTGTTCGTGCTGTCGCCGTACGCGCAGGCCTTCTACCTGTCGCTGACCGACTGGACCGGCGTCGCCGGCGAGGCGCGTTTCGTCGGGGCGGGCAACTACGCCCGCCTCGGCGGCGACTCCCTTTTCCTGCACGCGGTCCGAAACAACGCGGTGATGCTGGTCGTGGTGCCACTGGGGACCATCGGCATCGGGTTGTTCCTGGCGAGCATGATGCACCTCGGTGGCCACGGTGGACGACGGGGAATCGCGGGCTCTGGCGCGTACCAGATCGTCTATTTCTTTCCGCAGTTGTTGTCCCTGGTGGTCATCGCGGTGCTGTGGGGGTTCGTCTACAACCCCAACAACGGGCTGCTGAACGGGGCGCTGCGGTCGGTCGGCCTGGAGGGATTGACCCGGAGCTGGCTCGCGTCGCCGTCCCTGGCGCTGATCGCGGTGATGGCGGTCCTGGTCTGGTCATCGGTGGGCTTCTACGTGGTGCTGTTCAGTGCGGCGATCGACAGCATTCCGCGCGAGCTGTTCGAAGCGGCGTTGCTCGACGGGGCCGGCGGCTGGGCGACCTTCCGCACTGTGACGTTTCCGCTGATGCGAGAGAGCGTGCACGTCGCGTTCGTGTACCTGGGCATAGCCGCACTGGACGCCTTCGCCGTCGTCCAGGTGATGACCGTCGGGCCCGGCGGACCGGACGGCGCGACCGAGGTGATCGGGCTGTCGCTCTACCGCAACGCCTTCCAGTACGGGAAGTTCGGCTACGCCTCAGCCATGGGAGTCGCCCTGTTCTTCGCCACGCTGACGCTGGCCGTGCTGGCACTGCGGTCGGGCCGCAAGGAGAGGCTGGAGCTGGCATGACCGTGACACGTGAGCGAGAGGCGGCGGTCGCGGCCCGGCCCGCCCCGGTCCGTCGCGGTCGGCGCCCCGGAACCGCTTTCCCGGTGCACCTCGCCATGCTGGCCTGGGCCGTCGTCACCGCGCTCCCGCTGCTCTGGGCTGTGGTCAGTTCCTTCAAGACCGACGACGAGATCCTCAACGAACCGTGGTCACTGCCGGCCGCACCGCAGTTCGACAACTGGTCCCGGGCATGGACCCAGGCCAGCATCGGTCGCTACTTCCTCAACAGCGTCGTCGTCGTGGGTGGCGCGCTTGTGCTGACCATGCTGTTGGGCTCGCTGGTCGCCTATGCCCTGGCGCGCTACGAGTTCCGCGGCAACCGGTTCATCTACTACACCTTCGTCGCGGCGATGTTCTTCCCCGTGTTCCTGGCGCTGGTCCCACTGTTCTTCGTCGTCCAGCAGTTGGGCCTGCTGGGCACGTACCACGGTCTGATCCTGGTCTACGCGGCGTACGCCGTACCCTTCACGGTCTTCTTCCTGCACGCGTTCTTCCGCACGCTGCCCGGCGAGGTGGCGGAGGCGGCATTCATCGACGGTTGCTCGCACGGCGGGGTGTTCTTCCGCGTGATGCTGCCGATGGCCCGGCCGGGCCTGGTGGCGGTCGGCATCTTCAACTTCCTCGGGCTATGGAACCAGTACCTGCTGCCACTGGTTCTCAATCCCGACCCGGACCGGTACGTCCTGGCACAGGGTCTGGCCGCCCTGTCGGTCAGCCAGGGGTATCGCAGCGACTGGAGCGGCCTGTTCGCCGGTTTGACCATCGCCATGCTGCCGGTGCTCGTCGCCTACGTCGCGTTCCAACGGCACATCCGCGCCGGTATGACCGCCGGCGCGGTCAAGTAGGTCCCCTTTCCACCCCCACCCATCGGAGGACCCGGCTCATGCACATCGACAAGCGTAGATCAATAGGGTTCGCGGGAGTAGCGGCCCTGCTCGGCACGCTGGCGGTTTTCGCCAGCGCACCGAATGCCTCCGCCGCCGAGTGCGGCTACCTGTTCGACGACTTCTCCTACACATCGTCGAGCGACAGCTCCCTGACCGCGCACGGCTGGACCCCGCGCAGCTACTCCGGTGGTCCGGGCGTGCCCGGGGCGACCTGGTCACCGAACAGCATCACCTTCCCCACCGTCAGCGGCCAGAAGGTCATGCAGCTCACCGCCTCGACCGACGGCACCGGCGCCGGCACCAACCAGGCCGAGCTCTACAGCACCCAGAAGCGCTACCTCGAGGGCACGTACGCCAGCCGGGTGCGCTTCACCGACACCCCCACCAGTGGGAACGACGGCGACCACATCAACCAGACGTTCTTCACGATCAGTCCGTTGAACGGTGACCTCGACCCGACCTACAGCGAGCTGGACATCTCCGAGTACCTGCCCAACGGCGGGTGGGGCGAGACCGGCCCGATCAACTACCAGACCACCTGGTACACCTACCGCAACGACCCCTGGTACGCGGACAACATGCACTCGGAGCAGCGCAGCAGTCTCAACGGCTGGCACGACCTGGTGGCGACCGTCGCGAACGGACACGTCATCTACTACATCGACGGCGTCCAGGTGGGCGACCACTCGGGCAAGTTCTACCCGCGGCAGACCATGACGATCAACTGGAACCTCTGGTTCATCGACACGGCGGCCCACTCCGGCGGGCTGAGCACCTACATCCAGCAGGTTGACTGGGTGTTGTTCGCGAAGAACCAGGTCCTGAGCCCTGCCCAGGTGACGTCGAGGACGACGGCGTACCGGTCGGCGGGCAGCGCGTTCGCGGACACGGTTGCCACGACGGGGACCTGCTCAAACCCGACGAACCCACCGACCACGCCGCCGACGACCCCGCCCACCACGCCGCCCACCACGCCGCCGCCAGCCGGCAACTGCTCCACGGCACCGGAGTGGGCCTTCGGCACCGTCTACACCGGCGGCCAGACCGTGAAGCACGAGAAGAGCAAGTACGGCGACCCGAGCGGTCCGCCGTCTGGTGACGGCAAGCACCTGTGGCGGGCACGGCACTGGACGCAGGGATCCGAGCCAGGCTGGACCCAGCAGTGGGAGGACCTCGGCCGCTGCTGAACGGCAACTGGAACGAAGGTACCGACGGCCGCTCGCCAAGCACGGCGAGCGGCCGTCGGGCGTTCGGCACCAGGCACAAAAGCCCACGGTCAGACCGGAGACACTGTGGGCTTCCTCAAGGAAGCAGCCCTGAGCAAATGGACGCTCAGGCCGTTCCGGCACTCACCGCGATTTCGCCGTTCACGCCGGCTGGGTAGAAGCCACCCGAAGCCGCCGAGGTGGGGCTCAGGTACACGATGTTCAAGACGGACTGGGCCGATCGGCCGTAGCACATCCCATTTTCATCCGTCGGGATGAAATTGGGGTCCGCCGCCGTTCCGACACCCTGGTCGTCATCCGCCGGACCATCAAGACTGTTGCGCGCTTCGGAGATCTTCTGTACCGAGTCAAATACCGTGTCGTTGGCGAGCCCGGCGCTGTAGAGCGCGGACCGGACAATCCCCGCGTGGTATGCCTCGGTGGCCAGCAGGCCGGCTGCCGCATCAAGATACGTTTTGTTCGACAGCAGTGACGCGGAACCTTTGAACGCCGACACTCCGACGTCTTCGAAGAGAAACGCCGCGAACAGAAAGTTGAGGTCGTTCGCGTACGGGTCAAAGCTTTCGCCTTGTTTGACCAGACCAGCGGCAGTTGCCGCCGCAGTGAAGCTCGCGTCCAACGAAATCGCGGGACGAGCAACTGCGGCATCGCCGAGCGCGGATCGCAAGAAGGTCACGTGCTGCATCTCGTCGGAGGCGATCTCCTTCGCGAACCTCTGCACAAAGTTGCTGCTGAAGTTGACTGAACGTCCACCGGACACCTCGCCGCGCACCCCGGTGCCGGTAGTCATCTCGTCGGGAAGCCCGGATCCCGTCGTCGCGCGGAGATAGAATTCTGCTTCGAGATATTCGAGATTGAGCGCGAAGTTGAGGATAGCCGCGTCGCTCGGCGAGCCACCACCCGCCGGGTCGGCACTGCACACCCCTGGATCTACCAGAGCCGCGAGCCTTCGCCGATCCGTTTCGGATTCTGCACTGCGTGACACCGCCTCTGAGATGAACCAGTTGTCCATGCCGCCTCCGTTTCGGTGCATCCAGGTCCTAGCTGTCCGTGCCGGCCGGCCTGATGGAATGGATGACACTCACGTTAGTTGGGCGGACGAACCTCAGGAATTGTTTACCGAAGGCGGTACGGGGCGGATCGAAATTCGACTACGCTCCGCGCGGTCGACCCTGCACCGAGCGCGAACAGCCGCCAACCTACGCCGGGTGCTGCCCGGTTCCCAATGTCCGAATGCTACCCATCGGCGGTTCTGGCCTCCCGGGCTGGGACTGTCCTCTTCTTCTCGGCCAGCGCTTCAGCTCCCCTATCGTGGCGTCTGACCGGACGACGCGATGGCAGGGAACGACGCGGGCCGCTGACGAACTCGTCGACTTGGAACGACATCAAATGACGGGGCCGGTTATCAACTCACACGGACGGCGCCATCGTGGGCATGGCACCCTCGGCGAGCTTGAGCCGTGTCCAGATGTTCATGTTGATCACTACCGCCACGATTTCCAGGATCTCCTCCGCCGTGAAGTGCGTGGTCATCCTGTCGTGCGCCTCCTGGACCCGGTTGTTGACAGTGGCGTCGGCGGCCCGGGTCAAGGCCTCGGTGTACGCCAGCGCGGCTCGCTCCTCCTCGGTGAACAGGTGCGTCTCCCACCACGCGGTGAGGGTCTCGACCTTGGACGGCGGAATTTGAGCGGTACGGGCAGCGGCGTGGTGCACCAGAAGGCAGTAGCTGCAATTGTTGATCTGCGCGACGCGTAGCCGCAGAAGCTGGGCCAGGGCCTGGTCCACCTGAAGTTTGGCGGTATGGCCGAAAGCGGCGGCCCCGGCGTTCGCCAGAGCCATGAGCTGCTCGTTCGACGTGGCGTTCAGGCGGACGTTCTGGATCCTGGTATCCAAGAGATGACTTCCTCTAGTTCACAACGACAAGGGCACTGGGCGGAGCGGATACCGGCGGCGGACGTTCGACGAGCAGGTGCCCGGGTCTGATCCGGCGGGTCTACCTGACTCAGGAAGCGTATAGCTCGGGGCGAGATCATCCGGGGAATGCGCGCCGGTCCGCCCTACCCGACCAACCCTCGCCTCAGCAGGAACCACACGTCGGAGGTGAGATCGACCGCTACGAAGCGATTGCGGGCGACCCCGTCCCCACCGCGGAAATGTCCAAGCGCTCAGACCAACTACCAGCTTGGGCATCGTCGATGGGCACCATCAGCGGCCGGTCTGCGCACGGACCTCTGCGACCGCGTCGGCAAGGGCTTCCACTCCGTCGGTGATGGAGCGTTCGGTGAGGTTGGCGTAGCCGAAGATCAGCCCGCCGGGCCCGGCGGGGCTCAGTCGGTACCGGGAGACGCCTTGCACGACCAGTCCGCGCCGGGCGGCGGCGGCCACGACCGGAGCCTCGTCGAGGTCGTGCGGGAGCCAGGTGACGACGTGTTGGCCCGCCGCGACACCGACCGGTTCCAGATCGGGCAGGCGTGCGCGCAGCGCGGCCAGGAGTGCGTCGCGGCGGCGACGGTAGACCGGGCGCATGCGCCGTAGGTGCCGGTCGAACTCGCCGCGGGTGAGGAAGTCGGCAAAGGTCAACTGGTCGATGACGGGAGAGCCGCGGTCAGCCCGTACCTTGGCCGCCGTGATGTCGTCGACCAGGTGTGACGGCGCAAGCAGCCACCCGAGACGCAGCCCTGGCGCCAGGGTCTTGCTCGCTGTGCCGCAGTAGACGACGGAGTCGGGTGCCAGCCCCTGCATGGCGCCGACCGGCGAGCGGTCGTAGCGGTACTCCGCGTCGTAGTCGTCCTCGATCACCACGGCGCCGCGACGCTGCGCCCAGCCGATGACCCGGGCCCGCGCCGTGGCCGACAGGACGCCGCCGGTGGGCCACTGGTGCGAGGGCGTCAGCACGACGGCGTCCGCGTCGGTCCGTTCGAGCTTCTCGACGAGGATGCCGTCTGGCCCGACCGGGACGCCGATCATGTCCAGGCCGAGGGCGGCCGCGACGAGGCGGGCGTCGTCGTCCGCGGACGGGTCCTCGACGGCCACCCGGCGGGCGCCGCGCGCCGCGAGCACCTGGAGTATCAGCGCGACGCCTTGGCCGTAGCCACTGCAGATCACGACGTTCTCCGGGCGGGCCGATGTGCCGCGGACCCGGCTGAGGTAGTCGATCAGGGCTGCGTGCAGTTCGGGTACGCCACGCCCGTCGAGGTAGGCGAAGCGTTCGTTCGGCGTGGTGGTGAGGACCGTTCGCACCGAACGCAGCCAGGCGGCCCGCGGGAATGACGCCACGTCGGTGCGGCCGTACCCGAAGTCGATCCGGGCCGCCGGCCGGTCCCCGCCCCGCCGACCCGCCGACGGAGGAACCGGCTCGACCGCGACCTGGGTGTAGCCGCCCGCCCGACTGGTGAGGTAGCCCTCGGCGACGAGTTGCTGGTAGGCCTCGACCACGACGCCGCGTGAGACTCCCAGATCGACCGCGATGGTGCGGGTGGGCGGCAGGGACGTCCCGAGACGCAATCGGCCGGCCCGGATGCTGCCCCGGATCGAGGCCGCAATCTGCCGGTGCAGCGGTTCGGCCGCCGACCGGTCGACATGGATGAGCAGGTCTTCCGCCGTGCCCGAATTGGTCCTGGTACGGCCCATGAAATCGGACCTTACCGGGTGTACCGCTTTCCGCCAGGCTCAGACGCATGACGACGACCAGTCCCCGCTTCGACGGCCACCTCCTCACCCAGGGTGATCCGGGTTACGACGCGGCCCGCACCGTCTGGAACGCCATGATTGACCGGCGCCCGCGGATGATCGTGCAGGCCGCGAGCATCACCGACGTGGTGGCCGCGGTGCGCCTGGCCCGCGAACTCGACCTGGAGATCGGGGTGCGCTGTGGCGGGCACAACGTGGCCGGCCTCGCCGTCCCCGCGAACGGCCTGATGATCGACCTGACCCCGTTGAACGGCGTTCGGGTCGACCCGATCCGGCGACGCGCCCGGGTCCAGGGCGGCGCGCTGCTCGGCGCACTCGACCGGGCGTCGCAGCCATACGGCCTCGCCACGACCGCCGGCAACGTCTCGCACACCGGGGTCGGCGGCCTGACCCTCGGCGGCGGCATGGGCTGGCTCGCCCGCCAACACGGGTTGGCCTGCGACAACGTCGTCTCCTACACGATTGTCACAGCGGACGGGGAGGTGGTGACCGCGAGCCGAACCGAGAACCCCGACCTCTACTGGGGCCTGCGCGGCGGGGGCGGCAACTTCGGCATCGTCACCGACTTCGATTTCCAACTGCACCGCACCGGAACGCGGACCCTGGTCGCCGAGTTCGACTTCCGCGCCGAGGACGCCGTACCGGTGCTCGAAGGCTGGCGGGACCTCAATGCCGTCGCACCGCGGCAGGCGACCTTCACCGCCGACGTCAACAGCACGGCCAGGGGGCCTATCGCCACCGTCGGCTTCGTATGGGTCGGCGACCCGGCACAGGGTCACCGGTTGCTGCCGGCACTGCGCGCGCTCGGCCGCCCGGTCGCCGAACGGGTCAGCACGCCGTCGTACCTGGAACTGCAACAACGCGACGACACCGTCGGCGGCCACGCCTACCGCCGGTACTCCAGTGCGCACTACCTGCGGCAGTTCCCCACCGCCGCGATCGAAGCGTTCCTGCTGCGCGGCGAGTCGGACCTGCACACCGGCGCCCACCTGGCCAACGTCGGCCTACAGGCGCACGGCGGCGCCATCGCCGACGTAGCGGATGCCGACGCCGCGTTCAGCCACCGCGGCACCATGTTCGAGTTCGGCGCCGGCTCCCGCTGGACCGAGCCATCCGAAGACGACATCCGGATGGCAGCGGCTCGCAGTGCCGCAGCCACGCTCGACCCGTACGCCGACGGCGTCTACGTCAACTCGCTCGCTGCCGACGAGGGGCAACGCGGGGTACGCCGCGCATACCCGGCCGCCAAGCTCGCCAGGCTCACCGCGCTGAAGACGATCTGGGACCCGCACAATGTGTTCCACCTCAACCACAACATCCGGCCCCACAGCCAGTAACGCAGCCTGCTGCTCCTGCCCAGCCCGGTTACGGGCTGTTCGCGGCGTGGGAATGCGTCAGATCGTCCCGGCCACGAGCATTAGCAATGCGGCTGCCGCAGAGGGTCAGTCGTCGTCGCCCTTCTTCTTGTCGCGGTTCATGGCCAGGTCGAGCGCGAGGACGCTGCCGATGATGAGCAGCGGGTCGACGCCGGCGGTGACCTGCACGGCGTAGGTGTCCCGGATCGTCAGCCACCGCTTGGAGACCGAGGCCACCTCGGTGCCGCCGCGTTCGATCACGTACTCGTGGTCGAGCAGGTCACCCTTCATCTCCAGGTCGTCGGGCCCCGGCACGTCGATGGTGAACTTGTCGCGGAACGGCGTGAGCAGCTTCTTGCGGACCTCTGCGGCCTTCTCGCCGCCGATCCGGATCTCGTACGTGGGACGCAACGCCACCAGGTGCCGGTGCAGCGTGGCGACCTCATGGCCGGACGCGTCCTCGATGACGACCTTGTTGCGGACGCTGAGCACCTTGCCGTCGACATGGAAGACCTTTGTGCCGTGCTCGTCGAGCACGTCGAAGTCGTCGCCGATCGAGAAGAACCGCTCCTTGATGACAAACATGATTCGATTCTCCCCCACCACACACCGAAGTGCCGGCCGAGCACGGCCGGCCCTTACCGCCGCTCTCAGCCGCTGCCGTTTCAGTACTAACCCGGTCGGCGGGCCATGATGAGGGGACGGAGCCTGGCCGTGAGCTCGTCGTTGAGCACCAGTCGGTAGTAGGTCCCACCCGCCGCTCCGTAGACGACTGCTCGGCAGGAGTTCACCGTGCCCGGCAACGAGAAGCGGCTGACTTGCTTCCCGGTTTTGGCCTCGAATATCCGGTAGATGAAGCGCGCCGACCGCAGCTCCGCGGTCTGCTTGTCGCCGGTGCTGGTGTTGTAGGTGCAGGTGTCGACTTTCTTGCTCGGGTAGTCGTCGTCGAAGTACTCGCAGACGACGAGCTGGGTGTACTGCTGCGGGTACATCCCCGGGTGCCGCTGCGACTGCCATTCGACAGGCAGCTCGGACTCCAACTCCTCGGGCGCGTACGAATGCATGACGAAGAGCGCTGCCAGGTGGACGGGAGCCCCGGCATAGGCGGGACCGTCCGGATTGTAGGGACGCACCGCTCGGGGGTCGAAGGTCGAGCCGCCGCACGCCTCCTCACTTGTTCTGATGGTCGGGCGCGGCGGCGGCCAGGTCGGGCTGGCTATTGTCGAGGCGGATGGCCCGGGCGTCGTGGAGGCCGGTGGCGAGTCGGGATCCCCAGTGCACGCGGTGAGCCCGCACAGGGTGCCGACAACCAGGGCGACGAGTCGAGTCGTCCGCTGCGAACCGGTCACGCCGCCCCAATCGTTCTGCTGTCGGCCCTGCCGGAGCATCCATCGGTGCTCAGACCGAGCCTGCTGAACGCCAACGATTTTACCGGCCGGCGGCCGCCTCGATGGCCTCGACGAGAGCTTCGAGCAGGTGCGGGGACCAGTGAAGCAGTGGTCGGGTGCGCCGGGCGATGAGGCGGGTAGAGCCGAGGGGACGGCCGGTGACCAGCATCGGAGTAGACCGCCATGCCGCTGCGAGTCCATTCTGGCAAGCTGTCCCAGTGATGGTCGGTGATCTGTTGGACGACAGGTATCAGGTCGAGAGCCGTCTCGGCACTGGTGGCATGTCGGCCGTCTGGCGGGCGTGGGACCGGGTCCTCGAACGCGCGGTGGCCGTCAAGGTCCTGGCCGGCGCGCAAGCTACCGCCCGAGGCGCACGACAACGCATCCAGGCAGAGGCCCGGGCCGCAGCCGGCCTCTGGCACCCGCACGTGACGAGTGTGTACGACTATGGCGAGCACACCGATGCCGCCGGCCGCCGGGTCTCGTATGTGGTGATGGAACTGCTGCCCGGCCAGACCCTGTCCCAGCGACTTGCCGCCGGTCCGCTGCCGCCGGCCGCCGCGATGCGGACGTGCGCGCAGGTCGCCGAGGCGCTCGCCGCCGCGCATGAACGTCAGCTGGTGCACCGGGACATCAAGCCGTCCAACGTGATGCTGACACCGGCCGGTGTGAAGGTGGTCGATTTCGGCATCGCCACCACTGTCGGTCGGCCGGAGCTGGAGGCGGACGGACGGCTGTTGGGCACCGCGGCCTACCTCGCGCCCGAACGACTCGCCGGTGGCAATGTCCTGCCTGCCTCCGACGTCTACGCGCTCGGACTGTTGCTGTACCGAACGCTGACCAATGAGCTGCCTTGGTCGGCGGAGACCCCCACGCAGATGTTGACCGCTCACGTGTACGTCGATCCGGCACCGCTGCCAGACATCGAGGGAGTGTCCCCTGAGGTCCACCACCTCCTCGACCGTTGCCTCGCCAGGGATCCGGCGGATCGGCCGGACGCCGCGGAGGTGGCCACGGCCCTGCACGGTTTGACCGAAGACGCCGAGCGGCGGGTGAAACAGGCGGCGCAGCCAGCACCCGTCTCGACCGTGTCGGCCCCGACCACCGCCGGTCCCCCTCCCGGTCGGCGTCGCCGCGTCCCAAACGCCGTATTGATTCCCGTCCTCATCGTGACGGCGGGGACCATTTCGCTCCTGCTCCCCCAGTTCATACCTTCCGATGGCAGATCGGGCGGAGTCGCGACACGTGACGGTGCCACCCCGCCCGACGCCGCCTTCGATGTGTCTGCCACTGAGGCACCTGCTCCCCGGCAGACGTCCGCGGAACCCACACCAGTCTCACGACCAAGCCGCACGGTGACCGCTCCGGCTGGGCCGACTGAACCGACCGCCAGAGCCGGTTTTTCGGCCGGCCCTGGCCCTACAACGTCACCCAGTGGCGAACAGCTGACGGGGCCGTCCAGTGCCGCGCCCGCGCCGACCTCCCCCAAGCCAGGTACACCCCTTCGGGCACTCGGTGGTGTGGTGACTGTGCTCTGCACCGGCGATCAGGCTCGCGTTGTCGACGTCGCTCCTGCCGCCGGCTACCGCCTCAAGGACTACGACGCCGGGCCCGTCAAGGAGATCCAGGTGGTGCTGCTGTCCGCAGGCAACAGAAGCGAGATCAAGGCGCGGTGTGACGACGGGACGCTGTTGCCGAAGATAAGGGAAAGCCGTCAGTGAGCGGATGACGCGCGCCCTGAGTGGTCACAAAGGCCCACCGGGCTGACTCGGTGATCTTCCGGTGGTGCAGAACGACGCCGGCTCGGTCAGGCCGAGGTCCGTGCAGTCCCATCCGGTGCCCTGGTCGTGGAATCGCCAGCCCGTGCCGGCCGCGTAATGGAACAGGTAGACGCCGTCACCGGCCTTCGGGCCCTGCGGATCAGCTCCCGCCCAGTCCTTGACGCACCGGCGCAGATGCGGTTGGGCCAGGACCAGGTGCCGGCGTGAGGCTACAGGTCGATAGTCCAAAGAGGACGACGACAACGGGCAGCAGCAGAAGAGGCGTGCAGACATTCCCGGGCCCCCATGGATCGTCGCTTACATCCGGGTACATGCGATCCACCGCCCGCAGGTTGCCGCCGGCCAGAAAGATTCTCCAAAGCCTTCGGAGGGACATCCGGCGACTCATCGCCGCCGTACTGGCGTCAACTCGGGCGATATGAACCGAGAGGGCTGCGTGTGCACATGCGACCCAGGGAGCCAGCTCTGCCACGTCTCCGAGGGTCACCGGATGCGGACGCCTACCCACCGAGATCGTTCCGAGGTTTCTGCTGGCTGCAGCGTGACACGCTTCCGGCTTCGCTCGTCGGTTGCAGGCAGAGCGGGTCATGCAGCAGAAATGGCTTACCTGTCAGGAGCCACGGCGCATCGTGACTCTTGCCGAAAACCTTTTCGGCATCCATCGTGTACGGAGCATCCCGGAGTGATCCAGCTCACCCCAGCCTGATCTCGGAGGAGGCCTGTGAGAGCACCCGCGTCGCCCGTTGACCAGTCCGGCGGACGCCCGGTCGTGTCGACCTGCACCGCGCTGCGCCGGCTCGGGCGCGGCGGGGTCTGGTTCACCGGTGGCTGCTGGCTGGAGCGTCACATACGCACCCACATGTTCGGTCTCCGCCGCCCCCAGAAGAGGTGATGGCATGTCGAAAGTCCCAGTCTCGCGACGCACGGTGCTGAAGGCCAGTGGCGCGGTCGCGACCGGGATGGCCGTCGGCGCGATTCCCGCGCACGGCGTGCAAGCCGTCCGACCCGACACGGGCGTGTCGGTCCATCCGTTCCCACTGGCCGCAGTGAGCCTGCTCGCCGGACCTTTTCAGGCCAACACGGCTCGTACCCATGCCTACCTCAAGTTCCTCGACGCGGACCGGCTGTTGCACACCTTCCGTTCCAACGTGGGCCTGCCGTCCTCCGCCACGCCGTGCGGCGGCTGGGAGGCGCCCACCGGCGAGCTGCGCGGGCACTCGATGGGCCATGTCCTCACCGCCTTGGCGCAGGCCTACGCCAGCACCGGCGACGTCGCGTTCAAAGCCAAGGGCGATTACCTGGTCACCGCGCTCGGGGCTTGCCAGGACCGGGCAGTCGCGGCCGGGTTCAACGCCGGTTACCTGTCCGCGTTCCCGGAGAGCTTCATCGACCGGGTCGAGGCTCGGCAGAACGTCTGGGCTCCCTACTACACCCTGCACAAGACCGTCGCCGGGCTGCTGGACATGCACCAGTTGGCCGGCAACGCACTGGCGCTGCAGGTGTTGCAGCGCAAGGCCGCCTGGGTCAACGTCCGCAACAGCCGGCTGACCTACACGCAGCGGCAGAACATGCTCGACACCGAGTTCGGTGGAATCGGTGAGACGCTGACGAACCTCTACCAGCTCACCGAGAACCCGGCCCACCTGACCGGCGCTCAGTACTTCGACCACGCCGAGGTCCTCGACCCGCTCGCGGCGAACACCGACGCGTTGGCGAACTACCACGCCAACACCCAGATTCCCAAGGCGCTCGCGGCGATCCGCGAGTACCACGCCACCGGGACGACCCGCTACCGCGACATCGCCGTCAACTTCTGGAACATGGTCCTCGACCGGCACAGCTACGCCATCGGTGCCAACTCCAACGGCGAGTACTTCAAGGCGCCCAACCGGATCGCCAGCGAGCTGTCCGACTACACCGCCGAGTGCTGCAACAGCTACAACATGCTCAAGCTCACCCGGCAGCTGTTCTGCACCATGCCGGGCAACGTGCGGCACTTCGACTTCTTCGAGAAGGCGTTGTACAACCACCTGCTCGGCGGGCAGAACCCGAACAGCACCCACGGCTTCCACTCCTACTACGTGCCGCTGCGCGCCGGCGGCATCAAGACCTACAGCAACGATTACGACGACTTCACCTGCTGCCACGGCACGGGACTGGAGACCAACACCAAGCACGGCGACAGCATCTACTTCCACAACGGCGCCAACACGTTGTACGTCAACCTGTTCATCGCCTCGGTGTTGAGCTGGCCGGGACGCTCGATCACGGTGCGGCAGGACACCACCTTCCCGCAGACCCCGTCCAGCCGTCTGACCGTCACCGGCAGCGGTGCCGTCGACCTGCGGATCCGGATCCCCGGCTGGGCGACCGGCGCGCAACTGCGGCTCAACGGCGTCCTACAGCCGGCGCCGACCCCGGGTACGTACGCCGTACTCAACCGGGTCTGGGCCTCCGGCGACGTTGTCGACATCAGCCTGCCGATGACAGTGACCGGGGAGCCCACCCCGGACAACTCCACTGTGCAGGCGGTCAAGGTCGGCCCGATCGTGCTGGCCGGCCAGTACGGCACGAACAACCTCTCCGCGTTGCCGACCCTCAGCCCGAGCACGTTGGCCCCGACCGCCGACCCGCTGCGCTACACCGCGACCGCCAGCACCGGACCGGTGACCCTCGCCCCGTTCTACGCCACCCACGGGCAGCGCTACACCGTCTACTGGGCCGTCAACGAAATCCCGCCGCCGCCGCCGTTCGTCGCGCACTACCTGTTCAACGAAACATCCGGAACGACCGCCGCCGACGCCACCGGCAACGGCCGCACCGCCACCCTGGCAGGCGGCGCCGGCTGGACCGCCGGACAGACCGGCAACGCGGTCAACCTGAGCGGAGCAGGGGCCTACGTGCAACTGCCGGCCGGCATTCTCGCCGGGGCGAGCGCCTTCTCGTTCGCCTGTTGGGTCCGGATCGACACCGCGACCAACTGGGCCCGAGTGTTCGACTTCGGTTCCGGAACCGGGGTGAACATGTTTCTCGCCACCCGCAACGGCGCCGGCCTGCCGAGGTTCGCCATCACCACCATTGGCGCCGGCGGCGAGCAGCGCATCGACGGTCCAACCGCACTGCCGGTGGGCGCCTGGACCCACCTCGCGGTCACCCAGACCGGCAACCTCGGCGTGCTCTACGTCAACGGCGCCGAGGTCGCCCGCAACAGCAGCCTGACGCTGCGCCCATCGGCGCTCGGCGCCACCACCGTCAACCGGATCGGCCGGTCGCAGTATGCCGGCGACCCGACCCTGGACGCGGCCGTCGACAGCGCCCGTATCCACGCTCGGGCGCTGACCGCGGCCGAGGTGGCCAACCTGCACACCACCGGCCTCTGACCACCCCCGCGGGCCCCATCAACGTGACGACCTGAGCCCCAGGTCCGCACGACCCCACCCCCGTCCGTCCCGACCCCAGGAGATGAACGATGCGACTCTCCCTCCTACCCCGGCGCAGACCGCTGGCGACAGCCGTCGCGGCCCTGCTGACCACCGGCAGCCTGTTGGTGCTGGCCGAGGCACCCGCCACGGCCGCGCAGCCCATCGGCTACCCGAGCTTCAACGGACCGTCGATTCCGACGCCGCCGGTCGGCTACAGCACCGGCAACACCATGCAGTCCATCTACAACGCCGAGAGCGCCGGCACCGATTTCTGGATGGACCGCCTGCTCGGCCGGCCCGGCAACGACCCGGCCGGCACCTGGCTGATGACCCGCGGCCGAGGGCTGTTCATGACCACGCACACCCCCTCGGTGATCGGCTTCGGCGGCCAGGTCGCCTACTGGGACAACATCAGCAGCCAGAACGCCTACTCGGTCGCCATCACCCCCGGTACGTTCGCCGAGCAGGTCAGCGGCCGCTGGCAGAGCCCCAGCCACTGGAAGGGCGTCTACACCAGCGGCTCGGTCCGGGTCGACATGCAGAAGTTCATCACGCACAACAATGCCGCGGTCACCAACCTGTCGATCGTCAACAACGGCAGTTCGGCGACCACGTTGCAGCTGAGGGCCACCTCCCCGTACGCGACCAGCGGCAGCGGCAACGAACTGACCGGCAGCCGGCAGGTGAAGAACAACCTCACCACGATCTACCCGCGGCTCTCCGGAGACGGGTTCACCGTCAGCAGCGGTGGGCTGAACCGCTCGGTGACCGTCGCGGCCGGGCAGACCGTCGCGACCAAGGTGGTGATGGGCTTCGTCACCAACGAGATCCCGGAGTCGCTGACCGAGTACAACGCCTACAAGGATTACTCGCCGGCGACGGCGTTCGGCACCCACGTACGCGAATACAACCGCTGGTGGGCCGAAAACATCCCCTACATCGACGTGCCGGACGCCGCGATCAAGAAGAACATCTACTACCGCTGGTGGCTGATGCGCTACAACTACCTCGACGTCGACATCCCCGGGCAGGACTTCCAGTTCCCGGTCTCGATCGAGGGAGTGACCGGCTACAACAACGCGATCGCGTTGACCCAGCCGATGCACATCGACGACCTGAAGTACCTGCGCAACCCGGTCTACTCCTACGGGCCGTGGCTGTCGGTCGGGCAGTCGTCGAAGGGCGGCCGCTTCATGGACAACCCCGGTGACCCGGAGAACTGGTCCAACAGCTACACCCAGTACATCTCCGAGGCGGCGTGGCGGTCGTATCAGATCCACGGCGGACAACCGGTGATCGCCGGCAACCTCGCCAAGTACGCCGAAGGCGACGTCAAGGGTCAGTTGGCCACCTACGACACCAACAACAACGGCGTCATCGAATACAACTGGGGCGCGATGACCGGCAACGACGCCGACGCGGTGTCGTTCCACTGGCGCTCTGGCAACCTCGACCGGGCCGAATCGGCCTATGTCTACAGCGGCGCGATGGCGGCGGTGCAGGCCTACACCATGTTGGGCAACACGGCCAAGGCCAACGAGATGCAGGCGCTCGCCGACAAGATCCGCAACGGCGTGATCAACACGCTGTGGAACCCGTCCCGGCAGTTGCTGGAGCACAAGCACGTCTCCACCAACACCCACGTGCCCTGGAAAGAGATCAACAACTACTACCCGTACTCGGTGGGCCTGATGCCGAACACCGCCCAGTACCGGGAGGCTCTGCGCCTGTACGCCGACCCGGCCGAGTACCCCATCTTCCCGTTCTTCACCGCCAACCAGCGGGACAAGGCCGCAGCCGCCGCAGCCGGCCAACCGGGCAGCAACAACTTCTCCACCATCAACTCGACCGTGCAGTTCCGGCTCTACTCCTCGGTGCTGCGCAACTACCCGAACCAGTGGATGAACAACGAGGACTACAAGAAGCTGCTCTACTGGAACGCCTGGGCGCAGTACATCGGCGGTAACACACAGTGGCCGGACGCCAACGAGTTCTGGGCCGACTGGAACAACGGCACCAAGAACATCGACTACCGGTCCTGGATCCACCACAACATCCTGGGCAGCAGCAACTGGACCGTCATCGAAGACGTCGCCGGACTGCGGCCACGCAACGACGCCCAGATCGAGTTGTCCCCGATCAACATCAACTGGACCCACTTCGCGGTCAACAACCTGCGCTACCGCAACACCGACCTGAGCGTGGTCTGGGACGACCCGGCCGACGGGGTGACCCGCTACAGCGGGGTGCCGCAGGGCTACTCGGTCTACGTCAACGGGACCAGGGCCTTCACCGTCGACCGGCTCACCCGGGTGCTCTACAACCCGGCCACCGGAGCGGTGACCTTCCCGAGCGGATCAGGCGTGGTGAACCACAACGTCGCGCTGACCGGCCCGCAGTTGCCACAGAACGTGGTGCAGAACAGCCCGCGCATCGTCGACATGTTCGCCAAGGCGGGCGCCGACCTGACCAGCACCACCGCCAACCTGGCCCAGGGCGCGGCGGTGTCGGCGTCGTACACCGCGAGCGGCACCTCCACCGGGGCGGCGGTCGACGGCTTCCCCATCAACGAACCACTGTGGGGCAGCTACGGATCGCCCAACGCCACCGACTGGTACGAGGTCAACTTCGGCCAGAACCGGGCGGTCGACGAAGCCCGCGTGTACTTCCGCAACGACCGGGCGACCAACCGGTACCGGGCGCCGACGTCCTACACCGTGCAGTACTGGAACGGCAGCGCCTGGATCAACGCGGCCGCGCAGGTCAAATCGCCGGCGGCTCCGCAGGCGAACTACAACCGGGTCAACTTCACCGCGGTCAACACCCAACGGCTGCGCATCCAGGTCACCCACGCGTCCGGGTTCAAGACCGGACTCACCGAGGTGAAAATCTACAACCGCGGCGGCACTGTACCGCCCGATCCGGGACCGAGCGGTAACCTCGCCCTCACGGCGACGCCGTCGGCGTCCTACACCTCGAGCTGGGAAAGTGTCAACGCCCTCAACGACGGCGTCGATCCGCCGTCGTCCAACGACACCGTCAACCCCCGCTGGGGCACCTGGCCCAACACCGGCCAGCAGTGGGGGGAGCTGGGGTGGTCGGCAGCCCAGACACTCCGGTCGGCACAGGTCTACTTCTTCGACGACAACGACGGCGTACGGCTGCCCGCGTCCTGGAAGCTGCAGTACTGGAACGGCAGCGGCTACGTCGACGTGCCGGGGGCAAGCGGATATCCGACCGTGATCAACCAGTACAACACCGTCACCTTCCCGGCGATCAGCACCACGCGGCTCCGGGTCGCGCTCACCAGCGGGACCAACTCCGTCGGACTGCTGGAGGTCAAGGCCTTCGGGTAGTCCGCCCTGGACGTGGGGGTGGTCAGCCGCATGGCTGGTCCACCCCCGCGCTGCGACTCTTCCCGCAGCGCTACTTCATCGAAGGTGTCACCGACATCAAGAACTGAGGTAACGACGTGAAACGCTTCACCACCGCGGTAGTGCTCGCGCTGCTCGCCACCCTGCTCACCGCCGCGCCAGCACGGGCCGCCGGCACCGCGACGGTCGTCGACCGGTTCGGCAGGACCATCAACGGCTACGGCGTCCAACTTGTCGACTGGGAAGGCTACCTGGCCAACCCGTACATCGAACTGACCGTGCGACCCCCGACGGACGTCCCGTTCCCGGTGACCATCGACCTCAAGGCCGAGGGTACCTCCCGGCTGATGATGGACCTGCCCAGCCAACTGACCGCCACCGGCGCCACGAAACGGTTGACCTTCGCCAACTCGTCCGAGCAGAAGACCTTCAAGTTGGCGATCCATTCCAAACGCGCCGCAGGCCAGGACGAGCTCCACACCCTGCGGCTCAGCGTGCGGGCCGGCAACAACACGACCTACACCCAGACCATGCCGATCCGGGTGCAGCAGGACCAGAAGACCGCCATCGAGCCGACCATCCCGATCAACTTCGACTACCGCTACGACAACATCACCGGGTACTTCACCAACCCGGCATTCCGTACCGCCGCCGAGGAAGGCGTCAAGGACTGGTACCGGTTCTTCAACCTGCAGCCGTTCGACACGGTGGCCGTCGGGGCGGAGACCAACCACCTGCCCGGCAACGACTGGCAGAACAGCATCAACGTCACCAACAACGCCGCCTACAACGGCATGTGGGTGTACTTCCGGGGAATCCAGACCCCCTACTCCACCGGCTACCCCGCCAACAACGGCCGCTACCACACCCGCAACGGCCAGCAACTGCCCGGTCCGATCCATCGTTCCACCGCGATGATCTTCGAGTACGACGAGGCCGGCAAGCAACTGTTCACCTCGCTGGCGGACGAGGACTGGTACAGGACCGAGATCGCTGGATCGGTGCTCGACGTGCACGGACTGGTCATGCACGAGTACGGGCACGCCGTCGCCTACCACAGCGACTGGGCCGGCATGCGCAACTTCGTCACCACCGGCGGCGTCAACGACGCGGAGGTCACCGCGTACCAGGGCCGCGCCGTGGCGCTGGACAGCAGCTACCACATCCCGGGCACGTCCCCGTACTGGGACCGGCTCAGCGGCCAGAGCGGCGGTTGGAACCATTTGTTCCCGACCCGACGGTGGATGCTGACCAAACTGGCGCTGCTGGTCGCCGAGAACGCCGGCTGGCCGCTGAACCGCAACCTCACCCCGTTCCTGACCCCCTCGATCGTGACGACCAGTCTGCCCAACGCACCGACCGGCCAGGCGTACCAGCACAAGCTGACGGCCAAGGGCGGCGTGGCGTTCTACGACTGGCGGGTCACCGGGGGCGCGCTGCCGGCCGGTCTCACTCTCGACCGCTTCACCGGCACGCTGAGCGGAACTCCGAGCACGACCGGAACGTACGCGTTCACAGTGGAACTGCGCGACTACGACAGCCAGAGCGCGCCGGTGACCCGTACGTTCCAGTTCACGGTCGGCAACGGCAACGGCAGCGGAAACCTCGCCCTCAACGCCAGCCCGTCGTGCTCCTTCACGTCATCCTGGGAGAGCTGCGCGGCGATCAACACCGGGGGCGATCCGGCAAGTTCCAATACCGGCGCCCCGAATCAGGGAAACCGCTGGGGAACCTGGCCGCAGCAGGGCCAGCAGTGGGCTGAGCTGACGTGGCCGTCGGCTCAGACGATCAGTCGATCGCAGGTGTACTTCTTCGCCGACGGCGAGGGCGTCGGCCTACCGGCCTCCTGGCGGCTGCAGTTCTGGAACGGCAGCGCCTACGTCGACGTGCCGGGCGCCACTGGGTATCCGACCGTGGCCAACCAGTACAACATCGTCACCTTCCCCCCGGTCAGCACCACCCGGCTGCGCGTCCTGCTGCAGAGCGCACCGAACCTCTCCACCGGCTTGCTGGAGGTCAAGGCCTTCAGCTGACGGTCGTGCCGACGTCCGGTTCCGCCAACCCGGCGCCTCGCTCGTCGACCCGGTGGCCGGGGCGGCTGTCAGTCGCCCTCGGCCACCGACAAGGGGTAATGGCTACCCGCCTGGCATGCAGTCTCGGATCCGGGTTGGCCTGCCGACCGCGGCAGGCCAACCCCCGGCACGACTGGGCGCCCGCTCTCGCCCCGGCGAGAGCGGGCGCCGCTGGTCAGGAGACAGGCTCGCCCGAGGGGGCGGTCAGCGTGACTCCGGTCGCGACCGGCACGCCGAAGTTCGGCGTGCCGTCGGCGTTCCAGGTGAACTTCTGGGCGCGGGTGGAGCGGTTGATGTCACAGCCGGCCGACGCCGAACTGTTGGCGTGATAGACCATCCAGTCCTCCGTGCCGTCCGGCGACTTGAAGAACCCGTTGTGGCCCGGCCCGTAGACACCGTTGGCGTTCGAGCGCTGGAACACCGGGTTGGGTGACTTCGTCCAGGACGAGGACAACAATGGATCGCCCGTGCCGTTGTAGGTGAGCATGCCCAGCTTGTAGTCGGGCGTGGAGCAGTGGCTCGCCGAGTAGACAATGAAGGTCTTGCCATTGCGCTGCAGGACCTCCGCGCCCTCGTTCACGCCGCCCCCGACGGTCTCCCAGCTGTAGGTCGGCGTGGACAGGATGCGCCGGGTGCCGCTGGCCGTCCACGGATTGCTCAGCGGGCGGATGAACATCGGCTGGGAACCGTTGTAGAACGTACCCAACAGATACAGCTGCCCGTTGAGCTGCAGGATGCTCGCGTCAAGCTCCCAGGTGTTGTCCGCGGTCGGGTCGAGCATGGAGGCCTTGAACGTGTACGGGCCCATCGGGTCCGTACCGGCGCTCTCGAGCACGTGGATGCGTTGGGTGCCCAAGTTGAACGGCTCGCGGCCGGCGGTGTAGTAGAAGTACCACCGTGGCCCGTTCGGCCCGTTGAGCAGGAAGAATTCGGGTGCCCACATGGTGCCTGCGCCGTTCGGATTGGTCAGGTTGAAAATCACCTGGTCGGTGGCGGTGGCCAGCCCACGCAGCGTGGTGGCCTTGCGCATCGTGATGGTGCGGTTCCAGGTCGTCGTGGCCAGGTAGTAGTAGCCGTTGTAGTAGGTCAGCCACGGGTCCGGACCCTGCGCCTTGATCGGATTGGTGAACGTGTTGGCCGTGCCGCCGCCGGTCACGAAGCCGGCCAGACGCCAGATCCGGCTGGTGGCGGTGCTACAGGCCAGCTGTACCAGGCCGGAGTTGGCGGAGGAAGAACCACCAGCGGGCACGAGGCACTTGCCAGAGCCGACCGACACGACGTTGAACGTCTTGTCGGTGCCACTGACCGCGACCGGTACGAGCCGCCAGCGCTGGTTGGGATTGCTGTGGCAGGTCCATTGGATGATCGCGGCATTGTCGGCTGTCGAGGCGCCGTTGACGTCGACGCACTTGCCCGCGGTCGACGTCGCGACGGTGTAGGTGTCGGTGGTGCCGGACACCGGGGTGAAGGTGACTCGCTGGTACGCGGCGGTGCTGCAGACCTGCTGGGTGATTTGCACCGCGTTGGCGGTGTCGCCGCCAGGCAGGGCCAGACAGTTACCACCGTTGGAGTTGACCAGCGTGGTGGCGAAGGCGGCAATCGCGGCTGCGGCGTGCTGCGGGACGATCAGCATGGTCGCGACCAGGATCGGCACTGCGAACAGGGCGGACTTGCGGGAACGCTTCATGTGTTGCGACCTCCGGTGGGGACGGTTCCGGAATCAGCGATGCGCCCGCCAGCCTTCCCTACGAAAACCTTTTCGGCAATCACCGGTGCCGTGGCCGCAACCGCCAACCAGGTCGAGCGCCAGCGGCGCAGCTCATGACCGACGACAAGGGCCAGCAGCCACACCCCGGCAAAGGTCACCGTGAGCGCTGGCCACCGCCGACACTTCGCCAACCCTGCGAATCCCGGAATCTCCACGCAACGGCCAACACCTTGACGAAACCCTTTTCGGGTCTCAGGGTAACCACTGAACGCATCGGCAGCAATGGATGGCTCTGCCTTTCCGGCCAGTTCCAACATCGACGCCTGCCCTCTGCCCGAACATTCGGCGGGCCGCGCGGCGGATGGCACTGAAGGGCGCGACCACCGGGCGTACAAGCCGCTACTGCCGGCTGCCGGCTCGGCTACTACGACACAGACAAGGAGATGGCTGATGGCACATCAACCACGAACTCTGTTCCGGCTCGCGGCCGCAGCTCTTGCGATGAGTCTCACCTGGGCGGCTGTCCTGACCGCCGGCACCGGCCATGCGGCTGCGACGGGCTGCCGGGTCGCATACACAGTCAGTTCCCAGTGGGCGGGTGGGTTCGGTGCGAACGTCCGGATCACCAACCTGGGCGATCCGCTGACTGGCTGGACGCTGCGCTGGGCGTTCGACTCCGGGCAGACAGTCACCCAGGCATGGAACGCCACGGTGACCCAGAACGGGGTGACCGTGACCGCGACGAACGCCTCCTACAACGGCAGTCTGGCCACCGGCGGCAGCGCCTCATTCGGGTTCAACGGCAGCTCGAACAGCGCCGGCAACCCGGTGCCGGGCAGCTTCACCCTCAATGGCGTCACCTGCACCGGCAGCACGACGCCGACCCCCACCGCCGGTCCGACGACCCCGCCCCCGACGGTGGCTCCCACCGTGGCACCGCTGCCCCGCACAGTCCGGGTCTACTGGCTCAAGCCGTCCGATGTGGCGTTCGACCAGCGGTGGCCGGACGGCATCGCCACCGTGATGCGCGAGGCACAACGGTACTACCGCCAGGAACTGGGCAAGACGTTCACTCTCAACAGCCCGGTGGTGGAGGTCGTCAACGGCGACCACGTCAAGTCCTGGTACGAGAACACCCCCAACGGTCCGGACCGCTACTGGTGGTCGGTGTTCAACATGCAACAGGAACTCATCCGCAAGCTCAACCTACGTAACCCCGACAACCGTTGGCTCAACGTGGGCGAGATCAGTGCCGAGGGCCCAGGCGCCGGTGGTGGCGGCGGGAACGGCTGGGTGATCCTCTGCCAGCACGACGCCGACGGCGCCGCCGGCGTCAACGGCCCGATGAACCGCTGGTACGGCGGCATGGTCCATGAACTCGGACACGCTCTCGGGCTGCCGGACTCGACCTCCACCGACGGCACCCCGATGTCCGCCTCGTTCTACAACTACCCGAACACACACTTCAGTCAGGCGCAGAAGAGCCGGATCCTGTCCGGTCCGTACGCCAGTTTCCTGTCCTGAACTTCGAACCCCATCGGCTGGTCCGGCCCACCGCGGCCGGACCAGCCTCAGCGTCGGCCTGCTCGACGTGGCCGCAAAGACCGGCCACTCAACGCTGCGGCAGGGTCGACTCGCGCATGACGAGGCGACCGGAGAACTCCTCCGACCGGGACTCAGCGCCGCTGATGGCCTCGAAGAGCCGCTGACCAGCTACGGCGCCAAGGCGCTGGAGGTTCATGTCGATGCTGGTCAGGCGCGGGCGGGAGTCCGCCGAGATGGCCTCCCAGTTGTCGAAGCCGATCACGGAGAGCGCCCCTGGCACGTCCCGTCCCAGATCACGCAGCGCGTCCAGGACGCCTCGGGCGATCTGGTCGCTGCCGCAGAAGATGGCATCGACCTCGGCGTGCCGTTCGACGACCATGTGCGCGGCGGCCCGCCCCCAGGACTCGTCCCACGACCCGAAGTAGGGTCGATCGCCGACCAGGCTCAGGCCGGCGTCGGCGAGTGCCGCCGCCGCTCCCTCGGCGCGGTCCCGTGCCGCCTGGAAGCCGATTTCACCGGTGATGTGGGCGATGTTGCGCCGCCCGCAGGAGAGCAGGTGGTCGATGGCGAGTCGCCCACCGCCCACGTTGTCGACGGTGATCGAGACATCGCTCGGGTCCGCGGAGGGGGCGTACACGTAGACGACCGGTACCGGGATGTTGCCGGCCAGCGGCGGGCGAGGGTCGGTCCGGGAGCCGACGACGATCAGCCCATCGACGCGCCGCGACAACAGCGCCCGTACGTGATGCTGCTCCCTGATCGCGTCGCCACGCGCGTCGCACAGGAAGACCGAGACCTGGCCAGCGCCGAAGGCGTCCTCCGCGCCCATCAGGATGGGAATCGAGAAGCGCCCCTCCAGATCGCTGGTCAGCAGACCGACGGTCCCGGTCCGACCACTGAGCAGGCCACGGGCGAGGGCGTTCGGCGCGAAGGACAGCAACTCCGCAGCCTCCAGCACCCGGACCCTGGTGGTGGCTCTGACCTCACTGCGCCCGTTGATGGCCTTCGACGCGGTCGCGACCGACACGCCGGCAAGCTTGGCGACGTCGGTGAGCGTGGGTGTCCGGTTGGCGTGGATCTCAGGCTCCGTGGTCATGGCGTGCTTGCTCCTCCCAGCGACCAGGCACAGGTGTGGTGCGCGGCGACAGGGCGCCTCGGCAGATCTTCGACGAGCACCCCGCACGGGCAGCTTTCGAAAACCGGTTTCGGCGCGGTTTCCCGCCCCTCGCGGCCCGGCAGAACCTCCTTGTACCTGCCGCCCAACCTGGAACACTACAGGGAAGCGTCACGTCGGCTCGTGCTGGGAAGTCCGCTACCGAACCACCGTTCGAAACGCCTCGAAAGCGGACGCCGCCACGCCGGGGTGACGGCGCCGGACGGGGCGCCGCCACCAACCGGGAGCTAACTGCCGACTGCGAAGTAGCCGGTGTCGATCTGCGTGGTCACCTCGGCGCCATCGACGGTTCCGGTGATCCGCACGATCGCGGTGCCGGCCGCGATCGCGGCTCTACGGGTGGGAAATGCCTGGTAGGCGGCAGCCCCCGGAGCGACGCCGGGGACCGTCCGCGAGCCGTACGGCGTGACCAGCTCGATGGTCAGCGGCACGGTGTCGGCATTGCGGGCGGTGACGGAGACGTATGCGTTGCTGCCGATGCGCTGCGTGCGGGCCTGGACCTCGACCTCCCACCGCGGCGCCGGCTGGAGTTCCCTGTTCGACTGGGCCGCGTAACCAACGATGCGATCCTTCTCCGCCCTGGTGAAGACGCCCGCTTCGACGAACGTCTCCGCGGTTCGGGTGACCGTCGACACGAACGCACCGTGTGTGGCGAAGGGCGCCTGGTCCCAGACCAGATCAAGGAAGGCCGGGCCATCGGTGCCGGGCGAGGGCACGCCTGTCACCGGGATGTCGTAGTGCGGAAGGCCGTCGTTGCGCTTGCGGTTGGGCACGCCGGTGTCGATGGAGCCGAACACGATCGTCGGCTCGACCCGCCGGAAGTACGACGAGGCGGCCTGCGTGTCAGCAATGTGGTAGGGACGCAGGGTGAGGCCATGCGTGGTGAAGAGCGGGTCACCCGTTGCCGTGGTGCTCGCGCGGGTGATCGCCGCGTGCGAGTAGTCCCCGTCGCGCTTGAGGTGGCGGTACAGGGACAGTTCGCGATAGTTGCCGACGCCGGGGTTGCCCAGGATCTGCAGCAGGATTGGCCCCCAGAAGATCGATTGCGTGTCGGGGCGATCCGGTGCCCGCTCGATCCGGAGGCTGAAGGGCATCCGGATCTCGACGGTGTCGCCCGGCCGCCAGGTCCGGCTCAGCGTCAGGTAGCTACCGGGCCGGGCGTCGACGCTCTGGGGAGCGCCGTTGATCGTGACGAGGAAGCCCTTGCGCACCCAGCCCGGCACTCGCAGTTTGATGTCGAGCTGGCCGCTGCCGTCGACGGTCAGCATGGTGTGGTCGGCGCGCGGGTAGCTGGTGTCCTGGGTAATGGTGAAGCCCTTTTCGGCCCAGGTCAGCGTGGACGCTACGTACAGGTTCACCCAGAGCGTCCCGCCGTCTGCGGACTTGAAGTAGATGGTTTCCTGATACTTGGTGTGGTTCTCTAGACCCGTCCCGCCGCAGCAGGTGCCGATGTTGCCGTAGCTGCGGGTGGCCCCCGGTGTCAGCGGCTGGAAATAGGTGACCTGCGGGCTGCTGACGTCCGCGTTGTCGGCGCGCGAGCCGAGGATCTGGTTCAGCAGGCCTCGCTCGTAGTAGTCCAGGTACGCCGGGTCGTGCTCGTGGAAGAACAGGTTCCGCGCCAGTTTGAGCAGGTTGTAGGTCGTACACGTCTCGGCGCCGCCCTGGGCGATCGAGTTCGCGATGTTGCCCCGGTTCTGGAACAACTCGGTGTTGTTGTTGGAACCTGGGTAGTTGCCGCCGGTCCCCCCGTTGACGTACGTCCTCTCCGGCACGACCATGCCGAAGAAGTTGCTGGCGGCCTGGAAGTACTCCCTGTCACCGCTGTGCTCGTAGACGCGCAGGTAGCCGACGAACTGTGGCACGTGTGAGTTGGCGTGCAGACGGTCCGGACGGCGACGGCCGGGCCTGGTCTGCGGCGTCGTGACGAGGATGTCGCGGTTCTCGACGCAGGCGTCGAAGAGTGATTCGCGGTTGTCGAAGCACTTCGCGTTCTCCAGGTGCCTGTCGTCGCCGGTGAACGCGTAGATCTCGGGGAACACCTCGTTCGCGCCCCCGGTCTCCCCGGCGATGTAGAGGTCCCACATGTAGTTCAGGTTGTCCCGGGTGATCGGACCCGAGTACGCGGGGTGGTTCTTGTCACCGACGGTCAGTGCGAGATGCGCCCAGTCCGCCATCTTGACCACCACGTCCCGGGCCTTCTGGTTGCCGGTGTGCTCGTAGGCATCGAGCAGGCCACGCATGATCTTGTGTTGCGTGTACCACGGTGCCCAGGTGTTGGTGGTCAGGTCACCACCGTAGACGGCCCACCTCGGCGGGCCGAGGCGGAGGACCGCATCTTCCGGAATCGCGCCCAGGTAGCCCGGGTGCGTCGGGATCCAGAGTGCGCTCCCGCCGCTCTGGCTCGCCACGATGCCGCCGTCCCGGCCGTTGGGCGAGGAGTCCCTGACCGTCGAACCGCCCTCCTCCTCGAACCGGTACCATGCGATCGAGCCGCCGCCGGTGCTTCCGGCCGCCGAGTCCAGCAGCGACCGGATCTCCGGCCCGGTCAGCGCCCGATCGAAGATGTGGAACTCGTCGACGGTCGCGTCCAGGTACGCGTCGCCGTACTGCGAACGCCCGATCCACCGGTTGCCGGGGTTCCCGAGGCTTGCCGGGCTGAGAGTCATGGTCGTGTTCTGGCCCGCCTGCTGACCGTTCACGTACAGCGTGCCGGTGTGCTGGGTGAGGGTGACAGCCAGGTGCACCCACTGGTTCGTCGGCAACGCGGCGCTGCCATCGATCCGCTGCTCGCCACCGCTACCGCTGATCGTGATCGCAAATCGCGGCACGTTGCCGGTGACTCCGGCGCGCGGGGTCAGGAACATGTTGACAGTGGTGTTCTGGCCGAAGTCGAACAGCCGGCTCCAGCTCTGGGTCGAGGCGAGATTCACCCAGGAGGCGATGGTGAAGTCGGCGAGCTGGCTGATCGCTTCCTGGGGAAGGGTCACGTGCTGGGCGCGGCTGGGGCCGTTCAAGCGTAGGCCGCTGCCGAATCGGCCCGGCACCCGCCCGATCGGCGGCTCCTCCGGTTCGGGGTCTTCTCCCGGGCCGCCGCTACTCAGCCGCGCGGTGATCGCCGCCTGGCACGCCGCGAGTTCGTCTACCATCCAGTCGAGCTTGCTCTTGAAGATCGGCTCTCCCTGGTCGGCGTACCCCTGAGCCAGGGCCGTCATGAGGTGGCCGGCCCAGTGGCCGCTGAGCAGCCCCCCGTCCTCCCAGCCGCCGGGCACGGACACCCCGGGTGGGTTCGGCCGACCGGCCTGGTTGTTGAACAACACCAGGAAACGCCGCTCGTCGAGCTGCCGAAGGTAGTTCTTCACGCGGTCGCGCTTCTCCTGAAACAAGCTGTCGCCCAGCGTCACGTCACGCAACCGGAACGGTCGCACCGGGGCGGTGGCCCCAGGGCCCAGCTCGTTCGGACCCACGCCAGTGAGGGTCCGGCCGGTTGTCGCGCCGGCCTGGGCGGAGGTCGCCGGGAGGGCGCCGGCGGTGACCGTCGCGGCGGCACCGATGGCGGACGCCTGGAGTAGGCGGCGTCGACTGACCGGAAGCGGGTTGGATTGCGCCACTTGGGATCGTCCTTCCTGTGGGGTACGTACGGACAGTCCGGCCGCCCGGTCGTCGCCCGGCCCGTGCGGGTCGGATCAACTCGTCAGCCACCGGCACGGCGGCGATCGCGCTAACACTGCTGCGGACAGGTGCCCGACTCTCCGCTACTCGGCGGCTTCGGCGAGCCAGACGCGCATCGTCGAAGGCCCCCGATTGGCCCAGGCGTGGTACTCCACCAGCGACACCTCGTCGAGCTCGTCGCCGGGCACCGGCGCTGCCCCGGCCTCGTCAGCCCGGTAGGGCCATCCGTGCTCCCGGGCCCGCACCCGTCGGCACGTCACGGTGACCCTGCCGTCGACCAGGCGGGGCGGCCGGCGGGTATCGACGCGGAGTTCGTCGACGGTCTCCACGCCCGGGACGTCCACGGATTCCAAGGCGAACACGAGGGGGCCACGTTCGACTGCCACACACCCGCGGATCGCGTCGATCCGGGCGTCCGGGTAGGTGAACCGAGGCGTCATCGGCAGGGTCAGCACCATCTCGTCGCCGCGTCGCCAGGTCCGTCGCTCGGTGACGACCCCCGGGCCGACCGGTCGGGTGTCGCCGCAGAGGGTCACCGTCGCCCCCCGGGTCGCCCAGCCGGGCACCCGCACCGACAGCGACCACGGGCGGTCGTCATCGCTGTCGATTCGCACCTGGATCCGCCCGTCGTGCGGGTAATCGGTGGTGATGGTCACGCACAACTCACGCCCGTCGGCGAGGCGGTGCGCGACGGTGCCCGACAGGTACTGGTGCAGCTGCAGTCCGTCGTCGTCGGCCGTGGCCACGTACGCGGTCAAACTGGCCATGGTGCGGGCGACGTTGGTCGGGCAGCAGGAAACCTCGAACCAGGGCGCCCGCAACGATGCCGCAGCGCGCAGGCTCGGTCGGTCTGCGTCCGGTTGGGTGCCGAGTTCCCGGCGGTGCAGGGTGTTGGTGTAGAAGAAGCTGCGCCCATCAGCCGATGGCGAGGTGGCGACCACGTTGAACAGGGTCCGCTCGATGAGATCGGCATACTCTGGATCGCCGTCGGCGAGCAGCAGCCGCCACGCGAGCATCACCGACCCGACACCGGAGCAGGTCTCAGAGTAGGCGCGATCGGGCGGCAGCACCCAGTCCCCACCGAACGCCTCGTCCTGGTGGCGAGAACCCTGCCCGCCGGTGAGGTAGGTGCGCCGGGCCACCGCGTTCCTCCACTGGATGCGGATCGCATCCAGCAGGCTGGTCTCCTTCAGCTCCACTGCAACGTCGACGGCCCCTGCGGCTAGGTAGTTTGCCCGAACCGCATGTCCCCGCAGCACCGTCGCCTGCCGGACGGGAAGCTCGTCCTGGAAGTACTCCCGGCCGAACTCCACATCGCTGAGCCGGCCATGGCCCCGCCGGTCAACGAAGAGAGCAGCTTGGGTCAGGTAACGGTCGTCGCCGGTGACCCGCGCGAACTCGACAAGCGCCGGCTCGATTTCCGGGTGCCCGCAGAGGCCGTCCAGGCCGTCCGGTCCGAACGTCTCACACACGTTGTCGGCCGCGCGGCGCGCGATGTCGAGCAGCCCGTCGTCAGCGCCTGGCCGGGTCCGGGAGCGGGCGACAGCGGCCTGCAGGAGGTGGCCAACGCAGTAGAGCTCATGGCCCCACTCCAGGTCGGACCAGCGCGGCGCCTGTCCCGGCCCCCCGAACCTGGTGTTGAGGTAGCCGTCGGGCTGCTGTGCCGCGGCCACCCGTCGCACCACGGCGCGAAATCTCGACTCGAGGTCCGCGTTCCCGCTCCGGCCGATCTCCCACGCGGCCGCCTCCAGAAACTTGTAGACCTCTGAGTCGGAGAACTCGCGTCCGCGGCGGTCGCGGGCAAGGTCGCCGTGAACGGCGAGGTCGAAGTTGCGGAGCCAGCCCGCCCGCTCAAGCCAGTGCTCGATGTGCGGCAGGGTTGCCGCAGCGTTGATCGATTGACGCTCGGCCCAGAATCCACCCGTGACGCGCACCTCGGGTAACCCGAGCGGGCGGAACCGACCGCGGATCGGCAGGACAGGGGCGGCGGTAGGTGCGATGCCGCTCATTCTCATCCCTTCAGCGCGCCGGACATGAAGCCCCGCACATAGTGTCGTTGGAGTAGCAGGAACAGGACGACGCACGGCAGGGCGAGGACGACGACGCCCGCCTCGGTCGCTCCGTAGTCGACGACACCTTGGACCTGGCCGCGCAGATTCGACACCGCGAGCGGGAGCGTCATGCGCTCTGTGTCGTTGATGAGGATCAGCGGAGCCATGAAGTCGTTCCAGGCGGTGAGGAAGGCGAACAGTCCGACGGTGATGAGGCCCGGCTTCACCGCCGGCAGCAGCACGCGCCACAACGCACCGAACGGCGAACAGCCGTCCACCATCGCGGCCTCGTCGAGTTGGCGCGGCACCGCTTCGAAGGAGATGCGCATCAGGAACGTGGAGAACGGCAGCTGGAACATGGTGAGCACCAGGGCCACCCCGATCAGGGAGTTCTGCAACCCCACCTGGTTGAGCAGCACGTAGAGCGGAATCAGCAGCGTCGCGTACGGGACCATCAGAATTGCGAGCGTGAGCAGGAACAGGATGTTGCGGCCCGGGAACCGGAACCGGGCGAACGCGTACCCGCCGAGCATCGAGGTCAGCAGCGTCAGGACGACCGTGAGAAGTGAGACGATCGCCGAGTTGCCGAGGTAGCGCCAGATGCCGGCCTGATAGTTGGCCAGCGTCTCGTAGTTGCCGAACCCCCAGCCGTTCACCTGGTTGGTGCCCGCGTGCGGGGCGACTGATGCCACCGCCGTCCAGGCCAGCGGCGCCAGGAAGATCAACGCGAGCGCGCCGGTAAAGACCCAGTAAGGCGTTCGCAGCGCGATGCCGGCGACCGTGACGCCAGCTGATCTGGACCGACCGGCCGGTCTCCGACCGGGAGACGACGGCGCCCCGGCCGATGCGGAGCTGGATCGGGAAAGGACGGCCATCGGCTCAGCTCTCCTCGGACCGGAAGACGCGCAGTTGCAGCGCGTTGACGAGAATCAGGGCCAGCAGCACGATGACGGACAGGGCCGCCGCCACGCCAAGGTCGTTCTGCCCCTGGAAGGCCACCATGTAGATGAGTTGGACAACGGTGATCGTGCTGTTGTCCGGGCCACCCTTCGTCAGGATGTAGAACTGCTCGAAGGCGAGCAGCGAGCCGGTGACACAGAGCACGGTGGTCAGCGCCAGCGTCGGGCGCAGCAACGGCAGAGTGATCATTCGGAAGGTCTGCCAGCGACTGGCGCCGTCCGAGCGGGCGGCCTCGAACACGTCGGCCGGTATGCCCTGCAAGCCGACGAGCATGAGAACCATGTAGAAGCCGGCGTAGCGCCAGACGATGAGGAAGGTGGTCGACAGCAGCGCCCAGTTCGGTGAGCCGAGGAACGTAAAGCCCAGATGGTCCATCAGCGGCGCCAGCGGGCTCGCGTACGGCGAGTAGAGGACGTAGAACAGCAGGGACGCCGACGCCAGCCCCAGGGCGCTGGGAATCAGGAGCGAGGCTCGGAGCAGGTTGTTCCACCGGCTCGACTCCTGCACGAGCAGGGCCAGTCCCAGGCCGAGCGCGAGCAGCAGCACGGTCGCGAGCACCGTGTACTTGACGGTGAACACCACCGAGTCGGTGAAGAAGCGGTGGTTGATCGCCTTCACGAAGTTGTCCGGCGCATTGATGCCCTGGTCGCCGGTCAGCAGCGGCCACCTCGACACCGACATCTTGATGACCAGCAACAGCGGCACAGCGAACAGCAGCACGACGAAGACCGCGGTCGGCGTCGCATAGATCCAACCGAGCAGGGCCTGCCGGGCGCGCGGGCGGGCGCGGCCGCGTATCGCCGGTTCGGGGGGCGGGCGGAAGGGTGCGGTGACGCTCATCGGAGCCCCTTTGTCCTTCAGGTGAGAGCCAACGGACGGGTGCTACCGCAGGCGGGTGCCGGCCGCCAGCACATTCGGCACCCGCCTGTCGGGATCGGCTACTGCTTGAGCACGGCGGTGATCTCGGCGTTGTCCTTCTGGATGTCGCCGCTACCGTTGAGCACCTGGTTGCGGACGAGGGTCAGCCACGGGCTGCCTGGCGCGTTGAACGCCTGCTGGAAGTTCAGCGCCACGGGCGTGTCACCCTTGCCGGCCGCCTCGTTGATGGTGACCAGTCGTGGGTCCGCCACGGCGTACTTGTTGTTGGCGAGGTCGGCCCGCGCCACCACGTCCTTGTTCTTCGCCAGCACCTCGACCTGGGCGTCCTCGGACATCATCCAGCTCAGGAAGCTCCATGCCTGCGGCGCCTTCTTCGAGTCCTTCGAGACGCCGATCCCGTCCCCACCGACGAAGGTGGAGCCGCCACCGTTGGGGCCGGGGATGGCAGCAACACCGACCTCGAACGGCGTCGACGAAAGCAACGTCGCCGGGTAGAACATCAGCCCGACCTTGCCCTCGGTGAACGCGGCGGTCCAGGTCGGGCCCGTCTCCCCCGCCGAGGCGGGCAGCACCGCGCCGGACTTCCACAGGTCGTGCCAGGTGCGGTAGACCTTCTGGGCGGTCTCGTCGGCGAGTTTGGATTCGGTACCCTCCGCGCTCAACACCTGACCTCCGCTGGCCCAGACCGACGGGAACCAGGTGAAGACCAGACAGCCGCCGCAGTTCAGCCCGGCTGCCGTGCCGTAGACGCCGTTCTTCTTCGTCGCCTGGACCGCCTTGGCCGCAGCGGCGTAATCGTCGAGTGTCGTCGGGGCCTTCTCCGGGTCCAGCCCGGCGTCCTTGAACAGTTGCTTGTTCCAGAACAGCATCGACAGGTCCAGCACGAAGGGCAGGACGTGCTCTTTGCCGTCAAGCTTGCCGGCCGACAGGTGCCCCTTGTTGATCGAGTCCTTGAAGCTGAGGCCGTTGATGTTCGCGCTGATGTCCTGAAACAGCCCCTGGTTCACCCAGTTCTTCACGTAGACGATGTCGGCGGCGAAGAGGTCCGGAAGGGCACCCGAGCCGGAGGCAGCACCGACCTTCGCGACGTAGTCGTCGTTGGGAACGACGGTCAGCTTGACCTTGTTCTGGTGGCTGGCGTTGTACGCCTCCACCAGGAGTTTCGCCTGCTTTTCCAGAGGCGCGCGGGTCCACATGGTGAGTTCGGTGCCGTCGTCGACGCCGTTGGGCCCAGCCTCGGCGGCGCTCGGGCCGGTCGGGTCGTCGCCGGTGCAGGCCGCCACACCGAGAGTCAGCGTCGCCACCAGCGCTCCGGCCAGCGAACGTAGGGCAGTTCGCCTGCCCAGGGCTCTCCTCATGATCTGTCTCCCTTGGGTCCATCGTTCCGAGGAAGCCGTTGCATGGCCTCCGTAAGCCGGCGATCCCGTGCGGGCTGCCCGGATGTCCCCATCGCGCCCTCGCCTCCCGCCGGCACCGCTCGCCCGCCACGTCGTCACCGCTGCGTCCGAGTCATGCGTGTCACTTTTTCGCCGCTAGCGTGGCGCACGAAATCGATTTCGGCAAGATGTCACGCGGGTAAATCCGAAACACCTTTCGGCACCGCCCGCCGCTTCCCCGCAACCGCTCTAAGCTCTACGCTTACTCGCAAAACGAGCGGGAGCCACCCCCGGTGGGCGGCCCTAAAACCTTGCGAAAGGATTTCGGTGGGGCGACGACGATCACAGTCGGTGACGCTTAGCGATGTGGCGAATCGCGCCGGCGTCTCCGTCGCCACCGCATCGAAGGCGCTGAACGGCCGCGCCGAGGTCGCTGCGGACACCCGAGAGCGGGTGATACGTGCGGCCGCCGATCTACGCTTCCAACCGAACGTGCTGGCATCCGGGCTGATCTCCGGGCGCACCCGCACAGTCGGGCTGCTCACCGACGAACTCGGCGGGCGGTTCTCGATCCCGATCCTGCTCGGCGCGGAGAATGCCCTCGGCAACGGCCAGATGTCAGTCCTGCTCTGCGACGCCCGCGGTGACGCCATCCGCCGCCAGCACTACATACGCACCCTGTTGGCACGTCAGGTCGACGGGTTCATCGTCGTCGGGGACAGCAACGACGTCAGCCCGTCACTGACCCAGGACATCCCCGTCCCGGTGGTCTACGCCTATGCCGAGTCAGTCGACCCACGAGATCTGTCGATCATCGCGGATGACGAGGGCGGCGCCCGGCTCGCAGCCGAATACCTGGTCCTGCATGGTCGACGCAGAATCGGGCACATCACCGGACCGGACAGCTACCGCGCCGCCCGGGACCGGGCGGCCGGACTTCGGGCGGTCCTCGACGATGCTGGCCTCTCGCCCGCCAACGATCCCCTGTTCGGCGAGTGGTCGCAGCGGTGGGGCCGGCACGCGGCGCGTCTGCTGGTGGCCGCCTGCCCCGACGTCGACGCGATCTTCTGCGGCAATGACCAGGTCGCCGCCGGGGTCGCCGACGCCCTCCGCGACCTGGGTCGACGGATCCCCGAGGACGTGGCGATCGTCGGCTACGACAACTGGGAGGACTTCGCGGCCGAGTGCCGCCCGCCTCTCACCACTGTCGACCTCAACCTCGAACAACTCGGCGCGACCGCGGTCAATCATCTCCTCGCGGCCCTCGACGGCAACGCCAACTCCGGCGTCATCCGCCAGCACGGCCGTCTCGTCGTACGCGAATCCACCGGACCCGCGCTCCCCCGGTAGCCGCGCCTCAGCAGGGCGACGGCGCCGCGGTGAATGGCGAGGCGTTCGGCGACCCCAGGGGGCGGGTGGGCACAGCGGTACTACGCCTGACCACCAGCTCAGGCGCGAGCAGCTGTCGTGTCTGTGTCGGGGCGCCCTCGATCTGCTCAAGTTGGGACAGCAGGAGCCCCAGGCTGAGCCGGCCGAGCTCGGAGAAGTCCTGGCGCACCGTGGTCAGCGGCGGCAGATAGTGCGCTCCGTCAAGGGCGCCGTCGAACCCCACCACACTGACGTCCTCCGGGACCCGCCGACCGGCCTCGTGCAGGGCCCGCAGCACGCCCAGAGCCAACTGGTCACTCGCGCAGAACACGGCCGTCACGCACAAATCGGCCGCCATCCGCTGGCCCTGCTCATACCCCGCCCGGGCACTCCAGTCCCCAGACACCACGGCGGGGACCGGCCGACCCGCCTCTCGCAACGCCGCACGCCAACCCCGCAACCGCTCGCTGGCCTCCGGCCAGTCGCCCGGACCCGCCACGTGGTGAACGGTGCGGTGCCCCAGGTCCAGCAAGTGCCGGGTGGCCAACCGCGCCCCGGCGACGTTGTCGATCCGCGCACTCGGCACCGCATCGATACTGCCCCCACCCACGGTCACGCAGGCGATCCCCGGCGACGCCTCCGCCAACGCGCCAGCCATCGCCGACTTCGGCGCGATAGCGATCACCCCCTCGACCGACTGCTGAGACAACCAGTCGACCGCGTCGAGCACCGACCCGCGATCCAGATGACGAACACTGGCAACGCTCACGAAGTAGCCCGCCGCCCGGGCCGCGCCCTCGATCGCATACAACATCGAGGTCGGCCCGAACAACGGACTCTCGTAACCGATGATCCCCAAGGTGCCGGAGCGCCGCGTGACCAGCGCGCGAGCGGCGGGATTCCGCCGGTAGTCCAACTTTCGCATCGCGTCGACAACCCGCTGCCGGGTTGCGGCCGTGACGTGTGGGTGCCGGTTGATGACCCGGGAAACCGTCTGGGTGGACACCCCCGCCAGCTCGGCGACGTCACGCATGATGGGTCGTCCGGGCCACCCGGCCGGTCGGGTGGAGGCGTCCGACCATGGGTCGTCCACCGTTTCGGGGGCGTTCACCTTGACCACAACCCACTCTCCTCGGCTTCAGTCAATCCACGGTCCAGCCTCCGAGAATGGCTGCCGAAAAGGGTTTCGGCAAGATGCCCGTGCCCCGGGTCCGGCGCAGGCCGGACCCGGGGGCGGCGCCGGTGACTGGCACCACGACTTGTGTACGGGCCATGAAGCCCGGCCAGCGATCGCGGCGTCGGTCCGATGAGGGCGGGCTGCATCCGCGGGCCATTCGCCGCGGCGGTGGTCAGCCGCCGTCTTGCCTGCGGTCAGTAGCCGTAGCGGTCCTTCAGGTGTCGCCACCAGTCGCGGAACATCCAGGTGTCGAACTCGGTGATCGTGCTGGCGCTACCGGCCTTCATCAGGAACCCCCCGACACCACTGGGAGTCCAGTCGTAGAAGTCGTCGAGGCCGAAGGTGTGACCGATCTCGTGCAGCAGAATGTGCATGTTCGCGGCATTGAGGTTGTTCATGAAGTACTCACGGCCCATCCGTTGACCCCAGTCGCCTCCTGCGCCGCCGCCGAACCCGTCGGTCAACCACAACGACTGGTCATAGTGCCGGGACGCACCACCCGGGCAGTTCGGGTACTGCCCACTCTGGTTGAAGAACCGCCCGCACGGCTCGGCGCACTGCGGCGCGTTCTCCCGAATGTTGTTGACGTAGATGTCCACCGACGTGTCCGACCACTGCAACTGCGCCCGGTCCCGAACCGCCCACCCGACGACCCGCACCGGCACCTCGCTGTACGGCCAGGCGTTGTGCCCGACCATCAGGTCGAACCACTTCTTGTACTGCCGAGCCAATGCCGCATGCACCTGATCACGCTGCGCGGCGCTCACCGTTGCGCTGGAGTCCCACCGCACACAGACGTTGAGGTACCCCCGGTTCGCGAAGACCTGATCCCAACCGTAGTTCCGGAACCCATACAGGTTGTTGTAAGTCTGCTCCTGATGCGTCCACACCTGACCGAGCGGACTCACCAGGTTGGCCGGCGGGTTCCAACCCGGCGAAGGCGGGGCCGTGGGCGGGTTGGTGTGCGCCTTGACCTCCAACAGGCCTACCGAGGAGGTGCCGTTGGAGGTCAGTTGAATCCGCAGGCGGGTGGTGTTGACTGCGGTGAAGGACACCCGGTTGTACCTGTCGGCGGCCACCGGGTAGCCGCTGGCGCCAGGAACGTCGGCGAAGGCGCTGCCGGACCAGGACTGCACCCGCCAGGCCGACGGCAGCCGAACACCGCCCTGGTCGTCGAAAAAGTACGCGTCCACCGCGCGGACCGTCTGGGCGGTGGGCCAGGTCAGCTCGACCCAGTGGGTGCCGGTCTGCGGCCAGGTGCCCCACCGGGGGTTGGTGGTGTCGTTGGAACGGGGCGGATCAACTCCGTCCTTGACCGCCGCCAGGTTTTCCCAGGACGAGGTGTAGGAGGCTGTCGCGGTGGCGTTCCACGCCAGGTTGTCCCCGGGAGCGGCTTGCGCCGCACCGGCCACCAGCAGGTTGGAGGTGCACAGGGCCAGGACCGCCAACGATGTCGAGACCCGTCGATTCCAGGTCATCTCACACTCCTTTCAATAGACATGAGTCGGTTATGGAAGTCCGGCCGGCCCGTTCCTCGGCGAGCGCGACCTGATGGGTGCGGTCAGGCCGGCAACGCCGTCGGCACGAACCCAGCCATCGCCTGCTGACGCCCCGCGTCGGCCGACGTCCCGGCATCGCCAGTCGACCCGACGGCCGACCACCGGTGGTGCGGACGCCTTGCGTCAGCACTCTCGGCAGTTACATTCTTCGATGCCCTGGCCCACCCTGCCGTACGGAAACCTTTTCGGCAAGGCGTCAACTTGGCTAGCTACATCGACTGTGAAACCGTCGCCCCCGCACGCTTCCGCAGTAGTCGCACCGACATCGTGGCCTTTCACAGGGGAGACGCCCGACCCCCTGTCGGCCAGTCATCAGTTTCGAAAGTCTTTCGGTGATTGATTCGCGCTGGCCCGCGTTCGTCGCGCCATCAGCGCCGTGCTGGCCGATCAGATCGAGCCCAATGTTCAGTCGTGGATCCCACGGTGGCGCGCACAGTTCAGCGTCACATTAATTCACAGACTGATGTACGGTAGTCGGGTGGAGACGCTGACGCATGGGCAGGTCCTGGCCCGTTTCGGTCATGCCCTGTCAGACCCGGTTCGCGCCCGGCTCCTGCTCGCGCTACGCGACGGGCCCGGTTATCCGGCAGAGCTCGCGGACCTGCTGGGCACCAGCCGGCAGAACCTCTCCAACCACCTGGCATGCCTGCGCGGCTGCGGCCTCGTCGTCGCCGTGCCCGAAGGCCGCCGCAGCCGCTACGAACTCGCCGACGCCCGGCTCACGCACGCCCTCGGAGACCTGCTCGGTCTGGTCCTGGCCGTCGACCCAGCCGCCTGCCCGGCCGCCGAATCCGAGGCGTGCTGCTGATGAACACGCCACTTCCGCTGATGTCGGTTGGCCCCTCACCGGCCCGGCGCTCGATCCTGATCCGACGGGTGCGCCTGTTCGTCGCCGCGACGATCACCTACAACGTGATCGAGGCGGTCATCGCCATCAGCGCCGGCAGGGTCGCCTCCTCGACCGCGCTGATCGGGTTCGGGCTGGACTCCGTCATCGAGGTGGCCTCCGCCGCTGCCGTGGCCTGGCAGTTCTCCGGCCCCGACCATGAACGCCGGGAACGCGCCGCGCTGCGGATCATCGCGTTGTCGTTCTTCGTCCTCGCCGCCTACGTGTCCGTCGAATCGGTGCGCGCGCTCGTCGGCGTCGACCGGGCAGAACACTCCACGATCGGTCTGGTCCTGGCCGCGGTGTCCCTGGCGGTGATGCCGATCCTGTCCGCCGCACAACGCCACGCAGGACGCGAACTCGGGTCAGCGTCGGCCGTCGCGGACTCCAAGCAGACCCTGCTGTGCACGTACCTCTCGGCGGTGCTGCTGGTCGGGCTCGCGGTCAACTCGCTGTTCGGCTGGTGGTGGGCCGACCCCAGCGCCGCTCTGATCATCGCCGCTGTCGCGGTCAAGGAAGGCCGCGAAGCATGGCGTGGCGACACCTGCTGCGTCCCCGGCGCCGCCCTGCGCTCCCCCGCCGACCGCAGCGACGCCAACGGATCCACCGACGGGTGCTGCACCACCGACACCCGCTGACCGGGGCATGCGCAAGGCACGACAGGCATGATGGCGGACGGCGACGTGGGAGAGTTCCGCTTCAACGTCTGGCCTTGGCAGTAAGCGTATGAGGCCCGAAGCACCGAGGATGGCATGCGATCCCTGACCTTCAGCGACGACAAGGACAACGAGCGGGAGTGGGTCCCTGGCGACCCGACAGACGCGCTCGGCGCGTTCCTGGAGTTCATCGATGAGCATCGTGCTGACGACAACGCGTCGTTCTGCATCACTGATGAGCGCGACGAGGGACTGATCCTCTGGCTCGACCACGGGATCGTCGCACGGGTCACCGGGGGGCAGGATTCGCGCACAGAGTTCCGCCTCGTCAACGCCGGCGACTTTCGCAAGCTCGCGTTCATGTTCATCCGCGGCGGCTTCGTCAAGCTCGGCCGGTACGGCCCATGGTGGCCGGACGTGCCCAGCGCCATGCGTACACAGCTCCGACTCGATTTCGATAGGTCGGTGCTCCGACGGACCCACCCACGCGAGCTGTGCCGTCGACTGGCCGTCCTGACCTACATCGACGGGCGCGAGCCGACGACGGTCGCGGGCTTTACGCACTACGGGTTCGGCGACGGCAGTGGTGACTCCGTCGACGGGTGGTTCGCCGCCGGCGGTCGCGGCCTGGTGGTCACGTTTGACAGCGGGAGCCCTCTGGCCTCCATCGACGACGCCCATGCGCGGGCCGCGCTGTACGACGGCGTGCCGCCTGACCTGCTCGCGCTGGTGCGGCACATGCCACAGCCGGGCACCGTCCGCACCAGCGCACATCCGAACGGCGGCATGCTCGTGGCAGCCACCGGCATCTTCACGTACTCGGGCCCCTGCATGATGTCCGAGGGCTTGCTGGTGCGGTTGCAGGAGGACCAGCTGGGCGTCGAGGATGCCCAGGTCGGCAGGCTGCTGGAGCGCTTGCTCGCGTTGGAGGACTTCACGCCTGCCGCAGTCGCGCAGGCAGCGCCACGGTGGAGCGACGATGACATCGCGCGCGGCTTCGCCGCAGCTGCGGCGCTGAGCGGCGAGCCGTCACTGACCGCGCCGCTCGACCGGGATGCCGTTGACCGGTTCTGTCGCATCTGGGCCGACTCGGGCTACAACGATCCCTGGGGTGTGCACTACGTCTTCTTCGATTGCCGCACGCTTGAGGAGGCGGGCGAGGCTCGCGACGAGCTGCTGAGTCTGATCCAGGCCCTCGGGCTCGAGCGCGTCGACGCCCCGGCTGGATCCGGCAGCGGCGACGTGTGGGTGCGCTCCGACCCCCGCGTCGACGCCGAACTCGGGCACTGGGCGTGATCGTCGCGCTGCGCCCCCGACGGTGCGCGGACAATGGCATGGGACGTCATCGGCACACCTCCCGAAGAGCCGCCGGGTGGTCACGAAGATGGGCGTTCGAAGCGAGATTTGTTGAGGTCACCGCCGCCCTCGACGGGCTACTTCGACGAGCGGTACGCCACAGCGCTCATCGACAGCGAGGCACTCTGGCAGTTCCAAGGCGAGTGCTGGCAGGGCCAGCATGACGACCTGCGCCTCTTCCACCCGAGCGGCGCGGCGTGGCGACCAGCGTGATGGTTCTCGTGCCGGGAGCGCCTGATCCCTCCTCGGTTCGCGGGCGAGCTCTGGTGGCACATCGATGCGCTGGGTGAGCCGGCTGACAGCGAGCAGGTCGAGATCTCGCACAGCCTCGCCGCCGGCACAGCGCTGATCGCGGTCGGTCCTGCCGACGTGAGCAGCATGACGTTTCGCCTCGTCGGCGACGGCGCATATCCGCGTCCCGCCGCGCTGATCGCCGGACTGACAGTGGGCAGCGATCGCGAGCAAGCGTGGGCGATCCTGGGCGACCCGGCGCAGGCAGCTTCCGAAGAGTTCCTCGTAGAGGGGGTGCGGATACGGCTCGGCTACGCCGCCGACGGCCTCGTCGAGATCTCGCTGGAGCGCCCCGATTCCTAGCCGGGGTCTGGCAACCTAGCCAGCGGCGGCGTCGCGAATGGCGAGCGCGGCCTGGACGAGCGCGGCGTGGGTCAGTGTCTGGGGGTAGTTGCCGAGGTGAGCGCCGGTCGCCGGGTCCAACTCTTCGGCGTAGAGCCCGAGTGGGCTGGCGTGGTCGAGCATGGACTGGAACAGTTCGATCGCCTCGGTGCGGCGCCCGGTGCGGGCGAGGGCCTGCACCAGCCAGAACGAGCACGGCAGGAACGCCCCCTCGGCGCCGTGGAAGCCGTCACTTCCCGGCGGATAGCGGTAGAGCAGCGGACCGCCGGCGGAGAGCCGCTCCCGAATGGCGTTGATGGTGCCCTGCACACGGGGCGACTCGACGCTGTCCATGTCCAGCAGCGGCAGGACGAGCAGGGCCGCGTCGAGGGCGTCGGAGCCGTAGCTGCGGACGTAACTGCCCGCCGTCGGGTTGAAGCCGGATGTCCGTACCTCGGCGGCGATGGCATCTCGTGCTTCCTGCCAACGTCGACGTCGGCGGCCGGACAGGGGGTGGGTGTCGGCGATGCGCAGGGCTCGATCCAGGGCGAGCCACCCCATGAGCTTGGAGTGCACGTGTTGGGCAGGTTCGCGAACCTCCCAGATGCCGGCGTCGGGCTCCTGCCAGTAACGGGCGACGATGTCGGCGAAGCCGCGTATCGCCCGCCATGTCTCGGTGTAGAGACGGTGCCCGGCCTGCACGAACGCCCAGGCGGCGTCGATCACCCAGCCGTAGCCGTCGAGTTGGTGTTGCCCGGCGGCGCCGTTGCCGACCCGTACCGGGACGCTGCCGAGATAGCCCGGCCAGCCGGGCAGTTCCCGTTCGGCGGGTACCCGGCGGCCGTGAAGGGTGAGCAGCGCCGGTAGGCGTGGCCGCTGTAGCCGGCTGGCGTGCAGCAGCCAGGCGAGGAAACCCTGTGCCTCGTCGGGCTTGCCGACGCTGAGGAAGGCGCTGACGCCGATGCTGGCGTCTCGGGGCCAGACATAGCGGTAGTCCCAGTTCCGTACCCCGCCGGGATCCTCCGGCAGAGACGTGGTGGGTGCGGCCACCGGGGCTCGTGAGGGCGAGTACGTCAGTAGCCGCAGGGTCAGCAGGCTTCGAACGACGTGTTCCCGGAAAGGCAGTGACGGGTCGATCTCCGCAGTCCAGTCCCGCCAGCGGTCCTCGTCCTCGGTCAAAAGGTCCCAGGCCGCTGCCGGGTCGACGTGGATCAGCGGTTCGCGGTGCGCCACGGCAAGCACGAGAGTGACCGGACGGCCCGGGCTGACCGTGATCGAGGTGGGGCGGCCTGGCTCGATGGAGAGCCGCGGCGCGCTGCCCAGGGAGACCGCGAGCGACCCCCACTGACACACCAGCGCCTGGCGGCGGTGCTGGACTCGTGGCCGGCGGTGCCGTACACCGAAGCGGGGGTCGAACTCGACGACGGCGTCGACCGCCGAATCATCGGTCGACAGGCGCCGCACGACCAGTGTCGTGGGCAGCAGGCGACCGCTGACCTCGGCCACCATCCCCTCGGTGAGGGTGAGCCGCCCGCCGCGTACCTCCCACGTCGTCTCCAGGGTGGCGGTGTGCCGCCGGTAGCGCCGTTCGACGACCGTGGCCGGTCGGGCCGGGCCGAACCGGAACGTCCCCGCGTCGGGGCCCCCGACCAGCCGGCCGAACAGGGGCTCGCCGTCGAAGCGGGGCACGCAGAGCCAGTCGATCCCGCCGTCACCGTCGACGAGAGTGGCGGTGCGGGTGTCACCCAGCAGCCCGTAGTCGCTGATCGGCGCCAGGGGCCGGGGACGCTTCCTGTCGTGTCCACCGGTCATGGTGATCGCTTCCTGACGAGTCGCGGGACGCGGGTCAGTGGGCCCGAAGGAGCAGCCCGAGGACCACCCCGTAGAAGACGTGCACGACAGCCACGACCGCTGGAGTCTGGATGCCGTAGTTGACGCCGAACAGGCCGGGCGGCTCCAGCACGGCCGTGCTGGCCGGACCTGCCCGTTGGGAGGCCATGCGCGGGTGGACCCCCGGAAGCAGCGGCAGGAGGACCGTCAGGGCGATTCCGACGTGGACGGTTCCGAGCAGGGCACCGATCCACCAGGTGGCGCGGTGCAGCAGGGCGAACGTGGCCGCGTAGCCGAGAGCGAAGCCCTGACCGGCGCAGAGGTGGATGAAAAAACCGACGACTCGGGCCCGGTCGGGGTCCTCGGTGACCAGGGTCCCGAGCACCAGGGGAAAGTCGAGGCGGGTGAGGCCGGCCAGTTGAGCGGTGATCAGCGCGGCGGTCAGCACGGCGGTGGCGACCAACCCGAACAACGCCCATCCGGCCCAGTCCATCTCAGCCGTGCTGGACGCCGCGCGCGTCGGCGGCGCCGGTCGGCACGCGGCACCGCGACGTCTTCTCGGTCATGGATCCGCCCTTCGGCTGGACAACGTGAAGGTCTGTGGTCCGGATCCGGACGTCGCACGGCGCTGGAAGCGCCGGCCTTTCACCATAAGCCACCGAACTGTCCGGTCGACTGGAATCGTCGGATGGCACCTCACCGGGTCGTCGGTGAGGTCGCCTTCGCCTCGTCGCCGGCCAGCGAGGCGTGCAGCGCGCCCGCGTTCAGGTGTGGTCGGCCGCCGGGACGTCCACTCACCTCGACGGGATCGACGAGGGATCATGTGCTACGGTAACCGAGTTGCAGTTTTGATTTCCGTAGACGTTTACCAGCGCCTGATGGGGTATCAGAAACCCCTCCAGGCGCTTTTCGTTTTTCGTGTCGTTTCGACGCGGGTGATCAACGCGGCGGCGTAAGGGTCCGCACAGTGCGGTCTCTGACAGCCTGCGAGGAGCAGACATGACTACAGGTACCGTGAAGTGGTTCAACGCCGACAAGGGCTTCGGCTTCATCAGCCCGGACGACGGCGGCGCCGACGTCTTTGCCCACTTCTCCGCGATCTCGGCGAGCGGCTTCCGCAGCCTCGACGAGAACCAGAAGGTGGAGTTCGACGTCACCCAGGGCCAGAAGGGCCCGCAGGCGGAGAACATCCGCCCGCTCTGATTTCACACTCTGCGAACGGCGGCCCGACTGATTCAGCGGGCCGCCGTTCGGCGTTTCATGCGCTCACCACGGCATCTCAAAATGGTCTTCGATCATCCCCATCTCGCGCAACGTGGCGTACGCCTTCACCACGGTGTTCCGGTTGACGCCGAGGTTGTCTGGGCTCCCGAGCGGTTTCTTGTCCCCCGTGCGAGCTACCCGCAAGTGTCCACTGCACGGTGACGATTGTGGCGGCGGAAGATCATAGGTTTCTTCGTGTCCGCGGCGCTCCGGTCGTGGTCTACGAAGGAGTCGCCATGCGATTCGTCAAACAGCTTCTCGCCGTCACCGTCGCCGCCCTCGTCGGCTGGCAGAGCGTCGCCGCCGTCGAGGGCAGCTTCTTCCTCACCTTGGTGATCGGCGCTGCGACGGCAGTGCTGGGCGTGGTCGTCTACCGGTGGGTCGTGCGGCGCACCGAGCGCCGTGAGCCGACCGAGCTCCGCCTGGACGGCTGGGGCCGGAAGCTGGGCCGCGGGACGCTCATCGGCTTCGCCATGTTCGCGGCCGTCATCGCCAACATCGCGTTCCTCGGCGGTTACCACGTCGAGGCCTAGGGTTCGCCGACGGGAGCGCTGGGTCTGCTCGGGTTCATGGCGGCCGCCGCCGTCACCGAGGAGCTGATCTTCCGGGGGGTGCTGTTCCGCATCATCGAGGAGCGCACGGGCACCTGGATCGCTCTCGCCCTGACCGGCGTGGTGTTCGGCGCGATCCACCTGATGAACCCGCACGCCACAGTGTGGGGGGCGACCGCCATCGCCATCGAGGCCGGGTTCATGCTGGCCGCCTGCTACGCCGCCACCCGGAACCTGTGGGTCCCGATCGGCCTGCACTTCGGCTGGAACTTCGCCGCCGGCGGCATCTTCAGCGTCGTGGTCTCAGGCAACGGCGAGTCAAAAGGGCTGATCGAGGCCTCGACGTCGGGGCCGGTCGCGCTGAGCGGTGGCGACTTCGGGCCGGAGAGCAGCCTGTACGCGGTGCTGGCCGGCGTGGTGCTGACCGCGGTATTCCTGTGGCTGGCCAAGCGCCGCGGGCACATCATCCCTCGCCGCCACCGCACGGCGCAGGCCCCGGCAACCGCTACAGTCACCCAGTGATCAAGCTCCGGAGGCTCCCGGATCTGTGGCGGCAGTGGCCGATCACGGTCCGGGATCTCCCGATCGCCCTGGCCCTCGCCCTCGCGACGGTGGTCCCGGCCCTGGAGCGACAGGGCACGCAGCTCGGCGACCTCCCGGACCGCCCGTACGATGCGCTGACCATCGGTGTCGTCGCCCTGGAGTGCCTGCCGCTGGCCGTAAGGCGTCGGTGGCCGGCCGTCTGCCTCGCGCTGGTCTCCGCGAGCGGGTCACCGTCCTCGGTGGCGACTTCAGCGCCGGTGCGCAGGCTTCCGGCGGCTTCCTCGTGCGGGCCCGGCTCCCGGCTGGAAACCCGTCGTGACCGCGCCGGTCCGGGTGCTCGTCTGCGACGATCAGGAGCTGATCCGCGCCGGATTCGCGACAATCATCGACGCCCAGCCCGACATGGAGATCGTCGGCGAGTGCGGCGACGGGCGCGCAGCAGTCGACCTGGCCTCTCGGCTTCGGCCGGACGTGGTGGTGATGGACATCCGGATGCCGGTGCTCGACGGCATCGAGGCGACCCGCCTGCTGGCCGGCGCGGGGGTCCCCGTGCCGGTGAAGGTCCTCGTGGTGACGACGTTCAACCTCGACGAGTACGTCTACGAGGCGCTGCGCGCGGGCGCCAGCGGCTTCCTGCTCAAGGACGCCCCACCGGCGCAGTTGCTCCACGGCATCCGCACGGTGGCGACGGGCGCCGCGCTGCTTGCCCCGGAGGTGACCCGGCAGCTGGTGGGCAGGTACGCGGCCCGCATCCGCCCGGCCGAGGGTGACCCGGACGGCGGCGCGCTGGCCCCACGCGAGCTGGAGGTGCTCCGGCTCATCGCGGAGGGGCGCGCCAACAGCGAGATCGCCGCGGCCCTGGTGATCAGCCAGGAGACGGTCAAGACGTACGTGTCCCGCATCCTCACCAAGCTCGACCTGCGCGACCGGGTGCAGGCCGTGGTGTACGCGTACCGCCGGGGCCTGGTGACCTGAGCGACCCGCTACTTCACTGCGGTGTTCGGCGCACGAGCAGCACGACCCGTACCGTGGGGAGTTGCTTGTCGTCCTCGATCTCGAAATCCTTGCCGAGGATCCCGGCCGCGCCCCTCCATCGCCGTCCGACGGGGCTCTTCGAGGTCGTTGTGCTGACCAGCCGAGCCGCTGTAGCGAGGTTGCCGATGGGCCGCCAAGGCGCAGAGCGCGCATTGGCGGCCCACCGTCTCAGCCGTTGTCGATCAGGCTGGCGATCTCGTTGTAGATCAGGTGCGCCTTCGCGCCCTGGTTCGACGGACAACCGCCGAGGTGGTGCAGGGCGATCACACGGTGGCTGGCGTTCAGCACGGGTGAACCCGAGTTGCCGCCGGAGGTGTCACAGCTGTAACTGATGTTCCAGGTGTTGTAGTTCGCGTTCCGGACGGCGCAGGTCGCGCCGTTCTGCGTGTCCTCGTAGATCGACAGCCGCTTCGCGCTGCCGTCGCCGTGCCCGGGGACATAGATCCGGGTGCCGTTGCTGGTGGCGGTAGTTGCCAGGTACAGCGTGCCGAATCCCTGGATGGCGGCGAAGTTGTTGACCGAGAACAGGGTGTAATCCAGCTGGCTGGAGCCGCCGCTGCTCACCCTGTAGAGGGTGGCACCGCTGACCTTGGTGCCGGCGCCGGGATTCGCGCCGCCGCAGGTGGCGCACTGGTAGTTGAACTGCATCTCGCTGCCGCTCACGGCGGACTGCGTCGAGAAGCAGTGCTTGTTCGTCAGCATCCGGTTGGTGTTACCGACCCGCCAGGTGGTGCACAGTCCACCGCCGCTGATCAGCAGCCGCGCCACCGCCCTGCCGCGGGCGTACTCGGTGGGGTGGCTGTTCTGGTAGCAGACCACGTCCCGGCGGGCGTCGGTGCTGCACACGGACTGGGTGGAGAAGTTGTGCGCGGCGATTTCCGTGCGGTCGTATCCGCGCCAGAACCGGTCAATGGTGGCGGCGCTGCCACGTGAGGGGCGGCTGCTGTGCAGTGTCACCACGGCGGTGTCGCCCTCCACCGACATCGCCCAGAAACCCGCCTGTCCGTCGGTGGTGTAGTCCGAACCGGTTGCCCGGTTCAGGTGGCGGTCGTAACGGTAGCTCTCCTTACCGTCGCGGCTCGACACGGTGACGTAGTCGCCTTGGGCCAGTCGCAGTGAGTTGAAGTGCACCTTGACGTAGGTGGCACCGGGATGCTGAATGATCTGTGTCCCGCCGTTGGGGGCGTAGGACAGGGAGCTGTCGACGGTGCGGAGCTCACCGATCGTGGTCACACCCTCTGCCGAGAACTGGTTCGATTCCGGTGCCCGCTCGGATTGTGGCGCGAGAGGGGCAACCGAGTACGCCTCGGCGGCGGGTACCGACAGCAGGCTCAGCCCGAGTGTGCAGGCAGCGAGCGCGACTGCCCCCGTTCGTAGGCGGCGCAGGGCATGTTTCATCTGTCGCTCCTTCTCAGGAATCAGCACCGAGACGTGCCTTCGGCCTTCATACCTGAGATCACGCAAGACATGTAATCCCATCTATGTCATAACTGCCTGCCGGGCCGCTTCATCCGCCTCAATTCGGGCCATGTTGATCGGCGTCGATCTTCGGTCCGGCGAACCAGCCGGTCGCATCGACCTCGTGGCACCCCCGAACGGCGGGTGGGTCCCCCATCAAGCCGTCCGGCCGCGATGTCACCTGCTGCCCCATGCCGAATGCGCATCACGTTATTGGGCCGGCGCCGGTTCCTTCGGGGCTGCGGACCCGCGATCCGCAGCTGAATCATCCGGGTGGCGTAACTGCACGCGGCGTAGCAGTTGGGCGTTGAGCGCGACGACGATGGTGGAGGCGGACATCAGCACCGCGGCGACCGCGGGACTCAGGCTCACTCCGGCCCACGCCAGGGCACCGGCGGCCAGGGGCAGGGCGACGACGTTGTAGCCGGCGGCCCAGGCCAGATTTTGGATCATCTTGCGGTAGGAGGCACGCGAGAGCCGGATGACTCCGGTGACCCCGCGCGGGTCGGAGGAGGCGAGCACGACGCCCGCGGATTCGATCGCGACGTCGGTGCCGGCGCCGATGGCGATGCCGACGTCGGCGCGTGCCAGCGCGGGAGCGTCGTTCACGCCGTCACCGACCATCGCCACCCGCAGGCCCCGGCGTTGCAGTGCACCGACCGCCTCGTCCTTGTCGGCGGGCAGCACCTCGGCGAACACCTCGTCCTCGTCGGGTCTGAAGCCCAGGTCGGCGGCGACCGCCTCGGCCACCGGCCGCGCGTCCCCGGTAATCATGACGATCTTGCGGATGCCCTGCTGGCGTAGGTCGGTGATGGCCTGGCGCGCCTCGGGGCGGATCTGGTCCTCGAGGGCGAGGGCGCCGATGACACTTGCCTGCTCGCCGTCGAGGCGCAGCAGGTGCAGTACCGCGGCTCCCCGCCGGGACCACTCGGCCCGGTGCTCGTCGAGGTCGCCGGGTGCCGTGGCGTCGAGTTCGCGCAACAGAGCGGGTCCGCCGACGGCGTAACTGACGCCGTCAACGTCGGCGCGCACCCCACGGCCGGTCAGCGACTGGAAACCGGTCGCGGTGCGTCGGGCGCCTTGCTGGGCGGCGGCGGTGACGATGGCCCGTGCGAGGGGGTGTTCGCTGTCGGCCTCCACCGCCGCCGCGACGGCCAGCACGTCGGTCTCGCTGACGCCGGCGGTGGCGGCGACACCGGCGACGACGTGCTCGCCCCGGGTCAGGGTGCCGGTCTTGTCGAACAGCACCGTGTCGATGGTGCGCATCCGCTCCAGGGCCAGGCGGTCCTTGACCAGGATGCCGCCCTTCGCGGCCACGGCGGTCGAAAGGGCGATCACCAGCGGGATGGCCAGGCCCAGTGCGTGCGGGCAGGCGATCACCAGCACCGTGACGGTGCGGACGACTGCCTCGTCGAGGTTGCCGATCAGGGTCCAGATCAGCAGCGTCGCGGCGGCGGCGGTGGTGGCGATGTAGAACAACCAGGCCGCAAACCGGTCAGCGAGGACCTGTGCCCTGCCGCTGGACTGCTGGGCCTGCGCGACCAGGCGTTGGATGCCGGCCAGGGCGGTGTCCTCGCCGACGGCCTCGACGCGCACCCGGATGGCCGCGTCGGTGGCGACCGTGCCGGCCACCACCCGGTCGCCGCGGTCGCGGCCGACCGGCCGGGACTCGCCGGTGATCATCGACTCGTCCAACTCCGCGCGGCCGTCGGTGATGCGCCCGTCAGCTGGAACCCGCCCACCTGGGCGCACCAGGACCAGGTCGCCGACACCCAAGTCGCTGACCCGGACCCGTTCGGGTTGACCGTCACCGTCGAGGCGTTCGGCGTCGTCGGGGAGCAGCGCGGCCAGGGCCGACAGAGCGCCCTGGGCCTGGCCAATGGCCTTCATCTCCTGCCAGTGCCCGAGCAGCATGATCGTGACCAGAGCCGCCAGCTCCCACCAGAAGTCCAGGTCGAACACGCCCAGCGCGGTCGCCGCCGAGGCCACGTACGCGACGGTGATGGCCATCGCAATCAGCAGCATCATCCCCGGCGCCCGGTCACGGACCTCCCGCACCGCGCCCTGCAGGAACGGCCACCCGCCGTAGAGGAACACCACCGTTCCCAGCACCGGGCCCACCCAGTCGACACCCGGGAAGTCCAGCCGATAGCCGAACCACTCCATCACCATGTGGCTGGTCACCACGATTGGCACCGTCAAGACCAGGCTCAGCCAGAACTTACGGCGGAACATCTCCGGGTCATGCCCGGCGTGCTTGTCATGCCCGCCGTGCCCGGCATGGCCGTCGTGCCCACCGTGCCCGGCATGGCCGTCGTGGGTGCCGGGCTGTACCGGCTGTCCGTGCGGGCCCTCTCGGCTGCTGCGGTGATCACCGTGGCCGTGTCGGTCCGCCGTCTCGGCGGGGGTCTGCATCGGGTGGTGCTCGTCCTCGTGCGACATCCTCATCGCCTCCTCACCCCCAAGATACCCCTGGGGGGTATCTGCGTCCAGGCATGTCAATGTCTCGCACGTCACCCACACGAACTCAGCATTTGTCAGCGACGCAGGAAAGGAGACCGCAGTTCGTCACTTCGCCACCAAAGGAGCAGCGGCCGCCTCTGCGGCAGCAAATCAGACGACGACGCCATCAGGCGCCCTGACCGGTGCTTCGCCACCGAACGCAGGACCGGCCCGTCAGCCCTAGAGGGGCGCTCGGCGGGCACCGACGGGCCAGAGGATCGTGGTCGGGACGCCGTGGTGCCTCGCCCAGTCGATGGTCCGGTCCGTCGACGCGGGGTGACGGCCAGGTTTGCCGTCCCATACCGCCACGAGTCGCTGCACCCGTCGGACCAGCTCCCGGTTGGCAACCACGTAGGCGGCGGTGTCCGAGCGGTCGTAGCCGGTGTGGACGACAGCTGCCGCCCGGTCGAGCAGCTCGTCGAAGGCCAGCCGATTCTCCGGGCTGATCACCGCGACCCGGTAGTCGCGGGCCGGCAGGATCACCTCGTAGGTGCCGCCCAGATCGAGGACCGTGCGCGCGAAGACCTGGTCCGCGCCGGCCGCCAGGCAGGTCACGCCGTGCACGGGCCGGTCGCTGATCCGGCCCAACTCGACGCGGAGAGCCTCGGCGACGAGCAGCTCGGTGTCGCTGGTCAGGTTGATGTGCCCGGTCACGCCGACGCGGACCGGGCCGAGGTCAGGCGGCATCCCTCGGGCCTCTCCGCTGCGCGGGCACCGGGGGCGCCAGCCGGATCAGCTCGAACCCGCTGTCGGACAGCACGTCGGGCAGTGCCCGGATCCCCTCGCGATTCTGCTCCTGCACGTCGGACGGCAGCTCCTCCCACGGCCGCAGCGCGGGATGCCGCCGCTGGACGTCATCACGCGGGTCGCCGTACGTCCAGCCGTCCCCGCGCCGTTCCCGGCACCACCGGTCGTGCTCCAGGCGGGCGAGTTCCTCGATCCGGTCGTCGATGGCCTGCCCGGCGGCCGAGGCGTCACCGGTGCCACCGTGCCTGGGCGCCACGACGCAACCGAGATCCAACAGCTTGGCGGCGATGTCCTGCACGTGGGCCCGGTTGGCCCGCCGCAACGACTCGGGTAGTCGTGACCAGTCCACCATCGCCGGGGCATCGCCGAGTCGCACCCCGGCGCGCTGCTGGGCCTGGACGTACCGCTCGTGGATCAGCCGGGCCAGCCGCTCGGTGAGGTCCTCGGCGATCAGCCGGGCGTCGCAGGCCCGGGTGAGCACCGGATAGAGGCGGAGCTTGCCGTGCACCTCGTCGAGCAGGTCGTGACGGGAGTCGCCGTGGAAGGCCGCGGCGAGCGCCGCCTGCCGGTAGACCGGCACGAACACGGCACTCTCGGCGCCCTGCCACAGGGCGGGCGTGTCCAGCACGAACTGCAGGCCGCTGATCTCGTCCGGTGCGCAGACGTAGATGCGGTCGTAGCGGTCGCGACCGAGACCGACGACACCGTCGAGATCCAGGTCGTACGCGGTCAACTGGCAGACGGTGGCCAGGAACGGGTAACGCGACGACGCCAGAGCGATCTCGGTGCCGGCATCCGGTGCGACGACGTCCACCCGCAGGGGTGGCACGACGCTGCCCCCGGGGGTGTCGGCGAGGGATGCGCGCCAGTGCCGGGCGGTCTCCACCAGGAGAGCCCGGCGGAAGCTGCCGGTGCCCGCGATGAGGATCCTGGTTGGTTGGTCTCCCCCGCTGGGCAGCGGGTGGTGCCGGTGCAGTGCGCGTGCGGCGACGTCGTCGACGTGGAAGTAGTCCAGCCGCAGCCGGCTGGACCCGGCGGCACCGAGTCGTCGGGCCTGCAGGGACAGACACATCTCCGAGTCGTGAACCAGGATGTAGACCCGCGGTGGTTGCCGTCGGTCCTGGATGAGCCGGTTGGCGGTGTTGGCGATCGCGTGGTTGCGGTCGTCGTCCTCGCTGCAGGCGTAGATGGTGTGGGCTCGCGGCAGGCCGGCGCCGCGTAACACCTCGGGGCTGGTCGGGTCGCCGACCACGCCGAGGTACCGGCGCCACCGGTACTCCAGCGGCCCGAACGGTTCGGAGCGCACCACCACCACACGTTCACCGTCGGCGAAGAGCCGGTCGGCGAGCATGTGGGCGAACTGGGAGTCGCCGCAGACCAGGACGTGACCACGTGCCCGCCGGGCACGCAGACGGCGACTCTCGGCAGCCAGCAGCAGCCGGCTGGCCTCGGCCACGGCGAGGAGCGTGAACAGCGGGGCAGCGAACCGGGCGACCTGCAGCTGCCACGGGTAGGGGCCGGCGTCCTGGAAGGGTTCGGCGCCGAAGACGAAGAGCTGCAGGTCGTAGTAGAGCACGTCGTACGGATCGTGGGCGACGTCCGGTCGGGCCTGGAGCAGGCGCTCGAAGCCGACATAGCCGAGGACGAGAGCGGACAGCCCGATCACTCCGAAGAGGACTCGCAGACTCCAGCCGGCCGAGCGGGACGAGCCGGCGACCGGATCCGTCATGAGCTCATGGTATTTGACGAGGTCGATCGGATCTCCGCTCGACGCGCACGCGTGTGCACCTACGGCTCCGGATCGATCACGGAAAGTCGTCGGGTCGGGTGTCGGGCAGCGTGGCCAGCAGTTGCCCGGCCAGCCGCCGCACCGCGCCGTCATCCTCCTGATGCGCGAGCCGCACGAGCACCTCCCGGGTCCGGGTGTCCCTGTCGTAGTGACGGGTCAACGCGAGCAGCGCGGTCCGGCGGATCTCCCAGTCATCGTCGTCAGCCAGCCGCAGCAGCAGGTCCCGCACCCCCGTGCGGCCGGCCGGGCCGGCGCCCAGCTGCTCCACGGCCCGGCGGCGAACCTCCAGGGCCGGATCGTCGCGGACCAGCCCGACCAGCAGCACCTGAACCTCCGGGTCGGCGCCGAAGTGCTCGCCGAGCGCGGCGGCGATGCGGGCGCGGATCGCCGGGTCCTGGTCCGACAGGCGGCGCATGAGCCGCAGCGTCACCGCCATGGACGCCGAGCCCTGCTCGGTCAGACAGCGCACGGCCGCATCGAACACGGTCGGGTCGGTGTCGGACTCGACGCATTCCAGCAGCACGTCGGTCGCCAGTTCCGGGCTCCCGTACGCGCAGAGGGTCTGTACGGCGGCCAACCGGATGCCGACGTAGCTGTCTCGGCGGGCCCGCCGGCACAGTGTCTCCATCAGGCCCGGGGCGTCGCCTTGGCGGGCGAGCGCCTGGGCGGCGGCGCACAGCACGTTCGGGTCGGGGTCCCGACTGACCTGCTCGGCAAGGCACTCCCGCACCTCAAGGTCCGCCGGGTCGGCGAGACGGGCCAGGCTACGGGTGACCCGCAGCCGGACGATCGGGTCCCGCTCCTGGGAGGCGCGGCTGATGAGCAGATCTCGGGTCGCGTGGCCGAACAGCGGTCGCCCGGTGAGCAGGTCGACCGCGGCGAGCCGGACGCTCGCGGTCGGATCGCGTCGAGCGCTCTCCAGCAGCAGTTCCCCGGTGCGGTGGTCGGGGTAGGCCTCGGCCAGCGCGCGCACCGCGGCGAGGCGTACCGTCGCGTCCTCGTCGACGTGAGCCGAGCGGGCCACCACGGTCCACCCGGTGTCGTCGGCACGGTCCCTGTCGATCAGAGCGCTGACCGCGGCGGCCCGCACGGAGGACTCCTCGTCCTGCTCGATTTGATCGATCAGCCGGGCCCGGCAGCGGCCCTCCGGGTCGGGTACGAGCGCCAACCGCTGCACGGCGACCACGCGGACCCGCGCGGACGTGTCCGAGCCGGCCAGCTTCAGCAACAGCTCGGTGCTCTCCGGGCTGGGGCGCTCGGGCAGCAGCTCGGTCAAAATGCAGCGTCGGACCTCGTCCGGGGAATCGCCGGTGACCCGCTGCAACGCCGTGGTTCGTGCGGACTCGGCGTACTCCGGCAGAACCAGCAGACCCTTCAGCACGCACTGCACCACACCGGGGTCGGTGTCGGTGGCCAGCAGTCGCTGCATCGTCTCGGGTGCGTCCGGCAGGTCGGCGCAACGCGCAGTGAGCACTCCGGCGGCGGCTCGCCGCACCGCGACGGCGGTGTCCCCGGTGGCTCTGGCCAACACCTGACGGACGTCGTCGGAGAGTTCGGGCCGGGTGCCGAGGGACTGCACGGCCAGCGCCCGCACCGCGAGATCGGGGGAGCTGGCGAGGTCGCGCAGCACGTCCACGAGGTCGAGGTCGGCGCCGAAGTGGGCGACCAGTGCGCGTACGGCGGCCTGCCGCACCGCGGTGGAGACCTCGGCCTGCGCCTGGGCGAGCAGGATGTCCCGGCATCGGTGACTGCTGCCGCCGGTGGCGTCGAGGCGGCCGGCAGCCTCGGCCAGCCCGGCGACCAGGGTGAGGTGGGCCTGCCGCTCGCGGCCCTGCCCCAGCTCCCGGACGAGCAGGTCCTCCATCTGCTCCTCGGCGGTGGACAGCACCGCCGCGATCCGGGTGGCGAAGGGAGAGCCGGATCGCCAACTGGTCCGGACCCCACGGCGGCGGTACCAGTGCAGGAAGATCTCCCGGCCGGGCCAACTCGGGCCGAGCGCCCGGATCGAGGACAGCAGCTCCTGCTCGGTGAGATCCACCAGGTTCGGGTCGTCGGCGGAGATGCCATGCTCGATGAGACGCACGACCTGGCGCAGCACGGCGTCGCCCGCGCCGGCCATTTCGGCGGGCTGCGGCGCCTCGGCCACGCACTGCGCCGCCAGCACCAGGTTCCACGGCGGCCCGGTCAGGTTCAGCGGCGGCCACGGTTGAGTGGCCTCGGTGGCGAGCACCGTGACCAGCTCGTTGGCGGTCTGGGCGGGCAGGGCGCTGGCAACCAGTCGAAGCACCTCCCGCCACGACGGATCGGCCCAGCGCTCGCGAAACAGCGAACGCAGACGATCAGGGCCCCAGGTCGGATCGTGCTCGCATCTGTCCACGATCTCTTCGGCACAGAAGAACTCCAGGAACGCGCGGTGCACGAACCCGAACAGTCGCAGTCCGTAACGTTCCAGGATGAAGCTTCGCTGCCGCAATTTGTCGATCATCGAGTAGGCCATGGCGAGCGCCCGCTCATTCTCAAAACCGTAGAACGCGACGAGGTGGTCACGGAAGATGCGCGCCAATTCGTCGGATTCAATGTAGTTTCCGGCGGGGCCGGACTCGCGGAACTGCATCCAATACGCCAGGTGACGCAGCAGCCGACGCTTCGCCTGCAGGTCCAGCGACGGGACGTCGCCGTGGCTCTCGCGCAGTTGCTTGGTCACATCCCACTCGGAGATCAGTACGTCGGTCACGTGCGCGTAGAGCCGCCGTCGGTTGCGGGGCAGCGGGTGACCCCGGCCGACGATCGCCATGAGCATCAGCAGCAGGGGGTTGCCGGCGATCTCGCGCATCGCTCGAGAACTGCCCACCACGTCGAGGATCTGCCGCCGCTGCCGCTCTGCCTCCGCAGCCGACGTGGGCATCACGTAGCGGTACCAGTTGCCGAGGAACCTCGCGATCTGCTCGTCGTCGAGATCCTCCAGGGTGAAGTGGTCGAAGCCTGCGTTGGCAAAGGTGTGCCGCTGGTAGCCGGCCGCCCGCGAGGTGACCACGGTCAGCACCCCCGGGTACTCGTTGGCGAACGTGGCGATCTGTGCGGCCACCTCTTCCCGCTGCGCCGGGTCGAACACCTCGTCCAGGCCGTCGAACAGGAACAGCGCCTGGCCGCCCTGGCGCAGGTACGCCTCCAGCACGTCCTGGTCTATACCGGCCAGCCCCTGCTGGTGGCGGTGGCCGACGTAGTCGAGCAAGCCGTCGCATCGGCCGTCCCCATGATGGGTGGCGTAGGAGCGCAGCTCGATCAGGACGGGTAGGTACCGGTCCAGCGCACGCAGTCGAGGCTCGACGCAGACCTCGGCCAGCGTCAGCGCCAGGTACCGCGCGGCCGCGGACTTGCCGGAGCCGGGGTCGCCGAGCAGCACGATCGTGCGCCGGCCCGGGTCGGACACCACATCGAACAACGACAGCTCGTCCTTGGCCGCGTACTCCTCCCAGAGCCGCTCCACCTCCTCCGGGTTGACCACCCCGGGCAGCCCTCCGACGTCGTCGCCCGGCGTGGACCCGGCCCAACGCCACCACGCCAGCGGCATCTCCGGTCGCGCGTCCTCGTGGACGCGGGGCTCCACGAACACCTTGGGCAGCCCGACGGTGAGGTAGCCGATGGTGGGACGCGGTGAGACCGCGTCCACCGAGACGGCCTGGTATCTCAGCGACAACTGCTTGTAGTACTGGTTGCGAACGGCCGTCGGCAGGTGGGTGTCCGGGTCGGCGGGCTCGCGCGCCGGGGACCTGCCACTGCGTACGTCGGCCAGTGCGGCGGTCACCTTGGCGGTCAGGTCGTCCACGCCGGAGAAGAAGGCGCAGAGGTGGCGCTCCTTGAGCTCACGGCGTAAGGCGACGATCTGCTGCCAGTCGGCATCGCGGTCGATCATGTCGACCGGCCAGGGAGTGTCCTCCGCGAGCAGGAAGACCAGGCAGGGCTTTCCCGCCGCGAGCGCCTCCCGGTACTCCAACTCGGTGATGGAGGACTCCTGGCCGGGCGGCCGGAACCCGTACCGCCAGGCGAACAGCCCCACGTAGAGGTCGCACCGGCGCACGTCGGCGAGGCAGCGTTCCAGCGGCGGCCGGATGTCGGCGCCGTACGCCTCCATGGCCACGTCGTCGATCTCGAGACGGCGAGCCACGGCGTGCACGGCAGCGCGGTATTCCAGCAGGTCCTTTTGTGTGGCCGAAATGTAGACCTTCATGAACGGCAAACTCCAGGGGGTGGCTGGCGACCGCACCATTGAAAATATCAGCCGCTGTCACGTCCGTCCGACCCGCGAACACTCCGAACGCCCGCCGTACATGGGATTCCCGCCGACCCCGGGCTTATGATGGCCATCAACAGATACGGATCCGAGATCGAATCTCGCACTCGCGGAGTTTCGGTTGTCCGACGCGGATCCGTGTCAGTGCCGGTCACCAGGGGTGTACGTCAATCAGTATGAGCCGCATACCGCGGGATGAGCGCGGGTCGGTGGCAGCGTTGCGGAGGAAGCCATGCTCACGGTCGGTGAGGTGCACACCAGCCTTCTGCAGCACAGCACGGCGTTGGCCCAGGAGCAGAGCGCCGAAGTGCTCGGCCTGATCGAGGGCGAGGCCGTGCTGACGTCCCGGCGTCCATCGCTGTACGCGGTGTCACCCGATGTGCGCACCGGTGTCGACTGCTGGCTCCCGAGCGCCAAGAAGCGCCAGTTACGTGGGGTGGGAGCCGTCGTCACCCGGGCCATCATCACCGGCGGCCGGATCGTGCAGGCCTCCTCGGTCATCCACGTCGTCGCCGGCGAGCGCCGCCAGCCGTGGTCGCACTATCTGGCCAACCCCGGCGTCCTGGAGACGGTCGGCAAGCTGGACGTCGCCGACCTGAGCGCGGGCTTCCTGCACGGCAACAACGCCGACGTGCTGAACCTGGAGGCGATCACCGGCAGGGTGCTCGACGGTGTGCAGATGTCAGACCTACTGGACCGGCGCCCGCCACTGCGCACCGCCCGCACACGGCTGCGCTGGACCGCACAGGCCGACGAGCGTCCGAACCGGGACGTCTCGGCGGTGGTCACCGTGGACTCGCCCACCCTGCGTACGGTCGAACTCGTGCTCGACCCGCAGGACGTGCCGGCCGCCGTGGCCGGGCTCTGCGAAGATCTCGCGTTGCACGACTGGCTGCTGACCATGCTGTCCTCGCTGGTGGAGTCCGCGGTCACCCGCTCGGCCTCCGGGCAGGAGCACGTCGAGCGGCTGCGGCCGGTGCTGGAGCACCTGCTGCACCTGTGGCTGCCCGGCGCGCGGGTGCACCCGCGGCTGCGGCCGATCTGGGACCAGTTGGAGCAGGTACCCGGGTTCAGCCGTCAGTGGAACTCGTCGGTCAACTGGATCCGGGATCAGATCAGCGTGAGCAACATGGCTCTGCTACGCGACCTGGCCGGCCGGGTGGCCGTCGACGAGCCGTGCCGACGCTGAGCACGCTCAGTCGCTGATGAACACGTAGCTCAGCCGGTCGACCAGCTCGCTGGGCAGGTGCAGGCCCTCGCCGCCGGCCCGTTTGGCGACCTGCTGCGCGACCGCCGGCGGCACCGCCACCTGGCCGAGGATGGTCCGTACGGCCAACTCCACCGGCAGGTACTGGGTGCCCATCAGGGTCAGCGTGCGATACGCGCAGAACGGCGCGGCCGCCGGGTTCAGCTGGACGATCGCCGGCAGTTCGTCCCAGTCCGTCGGCAGCTCGCCGGTGAGCTGACACGGCTGCGTCATCGTCTCGCCCCGATGCCGTAGCACGCCGAGTCGGGTCATCTGCCAGACCGAGGCGAGCAGGGCGCAGGCCCACACCCGGGCATCCGGCTCGTCGGACCAGAGCTCGATGTCGACGAAGATGGAGTGCCGGGGATCGCCAGACTGTAACGGCGGAGACCACGGACGTGGCAGGGTCATCGCCGGCGCGTCGGCGTGCCCGGGGGACCGTTTACCGTTGGACAACCAGCCCGACTCGCTCAACGGTGGACGACTCCCGGTGGTGTGCCGAGGTGGTTCCACCACCAGTGTGTCGACCACCAACCGGGCCAGTTCGGCTCCGTCGTGCCGAGCGAAGCTGGACTCCCGGGCCACGTAGTCCAAGATCAGGCCGTGCTCCGCCGCGGCGCTCTGCACCTGCGGGATCACCTCGCGGGGGGTACCGAAGCGGTGGAAGTAGTCGTCCAACATGAAGCAGGTGCTGATCCGCGGCTCCCGGAGTGCGGGCAGCCCTCGTCGGGCCAGAGCCGGGATCGCGGCCGACCAGTCCGCGATCCGCTCGAACTTGCGCCTCAGCTCCTCACACCCGTCGCCGAAGTCCTCCGCGTAGAAGTGCCCCAGCTCCACGGACAGATGCGAGTACGCCACGCTCTCTGTACGACGCACCGCAGCTGCCTCCTGGAACCTGACATCCATGCCGATCACGCGGTGTCCCATGCCGTCTCGTCGAAAAGCTTCTCGGTCAGGTCAACGAAGGCGTCCACCGTCTTGACGTTGGCAATTTTGGATTGCACGTCGTGATCGGAGATCAGCTGCTCCCGCCACTGCAGCAGAGGATCCAACGGCACCTCGCCGAGCAGCGTCGTACGCCCGACACCTCGTCGTCGGGCCAGCTCCGACAGCTCCGTGTCGCACTTGCGCAGGAACGCCTGCTGGGCGAGGCCGAGGTGGCCGACCTCCGGGCCACGTGAGTTGATCACCGCCGTACGGATGAAGCGCAGCGACTCCCGTAGCCTGTCCGGCTCGTGGCCGTACTCCTTGCCCATGGCCACGATCCCACCCGCCTCGAAGGCCAGGTCCGCCGCTGCGGTGACGTGCTGGGGAGTCCAACGGTGGAAGACCAACCAGCGCACAGCGACCTTGCGCAGGGTCGAGGTCGCGGTGGCGGCCAGCGCGATCTGACTGGCGTACGACCGGCCGGCGCTGAGGTCCACCAGGGTCAGGTCGAACTCTTCCTCCAGCCGGAGGAAGAGCTCGGCGCAGCGCTTGGCGATGTCGTTGGTGAAACCGAACTCGCTACCGTTGCGTTGCCCCGGCAGGAGCACCAGCGGACCGGACCCGATGGGCCTCTGACGCAGGCTGGCACGTTCGGAGGTGCCCCACACGTCCAACTGCTCCGGAGACGGGATCTCCCCGCGCAAATATCGGTGCAGGCCACCACCGTTGGGCCCGGCGCCCTCCACGCCATTGACGGCCTGCGGAATCTGGAACGTGATGCCGGCGGTCGGCGAGCCGAAGTCGTAGTCCAGGTAGCAGGTCGGGCGACCGGACAACGCGCTGCGGTAGGCGATGTTCGCCGCGGTCACCGACCGCCCGGTGCCGCCCTTGTGCGACGTGACGAAGACCAGCATTCAGATCCCCTCGCTGGCCTTCTGCTGCCCCGTGGCGACGTCGTTGAGCAGCAACAGGAGAGTGTTCACCAGAGCGGCCGCCGTGCCGGGACGCTCGTCGACCAGCAACTGCGCCCGGCCCAGGCTGGCTCGGATGCTGCGCATGCTGCGCTGCATCGCCTCACCGTCGAAGGTGCCGCGCATCAACTCCCGGTCGAAGAGGTATTCGGCCTCGTCGACGAGATCCTGCGCGTAGTCGGCCAGCCGGCCGGCTCGTGGAAACGGCCGCTCCCACAGCAGCTGACCGGAGGTGACCAGAGCCTGCACCACCCGCTCGGTCAGATACCAGGAGGGTGCGTCCGGCTTCGGCGCCAGGCCGGGAAAAGCACCACCGGCGTGGTCCCACAGCCCCTGGTGCCGGCCGTCCGGGATGCGCCGCAGCAGCAGGTGGTCCCACACCTCGTCGGCCAGCTCGAGCAGTTCACTGCGCCGTCGGGCGTTGCTCAGCAGACCGGCGACGGTGGTCGCCCGCTGTAGCAGCACCGTGGAGAATTCGTTCACGTTCCACGTCATGATCGGCTTTGACGTGTCGTCGTTCAGGGTCACCCGCTTGCCTGGCGCGTGCACGAACAGCGCCGGCTCGCCGGGCGACGCCCGCCGGGTGATCCGCGCCCGCTGCGCCAGCTCCACCAGCACCGAGGCGATCCGCCCGAGCTCCTCGTCACCGCCGCGCCCGACGGCGATCAGGCCCTTCACCGCCAGCGACGTGGCCTGGAGGGTGTAGTAGTCGGTCCGGTCACCGTCGGTCGTCCGCCAGGGGATGTCCTCGATGGGCCACCGCCGTCGGTTGCCGAAGGTCGCCACCGTCGCCCAGTACGTCCGGGTGAGCTCCCAGCGCAGTTGCAGCGCCCGGGACAGCCGCTGCTGCTCCTCGTTGAGCAACCCGAGCAGCCGGGTGCGTTCGGAGTTCAGGTCCTCGATGGCGTCCATCGCGATCACCGTGAAGTAGAGGTAGGGCGCATTCTCCGCGGAGCCCTCACGCTGCAGGCCGATCGGTTCGGTGGTCGGGACCTCCTCGGCCCCGGAGATGATCCCCCACGACCATCCGCACTCGAACAGCATCTCGCTGTTGTCCAGGTCCTCGGTCACCCGACCCGACCCGATGATCACGCTACGCAGGCTCGCCATCGTGTCCCGCAACTGCTCGCGCAGCGCCGCCACCAGCTCCCGGCGCGGCAGCTCGTCCTGGTTGACCATGTCGCACAGACGAGTGCCGTACTCGTCGGTGGAGGTGAAGACAAAGGTGCTGAAGCTGCGGAGCAGACCGACCATCGCCGCCGTGAGGCGCGCGCCCGCCATCGCCTCCAGTTCGTCCAGTTGCGCCAACAGGTCGCGCCGCTGGGTGGAGCCCCGGTAGACCTTGACGAAACCGATCGTCGCCAGCGTGAGTGTGACCGACACCGCGAACGAGTCGACGATGTCCAGGGAACGCTGCTCGTCGGTGAGCTCCGGACCGCCCTCCAGCGGGGTGAGGTAACTGCCCCCACCGAAGATCGGAGCGCCGGCGTCGTCGGTGTACCGCCGGAAATAGTCGATCATCACGCTGACCAGCCGGCGGGGAATCTCGATCGCGCCGCCGATCGGGCTGAGCGCCTCGATCACCTCTTCGTCGGCGCGGTCCGGGTCGTCCAGTGACAACACGGGGACCTTGGCCGCGGGGAGCAACAGGGTCAGCAGTTGCTCTGCGTCGCTGATCGAGTTGCTACCACTTCGGCTACCCCAGTGCCATTCACCGTTCGCCCAGCAACTGCGAACCGTAGCCCGCCAGATGTCGAGGATCTCCTGGCGCGGCTGCATCCGCATGATCCACCGCCGTCTGTTGTAGTCGTCGACTCGAAACCTCTGGTATTGCCGTGCCCACAATGGTCCACGATGACGTACAGCGTCATGGTAGCGGGCCAGTCGAGTGCCCCTTGAAAGGCTTCGATGGCCGCGTGTCGGCACTCCGGCCAATCGGGCACGATGGAATGCCCCGCCGCCACGCTGCGCCAAGAGCACGACGTCGGCGCATCCCACAGGCACGCATCGGCGCTATCCGCGGGTACGGCCGGTGGCCAGCAGCATGCTCAGATACCCGTCCCGCAGCGGCGGCTTCGGCCGCACCTCGTGGACGTCCAGGTCGTACGCGCCCGCCGCGATGCTGGCCACCACGTCGGCGCGCTGCAGTGACACCGCCGGGAACATCCGCGGACCGACGCTGTAGCCGAGGGACCCGAGCATGACCGTCACGGCGAAGGGCGACCCGGGCCGCAGCGCGTCCAGAAACCGACCGATCGCGTGCTCGGCCTCGGCCCGGTCGGCCGAGATGGAGCAGGCCACGAAGAACATCGTGCCGGCGCTCCAGGCGTGCCTCGGCAGGGTGAAAACGCTGGCCCGCACCACCCGGCCCACCTGCGCCAGGCGCCGGCGCGGGTCCGCCAGTGCCGCGTACGCCGGGTGCTCCGCGCACACCTGCCAGTACGGGTCCCAGAGCTCGTCGTAGCTGTCGACCTGCATGCGCAGCCAGTTCACGTTCGCCGTCGACCATTCGCACAGGTCGACGGCCCTCGCGAACGGCAGAAGCGACAGCGCCGGATACAGATTCGCTCCGGACCCCACGTCGACGCACCGCGCGTCGGAGAGCTTCGCCTCGGCGAAGAAGTCTCGGATGCGGCAGAGGATCTCCCGATCGTCGGACCGCAGATCCGCGTAGTTGTGCCGGACATATGCCTGCGGGTCGAAGCTGTCCCACTCGACGTCGGAATTGACCGGCCTCGGCGACTGAATCGGCGAGCGTGGCGTCGACTCGCCGCAACCGCCCCCAGTCGCCGGGGTCAACGCCATGGACGGGCCTCCATCGGGTCGGCGAATCACATTGGTCGCTGAAGCGGCGCTCAGTGCACTGCCCATTATGTATCGGAGGTGGTGTTGGCTCACAAGTGTAGGAACTTCACCATCCGCCAGGAATGACGACGACAGGACGGTGGCCGGATGCCGACAACACGTCCCACCGACCCGATAGACACCTGGTAGGCCGCCGCCTCCGCACCCCACCACATCAGACAAACGATCACCGTGATGAACGAAGCTGAGCCCTCAGAACATTCGCCCGCAGCGGGCACAGCAGCTCAGACGATCATCACCGAGTGCGACGCCAAGTTGGAGCGTTACCGGGGCCGCAGTCGGGCACGTTCTCGACGCAGACCAATCTTCGTCGCCCGGAGACCGACACCTGCGAGCACTGCACGCACCCGTCGTCCACGCTCACGACGCGCCTCGCGTCAAGCTCCACACCTAGGGCTCGGTGCTCATCGGCCCAATAACTGATCCCACCCGTTCGAACGCGGCTGGTAGCGTGCGCCGAACATGAAGATCATGGGGGAACATCGATGAACCGAACTCGACTCGTCCTGACTGGCTTGGCCGTTGCGGCGGCGATCGCGATGTCCGGCTGCGATCCGCAGCCCAAATCGGAGGGCACCGCAACCTCGCCGTCCCCGGCGGCCTCGAGCGCCGCCCCGACCACCACAGCGACCAGCACCGCAGCCAACGACGCGGCCACAGTGAAGGTCTGCGCCGACATCAGGAAGGACATCAAGGACAACGCGACCAAGGTCACCGAGGCCGAGAAGATCGGCCCGCCAGCCGGGCACTTCGCGGTCAGTGCCCAGTGGGCCGCCGGCTCGGTCGCGATCCTGGCGCACTCGATAGGCGCCAACGAGGCAGTCACCGCCGCCTCCGAAGAAATCCAGAACGAGATGATGGGCCTGAGCGACGCGTACAACAAGTCCGCCAAGGCCAAGCCCAGCAAGAAGGCCCTGGAAGCCGCCATCAAGGACCTGGACACCGCCTGCTCGGCCGCCTGACCGGTTCGACCACGCAATCGGCGGTGACCCTCACCCGGGCGGTCACCGCCGATTCGCATGTCTGCGCGGCCTGCGGCACCTGGGTCAGCGGCCTGTGAGCAACCGACGGTCAGCCTGCGCGACGCCCAGCGAGCTACCGCGAAGAGCGGCGCGCTGTTCCCGGCAAGCCACACATCGGTCCAGATAGGTGGCTACTGCTGACGGAACCGATTCCGTACATCGGTGAAGACCGCCTAGCGAGGATCTGACCCCGCCGCTCATAGAGACCTGGTTGTAGACGGCCAGGGATTTTGCCGTGCGGCTCTACCCGATGCTCCTCGGGCGTGGGACCTTCCGCGCCCGTTGGAGTCGTGGCGGCATGATGATCTGTAGAGCGAGGAAGGCGGCGTGGGTGCCCGGGTCGTGTGATGTGGTGGTCTTCGGGCCGGGCAGGCGGGCGACCGCGTCGGCATCCTGCGCGCCGGCGAACTGGTAGAGGTGGCGTCCGTCGCACAGCTGCGCCGACTGCACCACCCCGAGGTGGCCGTGACATTCATCGGCACGCCACCGGACCTCGCCGGCGTCCCCGGCGTCAACGGCCTACACACCGACGGCGCCACGACGACCGTGCGGTTCACCCTGAACGGCTCCCCCGCTGCGGCGCTCGCCGGACAGATAGCCGATCTGACGGTGCAGTGCGGCCTTGTCCCTGCGCGGGTCGAGTCCGAGCACAGTCGCGTGTCCATCCTGTACGCGCTGCTGGCCGTTCCGGTCGGGGTGTTCGTCGCCGTGCGGCTCGCCGCCGTCGCCGCCGGCACCGCCGCGGCCGGCATGGTCGCCGGTACATTCGGCTACCGCCGTGACCTGTGTGCCTGAGCGGGTCGCCGTCGCAACCGCTGTTCACCGCTCCAACGGGCGCAGCCGATTGTTGACGTCGTGCACTCCCGGAGTGCCCCAGGCGCGGGCGTGGGCCTCCGTGCGGACATCAGCGCACGTGACCACGCCCTCCAGGATGACCACACGGTTCTGCACTTCGATGCAGATGCGTTCGTGACGCAACCGGGGATCCCGCTGCATGCGCTCAAGCAGCTGGCAGGCCAGACGGGCATCATCAGAGGCTGGCCCGGTCTGGAACAGCGATGGAGGGTCGTCGGGAAAGAACCAGGGGACGTAGGTCATGCTGCCTCCTCACAGGCGCTTCGGTGTTTCCTGCGTTCGCGCTGCAAACACCGGTCGGGCGGGGGTGACCGGGACTCAGCGTCGGGTCGGGGCCACGGGGTCCGGCGGAGCGTCCTGCTCGGCAGCCGCGATCGTCTGGCCGGAGTCACCGAGCTTGACCAGAATCGGTGTCGTGTCGTGTGGCATGAGCTGCTCCTTTCATATCGTCTGTTCCCCTTGCGCTACCCAAAGGGCGTCCCGGACTAGACGACGAAACGATGACAATTGCTGCCCACTTTCGTGACGCTGGCCGTGCCCGTCCGTCCCAGACGGCGGGGGTGCGGCCAGCAGATCACCAACGCCGGAGGGGTGGCGCGGCGACGGTGGCACGGTCGCCGTCAGTGCTCACTGGCGCCGCTATCCTTGATCGAGTACGACCTGTACGCATATGTCCGCTAGCTGAGGGGGAACCGTGCCCGATCAGATCGACCTCGCTCGCCTGCGGGACGTGCTCGACGGACCGTGGGCCGCAGTCCGCAACGCGCACCGGGAGCACCTTGACGCGCGTTTCCTCCCGGTCTACGGCGAGACCGGTGACCAGGCACGGGAGCGGATCACCCGGTTGCTCACCGAACTCCCCGCCGAGCTCGGTATGGCGTCGGCCTTCCCCACCGAGTACGGCGGCAGCTCCGACGTCGGCGGCTCGATCATCGCCAGCGAGATGCTGGCGCAGGTCGACCTGTCGCTGATGGTCAAGGCCGGAGTGCAGTGGGGCCTCTTCGGCGGCGCGGTCGCGGCCCTCGGCACCCGCCGCCACCATGACGCCTATCTCCGGGACATCGTCTCGGGCACGATCTTCGGCTGCTTCGCCATGACCGAGACCGGGCACGGCTCCGACGTCCAGCAGCTGCGCACCACCTGCACGTACGACCCGCAGACGCAGACTTTCGACCTGCACACTCCGTACGAGGCGGCCCGCAAGGACTACATCGGCAATGCCGCCCGGGACGGGCGGATGGCGGTGGTCTTCGCGCAGCTGATCACTAACGGCTGGCGGCACGGCGTACACGCGTGGTTGGTGCCGATCCGCGATGCGCAGGGCAACCCGCTGCCCGGTGTGCGCATCGGCGACGCCGGGCCCAAGGCCGGCCTGCTCGGCGTGGACAACGGGCGGCTCACCTTCGACCACGTACAGGTGCCGAGGGACATGCTGCTGGACCGCTACGGTCAGGTCGCACCGGACGGGACGTACTCCAGCCCGATCGAGAACGACTCGCGACGCTTCTTCACCATGCTCGGCACCCTGGTCCGCGGCCGGGTGAGCGTCGGCGGCGCCGCGTCGGCGGCCACCAAGTCGGCGCTGACGATCGCGGTGCGCTATGGCGACATCCGCCGCCAGTTCGGCACACCCGACGCCGACCGGGAGGTGCTGCTCAACGACTACCTGGCCCACCAGCGCAAGCTGCTGCCCGCCCTGGCCACCACGTACGCGCTGCACTTCGCCCAGACCGAGCTGGTCACCGCGCTCAGTGAGGTGCAGGGCGGCGACGGGCCGGTCGACGAACACCGGCAACGGGAGCTGGAGTCCCGGGCCGCCGGTCTCAAGGCCGCGCAGACCTGGCATGCGACCCGCACCATCCAGATGTGCCGCGAGGCGTGCGGCGGCGCCGGCTACCTGGCCGAGAACCGGCTACCCAGCCTCAAGGCCGACACCGACGTCTTCACCACCTTCGAGGGCGACAACACGGTGCTGTTGCAGCTGGTGGCCAAGGGGCTGCTCACCGGCTATCGGGACGAGTTCGGCTCGCTCGACGGCTGGGGGCGCGCCTCCTTCGTCGCCGAGCAGGTCCGCGAGATGGTGCTCGAACGCACCGCCGCGCGGTCGCTCATTGAGCGGCTGATCAGCGCCGTACCCGGTCGCGACGACGAGGTCGCCGTCACCGACCGAGGCTGGCAGCTCAAGGTTTTCGAGGACCGCGAGAGGCACCTCCTCGACGGCGCGGTCCGCCGCCTGCGCAACGGCGCGGCCACCAAGAAGAACCGGCCCTTCGACATCTTCAACGACGTCCAGGACCACGTCCTCGCCGTCGCCGCCGCGCACATCGACCGGATCACCCTGGAGGCGTTCGTCGCCGGCATCGAAGACACCGCCGACACCGCGGTCCGGGCGCTACTCTCGCGCGTTTGTGACCTGTACGCGCTCAGCGTCATCGAGGCCAACAAGGGGTGGTTCCTGGAGCACGGCCGGCTCACACCGGCCCGCTCGAAGGCGATCACCGGCGTCGTGAACGGATTACTCAAAGAGCTACGCCCGCACCTGCGCACGCTCGTCGACGGTTTCGCCATCCCGGACTCGTGGCTGCACGCCGCGATCCTGCGCGAGGAACCCTGCCGGCAAAAGACCATGACCGCTCACGACGCCGCCGGTGATCCGGAGGCAGTCCCCGCCCAGGCGGGATGACTCCACAGGTCGATCGTCACCAAACGTCACGCGGAGCTGCACCCCGTGCCGCTTCCGCCCCGCTGAAGCCGCTCAGACGCGATCGCGAGTGATCTGGACGGCGTCATCGATCAGCGAGAGACGAGACCCCGTCTCCAGCGCCACGGTGACGAGGGCCATGTACGGCTGCAATGATCGTGGCCATGCGGTGGGAGTCGCAGTGACGGCTACGTCGGATGGTGGAGTGGCGCCGGTACACGGTTCGTTGGCGGTCTATCCCGGTACGTTCGATCCGTTCACCCCGGGGCACCGCGACCTGGTGTCCCGTGCTCGGGTGATGTTCGACCGGGTCATCGTGTTGCTGGCGGTGAACGCCGACAAGCAACCAACTGCCGAGGCCACGGCCAGGGCCGCACTCGTGCGCGACGCCATGTCGGCAGCCTGGCGCAATGTCGAGGTCGATACCTGGACCGGCTTGACCACTGCCTACTGCTTGCGCCGCGGCGCCACGATCATCGTTCGCGGCGTGCGCACGGCCGCGGACCTTCGCTACGAGTACCAGCTCGCTGCGATGAACGAGCAACTCGGCATTCACACCGTCTGGTTGCCCGCCCGTCCGCAGCTGGCCGCCACGTCGTCAACGGTCGCACGCGCCTACCGCTCGGCACAGTCGGCCCGTCCGTCGCACAACGCTGAGGAGTGACGCCCCGGTCGGCGGCAGATGTGCGCACCTGATCATGGGAGAAAACCCTGGATAAGGCCCGGGTGGTGCCGTGTGGGGCGGGAGGCTCAGGACAAGAAGCAGTGCAGGGCTGCGGTCAAGTCGTCGGAGTTCTCCTCGGCGACGTGGTGGCCGGACTCAATGGCGCCAGCGCTGACTCCCGCAGCCGCATCGGTCGATCGTGGAACACGCCCACAATTGCCACGCTGTGTCAGCGGCAGACCCGCGCGTACGCGGATCGCGGCTGGTAGCCAGTGACGAGCGAGCAGCTTGCCACGGCGCTGTCGAGTACTCGGTCGAGGCACGACGCGCCTCCCCGTGCGGAGTCCGGCGTCGCTCGCCGCGCCCGCGAAGCGGAGAACTCGAGCTTGACCGATAGGTCGGTCATCTGCTTATGTTGATGACATGACTAGGCCCTCCACGCCGATGCGCGAACCCACATATTTCATCCTCGCCGCGTTGCAGGACGAACCGCTGCACGGCTACGCCATCGTCAAGCGCGCGCAGGAGTTGTCCGACGGGCGAGTGCGGTTGACGACCGGCACGCTGTACGCCGCGCTGGACCGGCTCAACGGTGAGGAGATGGTGCGGGTGGCCGAGGAGACGGTGGTCAACGGTCGCGCCCGTCGCACGTACGAGCTGACCGAGCGTGGGTTGTCCGCACTGCACGAGGAGGCTGCGCGGCTGATCGCTGCGGCTCGGGTCGTTCGAGACCGCTCCGTACGGTCGACGGCGGCGACGGTTCGGACGGCGCCGGCATGACCGGCCTTGAGCGCCGCTACCGGTGGCTGCTGCGCGCGTACCCTCGGGCCTACCGGCAGTACCGCGCCGACGAGATGCTGGAAACGCTGCTGGTCGCAGGCGAGACGGACCGGAGGCACCCGAGGCTTCGGGAGTCCATCGCACTCGTGGTCGGGGGCCTGCGGGTCCGCTCCGGTGTAGCCCAGCTCCGCTCCCGGGACGCCTTGCGATACTCCGCCCTGCGATCGACCGCACTGTCCCTGCTCGTGTGCGGCGTTGCCCTTACAGCCCTGCCCCTCACGTGGCGCTTATGGCTGCTATTGCCGGGTAATTCTGCCAGCTTCTTGTATGAGCGAAGCTCGGTCACGCCCGCATTGCTGCTTCTCGCGCTGGCCGCCGCAGTCTGGGCTCGCTACCGCCTCGCACTCCCCATAACCATTGGCGCCTTCGGCTGGGAGATCTGGTACTCCGCAGCGAATGACCTGAGGTACGCGGTAGAGCCATGGGCAAGGTACGACGATGCTTTGGGGTTCCGGACAGGCCTCTACCTGATCATGCAAATTTCTACGTGGGTATGCTTGTTAGCCCTGTTGACAATGGTGCCACTACTTCGAGCGCGCCAACCACGGGCCACGCGACCATGGACCTGGCTTCTCGGTGCCACGATGACCATAGCGGCTATAACGCCCAATCCGCTCAATGGCTGGGCAGACGGTTTGACCCTACCGGTCATCATGGCCGCCGGGCTGGTGGCAGCCCTCGTGGGCGCGGCGTTTGATGTGCGGGTATCGATCGCGGCCAGCGCGGTCCTTCTGACGCTAATGCTGCCTATGCTGGCCTATCAGCCGACCAATTGGACGCTCTACGGTTGGAACTCGAACCCGCGAAATGTGCTCCTCGAAGCCGTGGTCGGAATTTTCGCCATCAACGTCGCCGTCAGCAGAATGGCCGCCCGCCGGCAAGTCACCCTCTGACGGTGTGGTCGCTCGACACGGATGTGACTGCTGAGCCGAGCGTCCTTTGCGGACGCCGACGCCTGGCCAGCGACCGTTAGCCTCAGGCGTTCCCGTGGCGAGCTGGACGAAGGACCGGTCATTGATCGGTTTCCCGGCCACTCGTGCGGGTACCGCCGCTGGTCAGGACCGAGGAAGGGACGCCCATGGCCGAGCGTGAGCAGCGTGACGGAGAGCAGACCGGAGTGCCGCAGGACGAGGCGGCCCGCGACACCCGGGCGGTACAGGACGCCCACGGAGGCAGCATGGCGCCGGGGCTGGTCGACGACACCGGTCACCCGGTAGCGCAGGCGCCGGCCGACCGGTTGGCCGAGACCGAGGGCGCGGACAACCCGTTCGGATACGCCGAGGAGGTCATTGCAGAGGATGGGACCTAGGGAAACGTGAAGCCACAGGCGCGGCCATCCGCAGTCTGCACCGGCCTGCCGGGCCGCGATGCTCTGGCCACACGGGTGAAGCACGGGTGGCCCTGGTTGTTTCTCACCGCCGAAGCAGGCGGCGGTATCGTGCCCCGCCGACAGCAGGGCGCTTCCGCAACGAGAGGCGACCAGACTTGTCGGGAGGACTTGTTCGTGGGCATGGAGTTGATCGGGCGTCGGCTGTCAGCTCAGAACCGCACGCCCTATTGGATGATCCGACGACGGTGAGTTTTGCTGCTCTTCGGTGACCTCGACGCAGCATCCAAAGGAAACAAAGGCGCACGAGTGCTGGGAGACTCCCGACGTGCACCTCAACCCCGTAGCGCCGAGCACGAGAACTCCAGCGCCTGGTGTGGTGGTGGCAGCGTGTGTTACGTGAGCGGACCATCGTGGAGGACTACGTGATACGGCCTGGTCCTCCAAGACTCGCCATGGTTGATTTGTCCGTCTGCGGAGCGAAGCTCAACGGTACGCAGAGCGCCCACTCCTGAATCAGGCAACCCTGCTGACGGGCGTTGGACACCTCAAAATTCGCTGCGGCCTGGTGCTCGAATCGCCACCGAGTCGCCTACCCGTCAGGCCGGCATGCGACGCTCAAGGGCCGCGACCAACGGGCCACGCCGCGTGGCCCCCCCGACACTATCGCCCAAGCCCGCACAGTTCCTGGCATGACAGCACGGCACCCCCCCAACCCCACACCTCTTGTGCCCGGAGGAACGCAGACCATGGACCACGCATCTCAGCTCATCCAGGAGCGGAGTGCCCCGCCAGCCACGCTGGTGATCTTCGGTGCCTCCGGTGACCTGACCCGGCGTAAGCTGCTGCCCGCAATTGAGAGCCTGGCGCGGCACGAGCGGCTCCCGGACCAGTTCGCGCTGGTCGGCGTCGCGCGCACGTCGATGACCGACGAGCAGTTCGCCGAGAGCGCCCTCGGCGAACGCACCCTCGCCAGCAAGCGCCAGCTCCAGGGCGGCGTGCGGTACGTGGCCGGCGGCTACGACGACCCGGAGACCTACAAGCGACTCGTGGAGACCCTCGACGAGTTGGACGCACAGCGGGGCACGTCCGGCAACCGGCTCTTCTACCTGTCCACACCGGCCGGGGCCTTCGAGCCGGTGATCAACGGACTGGCCGGCGTCGGGCTCAACCACCCACGCGAGGGCTCCTTCTCCCGCCTGGTCATTGAGAAGCCGTACGGGCGCGACCTGGTCACGGCCCGCGAGCTCGACGGCGTCGTGCACAGCGCGTTCGAGGAGCACCAGGTCTTTCGTATCGATCACTATCTGGGCAAGGACACCGTCCAGAACGTGCTGGCGCTACGCTTTGCGAACTCAATTTTCCAGCCCATCTGGGATCGCTCCTGGGTCGACCATGTGCAGATCACCGTCGCCGAGACCCTCGGCGTCGGCAGCCGCGGCGGCTTCTACGAGGACGCCGGCGCGATGCGGGACATCGTGCAGAACCACGTGCTTCAGGTCCTCGCGCTGGCACTGATGGAGCCACCGGCCTCATTCGAGGCTGAGGGCCTGCGCAACGAGAAGGTGAAGCTGCTGCAGGCGATCCGGCTCCCCACCGACCGGGACATCGCCGAGGCCGCGGTCCGGGGACAGTACACCCGGGGCGGCACGCGGGAGGAGCTGATGGCCGGCTACCGCGAGGAGGCCGGCGTCGACCCCCTGTCGCGGACAGAGACCTACGCCGCGATGCGGCTCAACGTGGACAACTGGCGCTGGGCCGGGGTGCCGTTCTACGTACGCACCGGCAAGCGCCTGCCGGCCCGGCTCACCGAGGTGGCACTGCAGTTCCAGCGGCCGCCGCACCTGCCGATCCCGACCGACCAGCTCACCGGCCTCGATGCTGACGCGCTGATCCTGCGGATCCAGCCGAACGAGGGCATCTCGCTGCGCTTCGGCGCCAAGGTGCCGGGCCACTCCTTCCGGGTCCGCACCGCCACGATGGAGTTCTCCTACGACCAGACGTTCGTGGAGGAGTCCCCGGAGGCGTACGAGCGTCTGCTCCTGGACGCGCTGATCGGTGACGCGTCGCTGTTCATCCGCAGCGATGAGGTGCAGCAGTGCTGGCGGATCGTCGACCCGATCATCGACAACTGGGCGAAGGACAACTCGCCGATCCCCACCTACGAGGCCGCCTCCTGGGGCCCGATCGATGCCGACCGGCTCATCGGTGGGCACGGCCGCAAGTGGCGCAACTCCGCGTGACCCTGCCACAACGAGTGGCACCGCGCTGCTGAGCCCGATCGCTTGGTCGCACGATCGACGCGCAGCGGTGGGTGGGGGCCGGCTCCCAGCCCACCGCTGCGCCGTACGCCGGCTGGAGCCGGGTGAGCGGCAGCCGCTGCCCGGCACGGCCACCCGTACCTGGTGGTGGCGATCCAGGACGCGAAGAACGTGGTGCAGGCCGTGGAGGCACCCGCGTCGACGCCGACGTGCCCACCGATCGGCTCATCTATCGCGACGCGGACACCGTCCACATGCTCAGCAATGTGGGCGGCACCAGGTAGACCGCGCGCCTGGTCGAACTGAGGTAACCGCTGGCACGGTAGTCGGACGCGAAAACCGACATTCCGTAAAAACAGCAGCATTGGGTGCGTAACGTGCCGGACATGTTCTCTCGCACATGGCGTAACCTGTTGCTCACAGCGCTCGGGATGGGCATGCTCGCCGGTGCCGGTCAACTCGGCATCGCGTTCAGCTTCGGCATCGTCCAGCTCGCCGGCGCCTCCACCGGCGCCGCCGTCAACCAGTGGCCTGCCCAGCTCGTCTGGGTGGGCTGGTTCGCGGCACACGCCGCCGTAGCCGGCACCGTCGTCGCCGCGCGCCTGGCCCGCCGGTACGGGGTGCTGGGGAGCACGGGCAGATTGGTGGCCGTCGCCGCCGCCGCCGCGCTGGGCGCCACCGTCGTGGCGCCGCTCTGCATCCGGCCAGCCCAGGCCGCCGAGCGCTTCTCTGTGGACCCGATCTGGGCCGTCGGCATCTGCGCGACCCTCGGCGCGCTGGTTGGCGCGGGTGCCGCGATCGCCGTACTGGTGAAGCCGCCGCTGGGTTGGAACATGGCGGCAGTGGGCGGCGTGGTTTGGCTGCTGGCGCTCGTCTCGGTCGTCCCGTCGCTCGCAACCGCCGGGCCGTTGCCCGCCGTACGGCTCGGTGTGCTGGAGCCGGCCGGGCTCGACGCCGACGCGGCACACCGGCTGGCGATCCTGACTCTGCCGTCGGTGGCCCTGCTCATCGGCGCGGCGACCGGCGGGCTGGCCCGCTGGCGCGGGCATCCGCCGCTGGTCAACGGCGTGACCGGCGCGGTCGGCACCGTGCTGGTCGCGTTCACCTATCTGACCGCCGGTCCCGGCGACGCCGTCGACCGGTACCAGATCACGCCGTACTACGCGGCGCTGCTCGCCGTCGCCGCCGGTGTGCTCGGCTCGGCCGCCGCCGCGTCGTTCCGCTGGCCGTTCCTGCCGCGCACCGCCGAAGCACGGGTCGCCGAGTCAACCGACATCCTCCGTCCGCTGGCCGCCGGTCCCGCCGTGCGGCAGGCCATGAGGCCGGCCGATGGTGGTACGACCGACGAGCCGGAGCCCGTCGACCTGGCCGGCACGGGGCCGGTCGCCGGCGCGACCGCAGCGAAGCTCCCGACCGCAGCCGAACCGCTGGGCCTCGGTGCACCGACTGTTACCGCCGCATCGGCCGCACCCGCCGACCTCGCCACACCGGCCGACCTCGACGACAGCCCGGAGACATCGGAACCGGCCCCCGCGACGGCGGCCCACCTTCCCGCGGGTCCTGGCGGGGACGGCTCCGGGACGGCGGAGGCCGCGGTCGACAACACCGAACCCGAAGGGATGCCGCCCGACGGGGCGCTCGTCGCCCCGGGGACCCTCCGGATGTACCAACCGCCGAAGACCGACCGGACGCGGGTTCAGGCGACCTGGCCGGTCGTTCCGGCGCGGCGGGTGCCGCCCTCGGCCGAGCCCGCTCCCGGCGGCGAGGCGACCCAGTCAGCCGGCACGCAAGAGAGGCCCGAACCGGCGCCCCCACCTCGGCACCGGCCGCCCCTGCCCAACCTGAACCGGGCCGCGAACTGGGACGCCCTCGCGACCGCCCGGCGCGCCGGGCCCCCGCCCACGACCGATGCCGTGCCGGCCCGCCCCGCCCCGGCCGACCCGGCATCCGTCGTCGAGGCGGGACGGGCCAACGGGCGGCTGGGCCTGTTCCGGCGCAACAAGTCCCGGGCCGACGGGGACGGCGCGGGCACCCCGGCAGACGGCGAGCCGCTGCCGAGGCAGGACGCGGAGTTCGTCGACTGGGTGACCCGGCTGGGCAATCCGGTGGCGGACAACGAGCCGGATCAGGAAGGCGGTCGCCGGTCACTCCGCTCCACCGGCAGCCACCACAGCGACCGTTAGGAGTTCTTAGCTCCAGCCACACCTGGTGGAGTTGGAGTCTCGCTCGCTCAGGACGCTGCCCGTGGGATCGGTGTCTCGAATGACGGAGCTGCCGCAGACCTCAGCGAGGCTCACCCGCAACGCTCCACATCGGTCTGCAGCGCGTATGCGGATTCGGTCGACGGCGCCCCAACGTCTTGCGCGCCGTCGGCCGGCATCGGCGGTCGGGCTGGTGTCGCGCTCGACCGCGGACCGATCTATGCCGGCTCGCGCACGCCGCCGGCGTTGCCACCGTCGTCTGGCATCGGTTCGGCCGGGGCTTCGGGCAGCTCGTCCGGCGCGCCAGGCAGAAGGACGCCCGCGTCGTCGGGCACCGGTTCACGCGGGTCGATGGGCGGATACTGTTCGGGGTCGAGATCCGGTCCAGTCATCAGGCGAGTATCCGTCGTCTTCCGGACTGCCGCTCGTCGGGCCCGCGAGCCGGGCGGCCTTCCCCTCGCCCTAGGCGACTGGCGGCACTGATCCGTCGGCTGCCTGTCACCTCGGGCGGTGCTCATCGGCGTCGGCCTGAGCCCACTCGCCCCGATGGCCACGGTGGCGCGGGCCGGGCCGGGCCGGGCCGGGCCGTGAGGCTAACGGGGTGTTGATCGGGTCATCACCACTTATTGAATAGATGCTGACAAATTTTAACCAGGCTTGGCAGCATGGCTATCACCGACCGACGCCTCCTCGCCGCCACCCTCGTGGCCGGGCTAACTCTGCTCGCCGCCTGGACACCGGCACGCGGCGCGGAGCCCACTCCAGCGTCCACGTCAACCGCGCTGTCGGCCCCACGGGGCTACTCCTCGCGGTCATACTGCTCATCATGGTCACGCGGTGGCCGAGTCCCCGGCGGACGGGGCCTTGGTCGGTGACCAGGGCGTGCGAGGCCCAGACTCAGTCGTTGCCCTGGCGGGTCGCTCCGGTCCCGATCACGCGCAGGTGCGCCAGCCCCTGCGACCAAGACTGGATCAGAGTGGTCTCGTGGTAGGCGATGCCATAGTCGGCGCAGAACTGGCGGATCAGTGGCTGGGCGTGGCGCAAGTTCGGTCGGGGCATGCTGGGGAACAGATGATGTTCGATCTGGTAGTTGAGCCCGCCGAGTAGTACGTCGAGGATCCGGCCGCCGCGCACATTGCGGGAGGTAAGGACCTGCCGGCGTAGGTAGTCGAGGTCGTCGGCCTCGCTCAGGATGGGCATCCCCTTGTGGTTCGGGGCGAAGGAGCTACCCAGATAGAGGCCGAAGAGTGCCTGGTTGACCAGGATGAACACGATCGCCTGCGGAACGCTCAGGACCAGGAACACGGCTGCGAGGTAGCCGGCGAAGTGCAGGACGAGCAGGCCGGCCTCCGCAGGTCGGTGCCTGAGTCCGCCGCGACTGACGACCGCCCGGACGCCGGCGGCGTGCAGATGCAGACCCTCCAGCATCAGCAGGGGAAAGAACAGCGCCGCTTGGTGTCGGACGAACAGCGCCCGCAGGCCGCGCTGCGTCGCGGCCTGGCCCGGGGTGAATGACAGTGGAGCCACGACGATGTCGGGGTCGCGGCCCTCGGTGTTCGGGTGGGCGTGGTGGCGGTTGTGCTTGTCGACCCACCACCCGTAGCTGATCCCGGTCACCAGGTTCGCGCAGACCATGCCGAGCACGTCGTTCGCGCGGCGGGATCGGAAAATCTGTCGGTGCCCTGCGTCGTGACCGAGAAACGCCAGTTGCGCGAGCAGCACCGCGACGCCGGCCGCGGTAGCTGTCTGCCACCACGACGACCCGAGCCGAACGAACACCACGCCCAGCAGCACGAGACAACCCAGCAGAACCGTCACCCGGGCCGCGTAGCGGCGCGGGTGACGGTCGAGGAAACCCGCGCTTCGGACCAGGCGGGACAGCTTGGCGTACGCACTGCCACGGTCACTGCGGGCGCCAAGATCCGCGTTACTCACTCTCGTCCCTCCTGTACGACCGCCAGTTCCGGTTAGGGGTCCGCCAGCAGCTCGTGCGGGCAGGCACGTGACCCCTTCGGGTGCGGCAGACATCGAACAAGCCAACCGTCGCTTGATGGTTCCAGTCTTCCTCACAGCCGTCTCTTGCAGGAGGAAACGGCCGCTCACGGCAACCACGACGCAAGCACCGTTCAGCTTCATGCAAGTTCGCCGATTAGGCGCCTGACCCCCTCCGCCGAGTCCGACAATCAGGACTATGAGGTCACGTCGCATTCAGGGGGTCGTCATGGCGCGAAAGAGGAAATCTGTCGCACGGCAAACGCTCATCCTTGCCTTCGCAGCGGGAGCGGTGACCGGAGCGGCGAGCATGCTCACCCTCCGAGGTCGCCGCCAGGATGGTGACTTCCCGGCGGCTGACGTCGCGGGCCAACTGGACGACGGCCTCGCAGCGAGGACCGGCGGGCGTATCGACCCCGCGCCGCACAGGCCCGAAAGTTTGCCCGCCGCGCAGCACCACTGACTCCCGGGCAGCGCCTCGGACCACCCCTTGCCTGACAGAGATGAGAGCACTGATGTCAGAAGGATCGAGCGGTAACCGCGCCGCGTCTGCTGACACGCCGGTCGCCGAGTTGGTGCAGCGTGCCACCGATCAGATCACCCGGCTGGTGCGCGACGAGTTGACGTTGGCGCGGGCGGAGATGACTGCCAAGGGCAAACGCGCGGGCCTCGGCGCCGGGCTGCTCGGCGGCGGCGCGGTGCTCGGGATCTTCGCCGGCGCGACCGCCGTCGCCACGCTCGTGCTGACCCTGGCCGCGGTCATGCCCGACGCCCTGGCCGCCCTGATCGTCACGGTGATCCTCGCCATCGCCGCCGCGATCGCGGCCCAACGCGGCAAGAAACAGGTCAGCACGGCAATGCCCGTCACACCCACCGCAACCAGAGACAGCGTGCGAGCCGACGCCGAGACGATACGTGACGCAGCGAGTCGGAGGCAGCCATGAGCACGCCACCCGGAAGCAGCAACTCGGACCAGACCCGACACGATATCCAGCAGACGCGCGCCGAACTCGGCGAAACCATAGCCGCACTGACCGCGAAGACCGACGTCAAGACACGTGCGCGCACCAAGACGACCTCCGCCGTCGGCGGACTCCGACAGCGGGTAGCCCAGGTCGGTCAGTCGGCGAAGACCAGAGCGACCCAGCTGGCGCACACGGTGAGCCAGAAGGCCTCTCAGCGCGCCACGTCAGTGAAGCAGGATTCACAGCACACCATCGGCACGATACGAGGCTCGATGAGAGCCGGCGCGCAGACCACCGGCAAGGCCGAGTCCACCCTGATCACCTCCGCTCGCGCCGCCACCACCAAAATCGGCAGCTTGGTTCGCACGAAATCCGTGCCAGTCCTCGCCGCCACCGGCACTGTGGCAGCCCTCGCGGTCGTCACCTACCGCCGTCGCCGGTTCCGGTAGACAGTTCGGCTGAGTGCCGCGACCCGCCTGGTCGGGCTGAACCTCCCCCGGCGGCAGGCCAACGTTAGCCACATCGGCATCACCGACACCACCCGACCTGGCACCGCTCGTCCCACCCGAGCCGGTCCGGTCGCCCTACCTCTTCGGACGCTCCGCACAGGCGGTCATCCGGACCAGAACCTCGCCGGGTCCGGGGGTGGGGCACATCAGAGCGCCTGGTCACCGGTGGTCGATCCGATCGGGCCCGACCCAGCGAAACGCGGGTCTGCGGAATTACCAGGCGGTGGTGGTTGTGGTCCGGAACCGGCGCTGGTAGACCGACGGCGGGATGCCGTACGACGCGGTGAAGGCCCGCCGCAGCGTCTCGTCGCTGCCGAACCCACTGCGCCGGGCCGCCTCGGTGACTGTGCCGCCCCGCTCCAGCAGCGCGCGGGCCGCCTCGACCCGGGCAAGTTCCAGGTAGCGCGCCGGGGTGAGCCCGAACTCCTGTTGGAATAGGCGGCGCAGGTGGCGGGGGGTCATCGTCGCATCGTGCGCCATCGCGTCGATCGGATACGCCCGGGCCGGGTCGGTGGCGACGCGGTCGGCGACCCGGCGTAGCCGCCGGTCGAGGGTCGGCGGCAGGTCCTGCCGGACGGAGAACTGGGACTGCCCACCCGGCCGCTGCATGAACACCACGAGTTCCCGGGCGACCTCGCGGGCCAGGTCGGCACCGTGGTCCTCCTCGACCAGTGCGAGGGCGAGGTCGATCCCGGCGGTGACCCCGGCGCTGGTCGCGAACCGGCCGGAGCGGACGTGGATGGCGTCCGGACGGACCTCAATCTCCGGGAATTCGGCCTGTAGACGGCCGGCGTGCCGCCAGTGGGTGGTGGCCGGGTGGCCGGCGAGCCAACCGGTCCGGGCCAGCACGAACGCGCCGGTACAGACCGCGGCGAGCCGGGTCGGCGGCCCGATCAGTGGACCCAACCGGGCACGTAGGTCCTCGGCGTCGGGCAGCGCGGTCAGGTCTTCGGCTCCGGTCAGCACGAGCGTGTCCAGCGGCGTGGACTCGGCCACGGTGGTGTCGGCGGACAAGCGGACTCCGGACGCGGTACGCACCGAATCCGACCGCCAGCCGAGCAGGGCCACCGCATAGTCGGCGCCGCGCCGGGTAGCTCCGCTGAAGACGTCCACCGGTCCGGAGACGTCGAGTAGCTGTACCCCGTCGAAGACGAGCACGCCGACCCGGTGTGACCGCCCTCCGCTCATCCGACCCGCTCCCTCCAGCCGTTCTGATGTCCGTATCTGTGGGATGGCTGTCCTTCTGGACATGGCCCGGCCGAGTCTAGCCCGGCAGCATCGGTGGCGAGCCTCAGCACCAGTAGAAACCTCCGTAGGAACAGGATGAGCACACCATGGCCGAAACCATCGCCGGGATCACCATCCCGGACACCCCGCTCGTGGCTACCGCGACCGACCTCGTCCGGGCAGCCACCAACGACCTGTTGTTCCGGCACAGCCGCCGGGTGTTCCTGTTCGGCGCGCTCCAGGGTGAGCGGCGTGGTCTGAGCCCCGACCTCGAACTGCTGTACGTCGGTGCCATGTTCCACGATCTCGGACTGACCGAGCGGTACGGCAGCACCGACCTGCGGTTCGAGGTCGATGGAGCACGTGCCGCCGAGCGGTTCCTGCTCGACCATGGCCGACCTGCTCAGCAGGCCCGCAAGGTCTGGCTGGCCATCGCGTTGCACACCACGCCGGGGGTGCCGGAGTTCCTCGATCCGGAGATCGCACTGGTTACCGCGGGAGTGGAGACCGACGTGCTGGGCATCGGTTACCGCGACCTTGATCCGGAACGGATCGCCGAGGTCATCGCCGCCCATCCGCGCCCCGACTTCAAGCGGCAGATCCTGGCCGCCTTCAACCAGGGCAACAGGCACCGCCCGCAGACGACGTTCGGCAACGTCAACGCGGACGTGCTCGCCCACTTCGACCCGAACTTCGTCCGGAACGACTTCGTGGAGATCATCCTGCGCAGCGACTGGCCGGAGTGACGGTCCGCTCGGAGGGAACCTCCGCTCGGGATGGCCGACCTGTCCGCTGTCGGACGCTCGGCGACCGCCGGGGCGTTTGGCGCATGCCCATCTCGCGCACGACCCAGTCCAGCGAGTCGGCCGCCTTCTTCGCGTTGGTCACGATCGGGGTGGCCAGGTGTGGCGACCGTATGGGCACCGGGGTCAGCTGGTGTGTTGCAGCACCGGGACGATCCGGAAGTCGACCGTGGCGTGGTCGATGGTGGCGTGCACCGGGGAGCCGGCCATCTCGGTCATGATCCCCGAGGCGCTGCGCCGGCCGTCGGCGGCGGAGTCCCACGCGACGATGTCGGTGATCGTGCCGTCGTCGTCCTGCACGATCCGACGCCACCGGAAGCCGGGCTGCCGTCGCAGGTATTCGTTGATGTCGTCGTTGGCGTTGACGAAGTCGGCGCCGGTGAGGCCGGAGACGAGCCGGAACGTCGTCATCTCGAGTGCTTCGCTCATGGGTGCCCTCCTCATGGTGTGCGATCAGCCCTGCACGGTGGACCGCATGATGATCTCGTTGACGTCGACGCTGTCGGGCTGGGTGATGGCGTAGGCGATCGCGTCGGCGACTGCCGAGGCAGGCATTCCCAGTTCCTCGGCCGCCGCGTGGGCGGCAGTACGCACCTGAGGGTCGCCTCCCCGCTCAGTGAGTTCCGAGTGGGTGTAGCCAGGGCTCACCAGGGTTACCCGGACGTCCCGGCTCTCCTGGCGCAGCCCTTCGGTAAGCGCCCGGACCGCGTACTTGGTGGCGCAGTAGACCGCGGCCGTCGGGTCGACGCGGTACCCGGCGGTAGAGCCGATGTTGATGATGTGCCCTGCGCCGCGGGCCCGCATCAGCGGCAGTGCGGCGGCGATGCCGTTCAGGGTCCCGCGCAGGTTCACATCGACCATCTGGTCCCACTCGTCGACCCGCAGCGCGTCGAGGGTCGACAGGGCCATCACGCCGGCGTTGTTGACCAGTACGTCGATGCGGCCGTGCCGGTTGTGGGCGCTCTCGACAAAGGAGAGCACGCTGTCACGGCTCGTGACGTCGAGCTCGTGGTGCTCGGCGGTGCCACCGGCGGCGCGCAGTTCGTCGACGAGTGCGGCGAGCCGGTCGACGCGCCGGGCACCCAGCACGACGTGATGGCCGTCGGCGGCCAGCCGGCGGGCGGTTGCCGCACCGATACCACTGCTCGCACCGGTGATGAGAATGATCTTCGAGCCGGAACTGTCTCCCATTGATCCTCCTGTTGTGCTTCGGGCCTGCGGCCAAGCGCCGCTGCTCAACGATCCGGCTGATACGCGGGCCCGGGAAGGGTGAGGTTTCCTGGGTGCGCGACACCCTGGCACCACGTACGTTTCATTCGAGTCGGGGTGCTCTGTCCCGTGCGCCTCGACCTGCGGATCGGGCGATTCAGCGGACGGCCCAGCAAAGCCGGCAGCTGGCCGGGGATCTCAGCCAGGAGTCTTAGGCTGGTCGACATGCCCGATTCAAACCGGCTCGGGGAATTCCTTCGGGCCAACCGCGCCCGAGTGGACCCGAAAGAGGCCGGACTACACGGGGGCGGCGACCGCCGGGTACCGGGGCTGCGCCGCGAGGAGATCGCAGTCCTGGCCGGGGTGAGCGCCGACTATTATGCCCGCCTCGAGCAGGGTCGGGAGCGCAACCCCTCGGCGCATTTGCTCGACGCGATCGGCCGGGCCCTGCGCCTCGACCCGGACGCGCGCGGCCATCTCTTCCGGCTCGCCGGGCTCCACCCTCGCCTCGGCCCGGACAACACCCGGGACTCCGTCCACCCCGCCCTGCTGCGGCTGCTGGACGCCTTTCCCACCTCCGCCGCCTACGTGCTCAGTCCAGCGTTCCAAGTGCTGGCCACCAACAGCGTGGCCGCTGCCCTGCTGTCCCCGTTCACGGGCCCGACCAACATGGTCCGGGTGCTGTTCGAGCATCCGCAGGCCCGCACCGTCTTCCCCGACTGGCCGGCCCTGACCGAGAACGTCGTACACGCCCTACGACTCAACGCCGACCTCTTCCCGGAAGATCCCCAGATCCGGGCGCTCGTAACTGACATGCGACGGGACTCGCCGGAGTTCGGCGCCCTCTGGACGGACCAGACCGTGCAGGGCCTGACCCGCATGTTCAAGGTCATACACCACCCCGAGGCAGGGCGGGTCGAGCTGACCTACCAGACCTTTGACGTCCGGGATGCTCCCGGTCAGCAACTGTTGGTCGGCACGCCTGAGCCGGGCAGCCGCAGTGCCGAGGCCCTGGCCGCTCTGGCAGCACCGGATCAGGAGGTCGCGGGCCAACCCCCGGGGGGTGGTCAGCCACCCAAGAGCTGATGGCAGCCGCAGCACTTCATCCGCCGACGCGCGTGCTCGCGGGCCGGCGGGAGTCACCTCCAGTCCCGCCCACGCCGACCGCCAACACGTCTCATCATTCGCCCCCACGTCATCGTGGGTAGGAAAGAGGTCGTGTCTGGCGGAGATCCGCGACAACGAATCAGCCCAGGCTCGTGGCACCAGTGGCGCTCAATCCAGCCAGCGAGGGAGGTCACTAACTACCTCGCCGCCCGCAGCATCTCGAGCACCTGCGCCCCGCGCTCACCCCCGCCTACTCAAACCTGAGAGCATGCGGCATGCGATCACGCCTACGGATGGTCAGAGTGACGACCAGGCCTGTTCAGGTAAGAGAGTCGGCCGCTGTCGACTTGCCGCAGAGCGCGGATGCGGTGTGGTCGTTCATGTGGGATCCGGCATCCTGCCTCAAGCTCTTCGACAAGGCGGAAGTAGCCGTGTCTCTCCCAGGTCGGGAGGGAATCGGCGAGATTCAGGCTGTCGTGGAGCGGGCCGCAGGCGGGCGAGTGGGTGTGCTTCACGAGGTGGGTGTCCTAGCTGGGGGGCAGTCACCGTCGAGGCGCTTGGGCCTGAATCATGTCGTCTCACTCAGGAGTTTTGGGCAGATGTTCCGGCGGGAGTCCCGCCAGCAACGGAGAAACACATGCGCGACGAGTTTCGGCAGCGGCTCGAACCGATGATGCAACGGCTAGCTGAGTGGGCAGCTGATCGACTCGGATAATCCCGACGTGCGATGAGGGCATTGCCCGATCTCGAAGTTCAGGACGTGCCTGCTACGTACCGCATACCCCCTGTTCGGACGTCGCGATGACCTGACGCCGACGAGCGGGCAGCCGGACTGCGCAGGTGCTCGGCTCAGCTGACTATGGGGCATACGTTGCCACATCGTAACTGGATAGGTCTTCGGGCCGGTTCGAGTGTCTGTTGTGGAGACTGGTAGCTTGATCGGCTGTGTCCGTCTGTCCAGCCGCCGCCGTCGTCGTATGACGATCGTTGTGCAGTTCAAGACTCGGAGGAACGATGACATCAGTACTCATCGTTGAACCGGTATCTTCCGGCAACGAGCTCGTCGTCCGAGCCGCGGCCATGGGTTGGAACACCGTGGTGGCCAGCTTCGACGCCGAAGACCGAACTCTGACGGCGGCGACCAAGGATCTGGCATCCACCCTCGTCCAGGTAGATACGAATGACCCGCACGCCATCGTTGAAGCGGTTAGTCGCTCGCCTGTGGGGGCTGGACTCGATGGTGTCGTTGCCGGTTCGGAGTTTCACGTCGAGATCGCGGCCCAAGTTGCGGAGAAACTCGGTCTGCCCGGCCTGACCACCACCGATGTCGCGCTCGTTCGGAACAAGGCCAAAATGCGTGAGGCGCTGCAACGCGCCGGCGTCCGGTCGCCCCGGCACCGGGAGGTGGCCTCCCGCGCCGAGGCGGAGCTCGCGTGCGCGGCGCTGACGTTCCCGGTGGTGGTCAAACCGGTTGAGTCGTCAAGCAGCATCCACGTCTTGAAGGCGCGCGACACGGCCGAGGCTGTGCGGGCGTACGCTGCCATCGAAGCCGATGGCATGATCGACCTCGGCAGGCCGCTCGGTGACGAGGTCGTCATCGAGGAATACGTTTCCGGCGACGAATATAGCGCCGACGGATACGTTTGGCGCGGCGAGGTGCGCATCGCCGCAGTGACCAGGAAGCTCCTCGGCCCCGAGCCGACCTTTGTCGAGCTCGGTCACATCACACCCGCTCCTCTGGGACCGAACGATCTGGGCGCGATCGAGCGGTACGTCGGCCAGGTGGTCCGGGCGGTCGGGCTGGAAAACAGCGTGTTCCACTGCGAGATGCGTTTGTCCGCGAACGGACCGGTACTCATGGAGATCGCCGCACGACTGCCGGGAGACCAGATCGTGCACCTGGTAGCCGACGCCACAGGTGTGTCGATGGCGGACGCCGCCTTGTTGATGGCGGTCGGCGCGAACCCGGAGACCTGCCTCGACGAAGACGCGGCATTCGGGGGGGCTGCGGGCATTCGCTTCGTGGACCCCGGCAGCATCACCGCCTACACGCGTATCGAGGGATGGGACGACGTGCCGCGCTACGCCGATGTCGTGGAGCGAAAGGTGCTGGTCCCCGCCGGCGAGCAGATTCCCTCGACCTATGAGGCCCTTCGGCGCGTGGCCTATATCCGCTATCGCGCTTCCGATCCAGACACCGCTTTGGCGGTCAACGAGCGACTGGGCCGGGAACTGCGACCAGTCGCAGCGTATTTGTCGTGAGTATCGCGAAGTATTATGCGATGCGGTTCGCCAGCTGGCTGTGCGACTACCTGGTCCTGTTCGCGGTACCAGTGCTCGCCTACAGCGTGACCGCCGATGTGCGCTGGTCGGGCGCAGCGGTCTTCTTCCAGTGGGGACCGAGGCTCCTGGGACTGTCGGCAGCGATCCTGCGGCTCGACAACATACGGCAGCGGACCCTGATGGTCGTGGCGGATCTGACCAGGACCGCGACGGCGCTGGTGGCTGGGCTGATAATGGCGGTGTATCCCGGTGCGGTGCTGCCGGTGCTGATGATATTCGCGATGGTCGTGGGCCTCTGCTTCGAATTGACCTTCGTCGGGGGCGAGAAGATCGGCCTGTACTTGGTCCGCCCCGAGGGACAGGAGCGATTCCAATCGCAGCTGACCGCCTTCGAGCAGGCGGCGATGGTCCTGGGGCCGGCGGCGGCGGGCGTGGTGCTGTCGTTCCCACCGCCGGTGCTGATGTTCGTGGCGGCGGGTCTGTTCGGGGTCTCGCTGCTGATGTCGATATCGGTCCCCTCGGGCGGCACGGCGCCCACTTCGACAGCGAAGCGCACCCTGCGCGCGACCGTACGCATTGCGCTCGAGGACCCCGTCCTGCGCCGGATCGTGCTGGTCACCATGGGCCTGAATTACGTGCTCGCGCTGATCAACGGGGCTGCGCCCCAGATCGCGTTCGGAACGTTCGGGACAAGCAGCAGTGAGCTGGGGCTGATGTACGCGGCGAGCAGCGTGCCGGCCATCATCGGCCTGTTGGCCTTCCACCGGCTGACCTCGCGTGTGTCGCTGTCGACGATCGGGGTCGCTGTCGCGGTGGGGATGTGCCTGGCCGCGTTGGGCGTCGCGGTGGCGGCCCGGCTTTGGGTTTTCGCTGGATGCCTCGGGGCGTTCCTGCTGCTCGACTCGTTCTTCAGCGTGTACATCAGGGTCGTCAGAGCGCGTCGGGTACCACTGGAGAACTACGCGGCGACCGTGGGGCTTTTTGGCATGCTGCTGATTGTGCCGATGCCGCTCGCGGGGCTCACACTAGCCGCCGTCGGGAATCTCGTTGACCCAGCGGTACTCATCTCGGCGTCTGCTGCGGCCGTGCTTATCGGCGCCGTCACCACATTACCGAGAGGGCGAGGCCTCCTAGTGGCCCCCGTCGCCCTGGGGGTAGGGACGACCCGCATCAATCACGATTCCTGAGTCAGCGCCAATGGCCCCCGTTGGGCTGCTGCGAACTTCCGGACAGTGGTTGGAGCCCGGGAGCGGGGTGCGGCAGGTATGGGCCGCCTACTCCCCCGCGGCCCGCCACGACGCCGAGGTGACCCACACCCTGAACAAGGGACTGACGTCGTTGCGGGCGCACGAGGAGTACCTGAAGGGCCTCGGCCAACCCGACTTCGACCACGAGTAGTTCTTGGAACAGCTGGCCCGGGAGGCCGGCAACCGGATGGGCTGCCGGTTCGCCGTCGCTTTCGAGGTCATCACCATCGCCGGGTGACCTGCTCGGCCGACCGGCATACGCTGGCCGGCCGGGCGATCAGCGCCGCGGGCCGATCCCGGATTGCGCCTGCTCGAGACCGGTCAGCCTTTCCCGCACCGTCTCGGCGTCGGGGTGGTTCAGCTCGTCGAGGATGACCACGGCCTGCTGCCAGCATTCCTTGGCACCCGCGAAGTCGCCCAGCGTCATCAGAGTGTTGCCGAGGTGGTGCTGGCTGTCGGCCTCGGCGTAACGGTTCGCGGCGTCCCGGTTCAACCTGATCGCCTCGCGGTAGCACTCGATTGCCTCGGCCGGATGGCGCAGCTGGTGGTTGATGTAGCCCAGGCTGTCCCAGGTCGCCGCCTGCCCAGACGGGTCGTCGAACTCGCGCAGCACCACCAGGGCCCGGCCGCAGTAGTCCTTGGCGGCCTCGTACTGCTCCAACATGGCCAGCGACCAGCCGACATTGTTGAGCGAGACCGCGTGCGCCAGCCGATCGTTCGCGATCTCGGCCAGCATGAGGGCGGCCTGATCGTGGTCGAGCGCCTCGCGGTGGCGGCCCTGCCGCTCGAAGACGCGCGCCAGGGCCAGATGCGCCTGGGCCTGATCACTCGTCGAACCGACCTCGCAGGAGAGGTCGAGCGCCCTCCGGCTGTGCGTGTAAGCGTCGTCGTACCGGCCCAGCCAGGCATGGGCCACCCCGGTGCCGCGGTGCGCCTGACCCATGGCGCGCCGGTCGCCGAGCCGCCGGGCGGCGTCCAGGGCGAGCCGCTGCGTGTTGATCTGGTCCCGCCAATGGCCCTGGCGGTTGAAGTACTCCATCAGCGATCGAGCGAGGCTGCACAGGCTCGCGTCATGACCCTCGTCCCCCGCCCGGCGAACGATGTCGAGCAGCAACGCGTGCTCGGCGGTGAACCACTCCACCGCCTCCCGGGCCGTCGTGATACGGGGAAATCCGGCGTCCTGGCCCTCCCCAGCGTCCTGGGACAGATGCGGCTCGAGCAGTACGGCGGCGCGGCGTGACAAGGTCACGTAGTGGGTGAGCAGCCGGCGAACAGCGGCGGACCGCTCCTCCGCGCTGTCCACCGCGCGGACCAGGTCCATCGCGTAGCCCCGGAGCAACTCGTGCAAGGACAGCCGGGTCAGCTTGTGCTCGCTGACCATCTGGGCGTCCTTCAGCTCATTGAGCAACGTCCGCGTCGCGGGCAGGTCCAGAGCCGCGAGGTGGGCCACGGCCAGTTCGTCGATGTCCGGACCGGGCGAGAGCCCCAGCAGGCGGAACAGTCTCGCCGCGGCCGGGCTCAGCGTCCGGTAGGTCCACACGAATACGACGTGGACGTCCCGTTCGGCCTCGGCCGGCGCCCCGGCCGATCCAACGGCCGCGTCGAGCTCGTCGGCGAGCGTACGAAGGTCCAGGTCCGGGTGGGTCGCGGCGCGTGCGGCGACGAGGGCCAGGGCGAGCGGCAACCCGGCGCATCGGGCGATGAGCCGGTCGACGGCCACGCTGTCCGCCGTGACCCGGGCGGCACCCAGCCGGTTGGAGAGCACCCGCCTGGCCTCGTCGTACGGCAACGGGCCGACCGCGATGGGATGAGCGCCCTCGGTCGCCACGAGGCTGGGCAGCGCACGGCGGCTGGTGACCAGGACCAGGCAGTCGGGGGTGCCGGGCAACAGAGGCCTGACCTGGTCGACGTCACGCGCGTTGTCCAGAACCACGAGCATCCGGCGACCAGCGACGCAGCTGCGGTACAACGCCGCCTGTGCCTCCAGGCTGACCGGGATGCTTTGCGGCGGCACCTGGAACGCGTCTAGGAACATGCGGGTGACCTCTTCCGGCCGCACCACCACGCCGCTCGGCTCGAAGCCCCGCAGGTTGACGTAGAGCTGCCCCTCCGGGAACTGCTGCGCCACCCGGTGTGCCCAGTGCACCGCCAGTGAGGTCTTGCCTGATCCAGCGGCACTCCAGAGGACGCACAGCGCGGGCTGCTTCTCCGCCTGGGAGGTTTCGAGGATGTCCGACAACTGGGCCATCTCCGATTCGCGGCCGGCGAACCCCCGGACGTCGATCGGCAGCTGTGCCGGGACGACCAGGGGCCGGCGCGGTGCGGGCCCGACGACGGCATGGGTCGGGCGCCGGGGCGGGATCCGGACCTGCGGTGCGAGAACGGCGTCACGGCTGATCGCCGGGCCGCTCCGTCCCATCCGGTCGCCCTGCAGGATCGCCTGCTGCACCTGCTGCAGCTCGGGGCCGGGCTCGATGCCGAGCGCCTCGACCATCTGCCGGCGCACGGCCGCGTAGCGGTCGAGGGCCTCGCTCGTGCGCCCAGCAGCGTACTGGGCCTGAATCAGCGTCGCCGCCAGGCTTTCCACCAGCGGATAGTCGTAGGCCAGCACGTTCAGCTCCGCGATGACCGCCTGGGGGTCCCCGATCGCCAGCTCCGTCCGGGCCCAGGCGACCACGGCGTCCAGCCGCTCCAGCGTCCACGCGTCCCGAGTGCGTTCCGCCCAGGCGCTGGTCAGGCCGGCCAGTGGCTCACCGCGCCACAGGGCGACGGCTTGCCGGAGCAGTGCCCGTGCTTCGGCCTCGGAGCACAGCCGTCTGTCGGCCCGCTTCACCAGCCTGCGGAAACGGTGCAGGTCGATGTCGTCGGGCGCCATGTCGAGGCGGTAGCCCCCGGAGCCCAGCAGCAGCCGGGCCGGATTCCCGGATCTCGTGTCGATCATCTCCAACGACCGCCGGATGCGGGTGATGTGACTGTGCAAGGTGCGCCGCGCCCGCTCGGGTGGCTCCCGGCCCCACACCCGCTCGACGAGCACGTCGGCCGGCACCGTCCGTCCGACCTCCACGGCCAGCGCGGCCAGAACCGTGCACTGCTGCGGTCTTCCCATCGACGACGGTCGACCCTGCGATCGACCTTCCACCGGCCCAAGAATCATCAAGCCCACAGTGCCCCCGTTGATCGCCTAAGCCCGACAGCCAGCGGCTCAGGTCGCACCTCACCGTGTCGACACCGCTGTCAACTCGCCGTCAAGAAATCAGCCTACATCACTGACCATGCTTATCCAAGGCAGATGGAGGCGGGTCATGTATGTGCCTATATCACGGTGGTGCAACCAAGTTACGGGGTATTTCAATGGCTCGACAGGATGAGTTTGTCCAGAAATCTGGACGTCTGACATCAGCATTCGAGGATTGGATTGCCGGCACCGCCTTCTCCTGCCTCGGTGCGCGCGCGTCGGTACGCCAGAAGCAATTATATTGCGTCGAACTGAAGTCGATGCTCGACGCCGACAGCACTCGGGAGCTGCACCGGGAAATTGTCGACTTCGTCGACCAGGCCCGGCTGCACGAGACCAGGTTCAGCTCTTTCGCGGCGATCTTCGAAAATCCGCGGCGGCTGAGCGAGACGGAGTTCGAGCACACCCTCTGGGCGCAGCTCGCCATGCTTCGTCAGGTGGATCGGGAGAAATACGCATGGGCGCCGGGCGTCTCCAGTGATCCCCATTCCCTGGACTTCGCCTACAGCGTCGCCGGACATCCGTTCTTCGTCGTGGGTCTTCACTCCCAGGCGTCGAGGATCTCCCGTCGGTTCACGCACCCGGTGCTCGTCTTCAACTCCCACATCCAGTTCGACCAGTTGAAGCAGGAGGGGCTCTACGCCTCGCTCCAGGACAAGATCCGGGCCCGCGAGCTGCGGCTTCAGGGGTCCATCAACCCGAACCTCGCCGACTTCGGGGAGCAGCCGGAGGCCCCCCAGTACTCGGGGCGGCCGCAGCCGGCGGAGTGGCGGTGCCCGATCTCGGGCGGGTCGGCGACGTTCGACGAGAGGGCTCGGTGAACACCTCCGTCAGTCAGACTTCCCTCCTGTCGCTGCGACGAGCCCGCCGGGCGGACGCGGAGGCCCTGCACGACCTGTCCGCTCCGTTCGTCGCGCTCGGTCGGCTGCGTCATCGCGATGTCGGTGAGTTCGCCCGGCGTCACGCCGACTTCCTGGTCGTCGAGGACGACAGCCGGATAGTGGCCTGCGCCGGCGTCCAGCGCTTCGGGGGCGACTGGGTCTTGGACAACCTGTGCGTCCACAGCAGCTTCCAGGGCCGCCGGACCGGGAGCCTTCTGCTCGACCGGACCCTCCAGGAGGCGGCCCGGTCATCGGCGCGTGCACTGTACGCGGCGTCCAGCCCGACCAACGCGTGGTTCCTCGGACACGGGTTCGCTGAGGTTGAGCCGGCTGCCGGGCCTCGGCGCTGGGTGAGCCAGCTGGATCCCACGCGTAATTCCGTCGTCTACCGCCGCTGGATCTGACGGTCGTCGGCCTACGGGAAAGGGTACAAAACAGTGACAGACCTGCCTTCTGCGATAGTGACCGGCGCGTCGTCGGGTTTCGGCCGGGCCGTCGTCGAGCGACTGGTGAAGACCGGGCGGCCCGTCGTGGCGCTGGCCCGTCGCACCGAACGGCTCACCGAGCTCGCCGACCGCCTCGGCCACGACCTGGTGCATCCGCTGACCGTCGACGTTCGGGACGGAGACGCCGTCGCCCATGCTTTCGGCGACCTGCCCGCACCGTTCTCCGATGTGGGCGTCCTCGTCAACAACGCCGGTCTCTCGAAGGGCTTCGGCCCGATCCAGGACGCCGAGCTGCGCCACTGGCGCGAGATGGTCGACACGAATGTGCTGGGGCTCCTGCACTGCGTCCGCGCGGCCCTGCCCGTCATGCTGGCCGCCGGCCGCGGCCACGTGGTGAACATCGGCTCCATCGCCGCGGTGTACCCCTACCTCGGTGGGAACGTCTACGGCGGCACCAAGGCGTTCGTCCACCAGCTCAGTCTCAACATGCGCACCGATCTGGAGGGCAGCGGCATCCGCGTCAGCTGCATCGCCCCCGGCATGGCCCGTACGGAATTCGCTCTGACCCGGTTCGACGGGGATCAGGAGCGGGCAGACGCCTTGTACGACGGTAGCGACCCGCTCACCCCGCAGGACATCGCCGAGGCGGTGGAGTGGTGCATCTCCCAGCCTCAGCGAGTCAACGTGAGTCTCATCGAGCTCATGCCCACGGATCAGCCCTTCGGCCTCAGCTTCCGCCCGAGTCAACCCAAGGAGCAGTGATGACGCACACCGTCTGGAGTGTCAACGACTGGGATCCGCTGGAGGAGGTCGTTCTGGGCTCCGCGGCCGGCCTCACCCCGCCTCCGGTGGACGTTTCGCTGAGGCACTTCTTCGAGCCCCCGGCGAATGCCGGGGACGAGCGGATCGACGCCGGCACGCTGCAACGCGTGGTGGACGAGACCGAGGAGGACTTCGCCGAGCTGACCGAGACGTTGACGAGTGCCGGTGTACGGGTGCGCCGCCCGGACACGACCACCGTGGGCCGGCGTTACGCCACTCCGGAGTGGGAATCCGTCGCCATGCACGCGCTGATGCCACGGGACTGCCTGCTGGTGATCGGCAACCGCGTCATCGAGGCGCCGATGCCGATGCGTGCCCGCTACTTCGAGACCGCCCCGTTCCGGTCCCTGCTCCGGGAGTACTTCGACGCGGGCGCCTCCTGGTTCTCGGCGCCGAAGCCCCTGCTGCCCGACGAGACCTACGTGTACGAACCTGGTGCCTCGGTCGTGGCGGAGGATGAGCCGTTGTTCGACGCGGCCAACATGCTCCGGTGTGGGACCGACATCTTCTTCAACGTGAGCAACACCGGCAACCGGCGGGGGGCGGCCTGGCTGCGCCGGCAGCTGGGCTCGGACTTCCGGGTGCACGAGATCTCCATCTGCAGCGATCACGTCGGAACGACGTTGCACATCCTGCGGCCGGGGCTGCTGCTGGCCAACTCGGAACGCCTCACCCCGGATCGGATTCCCGGCCCGCTGCGGTCCTGGAAGACCATCTGGGTGGACACGCCAGAGGACGACGGCTATGCCTTCGACTGGCCGCGCGCGTCCGTCTGGGTCGGCATGAACATTCTGGCCCTCGGCCCCGACACGGTCGTGGTGCCGGCGAACCAGACGCGGGTGATCAAGCAGCTGGAGAACGCCGGCATCACCGCGGTCCCCACCAGCTTCCGGCACGGCCGCACGTTCGGCGGCGGACTGCACTGCTGTTCGCTGGACGTCCGCCGGCGCGGCGGACTCGAGACGTACCTGTGACTCCGTCGCGCCGGCGACGTTTTTCCTGAGCAGAAAAGGCCAGCAAGTTGACGCTCACCATCCTTGCCTCGTTCGCTCTCAGTGCGTTCCTGCTGAACCTGAGCCCCGGGCCGTCGATCCTCTACGTGATGTCGCGCAGCGTCGTCAACGGGCGGATCGCCGGAGTGTTCGCGGCCTTCGGGCTGGCTAGCGGGAGTGCAATGTGGGCGCTCCTGACGGCGATCGGCGCGTCCGCTCTGATCGCCTCGTCCGAGCTGGCCTTCACGGTGCTGCGGTTCGCCGGTGCGGCGTACCTGCTCTATCTGGGCATCTCGGGGCTCCGTGATCAGCCGTTCACGGTAAGAACCGAGAGACCGGCCAGGGTGTCCGGCTTGCGCAGCTACCTTCAGGGCTTCGTGGTGGAGGGCACGAATCCGAAGACGGTCACCTTCTTCCTCGCCCTGGTCCCGCAAATCATCGTCAGTCTCGACGATCCGGGCCTGCTGGTCCTGATCGGGTTTTGCCTGATCGTTCCGCTGACCGCCCTTCCCATCGACGTCACCGTCGGGGTGACCGGAGGCACCCTGGCCTCCAAGATCGCCACACGTCCCCGGGTGGGGCGTGCGCTCAACTACCTGTCGAGCGCCGTCCTCATCGCCCTGGCCAGCCTGGTGCTGTTCGACCGATGACCCGGCCCGGCCAACCGTCCGGGCCTCGCGCGAAGGAGTCTCTCGTGTCCGCTGTCGAGGCGACAGTCGAAGCGCTCTACCGGTATCCGTTCAAGTCCATGCGGGGCGAGACGGTCGATGACGTACGGCTGGACGGCCGCGGAATGGCCGGCGACCGCGAGTGGGCCGCCACCTTCCCGGATGGGCGGGTGGGCAGCTGCAAGACCTGGAAGCACGTCCGTCGCCTCGACGGCCTGCTCGCCTACGCGGCGCGCACACGCCACGGTCGCGTCGAGGTTCACACGCCGACCGGCGCCGTGCTGGCTGCCGGCGACCCCGACCTGGACGCGGCCCTCACGGCGCTGGCCGGTGAGCCGGTGCGGGCCGCCCGGGAGTCGGGCACACCTCACTTCGACATCGGCGCGGTCCACCTGATCTCACGTTCGTCCCTCACCGCGCTGGCGGCCGAGGTGCCGGGAGGAACCGTGGTCCCGGTGGCCCGCTTCCGGCCCAATATCGTCATCGCCGGGAAGTGGGGGCCGGGATTCGAGGACGACTGGATCGGGCGCGAGGTGTCCATCGGGGAGACCACGAGACTTGAGATCACCGAGCAGACCGAGCGGTGCGTGACGGTCACGCTGCCACAGCCGGGCGTGCCCCGCGACAAGGAGGTCCTCCGGGTGCTGGCCAAGGGGAGAAACACCAACTTCGGGGTGTACGCGAAAGTCATCTGTGCGGGCTCGGTGCGGTTCGGCGACCGCGTCCGTGTGAGCTGAAGCGGTCTTCGCCCGAGACCCCGGCCTCCCGACTGACACAGCCCCGGAATTCTGACGCCGGTGGGCGTTGATCCAACTGCGCGCGACCTCAAAGGCGTGGACGTGCCCGGCTACTGCCACCTGATCGAGGGGATTGCCGATGACCGTGAACGCTGTGTGGAGCAGTAACGACTGGGACCCGCTGGAGGAGGTCGTGCTGGGCACAGCCGTCGGCTTCACCCCCCCACCCGTGGACCCCTCCCTCCGCCACTTCTTCGAACGACCGGACGAGGCGGAGCGCGAGAAGATCCCCAGCGCAATGCTGGATCGAGTCGTCGACGAAGCGGAAGAGGACCTTCGCGATCTCACCGCGGTACTCGAGTCGCACGGTGTCGCCGTTCGACGCCCCGAACGCCCGGTGCCGGGACAGCAGTATTCGTCACCGAACTGGGCGTCCGTCGCGATGCATGCGCTCATGCCGCGAGACTGCCTGTCGGTCATCGGTGACATGCTGATCGAGGCCCCGATGCCGATGCGGTCCCGGTACTTCGAGGTCTTCCCGTTTCGCGACCTGCTGCGCGAGTACTTCGATTCCGGAGCTCGATGGCTGTCGGCGCCGAAGCCAAGGCTGCCTGACTCCACGTACATCTACGAGTCGAATGCCTCCGTAGTTGCCGACGATGAACCCTTGTTCGATGCCGCAAACCTCTTGAGATGCGGGTATGACATTTTCTTCAACGTCAGCAGCACCGGTAACCGGCGAGGTGCGACTTGGCTACAGCGAGCTTTGGGGCCGGATTTCACGGTGCACGAGATGTCCATCTGCGCCGATCACGTGGACACGACACTGCACATCCTTCGGCCGGGCTTGCTGTTGGCCAATGCCTCTCAAATGAAGCCCGAAATGATACCGATCCCGCTGCGGAGTTGGAAGACACTGTGGGTCACCGATATCGAGGATGACGGTTTCGCTTTCGACTGGCCACGAGCTTCTCGCTGGGTCGGGATGAACCTCCTGGCGCTCGGCCCGGATCGTGTGCTCGTCCCGTCCACCCAGGTTTCCCTAATGCGTCAGCTGGAACAGGCCGGGGTGGAGCCGGTACCCGTGCGGTTCCGGCACGGTCGTTCCCTCGGGGGCGGACTGCATTGCTGTTCTCTCGACATCCGGCGCCGGGGAGAGCTGACCAGGTACTTCTGATCAGGTCGGCGGCGGTCCTCGATGCTAGCGGTATCGCGGACTTCCGGGCGTCCATTTGCCGTTCAACATTCTTCGGTAAGCAAAGTTTCGTACGGACGGTCTTGACGCCCACGAGGTCCAATGAATACTATTCACATAGCCCGATATGGATGCTTAGATCATCATAGGGCGAGGAACGAGTCGGCGACGAATCAGGTTGACAACGACGACCCCTGAATCATCTCGCCGCCACCCCGATTCGGTCAATCGGCACTTCTCCCGAACACTGCTGAACAGAACGGAAGGCTTGCATGTCAACACTCGCCGACGGCTATGACATCATCGATCTGCCTCCGATCTCGCGGGAGGTGCTGGACAGTTACGACAATCTCCCGCTCGATGTCTACATGGGAAACCAGACGCGCTACAAGCGCTTCTCGCAGTACAAGCTCGACCACATTTCCGACGCCTGGTCGTTCGAGCTGCTCGCGCACCGCTCCTACAGCCAGTCCCGCCAGCACAACACGGTCGCGGGCGGCATCCTGCGCGAGTACGAGCCATTGCAGGCCGACTTCCTCCCCTACGTGCACGCGGTCGCCGCCAGCCTGCCGCTGGACCGTTCCGAGAGCTGGCAGGTGAACGTTCATCAGAACCGCAGCCGCGCCACGGAGGCGAAACCCGGGCTGGTCACCCCGGAGGGCGTCCACAGGGACGGGCATGAGTACGTCGGGATCCTGGTCTTCAACAGGCACAATGTGACCGGCGGTGAGATGCGGCTGTGGAAGGCCCTCGACTCCTCCGAGCCGTTCTGGCGTGGCACCGTCCAGCCTGGCCAGGCTGCGCTGCTCGATGACCGCACCGTCGCACACGACGTCACAGATCTGCACCCGGCTACCCCCGGCCAGGAGGGGCATCGCGACATCATCATCGCCGCGTTCTCGCGCTGGTCAAGGGGTAAGTACGGTGAGGAGTACGAGCAGGCGGTGCTCGACAGCGAACCCTTGGCGCCATGAAGGCGACGGGTAGACGTGTCACTGTGGTCGACCGTGAGGTTGCGGGTGGATGCCCGTTGGACTGCCCGGACGCCTGCAGTTGGATAGTGGGCGTCCGCGACGGTGTCGCCGTCACGTTGCGCGGTCGCCCCGAGCACCCCTTCACCCACGGCACTCTCTGCGTGAAGGTCAACCAGTACCTCGACCACGCGGCGTCGCCCGATCGTCTCCGTCATGCACTGCGTCGCACCGGCCCGAAGGGCACCGGCAGGTTCACGAGGATCAGCCTGGACTCGGCGTTCGACGAGATCGCCGAACGGTTCAACCGGGTTCGTCACGAGTACGGCGGCGAGTCGATCTGGCCGTACCAGGGAACGGGCAACCTGGGGTACCTCCAAGGGCTCCAGGGCCAGGCCGGCGCACGGTTGTGGAACGTGCTCGGCGCCTCCGAGCACGACATGACGATCTGTTCGGCGGCTGGGCTGGTCGGCGCGGACCTCGCCACCGGCACCCACCGGGGCATCGATCCGGAGTCGCTGGCCCACTCGCGGTTGATCTTGCTGTGGGGCGTCAACACCCTCACCACGAGCCATCACCAGTGGCGGTTCATCAACAAGGCACGTGAGCAGGGCGCGCACGTCGTCGCGATCGACCCAGTGGCCACAAGGACCGCCCAGCAGGCCGACGAGCACCTGGCACCGCGGCCCGGTACCGACGCCGCCCTCGCGCTGGGCCTGCTCAACGTGGTGGTCGCCGCCGGCGGGGCGGACCGTGGCTACCTGGCCGACCACACACTGGGGTGGCCCGAGTTCCACGCCCGCATCGAGCAGTTCCCTCCGGAACGGACCGCGGAGTTGACCGGCGTTTCCCGCGCGCAGATCGAGCAGCTGGGGGAACGGATCGCCACCACGAGACCCACCGGCATCCGCGCCGGCAGCGGGATGCAGCGCCATGCGGGCGGCGGCGCGGCCGTCCGCGTGCTCGCCTGCCTGCCCGGCGTCACCGGTGACTGGGGCAGGCTGGGTGGTGGCCTCACCTACTCGACCGACGGGTACTTCGGCGGGAACCGGGAGGCACTCCTCCGCAGCGACCTGCGCGCGGCGCCGGTGCGGCGGCTCTCCATGACCCGGCTCGGCCAGAACCTTCTCGACCTGACCCCGCCGGTCAAGGCGCTTTTCGTGTACGGGGCCAACCCGGTGGTCAGCAACCCCGATCAGCAGCGCGTTCGCCAGGGGCTCGCCCGCGAAGACCTGTTCACGGTGGTCGTCGACCACTTCCAGACCGACACCGCCGACTACGCCGACATCGTGCTGCCCGCGACCATGCAGACCGAGCACCTGGACGTCCTCGACGGCTACGGCCACATGTACCTCGCGTGGAACGAGCCGGCGACGAGCCCTCCGGGCGACTGCCTGTCCACGACGGAGACGTTCCGCCGAATCGCCAGGCACATGGGGTTGTCCGAGCCGAGACTCTACGATTCGGACCAGGAGATGGCGGCCCAACTGCTGGCCTCGGACCATCCATCGCTGGACGGCATCGATGTCGAGTCCCTGCGCCGAGACGGGTGGGTGAGACTGAGTTACCCGGCCGATTTCGTGCCGTTCGCCGACGGCTTCCCGACACCGTCCGGCAAACTGGAATTCCGGTCCGAGCGAGCCGTGGAGGCCGGGTTCGAGGCAGTGGCGGGATACACCCCGCCACGCGAGTCGACCGACCCGGAACTGGCCGCGCGGTACCCGCTCTCGCTGATCGCCGGTGCCTCGCACTTCTTCCTCAACTCGGTCTTCGCCAACAAGCCGGAACTGCGGCGCCGGGCTGGTCCGCCCCGGGTCGAGCTGCACCCGGACGACATGGCGGCTCGTGGGCTCACCGACGGCACACCGGTCGTGGTCTTCAACGACCGCGGTTCATTCGTCTCCACCGTGCACGCCTCCGCACACGTCCGCAGCGGAGTCGTAGCGACCACAAAGGGCCATTGGATGAAGCTCACAGGCGGCTCGACCGTCAACGCGACGGTGAACGAGCGGGACGCCGACATGGGCGGCGGTGCGGTGTTCCACGACAACCGCGTCGAGGTCGAGGAATGGCAGCCCTCCGCGCCGCAAGACTGATATCAGACGACACATTATTTCCATGGGGGTACGACCGTGCAACGAACAGCTTCTGTCGTCGACGACATCTCGGATTGGCTGTCGATATCAGCGGATCAGCTTGACCGCGCGGTGCGCGGTGAGCTGCGGGAACAGGTTCTCGAACGGGTGGGAGAGCTGAACGACCGCGCTACCGCCGGTGACCCGGATGCATTTCTGCAGCAGCAACAACTCCTCGCCCGAATCTATGATCTCGGGTTGCGGATCGCTCCCGGTGCACCAAGCGCTGAGGGATCGGTCGTGATTCACGAGATCGCCCGCCTGGTGGAGTCCGCCACCGGCGCCGCAGAGGATGCCCGCATCGAAGCCGGCCTGCTGGACGGCATGCCGACCGAACCGGCCGCTTACGTCTCCTGGTTGAAGGCGCTGGCCAAGCAGCACCGGGTGTACAAGCATCCCTACTACACCGATTTCATCAGCAACCACGCAGACTCCGAGGACCTGCGTCGGTACATGATCCAGGAGTCGGTCATCGACGCGAGGTTCGACGACCTGCTCGCCCTCATGCAGGTCGGTACCGACGGTGCCGCGAAGCTGGAGATCGCGGCGAACTACTGGGACGAAATGGGCAACGGCCGGCCGGACGAGGTGCACACCACGCTCTTCAGACGGATCTTCGAGGTCTTCGACGTGCGGGAGGAGGAGGTCGCCGACCAGCTCACGGGCACGGCGCTGCTGTCCGGGAACCTCGCGGTGATGTTGTCGCGCTACCGGTGCCGGTACGCCGAGGCGGTCGGCTACCTCGGGATGACCGAGTGGCTGGTGCCGGACCGGTTCGTGTGCGTGGTGCGCGCATGGGAGCGACTGGGGCTGCCGGAGGTCGGGATCACCTACCACAGGCTGCACATCACGGTCGACTCCCAGCACGCAGCCGGGTGGTTCCACAACGTGGTGAAGCCGGCGGCGACCTCCGAGGCCATGCGCATCGGCATCGCACGCGGGACCATGTGGCGGCTCAACTCGTCCGCTCGCTACCTTGACGAGCGGTTCGCCGAGACCGGCGCGCGGTGGGCTGACGGCAGCCGCAGGTGACCTCGCCGCGAGGGGAAGGCCTTCCGCGCTTCGCGAAGTACCAGGCGATGGGCAACGACTACCTGGTCGTGGATCCGGAGGACGGGCTGCCCGCCGCACCGACGACAGCGGTCGCGATGTGCGACCGGCACTTCGGGATCGGCGCGGACGGAATCGTCTTCCGGGGACCGCCCGCGGGCGCGGGCCAGCCCATGCCGGTCCGCTTGTTCAACCCGGACGGGAGCCCGTGCGAGCTGAGCGCGAACGGGCTGCGCATTCTCGCCCTGCACCTGTCCCGAGGCGACGGTACGGAGTTCGTGCTGGACACGGGGTTCGGCCGTACCAGCGTCCGGGTACTGGACCGGTCCGCAGGGCTGGTGTCGATCGACTTGGGTCGTCCGGACTTCGACGCGGACGCCGTCGGCCTGGTCGGGGGTTCCGGCCCGGTCGTCGACCACCCGTTGCCCGTCGCCGGGCGGACCCTCCGGGTGACCTGCGTCCACAACGGAAACCCGCACGCGGTCGTCGTCCTACCGGCCGACGACGAGTCGGCCGCGCGGGAGCTGGGGCCGCTGATCGTCCGGCATTCTGCGTTCCGCACCCGGGTCAACGTGGAGTTCGCGGTCGTGCGCGATCGGAGTTCGCTCGAGGTCGTGGTGTGGGAACGCGGTGCCGGGCCAGTGCTCGCGTCGGGGAGCGGGGCCTGCGCGGCGGCAGCCGCGGTGCGGCGTCTCGGTTTGGTGGGCGACGAGGTCGACGTCCGGATGCGCGGTGGTGCCGTCACCGTGTCCGTCGACGCCGGCGGCGCGGTCCGGCTGACCGGACCGGTCGAGCAGGTCGCCACCGGACGGGTCTCCGCCGGACTCGCCGCTCGAGCGGGTCGACCGACCCGCCCGGTGCGGACGTCAAGCTCCTCCTGACGAAGCAGGAGCCGCCACGGTGGCGGTGTGGCGGGCGCGCAGAAGTCGCCGATCGGATTTGCCCGACGGGAAGCGGGAGAGGTGCTGCACGACCCAGGACGCGCTGGAACGGGCCACCGACTCTATCGATGAATGGCTATGCTAAGGATGTGCGCCGAACGTACGCGCCACAGCGAAGAACTCGAACGGTATTGGGGTGAAACCCCGTTTGTGCGGCCTATTCCGGCAACGTTGGCGGAAGGGTGATCACCATGTTTATGGACGAGTAATCATCGTGCTTCACACGGGGAGATGCGCGATTGCGCCATCTTCACCCCGAAAAATCATGGAGGACCAGCTTGATGAACAACGCTGTCGACATACAGCCCCGTGACACCTTCACCGTGGTGACGAAGGACGGCGTCGCGCAGGTTTCGTTCGAGGGCTCGCACCAATCCAACGCGATGAGCAACGGCCGGATGCGCGCACTCACCGGGATCCTCCGCGAGCTCGAGGCCGACGACGCGGTCGCCGCCGTGGTGCTGCACGGCGGCGAGGGCAACTCCTTCGCCGTGGGTGGCGATTTCCACGAGGTCAGCCACTTCTCGGGCGGTGACGAGGTGGACGAGTGGATCGACAACATCACCGAGCTCTACGTCGCCAGCCTCGAAGTCACCAAACCCACAGTGGCCGCCGTCGAGGGTTACGCCATCGGTATCGGTCTGCAACTCCTGCTGACGTGCGACTACCGCGTCGGTGCGGACTCGTCGATCCTGCGCATGCCTGAGTTCAAGGTCGGTATCGCATGCAATTTCGGCGCGTTCATGCTGGAACGCTCGGCCGGGCGTTCGGTCATGCAGAACATGCTCCTGTCGTGTGACGAGTGGCCCGCCGAGCCCTCCCTGCGGGACGGCCTCCTGCACCGGGTGGTGCCCGCGGCCGAGGTGCTGCCGACCGCGCTGGCCCGCGCGGCGGCCTTCGCCGACTACAACCCGGCGGCCGTGCGCAACACGAAGCCGCAGATGAACCGCGACTACATCCAAGGGTTGCACGTTCTACGGGACAACGCGAAGAGATCACATCGGGCAGGATTCGCCTCGGGGCGGCCGCAGCGGGAAATGCGCCGGATCGTGGGCAAGGCATGAGCGGCGGCTGGGTGGTCGTCGCCAACCGGCGCGTGACCGGACTTGAGCCGATGGGTGCGTGCGTCGAGGTCGGTGATCTGTTCGTCTACCACCGTGGCCTCGCGGCGGGGCTGCCCTCGGCCGCGCCGTTCGACATCGACGTCCGTACGCTGACGGCGGCGCCCGCGCTCGGGGAGCTGCCCACGAAACCGGCGCAGCGGACCGTGCTGCAGGTGGCCGAGGACGCCGTGACCGCGTTCACCTCAGTGTTCAACGAGGACGCCATCTTTGTCGCCGAGGACCCCGCGACCGGCGGCTTCGCCTTCTTCACCGACCTGCTGCTCGCCGCGGCTATTCTGCCCGCGTGGGGCTCCGCCGCCCGCGTGCGCTCGGCTCCTGCGGGCACCGATCCGGAAGCCACGCTGGTCGACGGGATCCGACGGTTGGACCACTCGGTCCGGCAGCGCCGTGCCCGGACCGCTTCGGGCTGGCTGACCAGCACCGCCCCGCGAGCCGAGGACTTCCTCGAGCAGTTCCGCACGCCGTTTCGGGACGATCCGCTGGCCGCCGGGCAGGCGCAGCTGGCCGAGCTGGACGCGGTGATCGCCGACATCTCCGCCGCCCGCCCCGAGGCCACGTACGCGTCGCTGCTCTCCGGCGGGATCGACTCGGGCACCGTGACCTACCTGGCCGCGGCGCGGAACCTCGACGTGCGTCCGTACAGTGTCGGAACCCCCTGGGGAGACGAGTTCTCCGACGCCGCGGAGCTGTGCGAGGTCGCCGGTCTCAAGCTGCATCCGCTGCTGCTCGACGAGGACAGCATCATCCGTGCCGTCCCGGCCGCCGTCCGCTGGCTCGGCGTGACCACGCCGGAGGTGATCGAGGTCGCGCTCACGGCCACGGCGTTCTACCAGTCCGGCGTCGTCGAACCGGGTCGCGTGCTGCTCACCGGGTACGGCAGCGACCTCATCAATGCCGGGCTCTTCACCCCGTTCGAGCACCCGGACGAGCTGATCGGCCAGGGCATCGAGGCGGTCGCGCGAACCCGAACCAGTGGTGAGCTGGCCAACCGGATGGCGCTGGCGTACGGCGTCGAGACGTTCCACCCGTTCTGGACGCTCCCGGTGATGCGCACCGCGCTGGAGACCACTCCCGCGTGCAAGGTCCGCGACGGCCGGGAGAAGTTCCATCTGCGGACCGCGATGGCCGCCCACGTCACCCCCGCCATCGCGTGGCGCCGCAAGATCGCCGTACACCACGGTGGGAACCTGCAGGACGGGGTGCGGCGGCGGCTCGCTGCGGACTCCGGGCAGAGCGACCCCTCCCGCGTCTACCAAGCATGCTTCGCCGACCTTCTGGCGCTGGCCGGTCAAGGACACCTCGACGACTGGAACGTCGACGAGGTCTACGCACGCGCGCTCGCCGCGATCCGATGAACGAGGAGATGGTGATGACCGAGAACACACTGACCGGCTCGGGTCTTGGCACGGTGTTGACGTCGCCGCCCGGGGAGGCCGTCGAAGAGCTGGCCCGGCGGTCCCAGGAGGCGGCGCTGACCAGCGGGGCCGCGTTGACCCGCGGCCTGGACTTCACCGAGGAGGCCTTCCAACGACTCGTCCACCTCCTCGGCCAGACCGTGGATCACAAGTTCGGCGAGGGCCAGGCCGATCTGCTGCTGCTCAACGCCTCCAGGGACGAGGGAAAGGTTGTCACCGGCCGCGGCCCTCTCCCGCTGCACACCGACGGACTGCTGGTGGGCGAGCAGGTCGACCTGATCGTCCTGTACGCCAAGGACTTCGCCGACGAGCCCGGTTCCGGCGAGACCACGGTGTGCGACCAGCTCGCCGCGTGGCGCGAGATCCCGGCGCACCTCGGCAAGGTTCTCGCCGACGGCCGGCTCGAATACCTCGTCGAGGAACGCGGCTACTTCCCGCAGGTGCCCGCCGACTGGTACGAGATCCCGACCACCCGCGACTACGGCCGCGTGCGCTCACTGAACCTGGCACTCGGATTCCCGCCGGATGTGCCGCAGGGCTGGCAGGTGCGCGTCGCCGGCATGGACGCCCACGACTCCGCCGCATTCTTCGCGGAGCTGTCAGCGCACCTGCACTCGCCGCGCTACCTCTATCAGCATCGGTGGCAGACCGGTGACCTGCTGGTGATCGACAACCAGCGGACGCTGCACGGCCGCACCGCGATCGGGTCCGACGGGGTGCGGCTGCTCTATCGCGGCCAGGTCACTCTGCCGACGACCGTCTGAGGAGAAACGATGCTACTGACCGAGTTCCGTTCCGTGGTGGCCCGCAGAGCCGACGCCCTCGCGGTGCTGGTCCCCGACGGCGAACGCGTGACCTACGGCGAGCTGTCGCTGCGGGTCGACCGTGCCCTCGGCTGGCTGCGGGCCCGCGGCATCGGCGAGGGCCAGGTGGTGGCGACCTGGCTGGACAACGGAATCGACTACGTGGCATTGGTGTTCGCCCTGGCGGGCAGCGGCGCGATCCACGTGCCGATCAGCCGGTCGGCGACGCCGGAGCACATCGCCTGGCTGGTCGAGCGAACGAAACCGGCGCTCGTCGTCGGCGCGGAGCCGCTGCCGGACGTCGTCGTCGAGCAGGTGACGACCGCAGAGCTGGCGACCGGCTCCGAGCTTATCGGCGCGCGGTCGTTCGGTGCTCACGAGGGCGCGTTCCGGCTGCTGGAGACGTCCGGCTCCACCGGGAAGCCCCGGCTCGTGACCTGGCGCCAGGACGACCTGCTCCACGACCGGCGACAGTGGATCGCCTACACCGCGACGACCGCCGCCGACGTGCTGTTCAACCGCCACACCCTGGACGTCGCACACGGCTGCGACGTCCACCTGTTCCCGGCGCTGCTCTCAGGCGCCCTCCTGGTGCTGGCCGATCCGTCCGCCTCGCCTGACCAGCTGCTGCTGTGGCTGCAGGAGACCGGCGCCACCGTGTCCAGCGCACTGCCGAGGCACTACGAGTTGCTGACGCAGGCGGCACGCGGCCGGTCCGTCGACCTTTCCGCGATGCGGATGCCGCTCTCCGGCGGTGCGTACCTGAGCGGCCAGGCCGTCGCCGACGCGGCGGAGGTGCTCGGTATCCACATTCGACGCATCTACGGCTCGACCGAGTTCGGCATCGTGCTGGGGAACATGGACGATGCCGTGCAGACCACTCGCGGTATGACCCCGGTCACCGGGGTGGAGATCAGGCTCGCTCCCCTGGACGCGGCTTGGCCGTCGATCGGTGAGGTGCTGGCCCGCTCGACGCACACGAGCGTCGGCTACTTCGATGACGCGGCGGCGACCTCCGCCACGTTCCGCGACGGCTGGTACCACACGGGGGATGTCGCCGAGTTCGACGGCGAGTACCGGATCCTCGGCCGTGTCGCCGACCTGCTCGGCGGCTCGGCCGGTCCGGTGTTCTGCCCTGGCGTCGAGGCCGCGCTGACGGCCGCATGCCCGATCACCGAAGCCGCCGTACTGGCGCCGCTGCCCGGGGAGACCGAGGGTGGGGCGCTCGTGGTGGCGACCCCCGCGGCCGGGGTCGAGGACGAACGCGTGCGCGCGGCGATCCGTGCCGTGCTCGAGGACCTGGGGGTGCGTGCGGAGATCGTGCTCGCCGCCGCCATCCCCCATACCGCCGTCGGGAAGGTGGACAAGCCCGCCCTGCGCAAGGGGCGGACGTCGAAGGTGCGCCAGTACTGACCGATGACGGGCCGAAACCTGTCAAGTCCAGCGAGACAATTTCTTGATTTTGTTTTAGCTGGGCGTTAGCGCTGGTGGTGGGCTGGTCGGTGGTGTCGGGCTTGTTGATCCATGCCCGGTCTGGCAGGCGGGGTGGTCGGGGTCGACGGGTGAACCGCTCGGGATGCGCCGCCGAGGCCGTGTCGAGGGTGCGTCACCGCTGGCAACTTCCACGAGACCTGGGACGGTGGGGAACTCAACCAGGCCGACCACATCGCCACCGGGCGCGCCATTCTCGACGGCGGCCGCGACGCGGGCAACCGCTGGGTCAGCCTCGCTTGCCAGGCCGGACACCGTCTCGGGAGCCGCTTCGCGGCCGCCTTCGAGGTCTTTCCCCTCCACGGCTGATCCCCGGTCGCGCACGGTGCGCCCAGGATCCGTGGCCTGATCAGGTCGTGTAGTCGGCGTTGATGCGGATGTAGCCGTCGGTGAGGTCGCAGCCGTAGACGGTGAACGAGCCGGCGGCGATCCCGAGGTCGATGTCGATCGTGACTTCCTTGCCGCGCATGTATTCCGCGGCCCGGTCCAAGAGGTCGTCGGCGGAGCTTTCGGGGAACATCAGCAGATCGCCGAAGCGGATCGCTACCCGGTCGGGGTCGATGTCGGTCTCGTCCTCCAGCTTGCCGATCGCCATCGCGACCCGGCCCCAGTTCGGATCGGCGCCGTGCACGGCGGTCTTGACCAGCGGCGAGTTCACGACGCTCTTGCCGACCAGCTTCGCCTGCGCGTCGTCGCGCGCACCACTCACCCGGACCTCGATGAGCTTGCTCGCGCCCTCGCCGTCGGAGGCAATGTCCCTGACCAGGTGCAGGGCCGCCCGGTGCAGCGTCTGCTCGAACTCTCCGAGGTCGGCCGGGCCGGCAACGCCGTTCGCGAACACCGCGGCGGTGTCACTGGTCGAGGTGTCGGTGTCGATGCTGAGCGCGTTGAATGTGCTGTCGACCACCCGGCGGAAGATCGCGTCGAGGTCTTCCCTGCCGACCCGCGCATCGGTGAAGAAGAACGTCAGCAGCGTCGCCATGTTCGGCTCGATCATGCCGACGCCCTTGGCGATGCCGACGATCACGGCGTCACCACAGCGCAGCCGGACCACCTTGTGGCGGGTGTCCGTCGTCATGATCGCGCGCGCACTGGCGTCGAAGTCGGCGGCGGGGAACGGCCACGACAGCTCGTCGAGCCCTCGCCGGATCTGTGCCATCGGATAGGGCCGCCCGATCACTCCGGTCGAGCCGATCAGGAGCTCGCCGGCGGGGATCCCGGCGACCCCGGCGACCCTGCGCTGAATCTCGGCGGCGTTCTCGGCGCCGACCTTCCCGGTCGCGACGTTGGCATTGCGGGAGAGCACGACCATGCCCCGGAGGCTCCCGGCCGCCGCGGACTGCCGACTGAGCTCGACGCTGGGCCCGGCGAACCGGGAGCGCGTGAACACCGCCGCCGAGGTCGCGGGAACCTCCGACACGATGGCGGTAAAATCGTCACCGACGTCTTTGAGGCCCAGGTTCCTCGTCACGCCAAGGAAACCCTGTGGCACAAGAGAAGCCCGCGGCTCAAGGAGATATTGCGATTCAGCTGTCGACGACATCCGCTCACCAGTTTCATCCGTTGACGGCATTGTCCCATAGCCGCGTCCGGCCCTCTACGGATCAGAAGCCACCGCCACCCAGAAGCCGCAACCGGACCTGGCCTCGACACAGCGAGACCCGGAGGAGGAGTCCGTCCACAGCGCACTGGAGGGCTACTACCGCACCGGCAAGCCACCGTGGGACACCGGGGTGACGTCGCCCGAGCTGGTCGACCTGGTAGAGGGGCACGGCGCGCTGCCGCCCGGCCGCGCCCTCGAACTCGGCTGCGGCACGGGGCACAGCGACCCGGCCGGGCGGGTACGGGTCCGCCGTATCGCCTCCCTGCCGGTACGCAACCCTGTGATCCTGGCGTCGCTGCTCGGTGTCGCGTGCTCGGCTGCCGGCCTGCATCTGCCGTCGACGGCCGGCGCGTCGCTCACCCTGCTTTCCGGCGCCGCGGTTCCGGCCGCCCTGGTCGCGCTCGGCGCGTCGATGCACCGCTCGGCGCCGTCGCGGGCCGAGCCGGCCGCGCCGGCCGAGCTGGCCGTGATCACCGCGCTGAAGCTCGTCGCACAGCCGGTCATCGCGTACGCGGCCGGGCTGGCCTTGCACCTATCCGCGCCGCAGTTGCTCGCCGTGGTGGTGTGCGCAGGCCTGCCGACAGCGCAAAACACCTTCATCTTCGGCCAGGAGTACGGCGTCGGCGAGGCGATGGCCAACCGCGCGGTGCTGGTGACCACGACGCTGTCGCTGGCCACCCTGGCCGCGGCGGCGGCGCTGCTCGGGTAGGTCTGTCATCTGACTCGTCCAGCAATCATGGTGACCAACGAACACGAACCGGACTCGATTCGCCTACCGCCGTTGCAGGATTAAGCGTCGCGACGGCGGAAAGTGACAGCGGTAAGCGTTAGTACGGAGAGTGTCCATGTGACCGTGGCGGCGGCACCGCGGGTCGGGTCGAGGGCGGCCGTGTCCGGCAGGTAGGCGGCGTTGGTGGAGCTCCGGGCCCGCAGCAGCGGGCCTGCGATGAAATACAGACCGAGCAGCAGAACCACGGCGGGCACTGCACGGCGAACGACGCTGGCGACTGCGGCCCCCAGCAGCGTGGTGAGCGTCAGGTAGGCCGTCGCGGCCGGCATCCAGGTGCCCGCACCGCCCGCAAGGGTGCTGGTGGCCGCTGTCACGGCGGCCACCGGAAGCGCCACCACAGTCAGCGCGACGGCCTTCACCGCCTGTAGTGGCAGGCGCCGGGGCATCGCGAGCAGCGTGGTGCTGATTTGGCCGCCCTCCTGGTACTCGGACGCGGCCGCGAGCACGCCGAGCACCAGGAAGCCGGCCTGGGTGTAGCCGAGTGGGGCCAAGGCGGCGACCTCGCCGAGCGACTCACCGTGGAACTCGGCAGATGCGTACACGTACGTCAGCAGCAGGTTGGCGGTCCAGGTCAGTAGTGCGGTCAGGCGCAGCGACGGCAGGGTCAGCAGTTTGCGCAGTTCAGCGCGGGCGGTGTTCATACGTCCCGCCGCTCAAACAGGACCGCACCGACCGCGAGTAACGCGATGACCCAGGCCGTCATCACCAGGCCGGCGGTCACCGGGGCGATCTCGACCGGGAAGCCCGCGCTGCCGATGAACATCTGCGCTCCGACGATGTCCGGCAGATAGGAGGCAAGGTCGGTGACCTTCGTCAGCAGGTACGACACTGACACGACGGAGCTGTTGATGATCAGCAGCGTCAACGGCACGATGCCGTTGCGGGTAATCAGCGCGATCGCATACGCCAGTAGTGCGGTCAACGTCCAATAGAGGATCGCGGCGACGACTCGGGCCGGGGCGGGTGCCGGCGCGTGTTCGCCGTACAGCACCTGGGTGAGGGTGAGTGTGGCGGCTGTGGTGACCGCCGCCTGGGCCGCGACGACCAGCACGAGCGCGGTGGCTTTCGCCACAAGCAGACGCAGCCGGTCGGGGACTGCGGCGAGCGTCGCGGTGAGCTGGCGGGCGCCGGGGGCGTCCTGGCCGGTGGACGTGTATTCGCTGCTCACCACGATCACGCCGAGGACTATCGGACCAATCAGGCCGATACCTAGGTCGCGTAAGCCCAGGTCGGACGTGTCAGTGAGGGTGCCGGCGGCGATCGCGCGGCGGGTGTAGGGCGCGTTCAGCAGGAGGACCACGGGTGCTGTCAACGTACCGAGAACCAAGCCGACCCAGGCGGTGGGCAGGCCGAGCAGCTTACGGAGTTCGGCGCGGACCGGGCTCACCACGGGCCGCCGGCCTCGGTAGCGGTCAGCTCGAAGAAGGCGTCCTCGAGCGTGCGATGATCGCCGATGACGTCGGCGAGTCCGCCCTGGATCACGATCCGGCCCTTGTCGATCACGATGACGTCGTCGGCGATCTCGGCCAACTCGCCCATCAGGTGGCTGGAGAGTAGGACCGTGCGGCCCTGCGCGGCGCTGTCGCGGAGAAATTCACGCATCCAGCGGATCCCGGCCGGGTCGAGGCCGTTGACCGGTTCGTCGAGAACCAGCACCGCAGGATCGCCGAGCAGCGCGGTGGCGAGCCCGAGCCGGCGGCTCATGCCGAGGGAGAAGCGGCCGGCGCGTTTCCGCGCGTCGCCGGTCAGGCCCACGACCTCAAGGACCTCGTCAGCACGGGAGTCGGGCAGACCGTTGCTGGCGGCTACCCAGCGCAGGTGCGCGCGGGCCGTGCGGGCCCGGTGCGCACCGCTGCCGTCGAGCAGCGCGCCGACAGTCAGGAGCGGACGGTCCAGTTTCTGGTAGCGGCGCCCACAGATCAGCGCGGTCCCGCTCTGGGGGCGGTCCAGGCCGAGCAGGATACGTAACGTCGACGTCTTCCCGGCGCCGTTCGGCCCGAGAAAGCCGGTGACCCGGCCGGGTCGGGCCTCAAAGGTGACCTCGTGCAGGATCTGGGTCCTGCTCTTGGTCTTGCTGATGCGATCGATCGTGATCATAAGCCCAGTCAACGCAGGTTCCGGCCCTCGCGCATCGGACCGTTCTCGGATCCCGACGGCCGGGTCGGCCCGCAGACCGTCAGACCCTGGTCTGAGAACTACAGTCGGGGTGGTGAACGCCCATCCGCGCCCCTCCCGGCGGTCCACGGCCGTGCCGGCGGCTGCCGCGGTGATGAGCGTTCTGGTGATGTCCATGTGCACGGTCGGCGCGCAGGGCCCGTTCGCGCTCGTACTGCCACCGCTGATAGTCGGTGGCGCTGTCGCGGCTGCGCTATGGGCTGTGCGGCGGTCACGCGCCGACCGAACCGCCTACGAATCACGGCTGACCGCCTGGGCGGCCTCCGAGGCGGTGCTCGCCGAGCGGTTGCGGATTGCCCGCGACCTGCACGACATCGTCTCGCATGGCTTGGGTTTGATCACGGTCCGCGCGACGGCCACCCGACATCTACCCAAGCATGCGGAGGTCGAGGCGGCGCTCACCGACATCGAGGAGGCGAGCCGGCACGCCACCGCTGAGCTACGCCGCATGCTCACGGTCCTGCGCGAGCCGTCGGCCGCCAGCCGCCGTGCGCCCGTGGACAACCTCAACGACCTGCCCGGCATCGTGCACGCGGCGTCGCTCGCCGGGCTTCGGCCACGGCTGACGATCGAGCCCCTCGGCCCGGTATCGCAGGGTGTGCAAGTCGCCGTCTGCAAGACCGTGCGGGAGGCGCTCAGCAACGCGGCGCGGTACGCGGGACCGACGGACGTAGGGGTGCGGGTGTATCGGGACGGAACATCCGTAGTGGTCACGGCGGCGGACACCGGCCCAGTCGACGAATGGCGGGCATCGCCGGGCGCCGGACACGGGCTGGCCGGGTTACGGGAGCGGGTGGGCAGTCTCGGCGGAACGCTGTCGACGGAGCGGGTTGACGCGGGCTTCCGCGTCACCGCGAGGATCCCGGACGAGGCGGTGTGAGCGACATCCGCGTACTGCTGGTGGACGACCAGCCGCTGCTCCGACACAGCCTTGCCATGATCATCAACAACGAGCCGGGCCTGACTGTCGTCGGCGAGGCCGGCGACGGTGCACATGCCGTGCCGTGCGCCCGCAGCACCCGCCCCGACGTCATCCTGATGGACGTACGGATGCCGCACCTCGACGGCCTCAAGGCCACCCGCCGCATCTGCACGGACCCGGCACTGTCCACCGCCCGCGTCCTAGTCCTGAGCATGTTCGAGCTCGACGAGTACGTCTACGAGGCACTGCACGCGGGCGCGTCCGGTTTCCTGCTCAAGGACGCCCATCCCGAGGAACTGATCGAGGCGATCCGCCGCACTCACCGCGGTGAATCGCTGTTCGCGCCGTCGATCCTCACCCGGCTCGTGGCGCATTACGTCGCAGCACCACGGCCGGATAGGCCGTCGCCGAAACTGCGGCGGCTGACTGGCCGCGAGGTGGAAGTGCTGACACTGATCGGCGGCGGCTTGTCGAACGACGAGATCGCAACTGCCCTGGCTATATCGGTGAAGACGGTGAAAACGCACATCACGCACCTGATGGCGAAGCTGACCGTTCGTGATCGGGCACAGCTGGTGATCGCGGCGTTCGACGCAGGGCTGGTGCGGCCACGCCCCTGACTGGAACGCGACGGTTTGCATCGATCGTCTGGCTCCGACACAAAGCAAATCTGCTGCGAAACCGAGGCCCGATCCGGGCATGCAGCCGGTCGAACTCCCCATGCCACCGATCAACATCAACGTCCGTCACAGGCAGACCAACGAACACGAGCCGAACTCGATTCGCCTACTGCCGTTGCAGTATTAATCCTGCCCTCAGGTTGATCGGGGAGGATGAGCGCAAAAGCATCAACTGGAGGGAGCGGGCCGGCGTGCAGATCATGATCGCCGATGACGAGGCGGCCATCCGTGAGTCGCTGGAGCGGGTGCTTCAGGTCGAGGGTTATGGCACTAGCACCGCCGCCAACGGTCTCGCCGTGCTCGACGGGATCGGTGGCGCGGCGCCGGATCTGCTGATCCTCGACGTGATGATGCCCCGCCTCGGCGGGTTGGAGACCTGCCGGCGGTTGCGGGCGGCGGGTCGGGATCTGCCAGTGCTGATGCTGACAGCCCGGGATCAGGTCTCCGACCGGGTCGCGGGGCTGGACGCGGGCGCCGACGACTACCTGCCCAAGCCGTTCGCCACCGAGGAGTTGCTGGCCCGGGTCCGGGCTCTGCTGCGCCGCCGCGCGCCGGGCGACGACGATTCGCAGATCCTGTCGTTCGCCGACGTCCGGCTCGATCCCGACAGGTTCGAGGCGTGGCGGGGTGGGCGGCCGCTGTATCTGACCCGGACCGAGTTCTCCCTGCTACAGGTTCTCGTGCGCAACGCGACCCGGGTGTTGACCCGCGACGCGCTGTTCGAGGCGATCTGGGGCTTCGACATGAGCACCACCGCCAACAACCTTCAGGTGTACGTGAGCTATCTGCGCCGCAAGATGGAGGCCGAGGGTGAGCCGCGATTGATTTACACGCTGCGCGGCTTTGGGTACACGCTGCGGGAGACTCCTCCGTGAGCAGGCGCGCCGGCCGGGAATCGCGTCGGCTGATCCGATGGTGGCGCCGGCGGTCCCTGCGGACCAGGCTGACGGTGATCGCGGCGACGGCCATCGCGGTCAGCGTGTTCGTGGCCTTCCAGGTGGCCAGCGAGTTGCTGGACTCGGAGCTGCAGGACAGCGCCGAGAATCAGCTACGCGCGGACTCCCGCATTCTGGCGACGACCGTGGAGCACACCGGTCTGGCGCAGGTCCAGCTACCGCCGTATCCCGGATCCGGTCGGCTGGTGCGGGTCATCCTGCCCGACGGTTCGACCCGGACGCCGGCCGGCCAACCCGCGCTGCCCCCCGTCAGCGGGCACGCCGGGCGCGTGGCGCAGGGCGCGTCGGCCGACCTGATGGAGTCGAACGACAGCGACGACGACGGTTACCTCATCTACACGCTGCGGGCGGGCGACGGCGCGGTCCAGGTGGCCCGCAACAACGACGACAGCCCGATCAACCGATTCGGGTTGGGCATGCTGCTGATCGGACTGCTCTGCGTGGCCGGAGGCGCCCTTGTCGGGCGGGCCGTGGCGCGGAGCGGGCTGGCACCGATCGACCGGCTGACTGCCGCCGCGGTTCGTGTCGCGCAGACCCGGGACCTCGACGCCGACATCCCGGACGAGGGCGGCGGGGAGATCCGGCGGCTGATCCAGTCAATCAACGACATGCTCGCCGCGCTCCGGGACTCCCGGCGGGCCCAGCGGCTGCTCGCCGATGACGCCGCCCACGAACTCAAGACCCCGCTCACCAGCCTGCGCCTCAACGTTGAGCTGCTGATCCGGCTCGATCGGCGCGGCACCCTGGAGAGCGCACTGCCGGCGGAGAGCCGGACCCGGCTGCTCAACGATCTCGGCGCCCAGGTGGCCGAGTTGAGCACCCTTGCCGCCGAGCTGACCGACCTGGCGCGCGGCGACGTCAGCGACGAGAGCACCGAGCTGCTCGATTTCGCCGACGTGGTGGTGGCCGCCGCGACCCGGGCGCGTTCCCGCGTGCCCGACATCGAGGTCGCGCTCGACGTGACCTCCGTGTGGGTGAGCGGGCGTCCCGCTGCGCTCCAGCGGGCGGTGCTCAACCTCATCGACAACGCCGGCAAGTGGTCCCCCGCTGACCAGCCGGTCCAGGTCCGGCTTCGTGCCGAGGGCTCGTCGGCGGTCCTCGAGGTCGACGACGCCGGGCCGGGCATCGACGCCGCCGACGTACCGCGGGTGTTCGACCGGTTCTACCGTGCCGACAGCGCCCGGTCGCTGCCGGGATCAGGTCTGGGGCTGTCGATCGTGCAGCGGGTCGTCGACGCCCACGCCGGCCGGGTCACCGTCGCCCGGTCCGCACGCTGTGGCGCGCTGCTGCGGATCATCCTTCCGGCCGCCGCCCCGCCCGCTCGGATCGCGCAGCTCACCGCGGGGAAGGACACGGTGGCGCGCTGACCCGCTGCGGCACGGCGCCGGGACCGCCACGGCGCGCGGTGCCAGGACCCGCCGCAGCGGGCGGCGCAGGACAAGGGCGGCGGACACGGTGACGGCCGCCGGGCCATGACAAAGATCCGGGACGGGCAAGAGCCCGTCCCGGATCTCGACTGTGCCGCCGCGCTCACCGTTGCGGCGCGGGCCCCTCCACGAGCGGCCGTTGATCATCCGGCAGCTCCACCGGTCGGGACAACCGGCTCGGCCACCACATCCGCCGGCCGATCAGCAGGGTGAGGGCGGGCACCAGGACCGACCGCACCAGCAAGGCGTCGAGCAGCACGCCGAAGGCGACCAGGAACCCGACCTCGATCAGCATCACCAGCGGAAGTGAGGCGAGGACCGCGAACGTGGCCGCCAGGACCAGGCCTGCCGAGGTGATGACGCCACCGGTGGCGGAGAGGGCTTTGAGCATGCCTTCTCCGGTGCCGAGACGCACGGTCTCCTCCCGGGCCCGGCTGGTCAGGAAAATGTTGTAGTCGATGCCGAGCGCCACCAGGAACAGGAATGCCAGCAGCGGCACCGAATAGTCGACGCCCTTGAACCCGAGGATCGTGTCGAAGACGAACACGCTGCCGCCGAAGGCTGCGGCGAATGAGACGATCACGGTCGCCATCAGGACCAGCGGGGCCACGATCGCTCGGAGCAGTAGCCCGAGGACGATCAGGACGACGGTGAGCACCAGCGGGATCACCAGCTTCTCGTCGCGGGTGGTGGTGACCTCGGTGTCGAGGTTCTCCGCGCTCGGCCCGCCGACGATCGCCTCCGCCCCGTTCACCGCGTGCACGGCGGTACGCACCCGTTTGATCGTGTCGTACTCCGCGGCGGTGTCCGGCGCGTCGGTCGGGAACACGGAGATGTCGGCCCAGCCTCCGCTGGTCTGCCCCGGGACGGCCAGGGCCACACCGCGAGTGCCCTGGACGATGTCGAGCACCCGCTCCTGGTACGCCGGCCGCGTGAAGATCGTCATCGGCTGGCCGCCGAGCTCCGGGAAGTGCTGGCGGAGGACGGTGAAGCCGGTGACCGACTCCGGCGCGGACAGGAACTGGTCCTGCTCCCGCAGGGCGCCGGTGTTGCCCGCCAGCCCGATGGCGAGCACGCCGAGGACTCCAAGCGAGCCGAGCGTCGCCACCCACCGGCGGCGGCTGATGGCGGTGCCGAGCCGTCCCCACAGCCCGGGCTTCTCCTGGCCGGGCGTGTTGAACCGCGGGATGGCCGGCCAGAAGATCCGCCTGCCGAGCACCACGAGCACCGCCGGGAACAGGGTCAGCATGGCCACCAGCGCGCACAGGATGCCGGCCGCGCCGATCGGGCCCAACCCGCTGGTGCTGTTCAGGTCGGCGACGAGCAGGCAGAGCAGGCCAGCGATCACGGTGGCCGCGGACGCGACGATGGCCGGCGCCGCGCCGCGTAGCGCGTGGACCATCGCGACCCGGACGTTCTCGTGGTGGTGCAGTGTCTCCCGGTACCGCGCGATGAGCAACAGCGCGTAGTCCGTTCCGACGCCGAATACCAGGATCGTCAGCAGCGCCGAGTTCTGGTCGTTGATCACGATGCCGAAACCCTTGACGAGCAGGTAGACGGTCGCCATCGCGGTCAGCGCGGCCGCGCCCACAGCCATGAGCGGGATGAACCACAACACCGGGCTGCGGTAGGTGAGGATCAGCAGGAGCGTGACGACGACGACGGTGGTGAGGAAGACCTGCAGGTCGATGCCGTCGAAGACGGCGTCCATGTCGCCGTCGACCGCGGCGGGTCCGGTCACGTCGAGTTCCAGGCCCGCGGGGCGGTCCTTCGCAGCCTCACGCAATGGGCCGACGATGGTCTCCGGTGCGCCGTAGGTCGTGCTCACGTCGAGGGTGAACATCATCGCCTTGCCGTCGGTGGAGGGTCTCGTCGGTGAGTCCTCCTCGTCCTCGCCGCCCGCCGCCGTCGCCTTCGGCGGGTACCGCTTGGCAAGGGTGTTGTGGTGGCGCTCGACCGACGCGCGGTCGGCGTCGGTCATGCCGCCGGCGCGGTGATACACGAAGACGAACGTGTTGTCCTCACCGCCGGGGAGGCTGTCCTCCAGCACCGCCACCTTGGTGGACTCAGCGCTGGCCGGCAGGGTGTCCACGGCTCTGTCGGTGGTTACCGAGCTCAACTTCCCGCTCAGCGGCACCATGACCGCCGCCAACGCCACCCACAACCCGATCACCAACCATGGCACCCACCGGCCTGCCAAGCGACCGGCCGGCGCTTCCCCGGGCGGCGCTGCCTTGACTGCCATCACTAGCTTCCTCCACACGGTTAGTTCGCTCATCTGACGCCGACTTCGTACCGAGCGAATCTGAGACGACCGTTAATGCGCCGATCAGGCCGGGTGGCCGAACCAGGTGCCGAGCGCACGCACCAGCGCGGTGGTGTCCAGATCCTGCGCGGTGGGCAAGGCCCAGGAGACGCATCCGTCGGGCCGGATCAGCTACGCGTCGACGTCCACCCGGCCGGCGTCGACATCCCCAAGCTCGCGCCCCACGAGGTGGTCGCCCAGGCCCTCGACGGACTGGAAGCAGGCAAGATCGAAGTCATCGCTGACAAGCCCACCGCCAACGTCAAGGCCTCCCTCTCCCGCGATCCTGCCGACTTCTACGCCGACATCACCGGCAACCTCTTCGCCTGACTTCACCGGTAATCCGCCTGCCGGAGTAAGCGGCTTGGTCAACGGGCGTACGCCCGGCGGGCGGCCCGGATTCTCATGAAGCCGGGCCTCCGCCTGACCGCCGCAGGGGTGCGGACGTCGAGCGAAGTCCTGAAGGTCGTGATCGACTTCGTGGTCTTGAAGCTGGCGCCCCCAAGGGGCGGCCGAGAGCTCCGGGAGGTCACTGGTCCGGTGCGGTGTGTCCGGGCGTCGGGATCACGTCGAGCGCGGCCATGGTCTCGCCGGTCCAGGGTGATCGCGCTCGCGACAGGTTCTCGTCTAAGGGACGTCTCGTAATGGCTGCGCCGCCGCCGGGGCTACGATCGGCCGTGCAGTTCGGGATCTCGGAGTTGGGTGAGACCGCAGCCTTGGATGCTGCCTTCCCACGTCGTCTCGGTGATGACGTGCGGGAGGCGTTGGCAGTCCTACCGCCGGCGCCGCACGCGCCGACGCCGCCGTTCCGTGTGCTGGTCGATGGTGAGCCGGTCCTGATTCCATACCGGATCTACTTTGACGAGCCGTCCGTTGCCGCGGAGGCGGCGCTGTCCGCCACGCAGCGTTCGGTGCTGGATTGCCTGTACACCCGACACCACGATGGCCGGGTAAGGCAACGGCGGCTGGAGCGGGTGGTCGGCTTGATCCAACCGTGGGTGGCGCCGTTCGCGGTGCAGTTGATGGGCGAATACGTGGACGAGATTCTGCTGGTCATTCGGCGAGTTCTCGCGCCGGAGCTGGTTGTTCCGCACAGCCCCACGGACGCCGTCTACGGGCGATTTGCCGCCGAGAACCCGGCTTTCGTGGCGCTCACCAGCCGGCGGATCGCCAGCTACTGGGACTGTTACCACCGACGGCACTACCCCACGCTGATCGACTACCCAGGGCACACCGTGATGGCAGCGCTGCAGGCGGCGGCACTGAGGCATGACGTCTCGGACGGTGATGCAAGTTAGCCGACTTCCCGCGCCCACCGCGATGTCGCACGCAGTCGTGTTGACCGTCGGTGCCCGGCACCCCACCGCCGTACGCGCTCCGGTCGAGTGACCGCCGGCCGCCGGCGCCCGCCTGTGACCGTGCGGACAGCCGCAAACGCGTTTCTCCGATTGGCGTTCGCTGCGTAGCATCTCCGGCGATCAAGGGGGATGGAACGGTGGGCAATTTCCAGCAGTTCGTGACGGATGTGACTTCGCGCCTGTCCACGATGTCCAGGGGTGAGTTGTACGCCGTCGGCGACGGTCTCGACCGGGACTCACTCTGGCTCACCTTTCTCGACTCCTTCCCCGCCGGCACCAATCTGCGGTTCCGTGAGCGATCCGAGTACGACTGCTCGACCTGCCGCGGTTTCATCAAGCACTTCGGCAACGTCGTCGAGATCCACGACGGGCGGGTTCGTACCGTCTGGTCCGGGGTGTCGGCATCCGACCCGGTCTTCTCCGTCGTCGCCGCCGCTCTGGACGAGTTCGTTCTTTCGCTCCCGTTGTCCACCATCTTCCGGTCCGCCCAGGCGCAGTACGGGACGAAGACCACCCGAACGCTGCGCGACGGCCAGGTCGAGGTGTGGCACCACCTGCACGGCCGGGTGGAAGAGCGGCATCGCATCGATGACGTCGGTGCGGCACAGGGCAACTTTGAAGCCGCGGTGCAGGTCTTCCAGCGTGGCCTGGCCGAGCTGACCCGGCACGCTCTGGACACCGTCGTCGACCTCGTCGACGACAACGCCCTCTACCGGGGCGCGGAGCATCGCCGGGCGGTGATCGAGTTCCGCTCGCTGCAGAACCGGTGGACCCAGGCGACCGACAGGCGTGCCTTCGTCTTCGCCAACGCCATGAACCCGGCGGCCCGGTTCCGCAACACGGTGATCGGCACCCTCGTCCAGGATCTCGCCGCGGGCGTCGACCTGGAGCAGGCGGTCCGGTCGTTCGAGGCGAAGGTGGCGCCGCAGAATTACCAGCGCCCCACGGCGTTGATCACCCCGGGCATGGTCAAGGCCGCCATGAGGACCATTGCCGAGCTGGGCATCGAGGAGTCGTTGCAGCGACGGTTCGCCCAGCTGTCCGACGTGTCGGTCACCAACGTGCTGTGGGTCGACAACGACACCCAGGCACGGATGAAGGACGGCATCGAAGGGCTGCTCATGCAGGCGGCCACCATCCGGTCGTCAGGTGCGCTCCTTCGCGACGCCAAGCCGGAGGAGGTCCCCGTGGTCTCCTTCATGAAGGACGTCCTGCCCGGCGCCGCCACCATCGACCTGTGGGTCGCCAACACCTACGAGCCGCACCTCGTCAGCCTCACCACCGGCCGGCGCCCGGCTGCTCCGCGGTTGTTCAAGTGGGACAACGATTTCGGCTGGTCGTACGGCGGCAACGTCACCGACTCGATCAGGGAGAAGGTCAAGCGGGCCGGCGGCAACGTCACCGGCAAGCTGCGGGTGAGCCTGTCCTGGTTCAACCACGACGACCTAGACCTGCACGTGTACGAACCCAACGGCGACCACATCTGGTACCAGGAGAAGCGCAACAAGCTGGACGTCGACATGAACGCCAGTGGGACGCTCTCCCGCGAGCCGGTGGAGAACGTCACCTGGACCGACCGTGTCGCCGACGGTGAGTACCGGATCGAGGTGAACCAGTACCGCAAGCGGGACAGCACCCAGGTCGGCTTCGTGATCGAGACAGAGAGCAACGGGAAGATCGAGCATTACAGCCACGAGCGCGCGGTCGGCCACAAGGAGACCGTCGAGGTGGGCCGGATGACTGTTGCCGGCGGGGTGATCACCGCTTTCCGGCCGGGTAAGGACGTGCATCCGGGCAGTGCGGGCAGTGCGGGCAAAGAGTTGTGGGGCATCACCACCGAACAGTTCGTACCGGTGTCCACCATCATGTACTCGCCGAACTACTTCGACGACAACGAGGTCGGCAACCGGCACTACTTCTTCATCCTGAAGGGGTGCGTGAACGACCAGCCGACGCGGGGGATCTACAACGAGTTCCTCCGCGGCGACCTGCAACCGCACCGCAAGGTGTTCGAGGTTCTCGGCGACCGCACCAAGTGCGAGCCGTCTCCGGATCAGCTGTCCGGCCTCGGCTTCAGCTCCACGGTCCGCAGCTCTGTGGTCGCCAAGGTGACCATGACCGGCGGCCGGCGCCGCCTCATCAGCATCCAGTTCTGATTCCCTATCCAGATATTCCAGAGAGGCTACCGTGACCATTTTCGAGAAGGCCACACGGGAGAAGTTCCGCTATCCGTCGGCCAAGGGACTGCTGACCACGGAACAGCTGTGGGAGCTTCCGCTGACCGCCAGGTCCGGCTTCAGCCTCGATGATGTGGCCAAGGCGGTCAACGCCGAACTCAAGGCCGTCGACACCGAGTCGTTCGTGGCCACCGAGGCCAATCCGGCCAAGGCAACCTTGGAGACCAAGCTGGAGGTCGTCAAGCACGTCATCGCCGTCCGCCTCACGGAGGACCAGGCGGCGAAGGAGGCGGCGGCCAAGAAGCTGGAGAAGGAGAAGCTGTTGGCGGTCCTGGGCCGCAAGCAGGACGCGGTCCTGGAAAACCTGACCGAGGCAGACCTACTGGCCCGAATCAACAACCTGTAGCCCGCCGACAATCAGCGTCTGCCAGCAGGCCCGCACATCGCCGAGAAGTACGGTCGCCATGCAAGACCTGTGCGGCCAGGCCGGCACTGGCGGCGACATCGTCACTGCCGGCCAATGGTTTGCGGGACAAGCGTCCCGGCCGGTCGGAGCAACGCCAGGTTCTTTCGATCGTCATCGCATCTGAGCGGTGAGCGATGGCACACAGTTATGAGCCCTGGGTGTACCTCCTTTCGTGGGCCGCCATCCCGACGTGGGCCGGCTTACCGTGGGGTGATCAGTGGGGCGTAGTCGGCTCGGCTGAGCGGCTGTTCGGACAGTGAACCGTCGGCGCGGGGCACGCCCAACGGCCTGCCGTCGCGCAGGAACGTCACGCTGGTGACGTCATCGCGGCTGGTGAGAGTGCAGACGATCTGCCCGAAGGCGAGGACTTCGTCGCTGCGCCCGGCGTCATCGCCGGGTTCGTCGACCGTGACGCGCGCCTGGGTGCCGGTCACTGTCGCACCGGCGGCGTTGACCGCCCCCGGCAGTGCGCTGGTCAGGTCGGTGTCGCGTTCGGCCTCGGTGGGTCCGGCGAGCAGGTGCCGCAGGTGGTCCTCGATGGTGGGTAGGCGGTCCACGCGCCGGAGCACCGGGACGATCCGGTTGTCGCGAACCAGGCAGAGGGTTTCGGTGGCCGGGCCGGCCGGCGCAGTGTCGGCGGGGTCGGAGGTCGGGAACGGCCCGCGCGGCGGTTGTACGGGGCGGGGGCCGTTGTCGGTGGGGATGCCGCAGCCGGTCAGCAGCGCGACGAGCCCCACGGCGAGAAATCGGCGATGGTTCACGTCAGGCTCTCCGGCAGCGTGATGCGGAAGCGGGCGCCCCCGCCGGGGCGGTCGGTGACCGTAACGTGTCCGCCGTGTGCGGTGGCGTGCTGGGCGACCAGCGCGAGGCCGAGTCCGGTGCCGTCGCCGGCACCCCGGGTGTGGGCGGCTCGCCCTCGAACGAAGCGGTCGAAGATTACCTCACGGTCCTCGAGGGGCACACCCGGACCGTCGTCGTCGACCTCGATGACGCCCGCGCTGCCGTCGCGATCGAGCAGGACACACGTCGGCCCACCCCCATAGGTGACGGCGTTGTCCAACAGGTTCGCCAGCACCTGCGCGACACGCCGCCGCTCGACCAGCCACGTCGCGGACACCTCTGGTGCGAGGCGGACGATTGACGCGGGCAGGTCCAGGGCATGGCAGGCGTCCCTGGCCAGCGCCACGACGTCGACGGGAGCACGGTGGGCGGGCTGGTCGCTACGAGCCAGGTCGATCAGGTCGTTGACGAGCCGCTGAAAACGGTCGATCTCGTCGGCGACCAGCCCCGCCGCGATCGCCGTTCGCTCGTCCTGCTGTTCCCGACGACGGGCCAGAACACTGGCTGCCGCCGCGAGAGTCTGCAGCGGCGAGCGCAGCTCGTGGCTGACGTCGGCGGCGAAGCGCCGGTCCCGCTCGATGCGCCGGGCGAGCTGGTCGACCATCTGGTTGAACGACGAGGACAACCGGGTCAGGTCAGGGTCGGTGGCCGGGTCCAGCCGGGCGGTGAAATCACCGGCGGCGATCTTCTCCGCCGCGTCGGCGACCGCCGTCAGCGGGCGCAGCCCGTGCCGGGTGGCGTACCAGCCCAGGGCCGCGCCGGATCCGGCGACCATGATCGCGACGGTGGTCAGCGCGAGCGCCAGGACCTGGAAAGTCTGTTCCAGCTCGCGCAGCGAGTTGACCTCGAAGTACGTCGCCGTCGCTGACAGAGGCACGCCGACGACCAAGGCGGGCTGGTCGTCGACGCGTACCCGCTGCACGGCGGGTTTGCCGGCGGTGACGACCCGGCGCAGCTCGACAGGGATGGCGGCGGTGGTGCCGGGGTCGGCGGTGCGGGCATACCACTCGCCGTCCAGGTGCAGCACCGGCCGCCGACTCCCGCCCGTGTCCAGCGACCGAAGCACCTGTACGACGTCGGGTGTCTCGGTGTCGATCCCGGCGCGGACGACGGTCGCGTCGAAGTACGCGGCGCGCAGGGCGGCGCGTTCCCGCTCGTCGATCAGGGAGCGGCGGGTCAGCTCGTACGAGACCAGGGCCATCGACGCCGAGAGCAGGAGCGCGCCGACCGCGAACGCGGCGGTGACCCGGGTACGCAGCCCGAGGCGTCTCATCGCTGCAGCTTGTAGCCCAGGCCCCGCAGGGTGACCAGGTGCCGCGGGTTCGCCGGGTCCGACTCAATCTTCTGCCGCAGCCGGCCGACATGCACGTCGACCAGCCGTTCGTCGCCGCTGTCGTACCCCCAGACCCGTTCGAGCAGTTGCTGGCGGGACAGCACCCGGCCGGCGTGTTCGGCCAGCTCACACAGCAGCCGGAACTCGGTACGGGTGACCGGTACGGGTTGGCCGGCTCGGCGCACCTCTCCCCCGTCTGGGCTGATCTCCAGCTCGCCGACCACGAGCACTGGCACCGGCTCCGGCGTGTGCCCTGCGACGCCGCTACGGGCCCGGCGACGCAGGGCGCGCAGCCGAGCGGTCAGTTCCTTGATCGCCACCGGCTTGACGACGTAGTCGTCGGCGCCAGCCTCCAGGGCGGCGACAATGTCGTGGGTGTCGTCGCGGGCGCTGACCACCACGATCGGGACATCGTCGTCACGGCGCAGCTGCCGAATGCATTCGAAGCCGTCGAGACCGGGCAGCATCAGGTCGACCAGCACGTAGTCGGCGGGGTCGCGGCGCTGAGCGCGCAGCCCCTCCTCGGCCGTGGCCGCGCCCACCGCGTCGTAACCCTCGTCCTCCAGTGCGAGCAACAACGCCAAGCGGATGCGGTCGTCGTCCTCGATCACCAGTACGGCCGTCATACCCGGCATCATCCCCAGCGGACCGGCTCGGAGGCCAACCGTGGCGGCCGGTTGGCTGATTTGTCACGGAACTGTCACAGATCTGCGTGGTGGCCGCCAAACCCGCCCGGCAGGGTGACAGGCGACCGGATCCGCGGAGGGAGAGGGGTGTGCCTGTGACAGGGCCACTGGCAACCACGCCATGCACGCTGCCGCTGGTCGAGGTGCGCGTCGCGGAGTTCGACCTTGCCTGCCTGCCGGCGACCGGAGCCGTGTTCGACCGCCTGCTCGCCCTGCATCCCGCACAGGTGGTGGTCGACCTGTCTGGGTGCCGGCACATTGACGCCGCTGCCATCGGCCTCCTCCTCGATGTGCACCGGCGGTTGGCCCGTGCCGACGGGGTGCTCACCGTCCGCGATCCGAACCCGCGCATCCGGCGCATCCTGCAGGCCGCCCGCCTGGACAAGATCCTGCCGGTCGTCGACACTGCCCCGTCGTCGTCGCCCGGCGGGCAGGCACCCATCCGCACACAGCCGACGCTGGTCGCTCATGGTCGCGCCTCGGTAAAAGTCGCTCACTGACGACCGCCCAGCGGGCTTCCCTGCCCACCATCGGGCGCAACGGCTATCAGCGCCGGAAACATCACGCTCGAGAGCCGGCCTCCGCATCAGCTCTGCACGATCGCCGTGTCCCACCCCATCGGTAGACATGGCCCCAGGAAGGACCAGCAGAATGACCGTTGTCCCGGACGACCACCTGATGACCCTGATCTGCGACGCCTGCGGCGACAGCGTCAAGGCCACCGCGTGCGTGCTCCCCGATGCCGAGGTCGTCTGGACCCTGGTGTCCGAACAGGGTTGGAGCGGTTCCCCGTTCGCCACCGGCCCGCACCGCTGCCCGCACTGCAGTCTGCTGCCGCTCCCTGGTGGCGGCAACGCGTCGTGCGGCGACCACGGTCCTGGTGGCATCCTCGGCATCGACCACCTCGACGACGTGACCGTTGTCGCCGCCGGCGGTGACGTCGACCTCGACACCGGGGACACCCTGCGCACCGCCCTGCGGCACGCAGCCGACATGGGCGGACACGTCGTGGTCGACCTGAGCCGAGTACACCTCATCGACTCCACCGGCCTCGGTCACCTCGTCCGCGCCCACCGCGAAGCCCGAGATCGTGGGGCCACCCTCTGCCTGGCCGCACCGTCGCGGTTCATCCGCACCGTCCTGCACACGATGCGCCTGGACGGAGCCTTCCCCATCTTCGACAGCCGCGAAGACGCCCTCGCCCAACTGTCCAAGGGGTCGGTGTCGGAACGGCCAACCGCCACCGCCGCCACCCGTTATTGATCGCGCTCCTCCGGACCGAAGGCATCCTCGCCGCCGGTAGCGACAACCGACACCCCTGGCATCGGATCACAAGAAGCCAGTGGCCATTCGAATGGCCGCTGATGGCGCGGCGAATCTTGAGAACCGGCCCTCAATTGTCGTAGCACTCGTACTTGAAGGAGATCCGAGGGAGCCCATGAGCATCGTTGGTCTCGTCACCGCGCTCCTCGTCGGCGTCGCTGTCGGCCTGCTCGGCAGGCTCGTCGTCCCAGGACGCCAGGAGGCCCCGATCTGGCTGACAGTGTCCGTCGGGGTGGTCGCCGCGCTGGCGGGCAGCATTGTCGCCCGTCTCGCAGGTGTCGATACCAGCACCCTCAACCTCCTGAACCTGGTCGTCCAAGCCGGCCTCGCCGGCATCGGCGTTGTACTCGTCGTGGCCACCGCCAGGCCCGACCCATCCGACTCCCCCTGAACCGGAGACGACGCAGCGCCAGCACCAAAAGGCCAGGCCCAAGCACGGTCAGGCCGGTTTCCGTTCAAGTTCATGAGTTCCATCCGATCGGGTTTCTGACCGGCCTGAGGACGTCACTGGCTCGCCGTCCCTATCCCGTCCGGCCTCGTCACAATCAAGGAGCTGACCGTGTACATGCCATGGCCGTTGCCCGATGAGAACTGGTTCGCCGACACCTCGCGCCAGCCCGAGCCGGACCATGAGGACCTGAGACTTGAGGCGCTGGTCGCGCAGCGATTGAGCATCGACTGGACCACGCGGCGCCAACAGATCACCGTCGCCGTGCAGAACCGAGTCGTCATCCTCGCCGGCGTGGTGAGTAACGCGAACGCGCGGCAGGTCGCGGCGGACCTCGCCTACGACGTGCCGGGCGTCTTCGACATCTGCAACACACTGCGGCTCAGCGGCCCGCGGCGTAGCCACCGGTGACACGGCTCAGAGCCACGTCGAAGGCGCGAATGACCGGTCAGGCTGCACGCTGCCTAGCCGTGGATGACACGCTCCCGTTCTCAGGCGCGGTGACAGGCTGATGGTCGTCGTTTGGCTAACGTAGTAGCCGGTGTGCCGGGAAGACTGGTCGGCGATTTCGTTACCGACCCCACCGGAGGACCACGATGAGCCGCCCCCCGGCTAACGGCACGCCACTCCTGCTCAGCCGCAGGAGTTGGCCTGAGGTACGCCGGATCGGAGACATTCTCCGGACCGAAACGGTCGGTGGGGTGCTGCTGCTGGTCGCCGCCGTGCTCGCTCTCGCCTGGGCGAACTCGCCCTGGTCCGACGCGTACCGCTTACTCGCCGACGTCACCGTTGGCCCCGAGGCGCTGCATCTGGACCTCTCATTGGCGCAGTGGGCCGCCGATGGCCTGCTAGCGATCTTCTTCTTCGTCGCCGGGCTGGAGCTCAAGCGCGAGTTCGTCGCCGGTGATCTACGCGAGCCCCGCCGAGCGATGCTGCCCGTCGCCGCCGCGCTCGGCGGAATGACACTGCCGGCGCTGATCTACGTGGCGTTCAACGTCGGGGCCGGCGACGGGGCGTTGACCGGATGGGCGATCCCGACCGCCACGGACATCGCGTTCGCCCTCGCCGTGCTCGGCGTGATCAACACCAGCCTGCCCTCGGCGATGCGCACGTTTCTGCTCACCCTCGCGGTGGTCGACGACCTGCTGGCCATTGTGATCATCGCGGTCTTCTACACCAGTGCCCTGCACTTCGGGCCGCTGCTGCTCGCTCTGGCCCCGATGGCGCTGTTCGGTCTGCTGGTTCAGCGCCGGGTGCGGTCCTGGTGGCTGCTGCTACCGCTGGCGGTCACGACGTGGGCGCTGGTGCACGCCTCCGGCGTGCATGCCACCGTCGCCGGGGTCGCGCTGGCCTTCACCGTTCCGGTGCTACGCCGCAAGCCGGGGCCTGGCCCTGGCCTGGCGGAGCACTTCGAACACCGCATCCGGCCCCTGTCAGCCGGGGTCGCGGTCCCGGTTTTCGCGTTCTTCGCCGCCGGAGTCTCGGTTGCCGGGGCGGGTGGCCTCGGCGCGACCCTGACCGACTCGGTCGCCCTGGGCGTGATGGTGGGGTTGGTGGTGGGCAAGGCGGCTGGCGTCCTCGGTGCCACCTGGCTCGTGCAGCGGTTCACCCGGGCCCGGCTCGCGGAAGGGCTCGCCTGGTGGGACATGGTGGGGTTGGCGCTGCTGGCCGGGGTCGGGTTCACGGTGTCGCTGTTGATCGGCGAGCTGGCGTTCGGCGCCGGCACCGAACGCGACGACCACTCCAAGATTGGCGTTCTGCTCGGGTCACTGCTGTCGGCGCTGCTGGCAACCGTCGTCCTACGCGCTCGTAACCGGCATTACCAGGGTGTCTGCGCACTGGAGGAGCGCGACAGCGACGCCGACGGGGTGCCGGACGTCTACGAGGAGCAGCCGACCACGACAAGGCCGTCCTGAGCTCGGCTACGGTGGCCAGCCGAGCAGCCGAGCGCCGAGTACGGCTGTTTGCAGGGTGAACCGTTGGGTGGCTTCGCCGGGGTGGTAGCCGGTCAGGTCGCGGATGCGGTCAAGGCGGTAGGTGATCGCGCGGACAGACAGGTGCATCTGCCGAGCGGTCGCGGTGTGGTTGCCCTGGTTGTCGAAGAGCACGGTCAGGGTTTCCAGGTACGGGGCGGCACCGCCGCGAGCCGTGGTCAGTGGCCCGAGGACCGTGGTCACCAGGTCGGTGATGGCGTCGCGGTCACGCAGCAGCACGGGAAAAACCAGCAGGTCGGCAGCATTGAGTACGGGCGTGCTGAAGCCGAGCCTGACGGCGTAGTCGAGGGTTTGGCGGGCCTCGTCGAGGGACGTGGCCAAACCGTGCACACCAGGTTGGGTGCGGCCGACGGCGATCTGCCAGTTGCCCGCACCGAGTTCGGTCAGAAGCAGGTGGGCGAGTTCGGCCGCGATGCCGCGCAGACCGCCAGCACTGATGCAGACCAAATCGCCGTCGCGCAGGGTGGTGAGGGTGTTGCCTTCGCCGAATCTGGAGGCAAGTACGGCATCGATGCGGTGTGTGATGCCGGAAGTCAGGCCGGCCGCACGGGCGATGAGGACGGTGTGGGTGGCCGACAGGCGGATGCCGTATCGGTGTGCGCGCTCGGCCAGTCCGCCCGGGTCGGCGCGGCCGGTGAGTAGGTCGTTGACGAAGGTGGCGCGTTCGTTGTCGTGACGATCCAGCTCGACACGGTTTTGCCGGGTGTACCCGTCCACGGCGTCGGTGAGCAGGACACGGGCGGTGTCCAGCAGTGTCTCGGCGCGGGAATGCACGGCGACGGCGGTGTCGGTCGACGCGACCGGGGTGGCGTTCCAGTGGGCAGTGGTGGCATCTAGCAGGCCGGTAACGAGCTCGCGCAGCGTCAGCCCTTCATCCGCTGCGCGGGCACCCAGGTTGACCGCTGCCTGAGGCCGGGCACCAGCCGGGACGTACAGCAGATCCTGGCAGTTGGCCGCCAGCCAATTGTCGTCGCTCATGGGCTGTTCCTTGTCGGCGTGCTGGGGGCCGCCGGTAACCGGAGGCCACCAGCCTCAGGTTTACACACCGATGTCGCGGCGGTCGAACACGATGACTCCGGCGATCGTGGTTACCGCACCGAGGAGCACGAGGGTGAGAAGCTCGGTCGGGTGCCAGCCGGTGTGTAGCGGGTCAGTGCCGATGAAGTAGTGAAACGGTGACAGCCATCGCACCCAGTGCCACCCGTCGAGCATGCCGCCGATGGCGTTGGCCATGTAGGTGGCCACGGCAAGGCCACCGGTGATCGCGAGGACCGGAGCACGTTTTCCGGTGGCGGCGCCAACGAGGAAGGCGACGCCGGCGAAGCTCCACACCAGGGCGACCAGGCCGGCGGACGCGGCGGCGACGTTGGACAGGGGGATGTCCATGCCGATCCCAGGGACAATGATCATCAGCAGGATCCCGGGGATGGCGGCGATCCCGGTGAGCGCGCTGCCGGCGGCGGCCACCCGTTGCCAGGCGAAAGCGGCTCGCGAGACCGGATTGGCCAGCATCAGCTCCATGCCGCCGTCCTCCTCCGGCCGAGCGATCGTGCGGGCTGCCAGCGTGATGGCGCACATCAGGACCAGCAGTGGGCCGACCAGGCTGAAGATGGTCGCCTGCAGATAGCCGGCGGGTGACAGCATGTCGGCGATGCCGAGGAAGTCCAGCATGCCCTGGGGCAGCGCGTCCTGCTTCAGCTCCGCGGCACCCTGGAACTGGCTGTAGAACGAGGTGTAGATGGCGGTGAAAGCGGCGACGCCACCGGCCCAACCGATCAGTGCCAGGCGGTCGTCACGCCAGGTCTTACGCACCAGCGCGGGAAGCATCGCCGGCTCCTTCCCCGTGGTAGTAGAACGACAGGAACGTCTCTTCCAGGTCGGGTTCGGCCGACAACATGTCCACCACCTCATGACGCGCCGCCGCCTTGATCAGCGGGTCGATGCGGCCGTCAACGGTGCATTTCAGCACCGGCCCGGACACCACCACGTCACTGACTCCGGGCAGGACACTGAACTCTGCCGGGTCCACCGGGTCATCGAAATGAATCTCGACGGCGCGGACCGCCCGCTTCCCCAGTGACTCAACGCGCTCGACCGCTGCCAACTGGCCGTCGCGGACGATGGCGACCCGGTCGGCCGCCTGCTGCACCTCGGCCAGGACATGAGAGGACATGAAGACGGTCTGCCCAGCAACACTGGCGTCGCGGACCATGGCCAGGAACTCCTGCTGCATGAGTGGATCCAGCCCACTGGTCGGCTCATCCAGGACCAGCACCGCCGGCCGATGCATGAACGCCTGCACCAACCCGACCTTCTGCTTGTTGCCCTTACTCATCGTCCGTACCGAGCGCGAGAGGTCCAGGTCGAGCCGCTCCGCGAACTCGGTCACCTGCGACCAGGCCACGCCGCCACGTGCCGCGGCGAAGAAACGCAGCAGATCTTCCGCCTTGTCCCGCCCGGGAAACACGAGCTCGCCGGGCAGATAGCCGATCTGACGGTGCAGCGCGGCCTTGTCCCTGCGCGGGTCGAGCCCGAGCACAGACGCGTGTCCACGAGTCGGGCGCAGAAAGTCCAACAGCAGCCGGATCGTGGTGGTCTTCCCCGCTCCGTTCGGTCCCAGGAAACCCACCACCTCCCCGGCCCGAACCTCCAGGCTGAGCCCCTCGATACCGCGACGCTGACCATAGAACTTGGTCAGGTCCTCGGTGAGTAGAGCGATGTCGCTTGTCATGCCCACATCGTCGTCGGCTTTCCGGCCGGGCATCAGGTCCGCATCCGGCCGACAACTCGCTGATGCCGTTGCCGGACATCGGAAACCACAGCCCGAACGCCGCCAGTGTGGGCCCGCACCATCCTTGACGATGCTCCCTGCGGCGCCAAGGCCGTTCGTACCGTGCAGCCGGGCGGTCCCCGAGCCTTGGCTGCCGGGAGTACTCTCAGGTCAGGTGCGCCGGGAAGTCTGGTCGGCAGGTCATGTCGTGCTGCGGCTCCTGGAGGCTCCGATGGGCGTTTCTGCCCTGCGCACCGAAAATCTGTCCAAGCGGTACGGGCGGCTACTCGCCCTCGATGACCTCACCCTCGACGTCGCGGCCGGCGAGGTGTTCGGGTTTCTCGGCCCCAACGGCGCCGGAAAATCAACCACGATCCGGCTCTTACTCGGCCTTGCCCGACCCACCTCCGGACAGGCGTGGATCTTCGACAACGACGCCACGGACGTCGCCGCCGCCCACCGCAGGCTCGCCTACGTGCCTGCGGACGTGGCGCTGTGGCCACGAATGACCGGTGCGGAGGTGCTGGACCTACTTGCCCGCATCGGCCCTGGCACGGACACCGCCTACCGCGACGAGCTCGTCCAACGATTCGCACTCGATGTGTCCAAACCGGCCGGCACCTACTCGACGGGCAACCGGCAGAAGGTCGCTCTAATCGCGGCGTTCGCCACCCGGGCGCCTCTGCTGGTGCTGGACGAGCCAACCAGCGGCCTGGACCCGCTCATGGAAATGCAGTTCCGGCAGGCGGTCGGGGTTGCCCGCGACAACGGGCAGACGGTGTTCCTCAGCTCCCACCAGCTCGCCGAGGTCGAGGCCGTCTGCGACCGCGTCGGCATCCTGCGCGCTGGCGAACTGGTCGAGGTGGCGTCCGTCGCGCAGCTGCGTCGACTGCACCAGACCGAGGTGGCCGCGACGTTCACCGGCGCGCCACCGGACCTCACCGGCGTCCTCGGCGTCGACGGCCTGCACAGCGATGGCGCCACGACCGTGCGGTTCACCCTGAACGGCTCCCCCGCCGCCGCGCTGCGCGCCCTGGCCGACGCTGACGTGGCAACGATCGTCGTCCGCGAGCAGAGCCTGGAGGAGATTTTCCTCGCCTACTACGGGCAGAACGCCCGATGACCGCGACCACAACGACAGCAGCCCACCCGCAGCGGGCACTGAGAGGGCTCGCAGCGCGCCAGGTACGCCACGGCGCCCTGGTCGTGACCACCGTATGTGCGGGCATCTCCGCCCTGGTGGTGGCTGGCTACCGCACGGACGCGCTGGATCCGACCGCCCTGGCGGCGCTGGCCCGCAACCCCGCGATCCGCACCCTCTTCGGCGAACCGATCGCACTCGACCAGGCAGGCGGGTTCACGGTGTGGCGCACAGGCACCGTCCTGGCCGTCCTGCTCGGCGTGTGGGCAATGCTCGCCGCCACCCGGATCACCCGTGGTGAGGAGGACGCCGGCCGGTGGAGTCTCTTGCTGTCCGGCCCCACCACCCTCGCCGAGGCTGTCCGCCAGCACCTCGGTGTCCTGGCCGTCGTACCGGTCCTCGTCGGAGCGGCGACCGCGGCGGCGATGATCGCTACGGGAGTGGACGCCCCGGGTTCCTTGTTGCACGGAACCGGGCTCGCTGCCATCGGGCTCTTCTTCGTCGCCGTCGGGGGCGTCACCGCGCAGCTGTTCGTCAGCCGGTCGGCGGCCAACGGCGTCGCGGCCGGCGTCCTGGTCGTCGGGCTCCTCATGCGGATGGTCGGCGACGGTGTACCCACGCTGGCCTGGCTCCGGTGGCTGTCCCCGATCGGGCTCTTGGCGCTCACCCGCCCGTTCGACACCAATCGAGGGCTACCCGTGTCGGTGCTGACGTGCGCCGCATTGCTGCTACTGGCCTTGGCCGGTCGGCTCGCGGCGCGGCGTGACGTCGGCGCGGGGATTCTTGCTACGGCCGGCAGCCGGCCGGCGCGTACCGCCTTGCTCGGTTCGGTGGTCGCTTTCGCGGTACGGCGCACCACGCGGCCGCTGGTCGCGTGGTCGGCCGGGATCGGCGCGTACTTCCTGCTCCTGGGCCTGATCGCCCGGTCCATGACCGAATTCCTGACCGGCAATCCCGAGTTCGCGACCCTGGCGGCCCAGGCCGGCTTCCCCGCCCTCGGCACGGTCGAGGGCTACGCGGCCACCCTGTACGCGCTGCTGGCCGTTCCGGTCGGGGTGTTCGTCGCCGTGCGGCTCGCCGCCGTCGCCGGGGACGAGAACGCCCGGCGTCTCACCCTGCTGCTGGCCGCACCGGTGACCCGGGTACGGCTGTTGGGCGCCGAGGCAGTCGTCGCTGGCTGCGCCGCGCTGGTCCTGATCACGGTCGCGGGCATCGCCATGTGGGCCGGTACTACCACTGTTCAGGCCGGCCTTGGGGTCGGCGACGCGCTCGCCGGGGCCTGGAACGTCGTGCCGGTCGTGCTGCTCTGTCTGGGAGCTGCTGTCCTGGCGATCGGATGGGCACCGCGCGCCGTCGCGGCGATCGGCGCCCTCCCGGCCGCTGGCGGGTTCATCTGGCAGGTCATCGCCGACAGCATCAACGCGCCCACCTGGATCCGTGCGCTGTCCCCGTTCGCGCACCTGGCCGCGGTACCGACCACCGCACCGGCCCGGTTCGCAGCGTTGGTGATGGTCGGCATCGCCGCGGCAGGAGTGGTCGCCGGCACAGTCGGCTACCGCCGACGTGACCTGAGTGCGTGACCAGCCCCATCACAAACACGGTAAGGGTTGGCCGCACTCAGACGTCGCGTCACCCACCTGCAGACCGCCGGCTCGGTGGCGTCTCAGAGCGCCGGAGTCATCGTGCGAGCCGTGACCTTGCCGTCATCCCCTGCCATGGTGGCGCTCGCGCTTGACGTCGGCCTCGGTGGCAACGTCATCGCCGTCAGCGCCACCCGCTCCGTTACTTCGCGTTTGCCTGACCGTCCTCGGCCTCACCGTCGATGTCCGGTGCGGCAATCGCCGCAGGGTCGCCGTCAGGCCGACTCGGGACCGCTATCCGTCGACGCACCCGGCGCAGCGCGTCGTGCCAGTTGGGCGTGTCGCGGGTGTCGTCAAAGGCCTGAGCGATCACGACGTCGGTCGAGGAGTGCGCCAGGATCGAGATGACGATCGTGAGCGCAACCAGGTGGAAGATCTCGTCGGCTGCGGCGATGCCGGACTCGATTACCAGCAGGCCGTAGACCACCGAGGCGAAGCCCTTGGGCCCGAACCACATGGCGGCCGCCTGCTCCCGCAGGCTCAGCCCTGAGCGCAGGAAGGAGATCCACAGTGCGATCGGACGGGCGACCACGATGGCCAGAACGGCGAAGACCCAACCGGTCCAGGAGATGTCGCCGAGGAACTCCACCGAGATCAGGGCACCGAACACCAGCAGCGCCCCCAGCTTGAGCAATTCGGCGATGTTCTCCCCGAAATGCTCGAACGCCGCACGTTCCCGGGGCCCGAAGGTCGCGACAGTGATACCGGCAGCGAACGCGGCAAGGAACAGATTACCGTGGGTAGCCTTGCCGAGCGCCAGCACCAGCAGCCCGATCGCGACCCCGTTCAGCGGCGCGTACGCCGCCGAGGCAGCGAAGAAGCGTGTTCGCTCCAGCGCGAGCGCCGCCAGCGGCACCAGCACCCCGATCGCCAGGCCGACGGCCAGTTCAGTGGTCAACTCACCCAGGTGCAGGTTGTCGGAGCCGGCCGCGACCGCGAGCAGCACCACCACGAACGGCAGCGCTAGTCCGTCGTTCACCCCGGACTCGACATTGAGGAGGTGCCGCAGCCGCGCGGGCACCTTGTCGTTGCCGACCAACGCGGCCGCGAACACCGGATCCGTGGGCGCCAGGATCGCCCCGATCAGGAGGGCCTCCGCCCAGCCCAACCCGGCCACATAATGCGCCAGCACTGCGGTCACCAGCAGCGTCAGCGGCAGACCCCAGCCCAACGCCCGGCCGGGCAGCCGCCACGCGCTACGCAGATCCGCCCAGCCCACGCGCATCCCGTCGCTGAACAGCACCGCGAACAGGGCCAATTCGGCCAGTTGAGCCACGATCGGCGAGTCGGCCTGCAGGTGCAACACCCCGGTGGTGTCCTCACCAAGGACGAACCCGGCGACCAGGAACAACGCCGCCGTGGACAGGATCGTCCGGTGCGCGAGCGCCGACACGAGCACGGCGGCGAGCAGGACAGCGGCGAAGCAGAGGAGCAGCACAGGAAACCTCCGGGTCGCAGGGTTCAACACGGTGCCGACCAGACTTCCCGGCGCTCCACAGACTTCGCAGATCATAACGGCCCGCCGACGGTGCCGTTCTCGGCGTGCGGGAACGCAACGGCGGTGGCCGGGACGCTCGGCGGCCTCACCGACGACAGCGATCAGGCCCGGTACGACAACGGCATCCAGCGCGGCCCGAGGCGGTGGCCGTCCCGCCAGGTCAGCCGTCCGGACCTCGCCACTCTTCCGGCTGGGCTTGCCCCGCACCAGGGCGTTTCCCGAGATTCCGCCGCAGACGGCTGCCTATGGTTGAACCAACGCAAGGGACATCAACCGGCTGTTGCCGCCGAGGATGGGCATGCAGTATGGAGCGGTTGCTGGAGGCTGTCTGGGACACGAGCTGCGTGGGTGGTCGCCTCGTGACCAGCGTCGTGTTGATCGTGCTGGCCGTCGTCCTCGCCGGAGTCGCCGGTCGCCTGGCCACCCTGCGCGTCGCCGACCCCAGCAACCGCTACTACCTACGCAAGGCAGTGCACTACCTGACCGTCGTGGTGTTGCTGTTCGCACTGGCGCTGCTGTGGCAGCCGTTCGCCGGCCGGATCGGCGTGGTCGTCGGCCTGCTCGCCGCCGGTCTCGCGCTGGCCATGCAGGAGGTCATCGGCGCGTTCGCCGGATGGATCAGCATCCTCACCGGACGGCAGTACCGCGTCGGTGACCGCATTCAACATGCCGGAACCGAGGTCGACATCACGGTTAGCGCCCTGCCGGGCTCGCTGAGAACCAGCGTCCGGGACCAGACCGCAGGCACACCGCGCAGCTGTGGCGATCACCGACCACGGCAACATGCACGGCGCGAACGACGGTGGCGGATCTGGGCCATCCGGCCGAAGGCGCCGAGGTCTACCCATCATCAGCGCCCTGGCAAACGACTGACGCTTCTTTGCCTTCGGCGACAGCAAGACGGTCTGGGCTCAGATCAACAGCGCCGACGCATGACCCCCGAGGGCCTCCACCTCGCCGGGGTCGCGAGGGCCGGACGCGACCTCGCGGCCAACGGCGTGCAGTGGTACCGCAGCTCGGCTACACGTCAATAACGACATGCACGCCCGGAGTCACTGAGCTTGACCAGAATCGCCGTCATGTCGTGTGGCATGAGCTGCTCCTTCCGTGGCGTCTGATTCTTGTTCGCTACCCAAGGAACGGCCGGGACTAGACGACGAATCGATGACGCTTGCGGCCCGTTTTCGTGACGGCTCGCCGTGCCCGTTCGTGACGCGCCGTCGAGCGACTGGCGGAGACGACGAGGGGCCCCGCCGAATCGGCAGGGCCCCACGAGTCATGCGGTTTCAGGAGAGCGTGTTGGGAAAGTCCGGGTTGGCCTTCAGCCACTCCTCGACGGCCTTCTCCTCGTCGCCCTTGTGGGTGTTGAACATCAGGTCCTCCAGGGACGCGAGCTGCTCACCGTCCATCTTGAACTTCTTCAGCATTGCGGTGACCTCGGGGAAGTCCTTGCCGAAGCCGGTGCGGGCGAGTGTGTTGATCTGCTCGGCCTGGCCGAGGGTGCCCTTGGGGTCGGCGAGGTCCTTCAACTCGTACTTGGCGTAGGCCCAGTGCGGGTGCCAGAGGGTGACAACGATCGGCTTCTTGTCGGCGATCGCGCCGTCCAAGGCGGCCAGCATCGCCGGGGTGGAGGAGGTCTTCAGCTTCAGCTTGCCGTCCAGGCCGTACTCGGGGATGACCTTCTCCTGGGTGGCCTTGGTCAGACCTGCACCCGGCTCGATCCCGATGATTTCCCCGTCGAAGCTGCCGGCCTTGCCGGCCAGGTCAGCCAGCGAGTTGACGCCCTCGACGTATTTCGGCACGGCGATGCTCAGGCTGGCGTCGTCGTACCAGACGCCGAGCTTTTCCAGCTTGTCGCCGTACTTTTCCAGGTAGGAGGCGTGCGTCTGGGGTAACCAGCTGTCCAGGAACAGGTCGATGTCGCCGTTGGCGAGACCGCCGTAGACGAGACCGGCCTCCAGGTTCTTGAGTTCGACCTCGTAGCCCTTGTCCTGCAGGATGTCCTGCCACAGGTGGGAGGCCGCGATCGCCTCGTCCCAGGCCATGTAACCAATGGTGATCTTCTTGCCGCTGTCGGACGCGTCGTCCTGCTCACTGCAGGCGGCAGCACCACCGAGAGCCAGGGTGGCGGTCACCGTGAGCGCGAGAGCGCGCTTCAGTGTCGTGAACAAAAGGGTTGTCCTTCCTCTTTCGGGTATGCCGGCTGACCCCGCGTAGGCGGGAAACGGAATTGCCGGCGGAGAGCGACGGTCAGGCGGCCTGCCGCGCGAGGCGTTGCGCCCGGGCGGACGGGAAACGGTCGCCCGCCGAGTCAGTGAGGCGGTCGAGTACCACGGCGAGGATCACGACGGCGATCCCACCTTCGAAGCCGCTGCCCACCTCCACCTGGGACAACGCGAACATGATCACGTCGCCGAGGCCGCCGGCGCCCACCATGCCGGCGATAACCACCATGGACAGGGCCAGCATGATGACCTGGTTGACGCCGGTCATGATCGTGGGCAGTGCGAGCGGCAGCTTGGTCCGCAGCAGCACCATCCACGGCGGCGCACCGAAGGACTCGGCGGCCTGGACGATTTCCTTGTCGACCTGGCGCAGACCCAACTCGGTCAGGCGGACGCCGGGCGGCATGCTGAAAACCAGGGTGGCCAGCACGCCCGGCACGGTGCCGATGCCGAAGAAGAAGATCGCCGGAATGAGGTACACGAACGCGGGCATGGTCTGCATCAGGTCCAGCACCGGCCGGGCCACCGCGGAGGCCCGCTTGTTCTCGGCGACGAGCACACCCAGCGGGACAGCCATCAGCAACGCCAGAGTGCTGGCCACGAGCACCTGCGCGAGCGTGCTCATGGTCTCCTCCCAGTACGGCATTCCGGCCACCAGGCCGAGGCCGACCGCGGTACCGAGGGCGAACTTCCACCCGCGCAGCCACCAGCCGAGCCCGGCGAGCACCAGAACGACCACCACGGCCGGTACGCCGGTGAGCAGGTCGTTGAGCGGTCGCACCAACGCCTCGACCACGGCGGCGACACCGTCGAAGAACGGGCCGAGGGCGCCGGTGGCCCAGTCGACGGCGGACTCGGTCCAGGCACCCAGCGGCACCCGGGGCAGCCAACTGTCCAGCGGCGACTGCGTCAGGCTCATGCCGGCTCTCCCTTCGTTCCGACCAGGTCCACCTGGTCCTGGCCCTGTGTCGGCTCGTCCGGGGTCGCGGCGGCCAGCGCACTGAGCAGGGTGATCCGGGGGATCACCCCGATCAGCCGGTCGCGCTCGTCGAGGACGGCCACCGGGTGCTGACTTTCCGCGCAGTCGGCGAAGAGGTCGGCCACCGAGGTGTCCGCGGTGACAGTGCGGACCCGCTCGGTCGACACGTAACCGTCGAGGTGGGGACGGCCCTCGCGGAGCGCCCGCCACACCTCGTCCTCGGTGACCGTGCCGAGGAACTTTTTCATCGGACCGGTCACGTAGACCACCGAGGTTTGGCTTTCCCGCAACGCCTTGGCGGCGACCCGGGGGCCGGCGTTGACGTCGAGCACCTGCTGGGGCTTCTCCATCACCGACGCGGCGGTGAGGATCCGGGTCCGGTCGACGTCGGCGACGAACTGCGCCACGTAGTCGTTGGCCGGGTCGGTCAGGATCTCCTCGGCGGTGCCGATCTGAACGATCCGACCGTCCCGCATCACCGCGATACGGTCGCCGAGCCGCATGGCCTCGTTCAGGTCGTGCGTGATGAAGATGATCGTCTTGCCAAGTTCGGCCTGCAGCTCCAGGAGTTGGTCCTGAATCTCCCGGCGGATCAGCGGGTCCAGCGCCGAGAACGCCTCGTCCATCAGCAGGATCTCGGTTCCGGCCGCGAGCGCGCGGGCCAACCCGACCCGCTGCCGCATGCCGCCGGAAAGGTCGTGCGGCAGGTTGTCCGCCCACTCCGTCAGGCCCACCATGCGCAGCGCGTCCATGGCCCGCTCACGCCGCTCGGCCTTGGGCAGCCCAGCGACCTCCAGCGCGTACCCGGCGTTCTCCAGCACCGTCCGATGCGGCATGAGCGCGAAGTGCTGGAACACCATGCTGATCTTCTCGCGGCGCAGCTTGCGCAGCGCCGCCGGCTTGAGCGTGGTCAACTCGACCCCATCGACCCGCACGCTTCCCCTGGTGGGCTGCAGCAGGCCGTTGAGCATCCGGATCAGGGTCGACTTTCCGGAACCGGAGAGGCCCATGACGACGAAGATCTCGCCGGGGCGTACCTCGAAGTTCGCATCGATCACCGCGGCCGTGGCCGGCAGCCCGGCGAGCGCCTCGGCGCGCGGCTTGCCGTCCGCCAGGCGTCGTACCGCTTCGTCAGCCCGGCTGCCGAAAATCTTGTAGAGCGACTGCACTATGAGCGCGGACACGATCCCCCTCTCGACGGAAACCGGCTGGTGTATCGCATCACCGGCACCATCTTCGCGTCTCTTCGTCGATATCAACATCGATCACATTCCGCGGGTCACATAGGCCCGGCGGCGAAACCTACCGACGGTCTCGCCACAAATCCAGTCGGCACCGCAGGGTTGTGGATATGCACACAAAAATTTGCGAGTACCGGTGCCGGACTGGTCGTCCGGGGGATGTTGCGCAACCCATCGCCCACAGCGGCCAGACCAGGCAGGATTGATGCAGCCTGCGTCGATCGTCCCGCTGGAACGCCTCCCACCGGCGGGTCGCCGCCCGACCGGGGAGAGCAGTTCCAGAATTTGTTGGGGTTGATAGAGAACTGTCATACAACTGTCATATTCCATCGTGGCTCGATCGCGTACTCTTATCTTCGGCGCAGTGCCGCAGCTTCCGATTGCGGCCGGGTTCGAAGACACCGCGGTCTGGGCGCTACTCTCCCGCGTTCGTGACCTGTACGCGCTCAGCGTCATCGAGGCCAACAAGGGCTGGTTCCTGGAGCACGGCCGGCTGACGCCGGTGCGGGCCAAGGCCATTACGGGCGTGGTCAATGCACTGCTCAAGGAGCTACGCCCGCACCTGCGAACGCTGGTGGACGGTTTCGCCATCCCGGCCGCCTGGCTGCACTTCGCAATCCTGAGCGAGGAACCCGGCCGGCATCAGGACGCACCACGGTCCACACAATGATTAAGGACCCGATCAGCACTACCGCCAGGGCTACCAGATAACCGACGCCTACAGCGCTGACCGGAATGGGCAGACTGGTTCCGGAGGACTTCGCCCCGATACGGCTAGTCACTTCCACACATAGAGCTGCAGCGACGAGAAATATGCCCGCGATCCACTGCGACAAAAAAGCACTCGCCACAATTGCAGCGCCCGCGATCACTCCGATTATCGCGTAGTACCACGACGGAGCAGAAATCTGGCGGTCAGCCACATTCGACCGGGCAAAAGATTTTGTTCTTCTGCTGAAGCCCGTCTCATAACCGCAAGTCAACACCTGGCCTTATGCCGTGTCAAGCGGGCCGGGCGGTGGTCGAGTGCCGTGTCGCCGCGCCGGACGAGGGCACGTCCACCGTGGAGCGAGGGAGCGCCACGAGGAAGGGTCGCGTGGAGTGGCCTCGTCGACTGGTGTGCAGAACCGTGGAGCACTCTGCAAAGGATCAGGGACCGCATGCCCAAGTTGATTCTGCCGACTGTCCGCCTGCACGCCGCGTTCTTGGAATGCCGCGATGACTGGGGCCCTGACCTCCAGGAGGACGGCTTCGGCCTAATACTGCAACGGCGGTAGGCAAATCGAGTTCGGCTCGCGTTCGTTTGTTCCACTGTGACGGATTTTGATGTCGATCGCTAGCATGCTGCAAGGTCAGGCCACCCAGCAGCTCCTTACCACCGTGACCTGCGCGCGCTCCCCCGCCAGGCAACATGGAGAACTGTCGACTGCTGCCCGAAACCGCAGGGCACTCCGCGGTGAAACAGGACGCCGCACCCACTCTGACCTGCAGAACATGGAGCCTCAGGCAGGGGTGGGTGCAGTTGAGCGCCGTTCGATGCCGTTGGACGCAGTTCAAGGCCGTTCAGGACAGGCGTGGTGGGTGTCCTCGCCGAGCTGGCGTTCTGGATGCCAGAGTCGGTGAGCAGCGGCTTCATGATGTCTTTTCGAGAGCGCCGCCGGCGACTGCGGCCTCGTACGCCGCCTGCAGCTCGGCGAAGGCCGACGGGGTGCCCGGTGGGCGGGGGATGCCGAGGTGTTGTTCGCGCAGCTCGTCCATGAAGCGGTCCCACAGTTCGGGGCCGCCCTGCTCGAGCAGCTCGGCGCGCACGGAGAGCTCGTGGCTGGCCGACAGGTGCAGCCGGCCCCACGAGCCCAGCGCGGCCATCACCGGGACGAGCTGCACGCCCGCCTCGGTGAGGCTGTAGCGGATCTTCTGGCGGTGGGTCTCGTCGTCCGTGCGCCACAGCAGGCCGTGGGTGACCAGGCGCCGCATCCGGTCGGCGAGGATGTTCGAGGCGATGCCCTCCTCGGAGCCGGTCAGCAGCTCGCGGAAGTAGTGCCGGTTTCCGAACATCATGTCGCGCAGCACCACCAGCGACCACCGATCGCCGAGCACCTCGACCGCCAGATTGATCGGGCATCCCGACCTGCGCTCTCCCACGCGCTGATGGTACTTCGCAACCGGTCGCGCTAGCGTGACCGCGACCACTTTCGAACTGCAATCAGTTTCGGGGGGGCGGTGAGACCGACGACCGAGCAGCTCGACCGGCGCTACAGCAATGAGAAGTCCCAGGCCGTCCCGTGGGCCGCCGCCGAGACACGGCTGGCCGCTGCGCAGATGGATGCCATCGCCGCACCGCTGAAGCCTCACCAACAACGGATCGCGACATCTCGTCGAACTCAAGGAGGTGTCGGTACTGCTGGCCACGCTGTCCGTTGCGATCACGGTCCGGGCAGACCGTGCACGGGTTCTCGGGCACGGTCGCGGGACCTAGGCTGTCGTCGCCGGTCTGGCTGAGGCACTTTGGGGTTGCGGTGACTTTTGACCTGTAGGTCTGGCACGAGGACCAACCAGTCACTGCGGCCGAGGCGCGAGCAAAGCTGGAGCGCTGGGGCGACGGCGCACAAGAAGTGTTCGCCGCGCATCCCGCCGTAGGGCGGTTCTATGAAGCACTGCTCCACCGCTTCCCACCGCTGGAAAGTCTCGGCGATGATGACATCGACCGGCTCGGAGTGTGGAGCATGACTCCCGAGCGTTCCGACGCGATTTTGACCCTCTCGTGCATCTGGTCGCGGGCAGACGAGGTCGGTGCCGCCGTCCTGACGCTCGCCGCCAAACACGGCCTGATCAACGCCGTGCGGTCGACCACCCGCACGCCAACGCGTTCCTCCAGGTTGCGTACCTGACCGGGGGTCAGTTCGCCGTCGGCGATCACCAGGTCGGCGTGTGCGCTTTCGGCCAGCGCGGCCGTTCGTCGACCTTGCCGGAGCCGACGTAGGTCGCCGGGTCGGGGTTTGGCCGCCTCTGCACCACCTCGTCGGCGACGGTCAGGCCGTCGGTGGCGGCGAGCCGGCGCAGCTCGGTCAGCGAGGTCTGCGAGCCGGGACCGCTGTCGGCTGCGCCGTCGTCACGTATCGCCACCAGAACCGCCGTCGGGCGCTCGCCCTGGCCACCGGTGTCCGGCCCCAGCAGCCACGATCCGGCCGTGGTCCCACCTCACCTCGTCTCAGGTGCGTGTCACCTACCCCCGCCGGAAGCGACCATGCCGGCCACCCGCTCCCAGCCCGGCTGGTCGACTGCCCCGCGATCGCCGCGTCGGCCCTTGGTGGCGCCGGCACCAGTCCCCCGCGCACGAGGCGTAGCCCCCCCGGCAGCGAGATGGTCTCAAGAACGGGCCCGACAACGGGCCGGCAGACAGCACCGCCGCCCTGCGCGCTCAGAGAGCGGTGCCGTCTTCGGCAGAGCCTGACACCGTCATGACTGCCGGCGTTGGAGTGCACCACCGCCGTGGCATGAGGTTTCGGGAGTGCACGACGTCCGCATGGGTAGGACTACTGGACGACGCGTGCGAACGCGGCCCTGAGGGGAAGGAGAGCACATGGCTACCGGAGAAACCGGCTTCGACGACGTGACGTTCGACCTCATCTCCGTGCAGTACCACTCGCTCAAAGCGGGGCACGACTACGGGCAATACGTCCGCGACGCCAAGAACGCCGGCCAAGACGAGATCGCGTCGTTCTTCGAGCAGGTCATGGCGGAGGACTCCGCGCGTGCCCACAAGTGCCACGAGTTCCTGGCCCGCCTCGGCGGCACGGACAACACCAGCCCGCAGAACGGCTGAACCACCGGCGTCTCCGCAGGCTCAGACAGCGCCGAGACTGCGGAGACGCCCATTCACGCGGACCGAGTCGCACAGTACGCTGATTGATCCCCCGCACACGCCCTGGCAACGGTTGTGCTCGTTGGGCTGCAGCACGCCTATGAGCGCCGTTCGGTGCCGTTAGACGCAGTTCAAGGCCGTTCAGGGCACTGCTCGCAACCTGCTCCCCCGAAACCGGGCTGCCGGCCGATCGTGAGCTGCCGGCTCAGTGCTTTGGTTGGCACCAGCACTGGCTCCCGCAGCCGCATCGGTCGACCGGGGAGCACGCCCACGATCGCCGAGCCTTGTCAGCGGCAGATCCGGATACCCGCCTAGGGCGTGTCCTGCCGATCTTGAGTCGGCTGGTCAGGTGACGTCACATCGAGGGATCATGAGGCGTGACCAATGCTGATGCGGTGCTGAGGAT